>CAVREN010000106.1:0-21544 GCA_963720115.1 uncultured Alphaproteobacteria bacterium
CACGCTGGACTGACGCGATATCGATCGGCTAGAGCATGATCCGGAAAAGTGGAAGCCGGTTTTCCGAACGGATCATGCTCATACAAAAATCCAGAGAGAGATGACTTTTCGGAGAAAAGTCATCTCGATCGCAATCAGGACGGGACCGGCAACGGCCCCGTCCGCTTTTTTGTTGCGGTCACTCCGGGCGCCGCGAAGCGGCGAGCCCAGAATCCATATCCGCGAACGCCGGGGTTGTGGATTGCGGGCTCCTCGCTTGCGCTCGGCCCGGGAATGACGGAGCCGTGAGAGTGGAGCGCATGAGACGTAGCTTTATCTTTTTTGCCATCGCGCTCGCGATTGCGGTTCTTGCTCTTGCCGCCCACGCCGAAACCATTGAAGAGAAGGCGCAAGTCTGCGCCGCCTGCCACGGCGAAAACGGCGTACCGCCCGAGCAAGCCTTTCCAGTGCCGGTGATCTGGGGGCAGAATCTCGGCTACCTGTTCTTTCAGCTCCGCGACTTCAAGTCGGGCGCGCGCAAGAACGACGTGATGTCGCCTCTCGCCGAAGCGCTGCCGCGCGAAGACTTGATGGCGCTCGCGCAACATTTCTCCAAAAAGCCTTGGCCGAAGCTGCAGCAGCCGCATCCGGCGGCCGATGTTACGGCGCTGGCGCAACGCGCCAACGCTTCGGTCGTCTGCACCAGTTGCCATCAGGACGGCTTCATCGGCGAGGGCACGCAGCCGCGGCTCGCCGGGCAGGAGCGAGCCTATCTGGAAAAGACCATGACGGAATTTCAGGGCGGCGCGCGCGGCAACAATCCCGGCATGACCGATCTGATGAAATCGCTGACGCCGCAAGACATCTCCGCGCTCGCCGCCTGGCTCTCGGCGATGTAGCTTGTCATTTCGGGCCGCCGCGAAGCGGCGAGCCCGGAATCCATAGCCACAGGCAGCCGAGTTGGTATTCGATCGTCGGGAGACTTTCTCGAATGTCAGCGGCTATGGATTCCAGGCTCCGGCCTTTGGCCGGCCCCGCAATGACGCTCACTTCCCCTCAAGCCGCGCCCGCACCTCATCATTCGCCGCGAGATCGAGCGCCATCTTCCCCTCCCTGTCCTTGAGCGTGCGGTCGGCGCCGCGCTGGAGAAGAAGCCCAACGGTCGCAGCATCGCCAAGCGCAGCGGCGATCATCAGCGCGGTGCGGCCGCGATTGTCGGCGGCGTCAAGCGTCGCGCCGCGCGCGAGCAAAACATCGACCACGCGCTCCACCGCCGCCGGGCCGACGCCTTGGTCGTGGCCCGCGGCCCACATCAGCGGCGTAAGCTCGTTGCCGGCGCGCGCGTTGACGTCGACGCCCGCGTCGAGAACCCGGCGCACGATATCGTCGAAACCGCGCGCGGCGGCATAGACCATCGCCGTCTTGCCCGTTGTATCGCGCATATTGGGATCGGCGCCGTGCGCCAACAGCCCCTCGACGATGCGGTCGTTGCCCTTGAAGGCGGCCGCGATCAGCGGCGTCAGGCCGGAGCGTCCGGTCAGATTGGGATCGGCGCCCTTCTCCAGGAGAAGCGCGACAGTCGAATGCTTTTCGCCCTCGGCGGCGGCGAACAGGGCGGTGCCGCCGTCCACATTGCGCGCGTCGATCGGCGCGCCTTCGGCCAGGAAAAACGCCGCCAGCCGCGCATGACCGCCGCGCGCGGCATGGGCAAGCGGCATCGCGCCGCGCCGGTCGCGCGCCAGCACCGAGCCGCCGGCCGCGATCAGCTTCTTCGCCAGCGGCTCGCAGCCGCGGTCGGCCGCGGCAAAGAGCGCGATATTGGTCTGCATCGAGACCGCGCCGGCCCCGATCATGTCGTAGTTGCGCTCGATGTCGCCGCAGCTCTCTTCAGGCTTGGGCTGCGGGGCCTGGGCGTGCGCCGGCAAGGGGGTCGTCAAGCCGGCCGCGCCGAGCCAAAGCAGAAGGGTGCAGATGATTGCGGGCGGAAAGGTGTAGGCCATTGGCCGAATATAGCCGAGGCCTACGCGGACAGGTTAACGCACCCTACCGGCATCAATAGGGTTTTAAGTTTCGATCGCTATCGTCCGCCGCATCATGGATATGAGCCTTGTCACCGCAGCGATCGGCGCCCAGGCCGGCCTGACGCAGCTTGCCGTCGCCGGCAGCATGCTGAAAATGAACACGCAAAATGCAGCGTCAGTGGTCAAGCTGATCGACGCCGCACAGCAGACCATGAATTCGCTCGCCAACGTGGCTCCCGGCGTGGGAACAAAACTGGATATCACGGCCTAGCCTGAACGCGGCAGTGCGGTGCGCCTCCGCCGCAACGCTAACAATTTATGAACCGGCGGCTCCGGTGATCCGAGGGCAGCCGATACGGTCTTTAAACGCTGGCGGCGTAAGCGTGGCGCCATGGACAACCTTCTGTCCGCGTTCTTCAGTGCCCAGGTCGGCCGGCTGCAACTCGCCGTCGCCGCGCGGCTCGCGCGCAGCGATCCGAACAGTCCGATCAATCCGGATGTGGGACCGTCGGTCACGAAGCTCGTTGACGCCGCGCAGCAGAGCGCGCAGCCGCTCCCCAACGCCGCGGCCAAGCTAGGGACCAATCTCGACATCAGTTGCTGACGTCGCCTTTGCCGTTCGCAATCGCCGCGCTCACGAGCTTCACGCCGTCGCCGCTCGCCCATTCCGCCGGCCCCGCCATCTCTCCGATTTCGCAGCCATTGGGATCGACGATCAGCGTCGTCGGCATGCCGAAGGCCTTGCCGGCGAGTTTCAGCTCCTGAAACACTTTCGCGCTCGGGTCGGCAAAATAGGTGAGGTGGGTAATGCCGGCCTCTTTCAGAAAGGCGAGCGGTTTTTCCGGATCGCGGGTGTCGATATTGATCGTGACCACTTCGAATTTGTCGCCGCCGAGCGCGGCCTGCAGCTTGTCGAGCGCCGGCATCTCCTTGCGGCACGGCACGCACCAGGTGGCCCACAGGTTCAAAAGGACGGTGCGGCCGCGCCAGTCCGAGAGCTTGCGCTCGCGCCCTTGCGCGTCCTTGAAGGCGAGGTCTGGCACCCGGAATGGCGTGCGCGCGACGGTGAGCGCGGCGATTTCGCCATGCGCCAGCGGCGCGATCCGGCTCGCGGCCGCGACCGCCGGCGCACAGCCGGCGGCGGCCGGATTGCTTCGCAGCCCCGCCATCCCGTATACCCCCGCCAGCACGGCTAAAATCGCGATTCCGCCGCCCAAAGCTGCTAACAAGACGGCCGCCAGCATGGTCACACGGCGGCGCGCGTTGTTGGACGGCTCGGCAGACGGCTCGGTCATTAACGATAAAACCTCGGCGCAACCTTCATGAGCATTGCATCATGAGCAACAAAATGTGGGGCGGACGCTTCCGTTCGGGTCCCGACCCGATCATGGAAGAGATCAACGCCTCGATCGATTTCGACCGCCACCTCTACCGGCAGGACATCGCGGCAAGCAAGGCCCATGCGGCAATGCTGGCCAAAACCGGCATCATTTCCGCGCAAGATGCGAAGCGCATCGCTCACGGTCTAGACACGATCCTGTCAGAGATCGAGGCCGGCAAATTTACCTTCAAGCGCGCGCTCGAGGACATTCATATGAATGTCGAGAGCCGGCTTTCGGAATTGATCGGGCCGGCGGCTGGGCGGCTGCATACCGCGCGTTCGCGCAACGACCAGGTCGCGACCGACTTCAAGCTCTGGGTGCGCGACGCCATCGACGGCATCGACGCGGCACTCGCCGATTACCAGCGGGCGCTCGCCGAGAAGGCGCTCGCGCACGCCGATACGGTAATGCCGGGCTTCACTCATTTGCAAACGGCGCAGCCAGTCACCTTCGGCCATCATCTGCTCGCCTATGTGGAAATGGCGGCGCGCGACCGCGGCCGTTTTGCCGATGCGCGCGAGCGCCTCAACGAAAGCCCGCTCGGCGCCGGCGCGCTCGCCGGCACCTCGTTTGCGCTCGATCGCGCGATGGTGGCGAAGGCGCTCGGCTTTGCGCGGCCGACCGCGAACTCGCTCGACGCCGTCGCCGACCGCGATTTCGTTCTGGAGACCCTGTCGGCGGCTTCGATCGCCGCCGTGCATCTGTCGCGCTTCGCTGAGGAGATCGTGCTCTGGTCGTCGCCGCTCGCCGGCTTGGTCAAATTGTCGGATGCCTTCACCACCGGCTCCTCGATGATGCCGCAGAAGCGCAATCCCGATGCGGCCGAGCTTGTGCGCGCGCGCGTCGGTCGCATCGTCGGCGCGCTGACCTCGCTGTTGATGGTGATGAAGGGGCTGCCGCTCGCCTATCAGAAGGACATGCAGGAGGACAAGGAAGGCGCCATCGACGCGCTCGGCGCGCTTCTTCTGTCGCTGCGGGCCATGACCGGCATGGTGCGTGATCTGGAACCGGACGTTGCCTGCATGCGCCAGGCCGCGGGCGACGGCTACGCGACCGCGACCGACCTCGCTGATTGGCTGACGCGCACGCTTAAGCTGCCGTTCCGCGAGGCGCATCACGTTACCGGCCGGATCGTGGCCGAGGCGGCCGAGGCCGGCGTGCCGCTCGACAAGCTGCCGCTCGCCGCTATGCAGGCGATCGAACCCCGTATCACCAAGGCCGTTTTCGGCGTGCTCTCAGTCGAAGCATCGGTCAAAAGCCGCAACGTTTATGGCGGAACCGCGCCCAAGAACGTGCGAGTGGCGGCGCAACGCTGGCTCAAACGCCTGAAAAAGTGAGTGTCCCGCAGCCCGATAAGCCCATGGCAAGGTCTCGCCGCCAAAATCTCGCCGCGGCGCTGTGATCTGCTATGGTGCGTCGGTAAAGGGGATCGTTGGGGGTAGTTTTGGCCGGAACGCGTTTGAATAAGCGCCTGCGCGCCGTGTTCGTGCTGGCGATCCTGGGCGTTGCCGGCTTAAGTCTGGCAGCCTGCGGTCGCGCCGGGCCGCCCGAGCCCCCACCCGGGCCGCTGCTGACGTCCCAGCCCGTAGCGGCGATACCGGCCGCGCCGCCGGCGCCCGCTGGCTCCAGCGAGGATGCGCGCGAGAGACAATACGAGAAGGCCGTGCAGAATGGCTTTGACAAGAATGGCAACCCGGTCGCTCCGCCCAGCGAGCGAAAGTCGTTCATCCTCGATTTCCTGCTGCAATAACGCGTCTTTTGTTCCGTCATCCCGAGGTGCGCCCTGCCAGCGCGCCTCGGAGGACGCGGCCTCTTGGCTCGATTTATTCTCCTCGGTTCGTCAGCACCGGGCATCGCCGTTCGAAGACCGGCGTCGCTTCGCTCGCCTATGACCCGATGGTCCATGCTGACGTGCAATTCACCATGGATTGCCGGGTCGAAGCCCGGCAATGACGAACGGGTAAGTCCCGCGGGGACTGGCATTTTCCGGACCATGCTTTAAACACCCGCGCATGCATCATTTCGCTTATCGCAACGGCGTGCTGCACGCTGAAGATGTCGATCTGGGCGCGCTGGCGGACGCCGTCGGCACGCCGTTCTATTGCTACGCGACGGCGACGCTGGAGCGGCATTATCGCGTCTTCGCGCAAGCCTTCGCCGACGTCGATGCGCTCATCTGTTACGCGATGAAGGCGAATTCCAATCAGGCCGTGATCGCGACGCTAGCGCGGCTTGGCGCCGGCGCCGATGTGGTGTCCGAAGGCGAACTTTTGCGCGCGCGGGCCGCCGGCATTCCGCCGGAAAAAATCATGTTCTCGGGCGTCGGCAAGACCGAGCGCGAGCTTGCGCTTGCGGTCGACGAAGGCATCCTCTGTGTCAACGTTGAATCGGAACCGGAGCTGGAACGGCTCGCTGCCATTGGCGCGCAGAAGGGCCACGCCGCGGATATTTCGATCCGCGTCAATCCCGACATCGATCCGAAGACGCACGCCAAGATCGCGACTGGAAAAGCCGAGAACAAATTCGGCATTCCGATCAGCCGCGCGCGCGACGTCTACGCGCGTGCCGCCAAGCTCAAGGGCGTGCGCATCACCGGCGTCGACATGCACATCGGCAGCCAGATCACCGAGCTCGAACCGTTCAGCGATGCCTTTGAGCTACTCGCCGATTTTGTGCGCGAGCTGCGCGTCGATGGTCACGTGATCCGTCATGTCGATCTCGGCGGCGGGCTCGGCATTCCCTACCGCGAGGACAATGAGCCGCCGCCCGATCCGAGCGCTTATGCCGCCGTGGTCAAGCGCGCCACCCGCGACCTCGATTGCCAGCTCATTTTCGAGCCGGGCCGCCTGATCGTCGGCAATGCCGGCATCCTGGTCACCCGCGTGCTCTACGTGAAACGCGGCGAGGCCAAAACCTTCGTCATCGTCGATGCCGGCATGAACGATCTGGTGCGGCCGACGCTTTACGATGCGCATCACGATCTGCGCCCGGTCAAGGAGGCGGCCGTCGGCGCGCCGCGCCTGATCGCCGACGTGGTCGGCCCGGTCTGCGAATCAGGCGATTTCATCGCGCAAGACCGGCCGATGACGGAACCGAAGGCCGGCGATCTCGTCGCCATTATGAGCGCAGGAGCCTATGGGGCGGTGCAGGCCAGCACCTATAATACCCGCGCGCTGGTGCCCGAAGTCCTTGTGCGCAAAGGCGAATGGGCGCTGGTCCGGCCCCGTATCGAGGTTCAAGAGCTGATCGCGCTTGATCGTATGCCGGGATGGCTGTGATTTGGCGTTTTGACCGGCAGTTCGAGTTAGCTAGTTTGACTTGGCGCCGATCTTGCTTTGCTATTTTGCATAGCGCGGCTGCCTTTGCGCCGAGGCCCCTGTGATCGGCCGCCTTTGAACTGCCCCTTTGTGACGGCGTTATCGGGGGAGTATTTCCGCGGAGAGCTTATTGACGGATCCCTTGCCGAGCCATCGTGCCGCCTCGTCTCGGACGGGAGATGGAGCTGCGCGCTCGCAACTCGGCCTTGCGCTCCGCCGCGCGCGCTGGAGCATCTTCTGGGAACGGCTGTGGCCGGCGCTGGCGCGGCTCGCGGTCGTCGTCGGCCTCTTCCTGACGGTTTCCTGGCTGGGCTTGTGGCTGTCCCTGCCGCCGCTGGCGCGCGCCGCCGGGCTGCTTGTATTCGCGGCGCTCGCCGTCGCCGCCATCGTCCCCTTCGTCTTCCTGCGCATGCCGGCCGCCGCCGAGGCGCTGCGGCGGCTCGATCGCGGCAGTGGCGTTCTGCACCGTCCGGCGACGACGATTGCCGACGAACTCGCCGTCACGCCTGCCGATCCCTATTCGCTCGCGCTGTGGCAGGCGCATGTGGCGCGCACGCTTGCTGCCGCGCGCGCGTTCAAGGCCGGATGGCCGTCGCCGCGGCTGTCGGTGCGCGATCCTTATGCCGTGCGCGGCCTCGTGCTCATTGCCGTCATCGCCACCTTCATTGCCGCGGGCGGCGAGCGCTGGAAGCGCGTGACGTCGGCTTTCGACTGGCAGGGCGTCGTGCTGCCGGCAAACTTCCGGGTCGATGCCTGGGTCACGCCGCCGCCTTATACCGGCAAGCCTCCGGTTATTCTGGCCGGCATTCATCCCGGCGAAATGTCGAAAATCGACAGCGAGCCGAACACGCCGATCACGGTGCCGGTCGGCTCGACGCTGGTCGTGCGCGCCACCGGCAAGCTCAATCTCGATGTGTCCGGCAAAGGCGGCGTGACGCCGGCCGAAGGCAAGGTGGAAGCGCCGGTCGGCACGCAGGAATACCGCTTCAACATTGCGGCCACCGGCTCGGCGACGCTGCACGGCGCCGGCGATAATCTCACCTGGGCGTTCAACGTCATTCCGGACAAGCCGCCGACGATTTCGCTCGCCAAGGATCCTGAGCAGCAAGCGCGCGGCTCGCTGCTTTTGTCCTATCATCTCGAGGACGATTACGGCGTTACCGAAGCGCACGCGACGTTTGCTCGCAAGGATGAACCGCAAGCCAAAGGTGAGGGGCATCCGCTGTTCGGGTCGCCGGATTTTGCGCTGGTCCTGCCGCAGGCCCGCACCCGGAACGGCAACGGGCAGACCATCAAAGATCTCACCGACCATCCCTGGGCCGGCGCGGAAGTGGTGATGACGCTGACCGCGCGCGACGAAGCCGGCAATGAGGGAAAAAGCGAGCCGTTCGCGTTCCGCTTGCCCGAGCGGGTCTTCACCAAGCCGCTGGCGCGTGCGCTGGTCGAGCAACGGCGCAACCTCGCGCTCGATACCGCCGCGCGTCCGCAGGTCACGACTGCGCTCGATGCGCTGACGCTCGCGCCGGAAAAATTCACGCCAGACGCCGGCATCTATCTCGGTCTGCGTTCGATCTTCTGGACGCTGATCCGCGCCAAGAGCGACGACGATCTGCGCGAAGTCACCGCGCGGCTATGGCAGATGGCGGTCGGCATCGAAGACGGCAACATCTCCGACGCGCAGGCTAGTTTGCGCAACGCCGAGGAGGCGCTGCGGCAGGCGCTCGAGCGCGGCGCCAGCGATGAGGAAATCAAGAAGCTGATGGATCAATTGCGTGCGGCGATGGATCGCTTCATGCAGTCGATGCAGGAGCAATTGCGCAACAATCAGCAGCTCACGCGTCCGCTCGATCGCAATTCGCGGGTCCTGAGCCAGCGCGACCTCCAGAGCATGCTCGACCGGCTGGAGAATCTCGCCCGCAACGGCGCCAAGGACGCCGCGCGCCAGCTTCTGCAGCAGCTCCAGCAAATGATGGAGAACTTGCAGATGGCGTCGCCGGGCCAGAACGGCGACGACAACGACGATATGATGTCGCAGCTCGACGAGCTGAGCGACATGATCCAGAAGCAGCAGGAATTGCGCGACCGCACGTTCCGGCAAGGTCAGGATCAGCGCCGCCAGAACGGCCAGCGCGGCCAACAAGGAAAGCAAGGTCAGCAGGGCCAGCAAAGCCAGCAGGGCCAACAGGGCGAGCAGGGTAACGCGATGGGCGACCTGCAGCAGAACCAGCAGGCGCTGCGCGAGCGGCTCAAGAAGCTGCTCGAAGAACTTAAGAATCGCGGCCTCGGCCAGAACGGTCAGGGCCAGCATGGTCAGCAAGGCGAAAAGGGCGAGGGCGGCAACGGCATGGACCAGCTCGGTCAGGCCGGCGAAGCCATGGGCGACGCCGAGGCCCAATTGGGCGAGGGTAATGCCGACAGCGCGGTCGAGTTGCAGGGCCGCGCGCTCGACGCGTTGCGCAAGGGCACGCAAGGTCTGGCGCAATCGATGCAGCAGCAAATGGGGCAGGGGCCTGGCCCCGGCCCGAACGGCCGTCTCGGCCAGCCGCGCGCGCAGCGCGACACCGATCCGCTCGGCCGCCCCCTGCACGGCCGCGATCCCGACGATTTCAGCGTCAAGGTGCCGGGCGAGATCGATGTGCAGCGCGCCCGCCGCATCATCGAGGAACTGCGCCGCCGCTTCGGCGACATCCTGCGCCCGCAGGAAGAGCTCGACTACATCGAGCGGCTGCTCAAGGATTATTGAGCAAGGCGAAATGGCGTCGTCGTCATTCCGGGGCGCGACAAAGTCGCGAACCCGCCCGGAATCCATAACCACTGTCCCCGGTGGTTAATCTCGCGCGCTAATTCTGCACCAACTGCGGATAGGATTTAGGACGGCCGCTCGCGCACCTCCGGAGGACGCGAACGCTCAAGACTTCACCACAATTGTTAATTTCTTCCAACCGAATGTTAACGCTTCCTTGATATTGCTCCGCGCCGACCGACATCCGATCCCGGCGGCGCAGAGGTCTTTGTGGCGTCAGTTAGTTCCGAGCACGCGCCGCGTTCTTATGGGCGCGAATCCTTGCACATGCATGCGCGCCTGTTCGATTCAATGCCATTTGGCGCGCAACTGCGCGGCGCGATCGAGCGCGCCTATGGGTTGTTTACCGACGGCACCGATTCATCTTTGGTGCGCCGTCTCGCGGGCGCTGCCTTCCTGATCAGGGTGGTGAGCGCGGCGCTGACCTTCGTGTCACAGATTCTCTTGGCGCGCTGGATGGGCGGCTTCGAGTTCGGCATTTACATTTATGGCTGGACTTGGGTGCTCTTGATCGGCGGCATGGTCGATCTGGGATTGGGCTCGGCCGCTCAGCGCTTCATTCCCGAATACACCGAGCAGAAGCGTTTCGCGCTGCTGCGCGGCTTCTTGAGCGGCAGCCGCTGGCTGGCCTTGCTGTTCGGCACCATCGCGGGCGCCGCCGGCGCCTTGGCGGTGAAGTTACTCGCGCCGCACATCGACCCCTCGACCATCGTCCCGCTCTATCTGTCGTGCGCGTCGCTGCCGTTGTTCGGCGTTTGGTCGGCGCAAAGCGGGATCGCGCGCTCGTACAATTGGGTCAATCTCGGTTTGTCGCCGGTCTATGTGCAGCGCCCGATTCTGCTGCTGGCGCTGATGGGCCTCATCTTCATGCTGGGCTTTCCCACCGATGCGGTCACGGCGACGCTTGTCGGCGTCGTGGCATTGACCAGCGTCGGCCTTGCCCAGGTGGCCGTCCTCAACCGCCGGCTCGCGGGTGTCGTCGAGCATGGACCGCGCGCCTATGCGGCGCGGAGGTGGCTTGCGGTATCGGCGCCGATCTTCCTGGTCGAGGCCTTCTACTATCTGCTCACCTATTCCGACATCATCGTGCTCAAGCAGTTTCGCTCGGCCGACGAGGTTGCGATTTATTATGCGGCGTCGAAGACCATCGCGCTCGTCTCGTTCATCTACTATTCGGTGGCGCAGACGATCGCGCACAAATTCGTCGAATACGACGTCAGCGGCAACCGCGAGGGCCTTGCCGCCTTTCTCAAGCAATCGGTTCGGCTGACGTTTTGGCCGTCGGTCGCGGTGATCATCGGTCTGCTCGCGCTCGGCCACCCCTTGCTGCGGCTGTTCGGCCGCGAATTCACGTCCGGCTATTATCTGATGTTCATCATCGCCATCGGGCTGTTGGCGCGCGCGTCGGTCGGGCCGGCCGAGCGGCTTCTCAACATGCTGGGTGAGCGGCGCGCTTGCGCGCTCATCTATGCCGCGTCCTTCGCCATCAGTTTGATTCTTTGCATTGTGATGATCCCGCGGTTCGGATTGGCCGGCGCGGCGGCGGCAAGCTCGATTGCGCTCGTGTTCGAATCCGCAAGCCTCTTTGTGACCGCGAAATACCGCTTGGGCCTGCACTGTTTCATCTTCGGCGGCCCCGGAGCGTAAGGCGAAGAGCAGCATGGCGCGCGCATGACCGTCAGAGTCTCGGCCACGGAAACGCCGGTGGCGGCGCTCGATGGCACGGCTTCGGCGATTGCCAGTGCGCGCCGCGCCGTTCTCGCCGGCCGCTATCCGGTGGATGCCTTGACGGTCGAATGGCGGATCTTCACCGAGCTTGCATCGATCGTGCCCGAATGGCGCAAGCTTGCCGCGTGCGCGCTTGAGCCGAACGTCTTCTATGAGCCGGCCTTTGCGCTCGCCGCCGCGCCGGTGTTGGCGCCCAATGCCGGCGCGTTGCTGGTCTGGTCGGCTACGAGCCCGCGCCGCCTGCTCGGCTTCTTTCCGGCGCGCGTTGAGAAGCGCCGCTACGGCTTCAACTTGCCGCTGCTCATCGGCTTGACGCATCCCTATGGGCCGCTCGGCGTGCCGCTTGTCGAGCGCGAAGCGGCGGAATCGGTCATCGCAGCCTGGCTCGCGCATCTTGCCGCCGACGCCGCATTGCCCGGCCTGGTGCTGTTGCCCTTCCTCACCGAGAATGGCGCCTTCGCAGCCGCGCTGGAGCCCATTTTGCGGCGCGCGCAAATGCCGTTTGCCGATTTCGACCGCTATCAAAGAGCACTGTTGGCGCCGTCCGGCGAGCGGTCCTTCTATGTCGAGCATGCCTTGAGCCATCATCGCCGCAAGGAGCTTCGCCGCCAGTGGCGGCGCCTCAGCGAAGCCGGCGCGGTCGTACTCAGCGCCGCCGCCGATGCCGCCGCGGTCGCTGGCGCGATCGATCATTTTCTCGCGCTCGAAGCGGCCGGCTGGAAAGGCCGCGTCGGCACGGCGGCGGCCGATGATCAAAATCTGCAGCGCTTCGTGCGCAAAGCCGTGAGCGGGCTGGCCGCGGAAGGCAAAGTCACCATCGATCGCCTGTTCGTCGATGGCTGCGCCATCGCCGCCGCTATCGTCTTGCGCAGCGGGCGCTCCGCCTGGTTTTGGAAGATCGCCTATGACGAAGCGTTCGCGCGCTTTTCGCCCGGCGTGATGCTCAGTGTCGCGCTCACCGAAGAGCTCGTCGCAGACGTCAGCGTCGTCCGCGCCAATTCCTGCGCGACCGCCGATCATCCGATGATCGATCACATCTGGCGCGAGCGCTTGCCGCTCTGCAACCGGCTGATCGGTGTGCGTCAGCAAGCGCCGTTTTCGATTGTGCGGCGTCTGGAAGCTTTGCGGTCCGCAGCTATCGCCGGCGCCAAGAGCGTGCGCGAGCGCATGCGTCAACGCGGCCGTTAGAGCATGATCCCGAAAAGTGGAAACCGGTTTTCGCAACAGATCACGCTCAAAATAAAGGGTCTGGAGCGCGATCAAGAATGTGGAAAGCTCTTTGCCGAAAAGATCATGCGCCACAAGACACTTCGACACTCCGGTGCAGCCGCGTTCGCGTTTTGTTAACCCCAAGACAACGTATTCGTGCGTAGTTTCAGCTAACGGTCCGGTGCGTATCCATGATCAGCGGCCACACTCTTGCAAAGAACCTTCGCCAATGGGGCGTGGTCTTCGGCAGCGGGCTTGCCGGCCTAGCCCTTGGCCTGATCCTCTTCAGCCTTTACGGCCTGGACGGAATTTTCCGCGCGCTCAATACCGTGCCGATCGCGGCCGGCGTCGCCCTCTCGCTCGTGCTGGCGCTCGCTTTTATGGCGGGTGGCGCCCTGTTTGCTGTCGCGCAGGAGCGTTGGCGCAACCTCTTGGCGCGGATCGCGCTCAACAACATGACACAGGCGCTGTGCATGTACGACGCCGCCGGCCGGCTCGTCCTGTGCAACGTGCGGTTCATCGAAATGTACAATTTGCGGCGCGAGCAGCTGCGCGGCGGCATGCCGATGCGCGAATTGCTTGCCCGCGGCGTCGAGGCGGGCGTCTTCGCCGGCGATCCCGGACGCTATGCCGCCGAGCGCGTCAGAAGGGCAGCGCTGGGCGTCACCGATACAAAGACCTTCGAGATGAAGAACGGCCGCATCGTTTCGTTGATCAGCCGGCCGCTGCGCGGCGGCGGCTGGGTGGAGACCCACACCGACGTGACCGAGCAGCTCGTCGCCGAAAAGGAGCGCGACACGCTTCGCCTGCGCGAGGAGCGCCGCATCGCGATCGATGCCGATATCGCGTCGTTCCGCGGCCGGGTGGAAAATGTCATCGCCGTTGTCGGCCAGAGCGCCGCAGCGATGAAGCAGGCGGCCAAGACCTTGCTCGCCACGTCGGATCACACTTTGCAGCGCGCCGAAGGCGCGGTGCATGGCTCCAACGAGGCTTCGGCCAATGTCGAGACCGCGGCGGCCGCCGCCGAAGAACTGTCGGCCTCGATCAAAGAGATCAGCCGCAGGCTCGCGCAGACCAACGACGTCGTGCGCACCGCTGCTGCCGACGCCACCGCCACCAACGACGACATCGCGGCGCTCGCGCGCGTCGCGCAGCGCATCGGCGACGTGGTCAAGCTCATCCAGGACATCGCCGAACAGACGAATCTGCTCGCGCTCAACGCTACTATCGAGGCGGCGCGCGCCGGTGAGGCTGGACGCGGCTTTGCCGTCGTGGCGTCCGAGGTCAAGTCGCTGGCGGTGCAGACCGCCAAGGCGACCGGCGAAATCACCAAGGAAATCTCCTCGGTGCAGAGCTCGACCGGCGATGCGGTCGCCGCCATCCGCGCGATCACCCAGCGCATGCAGGACATCAACGCGCATACTTCCGAAGTGGTCGGCGCCATCGAGCAGCAGGAACTGGCGACCGGCGAGATTTCGCACAATGTGGCGAGCGCTGCGGCCGGTGCGCGCGCCGTGGTGTCCGCGCTCGGCGACGTCGCCTCCGGCGTGACACAAACGCGAAGCTCCGCGCAAACGGTGCTCGCCGCCTCGGAAGAAGTGGAAAACGCCACCGTGAAGCTGCGCGGCGAAGTGGAAGACTTTCTGCGCACGGTCGCGGCCTAGCGTATGCGCCATGTGCATTGTCCGCTCGTCCCCGCGAAGGCGGGGACCCAGTCTGGATTCCCGCTTGCGCGGGAATGAGCGGAATACCTCGTCACACGCTACCGCCCCGCCGCATAGCCCTGCATGCCGCGCGGATTGGCGGCGGCGCGGCGGCGGCGTCCGTCGCGCGACGCGGCGGTCAGGCGGCCCTCCGACCAGTCGGGTCCGACTTCAACGATGTGGCCGCGGCGTTCCAGCTCCGCGATGGTTGCGCGCGGCAGCCGGCCTTCGACCACGAGCACGCCGGGACGCGCCGTGCGCGGCCAGAATGACGATGGAAAATGCTCGGAATGCCAGGCCGGCGCGTCGATCGCCTCTTGCAGGTTCTGGTTGCCATAGGCGAGCGAAGCGACGCCGTCCTTCGGACGGCCATGGACGTGGCGCAGAAAGAATTGCGTGATCCACTGGTCCTGCTGGTCGCCGCCCGGCGTGCCCCACGCGAGATAGGGCTCGCCGTCGCGCAGCGCCAGCGTTGGCGTCAGCGTCGTGCGCGGCCGTTTACCCGGTGCAAGTCCTGCCGGATGAGTTTCGTCGAGCCAGAACATTTGCGCGCGCGTGCCCAGGCAAAAGCCGAGTTCCGGAATCACCGGCGAGGATTGCAGCCAGCCGCCCGACGGCGTTGACGACACCATGTTGCCGGCCTGGTCGATGATGTCGAAATGCACGGTGTCGCCGCGCGTGGCGCCGAGCCGCCCGACCGTCGGCTCGCCCGCGCCGGCCGCCGCGGTAGCTTGTTGTGCGCCGTCGCCGAACAGTTTCACCACCGCGCCAAATCCTTCGATCGAGCCGGGGCGCAGTTCGAGTGACGCGGTGTGCTGCACGAGCTTACGGCGCGCGGCGTTGTAAGCGTCGGACAGGAGCGTCGCCATCGGCACGTCGACAAAGTCCGGATCGCCGTAAAAAGCCTCGCGGTCGGCGAAAGCAAGCTTGGCGCATTCCACCTGCAGATGGATGAAATCCGCGCCGGTGGGATCGAGCCGATCAAGGTCGA
The DNA here is from genome assembly GCA_963720115.1 of uncultured Alphaproteobacteria bacterium. Lineage (GTDB taxonomy): Bacteria > Pseudomonadota > Alphaproteobacteria > Rhizobiales > Xanthobacteraceae > BOG-931. The sequence continues at coordinate 15,134 of CAVREN010000106.1, forward strand.
AGCCTTTGAGCAGCGCGAGCTGCTGCAACATCACCGGGCCTTGGCCCCACGGCCCGGTCTTGCAGACAGTGTAGCGGCCATAGTCGTAGGTCAGCGGCGCCTCAACGCGCGCCGTCCAGCGCGCCATGTCGTCGGCCGTGAGCACGCCGCGGTGGCGCGTGCCGCTCGTGTCCATGATCTCCTGCGTGCGGCAGAAGCGGTCGATCGCCTCCGCCACGAAGCCGCGCGACCAGGATGCGCGCGCCCGCTCGATCTGCGCGATGCGATCGGTGCCGGCGCTTTCGGCTTCTTTGAGGATACGCAGATACGTCGCCGCCAGCGTTTGATTGGTGAACAGCGTGCCGGTCGGCGGCACAGTGTTGTTCGGCAAATACACCGCGGCCGAGGTCGGCCAGTATGTGCGAAAGAGTTCGGCCACGGTCGCGATCGTGGCGTTGGCGCGCTCGACCAGCGGGTAGCCGTTCTGCGCATAGCCGATGGCCGGCGACAGAACCTCGCGTAGCGGCAGCGTGCCGTAATCGCGCAGCATTACCATCCAAGTCTCGAAGGTGCCGGGCACGCAGGCCGCCAGCAGCCCGGTGCCGGGCACGAGCTCGAGACCCTCGCGGCGATAGTGCGCGATCGTGGCGCCGGCTGGCGCCGGGCCTTGTCCGCAAATCACTTCCGGCTTGCCGCGGCGCGTGTCGTACGCAATCACCGGCACGTCGCCGCCGGGGCCGTTGAGATGCGGCTCGACCACTTGCAAGGTGAAGGCAGTGGCGAGCGCGGCATCGAACGCGCTGCCGCCTTTCTCCAGTGTCGCCATGCCGACAGCCGTCGCGATCCAATGGGTCGACGCGACGACACCGAAGGTGCCTTCGATCTCCGGGCGCGTCGTGAACGGGTTCGGGTTGATAAGGCTCATGCCGCTGTGTAGCCCGGATTGAGCGGCAGCGAAATCCGGGATGTGGCTGTGCCGTTTTGAATCGGTCCCGGGTTTCGCTTACGCTCAACCCGGGCTACAAGTCCGCCGCTCAGCTCGAGCCGGACCCTTCGGGCACAAATTTCAGCGCCACGCCGTTCATGCAATAGCGCAGGCCTGTCGGCTTGGGTCCGTCGTTGAAAACATGACCCAGATGGCCGCCGCAACGCCGGCAGGAGACGGCGGTGCGCGCCATGCCGAACGAGCGGTCGGTGGTTTCGTCGACCGCATTGTCGAGCGCCGCCCAGAAGCTTGGCCAGCCGGTGCCGCTGTCGAATTTGGTCTTCGAGGAATAGAGCGGCAGGTCGCAGCCGGCGCAGGCGAAGGTGCCGGTGCGATGTTCTTGCAGCAGCGCACTGGTGAACGGCCGCTCCGTGCCCTCATGGCGCAGCACCTGATAAGCCTCGGGGCTGAGCATTTTGCGCCACTCGGCGTCGGTGTGGGTGACTTCGTAGGTTTTTGCCGCTTCAGCGCTGTGCGGCCAAGTCAGCCGGCCGAGCGCCAGCGCGGCGATACCGGCGGCACCTGAGAGCAAAGCATGTCGGCGTGTCAGCATGTCGTCCTCCCAAACTACGCCCGGTATAGCGGCGCCGGGCGCCGCCGTCACCGCGCGGAGCGGTAACGGAACTGGCAATATTTGGTGAAGTGGCCGCGAGCGCCGATGACGCATTGGCGAGGGCAGGGCATCAACAGCCGCCGGCGCCATCAGATTTTCCGGCTGCCGTAGGCCCAATGCAGCAGCGCCTGGCGCTGCCGCTTGCGGCAGGTGAGATCGCCCGGTTCGCAATGCCGTTCGATCTGGCGGACATGCCGGCGTATGGCTTCCCAGCGCTTGATCTGGCGCGCGTCCTCTTCGGGCAGGCGGCGGCCCAGATAATAGCGGCAATACCATTGGAACCAGCCGCGCGGATCGTCCGGATTGATCCAGCCCTTTCGGCGCCACTCCGACAGCGGTTGGCTGGCGTCGACGCCGAAATAATTCAGCGCGCAGTCGCGCTTGTCGCCGGCAAGTTTGGCGCGCGCGAACCAGGAGCGTGGAAATTCTTTTCCGCAGTCGGTCATGTATTTCCCGCTAAAGACGCCGAGGCGCAGCATCTCAGCCGGCGTCAGTTCGCGCCGGAAGTCGGGAGCAAAATGACGGCCCGCCGGCGCTGACAGGGCATAGCGATAGCCGCGCTGCATCTTGTCGCTGACGGTGATGCTTCGTTGTCTCACGGCAGTTCGTTGCACGGCGGCGTGCGCCAACAAATCGGGGTAAAGCCGAACGGCCCCCGAACATCCTCCAAGACAACATATCTGGTAGATCGATATGCTAAAGGCGGTGGCGTCAAATGCCGGCGTGCCGATGCAGACGGTTGCGTCGCCTGACGTATTGGCGCGGGCCGAAAAAAACCGGGCCCTCGCGGGCCCGGTCTAAAGTTCGCCAGCGTGGGGGCGCCAGCGAATCACCTTCCAGAGGGGGAAGAACTGCGCGCATGCGGTAGCCAATCTGGGAGGATCACGGCCCCGCATGTCACGCAGCAAGGCTTGTATAATGCAAACTCATCCCGCGACGCACAACGCGGCCGTTGACATGCCAGCCATGCGCTATCGGCGCTCGTCCGGACAACTTGTGTGACGGCGTCGTCTCAACGAAACAAAGGCGTCAGGTCCTTCCATCGTCGCTCGCCAGCGTAGAGCGCAAAGGCCAAACGCAACGAAACCTGCCGATGCTGACGCAAAACAATCAGCATCAACGCAACGCGCGCGCTGGTGATTTTTCGAGCTGTCCGCTCGCTGTGTCGGCTGCAAAACACAATCGTTCGATGGGAACCGCGCTGCTCGCGGATACTAAGCGCGACACGCGTTCGATCGCGCGCGCAGCCGCTAGTAGTTCCAGCGCTGCGCGTTGGCGACCAGAAAGTCGCGGAACGCCTGCACGCGCGCGACAGTCTTGAGCTCTTCCGGATAGACGAAATAGGCATCGAGCGCGATCGGGTCGCTGTCCGAGAAGAGCTGCACCAGTCCGCCGTCTTCTTCCACCAGATAGTCCGGCAGCATCGCGATGCCGATGCCGCGCTGGCAGGCGCGCAGAATGCCGAGAATATTGTTGATCACAAGATGCGGCGTGCGCGGCCCTTTGCCGTTGCGCGCCACCTCGGTCAGGTAGAGCGAGCGCTGCAGATAGGTCGGGATGTTTCCGCCCAGCACCAGAACGCGGTGATTGTCGAGGTCCTCGTGCGCGCGCGGCGTGCCGAAGCGCTTGAGATATTCGGGCGACGCGTAAATGTGAAAGTGCACCGAGAACAATTTGCGCTGAATGAGATCGGGCTGGGTCGGCTGGCGCAGGCGGATGGCGACATCGGCCTCGCGCATGGCGAGGTCGAGTTCCTCCTCCGTGGTCAGAAGCGTGATGCGCACTTCCGGATAAAGCTCGATGAACTCGCCGAGCCGCGGCGTGAGCCAATGCACGCCGATGCCGGGGGTGGTGGTGACGCGCAGATCGCCGTTGGGCCGCTCGCGGCTGTCGGTGAGCTTGGCGCGCGCCGCCTCGAGCTTCATGAATACGTCATGGGCGGTGCGGAACAACAGATCGCCCTGCTCGGTGAGGATCAGGCCGCGCGCATGGCGGTGAAACAGCGAGACGGCGAGCTCCTGTTCGAGCGCGCTCACCTGCCGCGACACCGCCGATTGCGACAGCCCAAGCTGCTCGCCGGCGTGGGTGAAACTTCCCGCCTCGGCGGCGGCGTGAAAGACCTTGAGCTTATCCCAGTCCATGATCGCGTCCTCGGGGGGTGGAGGCGAAAATCATTCCGCCGCAATGCGCGGCTCGGCCTCGCCGTACGCGGCGAGGAATTTTTCCGCTTCCAGGGCCGCCATGCAGCCAAGCCCGGCAGCGGTGACGGCTTGTCGGTAGACATCGTCGGCGACGTCGCCGGCGGCAAACAGGCCCGGCACCGAGGTCGCGGTCGAGTGCGGCGCGGTCTTGATATAGCCGCCGTGCTTCATCTCGACTTGCCCGGCGACGAGTTCGGAGGCCGGCGCATGGCCGATGGCGATGAAGATGCCGTCGACCGGCCGCTTGGTGACCTCTCCGGTCTTGACGTTGCGCAGCATCGCGGCCCGCACCTTGAGCGGATTTTCGTCGCCGGCCACGTCGTCGAGCACGGTGTGCCACAGCACCGAGATCTTGGGATTCTTGTAGAGCCGCTCCTGCAGGATGCGCTCGGCGCGGAAGCTGTCGCGGCGATGCACGACCGTGACCTTGCTGGCGAAATTGGTCAGAAACAGCGCTTCCTCGACGGCGGTGTTGCCGCCGCCGATCACCAGCACTTCCTTGCCGCGATAGAAAAAGCCGTCGCAGGTGGCGCAGGCGGAGACGCCATAGCCGCGGAACTTCTGCTCCGACGGCAGATCGAGCCACCGCGCCTGGGCGCCGGTTGCCAGAACCAGGCTGTCGGCGAAATAGACATCGCCGGAATCGCAAACGAGGCGGAACGGCCGCTGCGCAAGCTCCACCGTGTTCACGTGATCGGTGACGATCCTGGTGCCGACATGGGCTGCCTGCGCCTGCATTTGCTCCATGAGCCAAGGGCCCTGGATGACATCGGCGAAGCCCGGATAGTTCTCGACGTCGGTCGTGATGGTGAGCTGTCCGCCCGGCTGCACGCCCTGGATCAGGATCGGATCGAGCATGGCGCGGGCGGCGTAGATGGCCGCCGTATAGCCGGCCGGTCCGGAACCGACAATCACAAGCTTGGCGTGGGTGGTATTGCTCACCGGCTCATCCGTCCGTTGGGAGGCAAGCCGCAAGCATTGCCCCGGAAGCCCCTCTGGTTTGGCTGGTTGGCCCCTGACGCGCGCATGCCGACGGCCCAATTCGAGCCCTCTTTCACGAGTCAGTGCGCCCTAGCCAAAGATATGTAGGTAATCCGGCGAGCTATGCAACCGGCGCAATGCGCCTAAGCAAGATCATCCACATCGTAGAGTGGCTGCGCGGCCGTTTAGGCGCCGGAAAAAAGCCCCCGCGGCGGTTCCCGCGAGGGCCGTGCATACCTTGCCGGGCTAGGCCAATGGCCGACTTTTACCCGAGCGATTGCTTCACCCGCTCCGGCGTCATTGGCAGATGGCGGAGCCGTTTGCCGGTTAGTTGCGCCACCGCGTTGGCGATTGCCGGCCCCACCGCCGGGACGCCGGCCTCGCCCATGCCGGTCGGCGGGTCTTCGGTCGAGACCACGGCCACGTCCATCGGCGGAACTTCCGACATGCGCAGCACCGGGTAGCCATCGAAATTCGACGCCTGCATCACGCCGCCCTTGATGGCGATCTGCTCCTTCAGCGCCGCGCCGAGCCCGAAGGTCATCGCGCTCGTCATCTGTGCGGCGATGTTCTTCGGCTGCACGGCCGTGCCCGGATCCACCGCGGCCCACAGATGATGCACCGTGATTTCGCCGGTCTTGGTGTCGACCGAGACTTCGGCCGCCACGGCGGTGTGGCTGCGCAGCGCATCCGAATAGGCGATGCCGACGGCGCGGCCGTCGCGCTTCTTGCTATAGCTCGCCATGTCGGCGACGCGTTGCAGCACGTTCGCAGCACGCGGCGCGCCTTTGAGCATTTCCAGCCGATAAGCGAGCGGGTCCGTCTTCTTGAGCGCGGCGATCTCGTCCATCATCGTCTCGATGGCGAACTTGGTGTAACCGGCCGCAATCCCGCGCCAGGCGCCGACATCGACGCCGCGTGCGGAGCGCACCCATTCCACCCGATGATTGGCGACCGCGTAGCTCATCTCGCCGCCGCCGCCGGAGACGACATCCTGCTTGATCTTGGCGAACAGGTCGGGCGGCAGGATGCGTGCGAAATAGGACTCGTTCACGATCCGCTGCCGCCAGCCGACGATATTGTTGTCGGCATCGAGGCCGATCTCGATCCGCTGCGCCGTCAACGGCCGCAGCTTGTCGTTGCGGATATCGTCCTCGCGGTTCCAGATCATCTTCACCGGCTTGCCTGGCACGTTCAGCGCCAGGATCAGCGCCATCACCATGTCGTCGCCGTCCGAGCGCCGGCCAAAGCCGCCGCCGAGGAGCTGGGTGTGGACATGGACTTTGTCCGGCGTCGTCTGGCCGACGATCATGCCGAGGATCTTCATCGTGCTCGGCGACTGGTTGCCGGACCAGATGTCGATCACCCCGTTTTCGGCCTTCACCGTCACGTTCATCGGCTCCATGCACATATGGGCGACGTGATCGGAGAAGTAGTCGGCCGCGAGCACGGTCGCGGCGCCCTTGATGGCCTCGTCGGCATCGCCGGTCTTGACCATCTCGACGCCCGGCTGGCTCCAGTCGGCGGCGATCGTGCGATAGTCTTGCAGCACGCGGTCGTCGTCATAGCCTTGCGCCGGGGTCGATTTCGACCAAGTGATCTTGAGCAGGCCCTTGGCCTTCATCGCCGCTTCGATGGTCTCGGCGATCACG
>CAVREN010000107.1:0-26321 GCA_963720115.1 uncultured Alphaproteobacteria bacterium
CCACGTCCGCATAGAATTTGCGCACTCTGTCGGCGGTGTCGGGATCGGTCGCGGTGTTGGGCAATTCGGTCGCCACCGCCCCCGGTGAGATCACCGTCGTGCGGATGTTGTAAGGCTTCACCTCTTGCCGCAGCCCTTCGGAGAGGGCGCGCACGGCATATTTGGTCGCCGCATAGACCGCGAAGCCTTGCCCGACTTTGTGGCCGGCCACGGACGACACGTTGATGAAGTGCCCGGCTTTCTGCCGCTTCATGTGCGGCAGCGCCGCGGCGATGCCGTACAGCACCCCCTTGATATTCACGTCGATCATCCGCTCCCATTCGTCGATCTTAAGACGCTCGAGCGGCGCCTGCGGCATCAGCCCGGCATTGTTGATCATCACATCGATGCGCCCATAGGTCTGCGCGCCGGCGTCGACCAGTCGCTTGACTTCGTCGTGGCGGGTTACGTCCGTCGCGATCGCGAGCGCTTTGCCGCCGCTCGCGCTCAACGTGGCCGCCAGAGACTCGATGCGATCGGCGCGCCGGGCACCCAGCACGACGGTTGCGCCTTGCGCGGAGAGATGCCGGGCGGTCGCCTCGCCCAGCCCGCTGCTCGCGCCGGTGATGACGACGACCTTTCCTTCGATGTTGTTGCCCATGACCTTGACTTCGTGCTTGCTGTGACGCCCGCTCAGCGGCCGGTCATTTGTTCGAGCTGTTCGGGATAGCGTGCGCCTTGCACCGGAACCTTGGAGACGGCGCGCTCGATGTCGCGGAGATCATCGGGCATCAGTTCGACGCCAGCCGCTCCGACGTTCTCCTCCAGCCGGTGCAGTTTCGTGGTGCCGGGGATCGGCACGATCCACGGCTTCTGAGCCAGCAGCCAGGCGAGCGCAATTTGGGCGGATGTTGCCTTCTTCCGTTTCGCGATCTCGCCAAGCAGGTCAACGAGGGCCTGGTTCGCCTTTCGCGCTTCCGGCGTGAAGCGGGGAACGATGTTGCGGAAATCGGTGCTGTCGAACTTTGTGTTCTCGCTGATCGCGCCGGTGAGGAAGCCCTTGCCCAAAGGGCTGTAGGGAACCAAACCGATTCCGAGTTCTTGCAGGGTCGGCAGCACCTCGTCCTCGGGCTTTCGCCACCACAGCGAGTATTCACTTTGCAGGGCGGTAACCGCCTGGACGGCATGCGCGCGCCGGACCGTCCGCACGCCCGCTTCGGACAATCCGAAGTGCTTGACCTTGCCTTCGCGGATGAGGTCCTTCACCGTGCCGGCAACGTCGTCGATGGGTACGTTCGGATCAACGCGGTGCTGATAGAAAAGATCGATGCGATCGGTCTTCAGCCGCTTGAGCGAGGCCTCGGCGACCTCTCTGATGTGTTCCGGGCGGCTATTAAGGCCACGCTGCTGGCCCGTTTTCGGATCGATATCGAATCCGAATTTGGTGGCGATCACCACTTGCTTACGGAAAGGCGCCAGGGCTTCGCCGACGAGTTCTTCGTTGGTGAACGGGCCATACACTTCGGCGGTGTCAAAGAATGTAACGCCGCGCTCGACGGCCGCTCGGATCAGCGAGATACCTTGCTGTTTTTCGACTGCCGGGCCGTAGCCAAAGCTCAGACCCATGCAGCCGAGCCCGATGGCCGAGACTTCCAAGTTGCTGTTTCCTAGTCTGCGTTTTTGCAATTTTTGAACTCCCATGTCTCAGTGACGCCGAACTGCCTTATGCGGGCATCAGCGCAGGTATTGTTCGTCGCTCACCTTCTCCATCCAGTCGACGACCTTGCCGTTCAGCGCTTCCTGAACGGCGATATGCGTCATCGCCGTCGTCGGCGACGCCCCATGCCAATGCTTCTCGCCCGGCGCAAACCAGATTACGTCGCCCGGCCGGATTTCCTCGACCGGCCCGTCCCACCGTCGCGCCCAGCCGAGGCCGGAGGTGACGATCAATGTCTGCCCGAGCGGATGCGTGTGCCAGGCGGTGCGGGCGCCCGGCTCGAAGGTGACGCTGGCGCCACGAACACGCGCTGGATCGGGCGCCTCAAACAGCGGATCGACGCGGACCGCGCCGGTGAAATAATCCGCGGGTCCTTTGCCCGAAGGCTGCGAACCGCTTCGTTTGATCTCCATTGTTGCTTTCCTCCGTTCCGCCGGAACAGTTCGTGTCGGCGTCTCGGCGCCGGCAGGTCCGGCCGCTGCAAGTGCCGCGAGGCTGCCGGTCGCCGCGAGTAGGTGTCTGCGCGTGATCATGGCGCCTCCTGCACGGTTTCAACCTCGAGGTGACCACCCGGCAGCGCTTGCCCTGCTTGCTCGGCAGCGCGGATCGATGTTCCCGATAACCACTTAGGGGCTGCGTTTGGCTGCGATTAGATAGTAAAATGTGCATGGACCTATGAAATGGATTTATGAATGTCGCAAAACGCCAACGACCTCCTCGCCTTCCTCGCGGTGGCGAAAGAGCGGAGTTTCACCAAGGCCGCGGCGAAGCTCGGTGTTTCTCAATCGGCGCTCAGCCATACCGTCCGCAGACTCGAAGAGCAGCTGGGGCTCCGGCTATTGACCCGTACCACGCGCAGCGTTGCGCCGACTGAGGCTGGAGAGCGACTAGTCGGGACCGTCGGGCCTCGATTCGACGAGATCGATGCCGAGCTTGCGGCCGTAAGCGAGCTTCGCGACAAGCCGGCCGGCACCATTCGGATCACGGCCACCGAATATGCCGTCGACACAATCCTGTGGCCGAAACTTCAAAAGCTCCTGCGGCAGTATTCGGACATCAAGGTCGAATTCTTCATCGACAATGCAATGACCGATATCGTCGCCCAACGGTTTGACGCCGGCGTGCGAGCCGGCGAGCAAGTGGCGAAGGATATGATCGCGGTACGTATCGGACCCGACATGCGCATGGCGGTCGTCGGGGCGCCGTCATATTTCAGGAGACGGTCAGACCCGAAGAAGCCGCAGGATCTGGTCGGGCACAACTGCATCAATCTGCGTCTTTCCACGCACGGCAGCTTGTACGCCTGGGAGTTCGAAAAAGGTAATCGCGAACTGAAAGTGCGCGTCGAAGGCCAGCTGGTTTTCAACGGCACTTTCCAGATGCTCAATGCGGCGCTGGCTGGATTCGGCCTGGCCTATGTGCCGGAGGACTTGGCGCAGCCGCATCTTGCCAAGGGTCGTCTCAAGCGGGTGCTTGAAGACTGGTGTCAGCCTTATTCAGGCTATCACCTCTATTATCCGGGCCGACGCCGGTCCTCGGCGGCCTTTGCGCTCTTGGTCGATGCGCTGCGTTACCGGGGGTGAAACAGGTGCTTTGATCGCGGCACTCGTAGTCGGGCGCGCATTGCAGCAAATAATTCGCCAAAGTTCCACATCGCCGTGCCGTCATATCGCCCCATAGATTGTGACAATCGCTGACAGGGACGCTGCCACTTCGTCTCAGGCGGGAGCGATTGTTGTGGGCGTAATAGCATTCCCGGCCATGAGGTTTTGTCTTTGTCTGCTGGCGCCGGCTGCAATGTCCGGCCAGGCGCGCGCGGCGCCGCCGGTTCCACCGCCCGCGCCCGGCTTTTTTGCACGTTCGACGATCCCTGTTGCGCAACGGGAAGAAAGATTGGTGCCGCCGATGCCGATACCGCATGTGGAGCGGAAAACGCCGCCTTTGCCTCGGTCGCGGCCTGCGGAGGCTGCGCCGCGCAAGACGGCCGCTGACGGTTCGCCGCCTAACAGATCCGACGGGCCCGCCGCTACGTCATCAATCAACTCGGGTGCGTCGCCTATCGCACCATCGCCGGGAAGCGCTTCTCCCAGAAAGCCTCCCGCGACTATCGACATCGCCGACTGATCGCTCGCGATCGCGCGACTATTGAGCCGCCGGCCGGAGAAATTGGCAAGTTCTAGCGGTCGGCTTTTGGGTGTACGCTAAACCGCCGTCCGGGGAGCTGACGATGGCTCGGCAGATTGTTGGAGCGCTAGCGGCAATAGCCGTTTTGGCAGCAGCAATCGGCGTCTCTGCGGCAAACGCACAAACGAGCACGGCGCAGATCACAGTCCTGTACGACGCCTTCGGCAAGACCTCGACACTGACGAAGGACTGGGGGTTTGCGGCCCTCATCGAGTATGGCGGCAAGCGGATCCTGTTCGACACCGGCAACAATGCGGAGATCTTCGCGCACAATGTCGAAGCCAGCGGCGTCGACTTGAAGCAACTCGACTTTGCCGTCGTCTCACACCGCCACGGCGACCACACGAGCGGGCTGAATTACCTTGTGAAAGTCAATCCTGCCGTGAAGATTTATGGGCCGCAGGAAAACTTCGGTGTCTTTGGCGCGGCCTTGTCAGGCACCTTTTACCGGCGCAACGACTCGCTTCCCACTGACATGCGGTACTTCGACGGCAAGCCACCGGACACGCTTCGGTTCGGCACACCTTGGCCCGAAGCCAACTTCTCCTGGATAACCAAGACGACCGAGGTTGCGCCGGGATTTCATCTCATCCTGCTGAACGGCAGCTGGGGCGTCGACCTGGAAGTGAAAGAAGTTTCGCTGGCGATCGATACGCCAGACGGGATTGTTCTGATTGTCGGCTGCAGTCACCCGACGATCGAAAAGGTCGTCGAGGCGGCGAAGAATGTCATCAACAAGCCGATCCATCTGGTCTTGGGCGGCATGCACCTGTTGCCCGCAAAAGACGACCAGATCACCAGCGTAGCCGCCGCGCTGCGCGACGCCTGGAGCGTGCGTTATATCGCTCCAGTTCACTGCACCGGTGAGCCTGCATTCGCCATTCTGAAAGAAACATTCGGCGACCATTACGTCTATGCCGGCCTTGGCACCACGGTCTTGCTGGGGCCGAAGGTGACAATCAAGGCGGAAGCCGGACAACCCACCAGAGACGCAATGGACGACGAAGACCTTCGCGGCTATCGCGAGGCCATGGCCCGCGGTCCATTGCGGGCGCTACTCGGGAAAAGCGGACGCTTGTTGCAAGCGCCCCAATGACCGCATCCAGCGACGGCGCGCTCAATCGTGCGCGCTGAAGCGGCCGTGCCGGGCTTCCACGTTCAATCGCGCGAACTGTCCCTGGCCGACATGGATAAGCGTAATGTGGTCGCCGCCTTCCAGATAGACATCGGGCTGCGTGTCGATGCTGTCGTCGACGATGACGTCGAGTCCGTAGCATTCGCCGACGGCAGGAACAGCGCCGCGGGCGCAATCGCGGAACAGCCGCGCAATCTCGTCCTCGGTGGCCAGATCGACTTTGTCATCGAGCTGCATCCGCAGGTCTTGCAGGTGGATGTGGTGGGAGGCCGGAAGCACGGCGAGCAGGTAGCCGCCGTCACGGCGGAGCACGATGGCTTTGGCCATGCGGTCGCCGGAGACATGGCAAGCCTCGGCGGTGCGTGTCGACGACATTGTCGGCTTGTGCTGGATGACCTCGTAGGTGACGTTCTGATCCAGGTATCTTTGCAGGGTCGGTGCGATGGACATGGCGCGTCCTCCATTGCCGAGCGCAATCGCTTCAAAATTGAAGCGATCAGCGCTCTCATTGTTGGCGGAGCATGATCCTTTCGGAAAACCGGTTTCCACTTTTCCGGATCATGCTCCAGGCAATCGACACACCGGAGGAGTATTCGCCGTCGCCTCACGATGCGGGCGATTGCGCGTGGCTACAGGATACGCTCGCGAGGGGCCGGCGACAATCCGCACGGACTCTGCGGAATTGCATCGACGGCTCGGCGCGGGCGGGCTGACGTCACGTGGCTGCGACGATCGCGCTCTCACCCGGGCACGCCATCGCCATCCAAAAACTCCCGCTCAGCTTGCGTCGTGCTGCGGCCGAGCGCGCGGTTGCGATGCGGAAACCGGCCGAATTTTTCGATCACGTCCCGATGCTCCCGCGCGTAGCGCAATTGCTCCGCATCGCCCAGCGCCGCGTACAAGCCGATGCAGCGATCCTGATCGACCAGCGCCTCGGAATGCATGAACGGCAAATAGAAGAACGGCCGCATCGTCGAATCGGTCGCCTGATCAAAACCGCGCGCAAGTGCCCCATCGGCCACGGCGCGGGCCATCGCGTCCGTTGCAAAGGCGCGCGCTTCGCCGCGAAACATGTTGCGCGGAAACTGGTCGAGCAGAAGCACAAGCGCGAGCGCACCCGCTTTGCTCTCCTGCCAAGCCGCAAGCCGGCCGCCCGCCGCGGCCTCGTACACCGCAAAGAACCTCGATCGAACAGCGAGGTCAAACGCGTGTTCGGGCTCAAACCACTTGTCGGGCCCGGCTTCGCGCCAGAAAGTCAGGATTTCCGCGGGCGTAGTACGAACCGTCATGGAAGATGAATTAACTCGAGGGTCAGCGAGTAGCCCGGATTGAGCGGAGCGAAATCCAGGGGACGAAGCTCACGCCGGTTCCCGGCTTTCGCTGTGCTCAAACCGGCCACGCCTGCTTTCCAAGAGGAAAGAACGATAGCGCGACGTCCGAGTTTACTCCGAAACCCGGCGCATAGAGAACATTGGCGCCCGCCGGGGTTTGGTGACCGCGCGCACGGCGCGAAGAGCCGGGCCGAAGGGCGTAGTGTGCTGCCGGGCGAGGTTGGGGCAGGAGGAAACCCGAGCGACACCGTGGGATCAGGAAGGGAGCCCCAAATGAATGCGACCGCACTTGTTACCGGAGCAACGAGCGGTATCGGTCGGGCCGTAGCCAACAAATTGGCCCAGTTGGGCATCCATGTCTTCGTCGTAGGCCGGAATGTGGAACGCGGCGAACGGGCGGTTGCCGAAATACGAACAGCCGGCGGGCGAGCAGATTTCATTCCGTCCGACCTCAGGGATGCTTCGAGTGCCCGTGACGTCGCAAGAAGAGCGATCGAACTTGGAAATGGCCACGTCGATATCCTGATCAACAATGCGGGAGTTTATCCGTTTGCGCCGACGCATGAGACGAGCGAGGAATTGTTCGACAAGGTTTATTCGCTCAACGTGAAGGTTCCCTATTTCCTGGTCGCCGAGCTTGCTCCGCTCATGGCGAAGAGAGGCGGAGGAGCAATCGTCAATCTCTCGACCATGGTTGCGGACTACGGGGCGCCCGGCATGAGCCTCTATGGCTCAAGCAAAGCCGCCATCAATTTGCTGACGAAAGCGTGGACGGCTGAGTATGGCCGCAGCGGCGTTCGCGTTAATGCTGTGAGCCCCGGACCAACTCGTACTGACGGCACGGACTCGATGGGCGAAGGTCTTGACCGATTGGCCGCTGAGGCACCGGCGGGGCGTCCAGCCACAGCCGACGAAATTGCCGAAGCCGTCGTGTTCCTGGCCACCGATCGCTCAAGTTTCATCCAGGGCGCGAAGCTCGCGGTGGATGGCGGCAGAACTGCCATCTGACGTCGTGATCGTCACGAGGAACAAATGGTGCTGCCGCTCAGGATTGAACTGAGGACCTCTCCCTTACCAAGGGAGTGCTCTACCACTGAGCTACGGCAGCAAGCTTTAAGGCTGTACCATCGGCCGCGCCGGCGTATGTCGAGGCCGAACGCCGTTGAAAGCGGGGCGATCCTTGCCACAGCGCTTATGGGCGCGCAAGCGGGCTTCGGCGGGCGTCATTCCGGATTGGCGCCAACGGGTCCGGCCCGAAGTGACCGGCCCGATGACAAGCTCCGCGACAAGTCGGAATCGATATTCGCTGACGCTGGGGTTACGGATTCCGGGCCCGGCACCAACCAAGTCGGCTGTTGCCGACTTGGACATTAAAGTGTCGATCTCGGGAACACCCGAGATCGATGGCGTCCCGGAATGACGGCAAGGTCAGGCCAGCGGCGCCGTCATATCAAAGTTGCGAGGCGAGCTGATCGAGCCCCATGACATGGGCGATGCCGCGCACTTCGCTGCGCTGCTCGTCGGAGAAGCTCATGATCAGCGGGAAGGCCGCCGACTTGAGGCCCTGGACTTCCGGGCCATACGGATCGAGCGACGCGACTTCGGCGCTGGTGGCGCCGGCGCCCTTGCGGCGGCCGTCGCGCGACTTCGAGTAAGCGATGCTGCGCAGCGCCGCTTCCACCGCCGGCCACATCTGTTCCTGATCGGGCGACAAATGCAGGCGGCTCTTGATGCTGGCGATCTGCGCGTCGTTGAGCACAAAGCCATGCCGGTTGGCGTTGCGTACGCTGTCGCCGGCGGCGTTCTTTGCTTCGGGTTTCGGCGCGACGGACGCGGTTTTGACATCCGGCTTCGCGTCGCCCTTCGTGTCGGCTTTTACGTCGGGGCTGGCTTGGGGATTGGCTTGCGCCGCCGCAGCAAGCGTGCGCCGGACGGGGGCCGCGCTCGCGGCCGATGCAGGAAGAGCCACATCCACAGCGCTCGCCACCCGGACCGGCGCGGGCGCTTGCGGCGCGGGCGTCAGCTGGGCCGGCGCTTGGCGCATGGACGGTTGTTGCAAGGCGGACGCGATCATCGGCGCCGGGCTCAACAAGGCGGCGCTGGTATCGCCAAGCACGATGGCGTTGGTCGCGCGCGCCGGCGCTTCCGCCGGTGCGTTCAGCGGTTCGGCATTGGCTTCGGGAAAGCGGAGTGCAACATTCTGCGAGGCGGTCAACTCGACGGTGCGCAGCACAATCGCGTGCCAATTACCCACCGCGTAACCGACTATGCCGGCAGCGAGAAGTGAAAGCCATCGGCTGCGCTTCAACGCCCGACTACGTCGCATTCGAACGCCCCCGTTTATCCCCACATCCGACCGAGGTTATGTCATTCCAAATGAGGCTTAATTTATGACTAACACGTGGAGTTTTGTCGGCAACCGGCCGAGGACGACCTTCGGCCGGCGCCGAAACAGCAAAAAGGCCCGGCACTTGCCGGGCCTTTTCCACTGATTGGAGTACCGCGGCTTTGCCGGCCGCCGATCGATTGATCGCCGCAGGTAACGGCTTACGCCGCCTCTTCCTCGACCACCGTTTCGTCCTCGGCCGGCGCTTCCACGGCCGGCTTCGGTCCGCGGTGCGGGCCCTTGGCGAGCGCCGCTTCGATCTCCTTGATCGCCTCGGTTTCGGTCAGCCGCTGCACGGCGGCAACCTCACGCGACAGCCGATCGAGCGCGGCTTCATAGAGCTGCCGCTCGGAGTAGGACTGCTCCGGCTGCGATTCCGACCGGAAAAGATCACGCACGACTTCGGCGATAGCCACGATGTCGCCGGAATTGATCTTGGCTTCGTATTCCTGCGCCCGGCGCGACCACATGGTGCGCTTGATGCGCGCGCGGCCCTTGAGCGTATCGAGCGCGCGCTTGACCATCGGCGCCTCGGCAAGCTTGCGCATACCGACCGACGCGATCTTGGAGGTCGGGACGCGGAGCGTCATCTTGTCCTTGACGAAGTTGATCACGAACAGCTCGAGCCGCGCGCCGGCGACCTCCTGCTCCTCGATGGCAACGATCTGACCCACACCGTGGGCCGGATACACGATGAATTCATTCGTCTTGAAGCCTTGCCGTTGCGTAGTCTTCTTCGCATTCATTCCCAAACTTGCTCCTTCCGCCTCCGGCTTGCGCCGGGGGACGGGCTTTGCCACGCTGACCCGGGATCGGGCCGCCCGCGTGGGCTGAGTTGGCCTTCGGCTTGCGCCGGAGGCGGGTTTGCGTGCCTTCCGGCTCATGCCGGCCGCGCTCTTCTTCGAACGATGACGACGAGTTTTCTCTGCCACAGCTCTCGCGTGGGTCTCACGCCTCTTCTGACGATTCCTCGAAAACCCCCCGGGAGGACGAGCTCCCCAACCGAGAGAGCGGCATATCGGGGGTGTGTTTCATTATGGAACGCCTTTATAACACATTTTCGGCCAAAATCAAAGCGTTATGGCAACGCAAAAGCGTCGCACACAGCGAAAAGGTTAAGGCCGTCAAGCTGACAGAAAACGGGGGGCTTCAGTCGCCCGTTCCGGGATTCGGCGAAAAATACTTTTCAAACTTGCCACTTACGCCCTCAAACTCCTTGGCGTCGCCCGGCGGTTCTTTTTTGGCGGTGATGTTCGGCCACTGCTTGGCAAACTCAGCGTTGACCTTGAGCCATTGCTCAACCCCCGGTTCGGTATCGGGCTTGATCGCCTCGACCGGGCATTCCGGCTCGCACACGCCGCAATCGATGCATTCGTCAGGATGAATGACCAGCATGTTCTCGCCCTCGTAGAAACAATCCACGGGGCAAACCTCGACGCAGTCCATGTATTTGCATTTGATGCAATTATCGTTGACGATATAGGTCATCTGCTGACTCTGAACGTAAGCTTTCGCGAGCTCTGCTCCTACCGCATGGTCCCCGCACGCGCAAGGTTTGGCGCTTGTTGGGCGCGGTTCGGAGAGGCCTGTCGCACACGTGATTCGGCGCGGCCGCCGGCTCTCTGCAAAACAACTCGTCAGGCGAGCGGCTTAAGGCAAGACCCCTGCGATTGGAAGGCACCGTTTCGCGCGGCCCGCAGAGCGCGCCGAAACGCCTCAGGTGAGTTCCTCGTAGAGTTCCTGCCCGCCGCTCGGCGGCCCGCGGCGCTCGGTAAATCCCCGTACCCGCAAAACGCGGACGGCATGATCGAGCGCTACCGTAATGACATCGCCTAACCGCACCATGCGGCCGGGTGCATCGATGCGCATGCCGTTGACCCGAACATAGCCGGCAGCGGCCAAAGCCGCGGCGGCCGATCGCGTGCGCACCAGCCGGGCGTGCCAAAGCCACCGGTCGATACGCTGGCGGCCGGCTGCGGCCGTGTCTCCCGTCGGCTCGCCGCTTGGAGGCGCGAGCTTATCGGAGAAACGGCCGTCGCCCTTCCGGCGCATGCGCTAGCGGCGCTCCTTGGCATCGGCCTCAAGCTGGGCCTTGAGTGCAGCGAGTTTGGCGAAAGGCGAATTCGGATCGGGCGCCTTCTCCCGGCGTTCGGGACGGCGGTCTTGCCGCTCGTGCCGGGCCGCATTCGGCGGCGGGCGGTCGCGGTCCCGCCGCGGCCGGTCGAATCGCTGCTCGCCGCCAAACCTTTGCTCACCTCCACGGCGGCGGTGGCGCGAATGGCGCTCCGGTTGACCGGCGTCCGCGCGCGCAGCCTGGTCGGCGCCCTGCTCCGCCGGCGCCCCATCACCTGCTGTCGGAGCGGCGGCTGCACCCTCCGGCGCCGGCGCGGGCGTAGCGCCTTCGGCCCCATCGCGGCGGCCGAAATGCCTGCCACGCTCGCGATGTTTGCGATGCGGACGCGGGCGGCCTTCCGCCCTTCCCGGCCGCCACACCTCGATCATTTCCGGCTCGGCTGCGGCAGCAGCAGACGGCTCGGCCGGCGCGGAATCGGCCGCGGTAGCCGCAGCCGGCTCGGTGGGCGCTGACTCGACGGCAGGCGCCGCGTCCTCCTCCGCGACGGCCTGCACCGCCGGCGTCTCAGCCGGTACTTCGTTTGGCGCCAGCTCCGTCGCAACCTCCGGAGCCGATTGCGTCTCCTCGGTCACGCGCTCGGCTTCGGGCGGCGCCAGCGAAGCCTCGGCTGCCGTGTCGGCCACGTCCGCGTCGGCCGCGATCTCTTCGCGTGCTTCGACGCCGGGGGCCGTCCCTTCCGCGGACGGCGCGATCTCGGCCTGCGGCGCGGCAACCTCCACCGGCGCCGGCACAACCGGCTCCGGCGGTTTGGGCCGACGCTCCAGCCGATAGCCGAGCGAACGCAGAATGGAGGCGAAATCATCGCCGGACGCGCCGGTCAGCGAGGTCATGGTATTGACGACCGTGAAGCCGCCGCCTGCGACCGCGCCCGGCGGCTTCGCGCCCGGCGCGCTTTCACGCCAGGCGAGCGCCGGCCGGATCAAATCCGCGAGCCGCTCGAGAATGTCGACGCGCACCGCCCGCTCGCCGCACGCGCGATAGCCGGCGGCGCGATAAAGCGCGGCGTCGATGTCCTTATCCACCGGAATGGAAGTGCGGCCGCTGCCGGCAAGATGCAGCAGGTCGTCGAGGCCTTTGCTTTGTTGCCCATCATGCGCCAGCGCCCAGAGCTGGGCCGCGAGCGCGCGCGGCGCGGGCTTCAACAGCAGCGGCAGATAGATGTGATAGGCGCCGAAGCGGACGCCGTATTTGCGCAAACTGGCCCGCTCGGGCTGCTCCAGGCCCTTCACGTCCTCCGCCACGCGCTGCCGCTCCAGCACGCCGAGCGCCTCGACCAATCGGAACGTAACGCCGCGCGCGATGCCGGTGATGTCGGCGGCGCCGGAGAGTGCGAACAGCGGTCCGAGCAGTTTTTCGATATGCGATTTGAGCCAGCGATCGAGCCGCGTATCTACCGCCTCGCGCGGCGCGCCGGACAAATGCTCGTCGGCGATGATACGCACGCGCGGGCGCAATACTTCTTCGCCGGCAACGAGCTTGCCGACCGCGGCGCCGGTCCAGCGCAGCGTGCCGTCGGCGGCGAGCACGAACTGGTCGTCCGGCGCCTCCGACAGCCGCGTAGCGCGCTTGGCGATCTCGCCCGCGAGCACCTTCTGCGCCGCGTTTTGCAGCGTCTTGGCTTCGGATCCGCCAGACGAGGTGTCGGGCACGAACATAAAGCCGTCGAGCCGTCCGATGGTGTGACCTTCGACCACCACCTCGCCGGTTTTGCTCATCTCCGGCTCGAGCTGCGCATTCTCGCGCAAGCGACGCATCAGGACACTGGTGCGGCGATCGATGAAGCGTTCGGTCAGCCGCTCGTGCAGCGCGTCGGACAATTTGTCCTCGATGCCACGCGTGACGCCTTGCCAATGCTCCGGATCGGCGAGCCAATCCGGCCGGTTGGCGACGAATGTCCACGTCCGGATATGAGCGATGCGGTTCGACAGCGTATCGATATCGCCATCGGTGAGGTCGGCCTGCGCCACCTGCGCGGCGAACCAGTCGATCGGGATCGCGCCATCGCGAATGAGATGCGCATAGAGCGTCACGACCAGCTCGGCATGGGTCGCGGGCGCGATCTTGCGATAGTCGGGAACCTGACAGACATCCCACAGCCGCTCGACATCGGCGCGGCTGCGCGTCATCCCGCGCACATCATCGTCGCGCGAAGCATGATCGAGCACCAAAATGTCCTCGGCGACCGGCGCGCGTGTCAGCGTATTCTCGGTCGGAGCGGCGGCCAGCGTCGCCTGCAGCGCGCCGATGGAGGAAAAATCGAGGTCGGTGTTGCGCCACTGCACGATCTTCACCGGCTCGAACGTGTGCGTCTCGAGCGCCTGCACGAGCTCGGTCTCGAACGGCGGGCAGCGGCCGGTGGTGCCGAACGTGCCGTCGCGGGTCGCGCGCCCGGCACGGCCGGCGATCTGCGCGAGTTCGGCCGGGCCGAGCTTGCGGTACTGATAACCGTCGAACTTGCGATCGGCCGCAAAGGCGATGTGATCGACGTCGAGATTGAGACCCATGCCGATGGCATCGGTCGCCACCAGGAAATCGACGTCACCGGCCTGATAGAGCGCGACCTGCG
Source organism: uncultured Alphaproteobacteria bacterium (assembly GCA_963720115.1). Lineage (GTDB taxonomy): Bacteria > Pseudomonadota > Alphaproteobacteria > Rhizobiales > Xanthobacteraceae > BOG-931. The sequence goes on from CAVREN010000107.1 coordinate 13,433, forward strand.
CATTGCGCGTGCGCGGCGACAAGGCGCCGAGCACGACAGCCGCCCCGCCGCGCTGGCGGCGGATCAGTTCGGCGATCGCATAAACCTCTTCGGCCGAGAAGGCGACGACCGCCGAGCGGCGCGGCAGCCGCGTGAGTTTCTTCTCGCCCGCGAAGGTGAGCTGCGACAAGCGCGGGCGGCTCACGATGCTGACGCCCGGCAAGATGCGCTCGACAATCGGCCGCATGGTGGCGGCGCCGAGCACGAGCGTTTCCTCACGCCCGCGCCGATGCAGCATGCGGTCGGTGAACACATGGCCGCGATCGAAATCGGCGGCGAGCTGAATTTCGTCGACGGCCAGAAACGCGACATCGATATCGCGTGGCATCGCTTCGACCGTGGCGACCCAGAAACGCGGATTCGGCGGCTTGATCTTTTCCTCGCCGGTGATCAGCGCGACCGCGTCGGCGCCGACCCGCTCGACGCAGCGGCTATAGACTTCGCGCGCCAGAAGCCGCAGCGGCAAACCGATGATGCCGGACGAATGCGCCAGCATCCGCTCGATGGCGAGATGGGTCTTGCCCGTATTGGTCGGCCCGAGCACGGCTGTGACGCCGGCGCCGCGGGCGCGCGCATTGCGATCAGTTGCAGGTGAGAAGGAAATCGGCATGGAAGGCCCGGACTGGCCCCCTCTCTTCCCTCCCCCGCGTGCGGGGAAGGGCTAGGTTGGGGAGCAGCATCTGTATCACAACAACACGCCTCAAAGTCCTGTGCTTAAGGTGTGGAACGAGTCTGGAACGAATCACGGCCGAATCGGCAACTCGTGGCGCGTTCGGCTTCGTTCACGGCGACATATGGCGCGGCTTGACTTCCACAATACCAGATCGGGTGTCCGGCGTCTTTGTCCATCGGATTTTTCAGCGCAAAAGCATTAACGCGGCCACGGATGAATTTCTGGCGATAAGTCAAGGGACGCACTCCTGTGGATAGCGGGGATGCCGATGCCGGCGCGGCACCCACCATATCATTCTTGATCACTGCGTTTTCGTGACGGCCGCAGCACGCGGCGGTTTCGGCACCGAGACGAACGCGGTCGCCTGCAGAACGCCGGTGCCGACCGGCGTCGGCAGCGAGAAACGATAGGGCACCAGAACGCGCGTGCCGAAGATCGGCGCGAACCAGACCTCGGCGTCGCGCACGGCGGCGAGATAACGGATCGCGTAACGATCCGGGTTGTAGCCGGCGATGGGCGTGAAATAGACCGCGCACACGACCACCGGCCCCTGATAGCCCTTCTCGGCTTTCACGGTCTCGATACGCTTGAACTCGCTGCGCAAGTCAAAGCGCATGCGGCCGTCGAACACCGCGGCCTTGCGGCCGCAGGCCTGCGGCGACACCGGATCGCCGTTGCCGCCCACGTGCACGAGCGTCGCCGTCATCGGATCGAGCACATTGCGGCGATCGGCGTCTGTCACCGGAACGCGTTCGGGGTTCGGGCTGAGCGGCGGCTCGACTGACAGCTCTTTCACATTGCCGCCGGCAAACGCCATGCGCACGTCGTCGACGCGTTTGTCGTTGGTGATGGTCGAGGCATAGCTCTGCGGCACCGGCTGCCCGCCGCTCAGCGGGCCTTGCGCCGTGCTGGTGCCATGGCCCTGGGTGAGGACACGGATGATGCCGAACGTGCCGCCGCTGGCGGTGGCGCTGAACTGGTCGTCGGAGATTTCGATGACCCAGTTGCCGCGGCCGATCGGAATTCCGGCAAGCGTGGCGGTATATTCGGCCTCGAACCGGCCCTGGGCAGCCGCAACACGACCCGCATCAGAGGCCAGCAGGGCCATCAGGCCAGAAGCAGCGAGCGCGGCGCCCCTGCCGAAGGCCGGTCCCGCTCTACGGACGGATCGCGCGCCCCGGATCAATTGTTCTTTGCAAATCTTCACGGCGGCGGCGGTTCCTTAATGACCGCGAAAGCAGCATGCGGCAGGGCGGACAAACCCGAAAAAAATGCCGGACTTACCGCCGCGAGCGATAGCGCAGTCAGGGCCGATTGTCTTGTCGGAGAATGCGTCGTTTGTGTGTTTTGGGTCCTAGACCGTGATCCGATTCAAGAATTGGATCACGGTCTAGATTCTTCGTTTTGAGCATGATCCTGTCCGAAAACCGGGTGCCACTTTTCGGGATCATGCTCCAGAGCCATTTGTTTGCGCATGATCTTTCCGAAAACCGGGTGCCACTTTTCGGCATCATGCTCCAGAGCCATTTGTTTGCGCATGATCTTTCCGAAAACCGGGTGCCACTTTTCGGCATCATGCTCCAGAGCCATTTGTTTGCGCATGATCTTTCCGAAAACCGGGTCCCACTTTTCGGCATCATGCTCCAGAGCCATTTGTTTGCGCATGATCTTTCCGAAAACCGGGTCCACTTTTCGGGATCATGCTTAGCCGTTGCGCTTTCGACACATACGCTTGACGCTTTCCGGCCCGATCACTATAGGTCCCGCAACCTTTTCGCCTCATGGCCCCGTTTCGGCGCCGGACGCGCGAAAGTTTTAAGCTTAAGGTTTCAAGAGGATTTAGGCCATGTCGCGGCGTTGCGAGCTGACCGGTAAAACCCGGCAGATTGGGCATAAGGTGAGCCATTCGAACCGGAAGACCAAGCGGCGCTTCCTGCCCAACCTGCTGAACGTCACGCTTCAGTCCGATCTGCTCGGGCGGTCGGTGCGGATGCGCATCTCGGCCAATGCGCTCAAGAGCGTCGACCATCGCGGCGGGTTTGATGCCTTCCTGCTCGCCGCCAAGGACGCGGAGCTCTCGGCGCGCGCGCTCGAGATCAAGCGGGCGATCGTCAAGAAGCGCGCCGCGGCCTAGCTGCCGCTGCCCGCGGCCGCTGCCGCGGTCCGTTCGACAATTCCCTGCAATTCCGGAATGCACGAGCCGCAGTTCGTGCCGGCGCGAAGCGCCCGCCCGATCTCGGCGACATTGGCGGCCGTGCCTTGGGTGATCGCGCGGCGGATGGCTTCAAGCCCGACGCCGAAACAGGCGCAGACGATCGGCCCGGTTTCGGCCATGCCCTCTGCGCTGCGGCCGGACAGGAGAAGACGCCGGTCGCGCTCCGCCAGAATGCCCGCATCGAACAGCGCGCGCACGATTTCCCACTGCGGCGAATTTTGCGCAGGCCCGCAGAAGATGCAGGCCTCGATCCGACCGCCGCGAAAGGCGGCGATGCGCACGATGCCGCGCGGCAGATCGATATATTCGGCGCGCTCGGTGTCGTCGGCGATCAACTGTTCGGTGAGTCCGTGCCAGCGCGTGGGCAATTCGTTGGTGGCGAACAGAAGGCCGTGACCGCCAGCAACGGCGACGCGCGCGAACCATGTGCCGTGCGGGAGCGCAATCAGCTCGCGCGTCAATGCGAAACCCCGATAGGCAAACTCAACCGGTTCGACTCGCGCCGGCGTGGCCTTGAGCTCCGGCTGCCCGGAAAACGGATCCGTGTCCGCCATCACTAGCGCGCCGACCCGCGCATCGGAGGCCGTGGCGTCGCTCCAGTGGATCGGAGCAAAGATCGAGCCGCGCTGCTGGCCGGGACGGATGCAAGCACGCAGCACGGCACTGCCGTGTTGCGTGGTCACGCGCGCGAAGCCGCCGTCTTTAAGGCCGGTAGCGGCGGCGTCAACGGGATGAATATCGATCTGCGGTTCGGGGGAATGCGCACCCAGCCGCGGGCTCTGCCCGGTGCGCGTCATGGTGTGCCATTGATCGCGCAGCCGCCCGGTATTGAGGCGAAGCGGAAAAGCTTCGCTGGTCGCGGCCCGCAGCTGCGGAAATTCAGGCGCGATGAAACGGCCGCGCCGATCGCCGGTGAAAAATCCGCCGTCGGCGAAGAAGCGCGTTTCGCCGCGTTCAGCGCGTGCCGGCAGTGGCCACATCACTGCGTTGAGGAGGTCATAGTCCAGATCGGCGAGGTCGGCGAGACCGCCCAAATCGAAGTCGCGCTGACCGTCATTTTCGAATGCCGACAGCGCCGCGTGCTCGCGGAAAATTTCGGCCGGCGTTCGGTAGGCAAAGGCCTGCGCGAAGCCGAGGCGTCGCGCCACTTCGGACACGATCCACCAATCGGGCTGCGCCTCGCCGGGTAACGGCTGGAATGCCCGCTGGCGCGACACGCGCCGCTCCGAATTCGTGACGGTGCCGTCCTTCTCGCCCCACGCGGCCGCGGGCAAGAGCACATCCGCGCCCGCTTCGACTGTGTCGTTGCGCAGCGTGGTCTCGGAGACGACGAACAGGTCGAGCTTGCTGAGCGCGGCGCGAAACGCGCTCGCGCGCGGCAGCGACACCGCCGGATTTGTCGCCATCACCCAGAGCGCTTTGATAGCGCCGCGTTCGATCGCCGCGAACATGTCGACCGCCTTGAGACCCTCGCGCGTGGCCATCCGTGGCGCGTTCCAGAAGCGGCGAACGCGATCAGTGTCGGAGGCGGAAAAACTCATATGCGCGGCGAGTTGGTTGGCGAGCCCGCCGACCTCGCGGCCGCCCATGGCATTCGGCTGGCCGGTCAGCGAGAACGGCCCCATGCCCGGCCGGCCGATCCGTCCGGTCGCGAGGTGAATGTTGATGATGGCGTTGACCTTGTCGGTACCTTGCGCCGATTGATTGACCCCTTGCGAGTAACAAGTGACGACGCGTTCGGTTTGCCGGAAGAGTTCGAAGAAGCGGACGACGTCGGACGGATCAAGCCCGGTCGCCCGCGCAGTCGCGGCCGCATCGCCGGCGACCGCGCGGGATCGCGCGAGCGCGTCTGCAAAGCCCGCGGTGTGTTGCGCGATATAGCGCGTGTCGAGTGAGTGCGTGTCGGCCAGATGCGCCAGAAGCCCGCAGAACAATGCGGTGTCCGTTCCGGGTGCGATTGGCAGGAACAAATCCGCCGCTTCGGCGGTGGCGGTGCGGCGCGGATCGATGACAACCACGCGCGCGCCGCGCTCGTTTTTCGCGGCGATCATCCGCTGGTGCAGGATCGGATGACACCACGCCGCATTGGAACCCACGAGCACGACGAGATCGGCCTCGTCGAAGTCGCGGTAGATGCCCGGCACCGTGTCGGCGCCGAACGCGCGGCGATGGCCTGCCACCGAGGACGCCATGCAGAGCCGCGAGTTGGTGTCGACGTTGGCCGAGCCGAGAAACCCTTTCATCAGCTTGTTGGCGACGTAGTAATCCTCGGTGAGCAATTGGCCGGACAGATAGAAGGCGATCGCGTCCGGCCCGTCACGATCGAGGATCGTGCGCAGGCCGTCTGCGACCTTGCCCAGCGCCGTGTTCCAATCGGCGCGCGCGAACGAGCCGTCAGCCTGACGCAGCATGGGATGCAGCAAGCGCTGATCGAGCGACAAGGTCTCGCCCAGCGCCGATCCTTTCGAGCACAGCCGCCCGAAATTTGCGGGATGCGCGGGATCGCCGGAAATGGTTGCGGCGCCTTGCCGATCGACCGATGCGACGATGCCGCAACCGACGCCGCAATAGGGACAGGTCGTGCGCACGGCGCGCGCGTGCGGCGGCAAAGCGTTCATTTGGTCAGGCCGCCCGCCGCTCGGCGAGCGCGCGACCGAAGATGAGCTCCTCGCGGATCGTCTCGATCGCCGCGCCGGAACGAATGAGGTCGAGATACCAGAGCGCGTCGGTCGTATCGCCGTACAGCACGGCGCCGACCACGCGGCCTTCGGCGATCACGAGCTTCCGATAGGTGCCAAGACCGCGATCGCTGAGCACGATCGATTCGGTGCCGGGCGCGCCGAGGAAATCGCCGGCCGAGAAGACGTGAACGCCGGAGACTTTGAGATTGGTGGCATTGACGCTGCCGTGATAGCGCGCGTCGCGGCCCGCGAGGCGCTCGGCCAGCACCCGCGCCTGTTCGTGCGCGGGTTCTACTAGGCCGTAGCAGATGCCGCGATGTTCGGCGCATTCGCCGATCGCAAACACGTTCGGCTTGTCGGTGGCGAGATGATCGTCGACAACGATCCCACGATTGACCGCGATGCCGGCGCGCGCAGCCAGTTCGGCATTGGACCTGATGCCGACGGCGGCGACAACCGTGTCGGCCGCGAGCACGCGACCGTCTCTCAGTTCCACGCCTTCAACATGGCTGTCGCCGATAAATCGGGTCGTTGCGGCATTCAGCAACACCTCGATGCCTCGCGCCTCGAGCGCGCGCTTGAGCAGCGCCGCGGCGGGCGCGTCGAGCTGACGCTCCATCAGGCGATCCATCAGATGGACGAGCGTCACCGCAGTGCCGGCCTTGGCCAGACCGTGAGCCGCTTCAATGCCGAGAAGCCCGCCGCCGACCACGACGGCGCGCGCGCCGCGGCGCGCCGCGCGCGCAATCGACGCCACGTCGCCCATGTTGCGGAACGTCATCACGCCCGGCAGATCGGCGCCGGCGACCGGTAAGCAAATGGCCCGCGAACCAGTGGCGAAGACGAGCTTGGCGAATGGCAGCGCCGCACCGTCCGCTAGTGTGACGGTGCGCGCAGCCACATCGACGGCGGTGACGCCGGCGCCGTAGCACAAGGTGACGCCGCGATCGCTCCACCAGGACGCGGGCTTGAGCGAAATGTCGTTCGCCGCAATGTCGCCGGCCAGCACCGACGACAGCAGCACGCGATTATAAGCAAGCCGCGGCTCTTCACCGATTATCGCAACGGCGTAGCGGCCGAGTGCGCGCTGAGCGAGCTCTTCGCACAAACGCGCTGCCGCCATGCCATTGCCGACGATGACCAGCGGTTCGCTCATTGCGGTTTCTCACTCAGCCGCGACACTGCGGCTATAAGCTTCGCCGATCATGTAATCGGACAGGAGCGTGTAGGCGGCGCCCCAGGCTTCCGCGAGCTCCGGTGTCCACGCGTCGCCGAGCCTGCTCCAGCGTCCAAAGCAGCGCCGCGCCGACGGGCGTGTAGTCTTGCGCCTTGACGCCGTAGTCGACGTGGCGCTTGGCGAGCGCGCTCGCCGCCGGGAGGATGGCTTCGAGCTTGTCGAGACTGTTGACGACGACGCCGAGCGTCGCCATCAGCTTGCGGCCCTGCTCCGTCATGTCGCCGCGAAATAACGGCTTGACGTCGGGAGCGATTTCGAACAGCCGCCGATAGAACAAAGCGGCCGCTTGCTCCGATATCGGCGCGACCAGCTCGAAACTGTCCTGAACGGCTTTCACCTGATCGGGTGTCACTCGATCCCTGCCTTTTTCTTCCCGGTCCAACGAACAGATTGTGTGCGTGCGGTTCCGAACAATTGCGGCAAACAAAGCGCGCCCGGCGATCCATGATCGCGCGATGTACCGGCTCACAATTCAATCTTCATGCCAGCCGGAAAGGGTGACTGAACTGACTGTGCCGCAACGACTATCGCCGACCTCGTGCGCACCCGATACACGCATCCGTGCACAGTGAAACCGCAACCTGCAGCAATTGTGGGCACTGCGATAAAAGGCGTGGCGCAGCGGCGCACGCCGTGATCTGGTGACGTGTTTGATCGCGCGGCTCCTAAAAAGCAACTTGCGTGGCGACCGCGAGCGCTTGCTGCCAAGGCGTTGAGCAGATTGCCCAACGCTTAATGCCCAACAAACGCGCGTTGCGATGAAAATATCCGCACGGATTCCGCTGCGATCCTTGGCACACGCTTTGCTGCCGAAGCCGGGTCAAGCGCGGCGCAAGCCCATCCAGTTTCGCCTCACCGGAGCAAACATTCATGCGGGGCCACAAGGTCGAGCAGCTCGCGATTGCGACCGTCGGCTTTTTTTGGTGCTTTCTGATGTGGTTCTCGACCGCCGCATTCAGCCCGAGCATCGCGGCGACCTATCACCTCACGCTCAAAGACCTCGGCCTCCTTGCCAGTTCCGCGATCTGGATGGCGCCGATTGGACGGATCGTTGCCGGCTGGGCCGCGGATCGTTTTGGCGCGCCGCGGACCTTCGCGGCCATTCTGGCCGGATGTGGGCTTGTGTCGATCGCGTCTGCTTTCACCACCAGCTACGAATTGCTGTTTGCCGAGCGGGTGGTCGTCGCCATTGCCGGCGTGTCGTTCGTCGTCGGCATCCAGCACGTGGCGCAATGGTTCAACTCCCACGAAATGGGCACCGCCGAGGGCCTTTATGCCGGCACCGGCAATGTCGGCGCCGGCGTCGGCGCATTGCTGCTGCCGCGCATCTTCGGCACCGATTACCAAAGCGCGTTTCTGTGGCTTGGCGTGATCGCGCTCGCCGTCGCCGCCTGGTATCTGGTGCGCGGCAGCGCCGCCAAGTCCACCGAACGGCGCGATGCGGCACGGCGCGGCGGCGATCTTCGCGGCATGGTGTTCGTCTGGACCCGCTACATCGCCATCGCCTTGACGCTCGCCTATGCGATGTCGTTCGGCCTGGAGATCGCGCTCAACGCCTGGCTGCCCGGCTACTTCGCCCGCGGCTTTCACGATGAGATTGCGGCGCTCGGCTTCACCGGCGTCGCCGGATTACAAATCGCGGCAGGCACGTTCGCGGCGGTTGAATCGTTCAACGCCTCTTTGTTCCGGCCGTTCGCCGGCTTCATGTCCGATCTGTTCCAGCGCAGGGGCTGGACGCCGCTTCCTTTCATCGCCAAGGAACTGCCTTACGCGCCCCGCCTGCATTGGCTCGGGATTGCGCTCATTCTGATCACGGTGTCGATGGCGGGACTGACCGTCGCCGGGCTTTATGGATCGCTGCCGCTTTCCGTCGTGACGCTGGTGGCGCTCGGCATCTTCATATCGTTCGGCACCGGCGGCACGTTCGCGCTGGTGCCGCTGCTCTTTCCGGATCGTCCCGGCATTGCCGCGGGCTTTGTCGGCGGCATCTCGACCTTCGGCGGCATTGTCTATCCGCTGATCTTCGCCGGCAGCGCCAACACGCATATCGGCTATCTCTACGTCGCGCTCTACATGTTCGTGCCGTTCATCCTGTTCTACTTCTGGGCCGCTCGCTATGAGCGGCGTCCGCAGGAGCACGGCTTCCTCAGCCGTAGCCTGGCCGGCCAGCAGGCGTGAAAATCCGCGCACCAAGTGGTGATGAAACTTGCACGTGAATCTCGGCACGTAAATCTTGGCCGATGAGTCTTAGACAGGAGACGCCATGAACCCCGTCGATATCCGCGCCACGCCGCGTGAGCCTTGGTACAAATACGGCGTCGCCTTCCTGTTGTTTGAGATGACGCTCGCCATCGCGGTCAGCGGCTATTCGCTTTACATGACGTTCAACGGCCTCGGCGGTTTTCCGGGCAAGCACTGACGCGCGACCGCCTGAAGCCAAGTCGTTGCACCTGATGCGTATCCCGAGGTGCGAGCAATAAGCGCGCTTACGCGCGTCTTCGACACGCTATGGCGAGCCTCAAAGGATGCGGGGCATCCAAGTCGGGTGTTGCCGTCTTGGGACATTCTCGGGCGGCGCTTCAGCAAACATCCTTCGAGGCCCGCGCTGACGCGATAAACACCTCAGGATGACGAAATAAATTTACGAATCCAGTCGCCGCCGGCGCACAGGCGGGCGCGGCGTGCGCTCTTCCGGCGTGTGCTCGATGAACAGCTCGGCGAGCTTCTCGGTCATGACGCCGCCGAGCTCTTCGGCATCGACGATGGTCACGGCGCGCCGGTAGTAGCGCGTGACGTCGTGGCCGATGCCGATAGCGATCAATTCGACCGGCGAGCGGGTCTCGATATCCTCGATCACCCAGCGCAGGTGGCGCTCGAGGTAGTTGCCGGGATTGACCGACAGCGTCGAGTCGTCGACCGGCGCGCCGTCGGAGATCATCATCAGGATCTTGCGGCTTTCCGGCCGGGCCAGGAGCCGCTTGTGCGCCCAATCGAGGGCTTCGCCGTCGATATTCTCCTTGAGCAAGCCCTCGCGCATCATCAGGCCGAGATTCTTGCGCGCGCGCCGCCATGGCGCCTCGGCCGCCTTGTAGACAATGTGGCGCAGATCGTTGAGCCGCCCGGGATTGGCCGGCTTGCCTTGCGAGAGCCAGTTTTCGCGCGACTGGCCGCCCTTCCAAGCCCGGGTGGTGAAGCCCAAAACCTCGACCTTGACGCCGCAGCGTTCCAGCGTCCGCGCCAGGATGTCGGCACAGGTGGCGGCGACCGTGATCGGGCGCCCGCGCATCGAGCCGGAATTGTCGAGCAAGAGTGTCACCACCGTGTCGCGGAAATCGGTGTCCTTCTCACGCTTGAACGACAGCGGATGGAGCGGATCGACGATCACGCGCGGCAGCCGCGCCGGATCGAGCAAGCCCTCTTCCAGATCGAATTCCCAGGCGCGGCTCTGCTGCGCGAGCAAAAGCCGCTGCAGGCGGTTGGCGAGCCGCGCCACCACGCCTTGCAGGTGCGAGAGCTGCTTGTCGAGATAGCCGCGCAGCCGGTCGAGCTCCTCGGGATCGCAGAGATTTTCCGCGCCGACGACCTCGTCGAACTTGGAGGTGAAGGGCTTGTAGTCGGGGCCGCGCGGCTCGTTGCGATTGTGCCGCGGCCGCCACGGCTCGGCGGCGGTTTCCGAATCGCCCATTTCGGTGTCGTCGGCCATATCGGCGGCCGGCGCATCGATGGCTTCGGCGGCGCTTTCCGGCATGTCCTCGGTCGAGGCCTCGGCCTCCTCCAGGCTCATGCGCTCGCTGTCGGCGGACTCGGACGTTTCACCGTCGGCGCCGGATTCGTCGCTGCGGCTTTCCTCGTCGCCCTCGTCGCCTTCTTCCTCGTCGGCGTCGCTGTTGCGGTTCTCGCCCATGTCAAGGGATTCGAGCAGGTCGTGGACAACATCGCCGAACCGGCGCTGATCGGTGAGCACGCGCTCGAGCCGGTCGAGGTTGCGGCCGGCGCGCTCTTCGATGATCGGGCGCCACAGATCCACGAGCTTGCGCGCGGTCGGCGGCGGCTGCTCGCCGGTGAGCCGCTCGCGCACGATCATGGCGATGGCGTCCTCGATCGGCGCGTCGGCGCGATCGGTGACGTCGTCGTATTTTCCGCGATGGAAGCGGTCGTCGAGCATGGCCGCGAGGTTGGTCTTTACGCCGCCCATGCGGCGCGAGCCGATCGCTTCGACCCGGGCCTGCTCGACCGCATCGAACACCGCGCGCGCCTGCTGGCCGCCGGGCACGAGCTTGCGATGCACGGCAGGATCGTGACAGGCGAGCCGCAGCGCGATGGAATCGGCGTGGCCGCGCACGATCGCGGCCTCGCGCTCGGTGAGCCTCCGCGCCGGCTCGGGCAGCCGTGCTTTATTGGCGGCGAGACCCGGACGCTCCGCGGCAAAGCCGACCTCGATATCGCTCCGCCCGGCAATCGCGCGCAGGCAGATGCCGACCGCGCGCTTGAACGGCTCGGTCGGCGCTTCCTTGGCCGGATTTTTCGCCTTGATGTTCGAGGTCATCGTTGTCTCCCTCGCCCCGCTTGCGGGAAGAGGGTCGGGGTGAGGGGTTGTTTCAGGGTAAGGAGGCGATGAAGTTTGGCGGCAACCACGAAGCCCCTTACCCGGCTTGCTTCGCTCGCCGACCTCACCCGCGAACGGGAGAGGTGAATGGACATCAGCTCAGCGCCACGTTCACCGCCAATTCCGGGAGCTCCTGGCCGAAGCAGCGCTGATAGAACTCGGCCACCAGCGGCCGCTCCAGCTCGTCGCACTTGTTGACGAAGGTGAGCCGGAAGGCGAAGCCGACATCGCCGAAGATGTCGGCATTCTCCGCCCAGGTGATGACCGTGCGCGGCGACATGACGGTGGAGATATCGCCGTTCATGAAGGCGTTGCGCGTGAGATCGGCGACGCGCACCATCTTGGAGACGATGTCGCGGCCTTCAGCGTCGCGATAGTGCTTGGCCTTGGCGAGCACGATATCGACCTCGTTGTCGTGCGGCAGATAATTCAGCGTCGTCACGATCGACCAGCGGTCCATCTGGCCCTGGTTGATCTGCTGGGTGCCGTGATAGAGGCCGGACGTATCGCCGAGCCCGACCGTGTTGGCGGTGGCGAACAGGCGGAAGGCCGGATGCGGCTTGATCACCTTGTTCTGGTCAAGGAGCGTCAGGCGGCCGGACGATTCGAGAACGCGCTGGATCACGAACATGACGTCCGGGCGGCCGGCGTCATATTCGTCGAAGCAGATCGCGACATTGTGCTGCAGCGCCCAGGGCAGGATGCCGTCGCGGAATTCAGTGACCTGCATGCCCTCGCGGATCACGATCGCGTCCTTGCCGATCAGATCGACGCGGCTGATGTGACTGTCGAGGTTGACGCGCACGCAGGGCCAGTTGAGCCGCGCGGCGACCTGCTCGATATGGGTCGATTTGCCGGTGCCATGATACCCGGTGACGATGACGCGGCGGTTGCGCGCGAAACCCGCCAGGATGGCGAGCGTCGTCGGCCGGTCGAACCGGTAATCGGGATCGACGTCGGGAACATGCTCGTCCGGCTCGGAATAGGCCGGAACTTCCAAATCGGAATCGATGCCGAACACCTGCCGGACCGAGACCTTCATATCCGGCAGGCCGGACACTGCTTCAGTTGCGAGAGTCATTCCACCTCCCTGACCCCGGGAATGGCGAGGACGCCGATTCGGCCCTCTCCGGCAGTCGGATGTCGCGCCAAATTAGCAGAAGCGCATAAGGCCGCGAAAGCCACCCCCAAAGTCTCAACAGAAACCAGCCTTTCAGCAGAATCCCGCCGACTTGAGGTAGTTGTAGGCCTGGATGATCTCCCGCAGCCGATCCTCGGACGTCCGGTCGCCGCCGTTGGCGTCGGGATGATGGCGCTTCACCAACACCTTGAACCTGGCCTTGATATCGGCGCGTTGGGCATCGGCTTCAAGCCCGAGCACGTCGAGCGCGCGGCGCTGGGCGTTGAGCACCTTGCGGCCCTCGGCCGCCGGCCGGGC
>CAVREN010000108.1:0-70337 GCA_963720115.1 uncultured Alphaproteobacteria bacterium
TGTTACGCTGCAACTCATGCTGCACCGTCTTTCATTCCGATTGCGAGATATTTTTTTGGTCTCTACCTATCGCTGATCAAACGATCAGACACGCAATTGTGCGAAAATATCCTTACCCACAACCTATGATTTTAGTTCACCGAAACACTGTCCGGATCATTCGCCGCATAACGAGCAACGTAACTGTGAAATCGATTGCCCTTGATCCAATCAAAATCGACGTGGACATCCTTTTCCCAATGTCTTTTTGATCTGTTTCGATCGATTTCATTGATTGCCTTCGCGATTTGCTCATCTGACCAATTGTGGTCGCCTTCAATGGCCATCAATGCATGATAGTGCTGGTTGAAGGTTGCACGTGAGCCTTGCTCGAACACCATGAATTTAATCTCTGCACGCTTACGAAAATTGTTGCCGAACATTGCCTTCAACAAATGCACACGAATATAGTTAAGGCGTCTCGTTGCCTCAGCTTCCGACACGCTCCAACCCAATCCCTGACTGATCGTAATGCCGTGCCTCCAGTACTTGGGATTAGGTGCATGTCGCCACACATCCGCGACCGTGGTCCCCTTATAGTCCAGAAAAGCAGCTTGCCTTGAATCAACTGAAGTAGCCGGATTTGTTATCATAAAAGCAACTCCCCGATGTCATACGTATTTATCGTCATCACGCCATCCTCCACCATGGATCCGGGAGCTATGGAGAAGATGCGCACCTTCTGCATCCAGTCGCACAAAGATCAATTTTTGAAGGTGCACATCTTCTCCATAGCTCGGCGCACCTTCCACTTCCTTATTCGGGGGATGGACACCGGAGTAAACGCCCACAGGTTCGGTTTCATGAATTGATAGTCTTCCCGACCCCCATGAAGCGGAAGACTTATAACCTGCAAACAATTCACTCTTTAATGTGCGCTCCCCAGTATGTCGTTTCCGCGGTGGCTGGATCTATCAGTCAATCCAATTTGCCGACGGCGCTTGAGTTCGATCTTGTATTTCTTAAGATCGGTCTCCTCTCTTATAAGTCTGTCCTCGTGCATATGCGTCTTCTCCGCTAACGTTTGCTCGCTGAAATTCATTCGTTCTCAATGAGCAATAGCCAAGGACCACTCTTGGCTTCAAATCTGCCAGGTTCTCACCGCCTTGATCTGCAGCTCGAGACAGTTTCGTCACCGCCTCTGGACTTCAGTCGATGATCAGTCCCTTTTTTCTCTTGGTACTCAGCAAGGTCGACTGCCATCTTGCTGTGGTGCAATTTCCGGAAATTGTTCGTAAGCTCCGTTGATAAGGAGCCGTAGCAGTGCTGATAGAGACACTGTTTGGCTTTTGGCCAGCAATTTGCCTCGCTTATAGGTCCTATCATCCAAATTGATTGATCGTCGTTTGTATATCGTACTAGTCATTTGTTCGCTCCCTTTTTCTCCACGTGATTGTTCTCGACTGTATTTATGCAACGGAGATGCAGAAACTGCGAATCTCCAGGAAATATTTTGTCTCTAACGGAGATGCAGAAGATGCGCATCTCAATGACACTTTTTTGTCTATCTTCTCCCATCGGGTGGATGGGTGGAATGAGATTCCATACTTTTTATAGAGCAAAATGCATCTGCAAAAAGTCGTGAATCACCTTCTACCCTTCCACCTTCGGGGAGGTTGGACGCGAAGGATCGGCATAGGTGTCGTCAGAAACCCCATCCGCAATGGGGAATACGACACCGTCTGAAATGCCCCGAGAAACAACCGAAAAGGCATTACTGACTGGGCTTATCAAAAGTATTCTTTGAGCAACAAAATCTGACGACTTTCCAGGTCTTGCCCAAGAAGCAGCCTCAAGACGGTAAGAAACCAGACTATTTATTTCGAATAGGAACTGGTCGGAGCATCGTCATGCTCACAGAAGCCGAGTTGTTCCCCGAATTTCCTTATCCTTCCTCGCCTAAACAAATCGCGTTGTCTTTTCTCCAATAACTTTTGATCGGATGCGCATGTGTCTAGCCTTTTTAACACTGGTATTGGCCGTTAATCCTCGCACGAATGTTCTCCGTTTTTTATAGCAAAGAATGCTTTATACCCACTGATATGTTTGCTTGTTGTCTAACTATTTATCATTCTGTAATACGCAGGCTGAATCGCTTGCGTCATTGCTTGCTTTGAAACGAGGCAACGAGACAAGCGACTCTTCTTCTGCCGCTCACGGCTAGTGTAGCCTACCTCGACCTTCTTTTAAGGCCTTGATCTGTCGCATTGCCTGATCGGAAAGAATGACGTGTTCGCTTTCCTCAGGAGAAAACTTTGTGTCGGCGGCATCGCCGTAAATCAAAATTAAGGCGCGGTCACGAGCGAGATAAGCTTCGCGCTCAGTGGCAAAATGCCCAAGAACGAGGGCACTCGTGGCTCCCGGTTTGGTATTCCAATTCGGCTTATGAAACGGCTGCGCTGATAGGACTAAGTCCGTCCATCCGTCTCCGCCGTTTTCATCCGCTTCGCGCGCTGCGGCATCGAGTTCTTCCAAAACCCTCTTTGCTTCATCATTTGAGAGATTACCATATGCAATGATAAGACGTCTCAGTTCATCACGCTTCTCGCTTTGGTCGTTCATGTCAACTTCTCCTCATTCAATCGAAAACCATTTTTCGATCTATGCATCCACTATATTGCATGTGGCGTACCCAATCGTTTGGCCTTCGCGATGTTGCTTTTAGGATGGTAAGAAATCCGCACTCGATCAAAAAAGGCGGCTTTGGTTGTAAGTTAGAGCGCCGTACACGACGTTTTTAGGCTTCTTATAGGCGGTGTCCAACGCGTCGCGCACTGTCCCTGAGAATTTGCGCCTTGGTGCAGCGGGTGTGGTGCGCAACAACTTCTTCGCACGTTTTGCCGCTGCTCGGCGGTCCTGCTGGGGCAATGTTTCGTGCAGCACAATCATAGTAACGTTCCTTTTCAGAATGTCGCGCAGTCATTGTCAAATGCTGTGTGACTAATCGAGAACCAATCTCGACTTTATGACGTCTACTGTAACGCGAAGTTGGTCCTCCATCGTTTGGCGTTCGAAATGCATTGCTTATAGGATGGTAAGGGCGCAACTCTCGACCTAAGACTTTCGGCTTCGTTTGAATGCCAAAAACAGAGCGCAACATTTGCGCCCCGCTCGAATGCCCCAGTCGGCGAAACCACAAACTTTTCGACTTTATAATTTCTATTGCAATGCAAAGTTAGTTTTTAGTCGTTTGGCGTCCGATATATCGCTTTTAGGATGGTAAGATAGTTTCTCTTGGTCTGTTGATTTGGTCTCACACGCGGCACGTTTCGGCGAGGCAAAGTCGACTCCATGCTACTCCGTCTTTCAGATAGTGATTGGCTTGCGTGCCGCATTTGGCGTTCGAAAAGGTCGCCTTTACGTCGGTAATAACCGTGTTTGAGTCCACCGGGATTTAAAGCAGTCTAAACGGTGCATTTAGGTGAGTAAGATGACCTCATCCTTGCCACGTCACTTCGCATTTGCACATCCGCTGTTTCGACAGAAACAATCAACGTCAGGTGTGCCGTGGGACAACAGCGTCTATTACCTTTGGTGGGAATTCCTTCGTCGCCATGATGGCTACAAGAAGGCCTGTGAAAACGGTGGTAACGGAAATTATGCAGAGCTCTATGCCGATTTCGGCAACGTTCATGAAGGAACGTTTAAAGAGTGGTGGACGAAGGACGGCCGCGGGGCGCGCTTATTTGCGGAGCCGCCACTGCCTAATAGCGTTGCGGCTTTAACTTCCGAAGGAATCGACGCACTGCCTGAAGATTGGGATTCGGGATCACTCCTAATTGTAGCAATACCACTGAGCTTGCCCAAACGTTTCATCCAACAAAAGCTCAGTAAGCTTCTGGCGCGTCACCATAAGCGAAAGAGAGGGCAGCGGACTTTTAAAGAAACCCGTGCGCTTTATCGTATTGCAGCCCAATTCAATGTTCACAGCCTCAAAAAGATGTTGGAAATATACGATCTTCGGAAATCCCAACCAAACTTACCCCTATGGGAGGTTGGTCAGACGTTCCATCTAGGAAATGCGCTTACCAAGGATGAGCGCGATCAAGGGCGCGCGAGGGACAATTATGGGGCGGTGGAAAAGAAGAACGTATCGGCGGTAGCCGCGTCAAAAAAGCTGAAGGCTGCAAAGAGCATTATCGAAGGTGTTGGACGCGGCGTCTTCCCCGCCTTTGCGAAGGGTACGTGACCGCCTAGTCAACTTACCATTAAAGCAAGGTGCGGTTTTACATCACTCCGTGCTTTGATGAATTCGGCAAGCTTCTGTTCGCTAAATTGAGCCTGCATGGCGACAGCTTGCCTCGAAATAACCCATGCCGGAAGCCAAACGCGGTAGGTGTCGACGACATCACTCTCACAATAGTCACCGATGTCCCCAATTCGCCTTTGCCGAAAATACTTCTCGACCTCGCCACCATCGACATTGTCCGGTTCATCACCCGACAGAGCTTGTGCAGGCCACGATCCTTTGATCCGTTCAGTGCACGTTGATCGTTTGCGCTAATTCCAGATAGCGGCAGAAGGCATTCGCAAGGTGCATCTGCCGTGGAGTTCGGCATTCGGCTTCAAATAGAGCTGGTGATCCAACGATTATGCAAATGCATTTCGCTCTTGAGGTTGCAACGTTTAGTCGCTTCGAGCTGTAAAGAAATTCCATACCCCGTGGCGCATCTGCATGGGTTGATGTCGTCATAGAGTAGACCATAATCGGCGCTTCTTGCCCCTGACAGGCGCCCCTCGCCAAGTCGATCTACCCACGTTGTGCGCGTGTCCATAATATCATTTACAAGATTGCGAATTTGATTCGCTTCATTAGACGCAGAATTTTGATTTCCCTCGTGCTGAACTGGAACAAATCTCAGCCCAGTTCCTCTAATCAGGCCGGTGGATTTTATATCCTGGATCTCGAGGCCTTTTCGTGACCGCAGCCGTCCGTCATAGAATAACTCAGACGTGAAAGCGCATATAGCTGGTGCAACCGCCACCAAAAAAGACCTTTGTCAGAATTAATCGTTTGATTTTGACTGAGGATTTAGTCGAGCGAGCTCGGTCACACGGATTTGCCCGCCGGCGACGGCCGAAGGCAAACGATGGCGCGGTGGCGAATTCATCCCGGCATGTCCGGCGGGG
The DNA here is from genome assembly GCA_963720115.1 of uncultured Alphaproteobacteria bacterium. Lineage (GTDB taxonomy): Bacteria > Pseudomonadota > Alphaproteobacteria > Rhizobiales > Xanthobacteraceae > BOG-931. The sequence goes on from CAVREN010000108.1 coordinate 5,170, forward strand.
ATGGTCTTCAAGTGGGAGAGCGGCAGATGATCGCTCGTGCCCAGCGTGACGAACAGAACGATGCTGAGCTGAGCGAGTGTCGTTATCAAAGTCGTCGGTCAGACCCTCGGCGAACTTGCCATTGAGCTCATCGACGAGATCGAGAAAAAGATCGCGGAGGAAGGCGGGAAGCAGCGCGCCGAAGTGAACGTAAAGCTAAAGCACGCGAGCTATGATGGGGATGTTGTGCTTGTGCCGAATCCGCTGCGGAGTTGAAGGGGGCCAGCGTAGCGGCCGCGAAAGCAATGCTCACGCTGTTAAGTCTGTCGATCAGACTTGGAAGACCTTCTGCACTTCGTCGCCGAAGTGATTGATTACCTTGACGCAGATGCGGCCGTGGGCGGGTCGGGGGAATGGACGTGAAATAGTCGAGTTCAGTTCCGCCCAAGCCGTCTCGTCGATCTCAGCTTTGAGCGCGCGCTGCAGGCCGTCGTATGGGTCATCGCCGACGAAATAGGCTTGCCGTACGAAGAAGCTCTCTTCGTCGTAGTCGTTGTCGACGAACCATGCAGCGACGTCGTTCATCAATTCCTTGCCGCCGGAAGAGCGCACTTCGCCGGTCGTCGGATCAAAGATATCCATGCCGCGGATTTCGACTTTCAGCATGTGTTCGGGCAGCTTGTGAATGACTATGTCCGGCTCACCGAATACGACGAACAGGTTACCAGCGCCGGTCGCTTTCAGCTTGTCGGCCATGCGCAGGTCCTGGTTCATGCGCGCCTTGAGCACGGTAAGCGACGCCGAAGTTGAGCCGCGTATCGTCGATCTCCGGCGCGAAGGCAAAGCCGCAGACGATTAGCGTGTCGAACAGATCGGCCGCCTCGCGCGCGGCGCGCCGAACCAGATCGTAGCCGACCGTGTCGTATTCCGGGCCGATGCAGATAGCGGCGCGCTTGTCTTCGTCTTTTTCCTGATAACGGCCCTCAAACTGGATGATACCGGAGCGAGATGCGAACGGTTTGAGCCATTGAAATTTTAGCGTCTCGCCCTTCTTAGTGTTCTGGACGCCGGCGGTCTTTAGATTTTCGTAGACCACTTGCGCGAAGTCGGTTTCGGGACCGCTCACCCGGTCGTCCTTCTTCGACACTCCGCGAATAAATGTAGACGTGTCCTCTCGTGCTGCCAGCAGCTCCTCCAAGTAGGGGTCTTCACCCATCGGCAGCACGCGATGCGGTGAAAGACTCTCTACTGTAAACGGACCCGTAACGCGCACAACTCCGCGCGCCCTGTATGGACGATCGTAGAGATATTCGATCTCGGCATTACGCGCTATTGATTCGTCAATCTCTTTTTGTCTTGTACGGAGCTCGTCCCACCACTGCCCATGCATGGTTTTCGCCTTACTGGACCAACTTTCCCCTTCTTCTCGCGGGATCTGCCACTCCTGCCAAGACTGCCCAAGTTCCTTATTAAGCGCTTGGCGAAGAGGTTCCAACATCATCTGCCAGCGCTCCCAAATTACGTCGATCTCAGAGTTATCGCTGATCGACTTGAGCGTCACACGCGATGCACGCTCGTACACAAAACCGTGGCGGATGTTGTTTGTGTATGGCGCGTCTAACGGCGGCTTGCCAGTGATCGCGGCCTCTTTCTCGGCACCCTCCTCACTATCCTTAAGGAGATAGTAGTCATATCTCGCCCCCATCAGCCGGGCGCGAGCAAGTGTCAACGCTACACGGCTCGTATCAATAGTGATCCAACGCCGACCACATTGCTCTGAGACATAGGCTGCCGTGCCTGATCCGCAGGTAGGATCTAGAACCAAGTCGCCAGGATCCGTAGTCATTAGAATACAACGCTCTATAGCTTTTGTTGCAGTCTGAACCACGTACGTTGGAAATTTCTCACCGTGGATATCGTCCCAAATATTTGATTGCGCAACCTGATTCCAATCCTCCCAAAAGACCACCCCTCCAAGGGATTCTCCGCCGCCGTCAAAAAGTCGGCCGGCCCTTTCCAGGCGCGGGAGTCCTTCGTCTAAGCTAAAGCGCCATTGTTTATTGGCGCCGCAAGATTTATCTCGCCCTCGAAAACGGTAAGGCTTACTTCGAGTTTCGCTAGGGTGCTGACTTACGATGGGGTAATTCACCCGAGCCCATTTACCTCCGGCAGCGACGAGCCGTTCGATCTCGGTTGCTGGTGCTCTTGAGACATTATGAAAAATCATCGGCTCCAATATTATTGTATTGAATTTATCCTCCTCTTCCGGCCTCGACCGCGCTTCGAATAGCTCGCGTGTTTTGAGTCCGTCTCTATTTCTGCAATACCAAACTATGTGATCAAAGACCGTTTCCGTTATGTAAGTCGCGCTCTTTTTCTTAAAGACTATGTCATTCACATAGGCGTCCACCCCAAATACCTCGTCCATGAGTGCTCGGACGCGATGGACATTTGCGTCCCCGATCTGGACAAAGATCGACCCGCTTTCGTGAAGGAGAGCGCGCGCAGCAATCAGGCGATCACGCAAATAGCTAAGGTAAGAATGAATTTTATCTTTCCATGTATCTCGAAACGCCCGAATGACTTCCGGCTCCCTCGTAACGCTGGTTCCGCTGGTCTCGCCTACATCGAATGCTTTTTGTTGATGGCTGCCAATTTGAATGCAAAGCGTATCCCGTACGGTGGGTCGAAGTATATGCACTGCACCTTTGCCGCGCAGCGCTTCGCGCTCTGCAAGTGAGGCCATGACCAGCAGCGAGTCGCCGAGAATCATCCGGTTCGACCAGTTCTGGTCGTGGTAATAGAACTCGGTGGCTTGTCCTTCCAGGACTTCGGGAAGTCCGTTGAAGTCGTGAGAAGAAATCGAATTGCGATGGCGTCGTCGGCACGCCGTTCCTTGGTCTGCCGACGCAAATCCTCAATGATGGCGCGCGGCTGGATCTTTTCCTGGATGTAGATCGGCGGCGCATCGACTTCGAGCGGATCGGGCTCGAAATCCTTGCCGCGCCAGACGAGTTGCGGATCGAGATCGGGATTACGCGGCCAGCGTAGCTTCTTTATCGCCTTGTCGTCGTCGGCGAACGAGCTTCTGCAATTCGGCGGTCGGGATGTTCTTTCGCTTCGCCTCCTTGTGCTTATAGCTCTCGACCTCGGCTGGCATCGCCGGTTTCGTTGCTATAACCTTATTCGCCTTAGCCTTATTGGCTTTAGCTTTCTTCGTCGTAGCTATCTTCGCCATTGAGGCCTCAGACGTCTAGAGACTTGATGTGCTCTCGGATTTGCTTGTCTACGTCGTATGGGCGCTTCGGTAAATTCCATGAAGTCCCAGCGCCCGAACTGTCCTGATGCATTGACAGCAGGCACCCAGGCCTTGCGCATCGTATCGGCCTTGGCCGCGTCGGATTCGTCGCGCGCGCCTTTGATCTCGACCACGAGATTGAGCGGCTCGCCGTCGCCTTCTCGCCATGCGCACGATGTAATCGGGACGATATTTGCGCGTGCTCGCCTTTGTAATCGTAGGGCACTTCAAAGTTCAGGCTGTGGTTCTTCACATAGGAGATGACTTCGCTCATGCCCTCGATGCGTTCGGCAAATCCGGCCTCCCAATCGCGATCATAGACCACGTAGTTCAGATGACATTTGTCCGGCCTTGTCGCGAAAATCGTCATCTTCGACGTGGTGAAGTCGACGTGCCGCGTCGATGCCTTCGGGGTTGTAGGCGTTCAGCACCGGCAGCAGGATTGTGTCGTTACCGCTCGTCGTGCCCGTCTCGGACGGCAGGACTAGCGCGCCAGATTTTCTCGACTGCGCGGATTGCGAGCGAACGCCATTTAAGGAATTGCGGTCGGAAATCGCCTTTGCATTCCAGGCATTCGACAAACCAGCGCTCGGTGATGTGGACGAGTTCGGGGTAGCGCCAGACTTCCAAGATTGCCGTCCTGAGTCCTTGAACTTTTCGCGCAGCAGCAGCCCGGCGACGTCGAAGATTACGGATTTGAGCCGAAGCTTGTCCGCATCCTGGCGCAGATCGAAGGTGATGCCCTCGCCGATCAGCGGCTCGTTTTGGGTGACCATCGGAATGTCGTCTGGCGTCAGCACCAGATGGCTGTCGGTCGTGAATGCCGGCTTGAGCGGCTTGCGCGGAAATACGACGCGATAGCCTTCTACATTTGGGAAACGGATTTCGCGCTCGGCGCGATCCTCCATCGCTCTGACGCGGGTCACGCGAGGCGGCGGCTTGCGGCGCCGCTGGATGAGCCCTGCTGAGCGAATGAGAACGGCACACCAAGAACATCGGCATATTCGACCGGGAAATGCCCAGTCTTGGGATCGATCTCGTAAGACACGCGGCGCAGGCCGCGGCCTACCACCTGCTCGCACAAGAGCTGGGTGCCGAAGGCGCGCACGCCCATGATGTGGGTCACCGTGTTGGCGTCCCAACCCTCGGTCAGCATCGACACCGAGACGACGCAACGAATATCGGCGCCGAGCCGACCAGGACGGCCCACAGTGTTCATGACCTCGCGAAGGATATCGACGTCGGTCAGTTCGTCGGGATTGCGTGGATCGCCGCGCATCCGCAGTTCGCGTTTGAATTCATCGATCTCGCGCGCGGCGATTCGGTCGAAAATCGTCCGACAGCGCCTCCCCGATTCAAGCTGCTCGCTGTCGATCAGCAAGGTGCGGAAGCGCGGCAGCCAGCGACCATTCTCGTCGACATTGGAAAATAAGCGCAGCGCACCTTTCACGACGCGGGTCTGCTTCTTGTCGCCTTCACCCTCATGATCTCGTAGCCGGAAATCCAGTCGTAGACGAGCTTCGAGGTGGCCGTATTGTTGCAGACGACGATGAACACTGGCGGCCGACCAAGTTCAGGCTCTTTCTCCCACAAGCTGTAAACTGTCTCGTAATGTTTATAGAGCGCTTCGATGGCCTGCGCCGAGCAGGTGCGGAAGATTCTGCGGGTCCATCGCGCTCTTGGCCTGCTTGCCGCGACCCTTAGCCGGCAAAGCGCGTGGGTTATCCTTGCGGATGACGTTGTATACGTCACGGAATTTCGGCAGTTCACCCTGAACCGCGTCGTCCAGCACTGGCAGGCGCGGTACTTTGACAATGCCGCTTTCGATCGCGTCCATGAGGCTGAAATCGACTGACGACCCAGGGAAACAACGTTCCCTTCTGGATAGCCCGATCCGCGCAGAAAAAACGGCGTCGCGGACACATCGTAGATCGCATCGATGCCAAGCTTGCGGTCGAACGCCTCGAGTGCCGCTGATCCAGACCCGCGCCGCCTCCTCGTTCTTTTTGGCTTCCTCCCGATCCTCACCGGTCAGATCTTCTCGTCTTCGTCATTCCCGACTTTATGCCGATAGCAATGATGCGCCTCGTCGTTAAGCACGATGATGTTCTTCCGCCCCATCAGTTCGGGGCGCGACACGCGCGATCATTTCGCCTTCTGTTTCGGTGAATCGCTTTTCGCCTTCGCGCCCACCCAAAATTTGCCGATTGAGCTTGGAGATCTGTTCCTTCTCGCGCAGCATGAACGCGTGGTAGTTGGTGATGACAATCCGCGCCCTGCGAACTGCATCCATAAGGTCGGAGGGTACGAGGTCAAAAAACTCATAGCTGTTGCTCGGATCGCTCGGATTGAGGACGCGCAGACGATCACGGATGGTGATGCCGGGTGCAACGATCAAAAACGCATCGGAAAACTTCTTGGACTCTGGGCGGCGCGCCTTATTGACCGCCTGCCAGGCAATGATCATCGCCATGACGCTGGTCTTGCCGGCGCCGGTCGCCATCTTGCAGGCAAGACGATAGAGGCCCGGATTGGCCTCTGCGTTCGCGTTCTTGATATCTTCGCTGAATTTTTTGGGCGCGACCTCGGTGAGCCAGATCAGCGTTTCGATGGCTTCACACTGACAGAAGAATTGCTTGCGCTCGCGAGTAGGATCGCGCCAGTGCAGCAGGAGCCGCTGCGTTTCCGGCGTCACGCCCCATTGGCCAGGCGGCAAATCGCGCCATTGATCGACTTCATTGCGGATCGCGTTGACCAGCGTGTTGCTGGTTATCTTTTCCTCAAGTGCGAGTTCACGCTGCCGCGGACCACGCCGCCGAGCCGCCGGGACCGGAACGACCTGGACACTCTCGCGACGGCCAGGCAGTTTCTTCCCGGTGGGCTGGCCTTCATCGTCCAGTTCGAAATGCCATCGCGGCTTTTCAAAAGGCGAATTTATGATCGGATTATCGGTAAATCCCATCTTTTCGCCGGTGTGCTTACGTTATCCGCAACTCATGCCTGATCACGCAGTGAGAAGTGGAAGTCGACGCGGGGGTCCGCCGACATACCCTATGCTAGTACCCGGAATCACCAATCCGTGCAGGCAACGATGCGAATAAGTGACTCTTCTGACTCTCGAATTCATTGCTCGCACGAATTACGCTTCTATAAAAGTGGGTACTAGTGACGGACGCCGAGCGACGGCGCTCTGCCTGCGCTGGATGCGACTCCACGGCGAACCTAGCTGGCTTTCCGCAGAGACAAAGGAACGTGATGTTCTATCAAACCGAGAATGTTCGAGTCGAGTGAGAATGGGGTGAGCCGCGGCAGACAGGATCGATGGTTAGAGAACACTTACACGAGAGTATTGAAGGCAATCAGGCGAGGCAAGGGTTCACTGATGTTGCGTGAACGCGGGTCGCGATCAGTCGGCCGAATCTTAGGGAAGACGTCGTTGAGCCGAATGATCGGATTATCGCTCATCGTCCTTGGCCGCCGGACTACGATGCAGCGCTTGTTCGGGTCATTCCCCCCGATCCGATGACACCGGCCGATAATTTCCTACTCATAGACATAGCGGACGAAATAGCAGAGCAGCGTAAGGCGCCACCCATCACTTCATCACGCCGTACATTTGCCCTTTGGGTTCGGTGACTCGTCTGCGCGATTGACTCCGCAAACTGCTGATCGAGTTCGCGGACTGCGGCGATCAAGATGTCGATCGGACGGAAGCTTGTCTGATGACTGAACGGGGATTGCGGACTTTCCTTTTTCGAACTCGATTAACCCGCCAGGCAAACAACGCATCAGAACGGTTCGGATGCTGACGCCATCACAACGGCACGCGCTGCTGCTGTTCGACCATCACGCATCTTGAGGGACTTGAGCGTCAATAGGCGCTCGAGACGGCATTTGGCGCACAATTCAACCGATGATTTGAAGATCACGGAGTTAAAAACATCAAAGATTGGTGCTCAACGATGAAATCGAGCGTGTGCGGCGCCGGAGCCTGTCCGACGACGTTGTAAGCAAATAGATTGGCGATCCCGAGAGGACTCGAACCTCTGACCCCGAGTTTAGGAAACTCGTGCTCTGTCCAGCTGAGCTACGGGACCGCTGGAGCGCGATATAACCGCATCGGGGTGGCAGCGGCAAATCCGGGAATTTTTCACGTTTTATTTACGGCGAAAAATCATCGCATTTCAGCTGTGTAATTTCAAGGACTTGCGAGCGCTCGCTGTGTTAGGAAACCGCTGCTCTATCCGGCTGAGCTACGGGACCAATTCAAAAAGCGCGTCTTCCGGCGCGTTCGCAGGCGTAAAATCGGATTGCCGCGCTGTATAGCATCCGCCGCCCGGCCAAAACCAGCGTCTTGTGTTGGAACGCGCCAGGCACCGCACGCAATGACGCAGCCGCGAACCTTCGATCCGAAGCCCGCGTTTGCCGGCAAGGGCGCAGCGACGGACAAGAGCGATGCAGCAGCCGCTCATCGCCGCACTGGACCCCGGCACCGGGCACCCCGCCGGCGACGCCTATGTCGCGGCATTCAACACTGCACTCGCCAACAAGGGCTTCGTTGTACGGCGCCGATGACCTGATCAGATCGGCACGCACCGGCTCGCTGATGTGGATGACATTTGGGCTTGCGTGTTGTGCGATCGAAATGATGCAGATGGCGATGCCGCGCTATGACGCCGAGCGCTTCGGCTGCCGCTGAAGTTTCAATATAGGTATTTCGGGTCTCTCGCGTCGCTCTGCTTCTGCTGCTCTTCGGCAATCAATTCAAGAAGACGCTTGCGATGGTTACGATCTGCGATGGTCGTGAGTAATCGTCGATACCGCTCGATGGTCGATGTCGCGTAAAGGCATCTCGGTCACGTTCAATTGGGTTATCCATGGGCAGACCTCGCTACCTGCGGCAGACGTCTTATTTTGCGTAGCAGGCTACGTGACCTTGAAAACCCACGTATCAACGTGATGGCATTTCAGGCACTGGAATGTCCGATCTTCAAGACCTTCATCGCCAGGCGTCACGCGCACTAATTTCATTTGCGCCGCGCACTTTGGACAACCTGGCATCAAGTGAATGTCCGGAACGTATGGGATGGCACATTTCAGTTTTGACAAAGGCCGCTCCCTGGCTCCAAGCGGAGCACTGTTGAACTCAGTCACCTGGGAAAATCGCAGTGCGAGCAAGCAAGCGCCTAAATCGGCGAAATAGCGAGTCACAAATTGAAAGGCCAGTTACTCGCGCAATTGAGGCGATTTGTCCGTTTGGAGGCCGAGTCGGTGACTTTAAAAGAGTACGCCCATCCGCAGGTCCACCGCGTGCGGACGCTTGCGCAAATCCGGCTTTTGCCGTCAAGGTCGAGGCGTCAGTTCAAACAGCTGGAGACTAGGACATGACCGATGGAGACAAGATCGCCGCCGCGGTTATGGCGGCGGGTTTGTGCAGCAAAGCGAATGCGAGCCCGGACGAGTATGTTCAGAACTACTTCGACATCCTACAAAAGATGAGCCAGCAGGAAGGCGCCGCGCAGCAGCGACGATGGAACGCGCCCAAGAGCTAGTGCGTTTTGGTTTGCCGAGCGCGATTTGACATGCGGGCGTCGCTCGGGGGGCCGATCCCTATTCCTTGTCGCACTTCTTCTCGATAATGCGGGTCTCGGCCGTGTTCTTGAAATTGCTACCGGCCGGGATAAGGGCGCCCCCCGCAACGAGGATGGCGACCTGCGTCCACGAACCGTCGGCATTCTTTTTGAAGGCATCGCAGGATACTTCAGCGAGGCCCGCCGGATATGAACTGATAGTGTAGGTTGCAGCTCTCGCGGTGAATGAGATCACCAGCAAAGTCGCGGCGATTGTTAGGAGCGTGCTCACCGGGTCTCTCCAATGCGTGGCATTTCCGGTAGCTTGGCGCTGTTGACTGCCATGCGCCGGGCTTTGTCGCGACTTCGACTAGGCAAGGTCGAATTTGGCACCCAACTCTCTGGCGAATCTAAAGGCACCCTCGGGCGCGGATCGTGGTCCGCTCATCGTGAAGGCGGCGTCCCAATTTGGCTGTTCACGTGGTCGCGCCGGGAAGGTGATTGCGACATCCTCAATATCGTGCCATTCGGGATGCTGCCTAAGTTCGCGCATGATCAGAGCCTTCAACTCGGCGGCGCTTCTCTTTTCCTTCATGCCTTTCTTTTCCTCCATCATGAGTGGTGCCGACATATCGGCCGAACCGCAGAGGCAGGATCAGATGCAGTGAGCATCAACATGCGCAGTTGCAGTGCCAGTAAGGCAACCGGATCTCACGTGCGCCGACAAAAAGGCCCGGCGAGTCCACCGGGCCCCAATTTTTACGCACAACAAAAAGCGAAAGAACCTACTTCTGTTGCTCGGCCGGCTTCTCAGCGGGCTTCGGCGGATTGGCCTGGTTCTGTTGCGGGTTACCCGGGGTATTGGGCTTCTGGTCGCCGGAAGCGGAGCCTGGAGAATTGGTCATAGTAATTTCCTTTCATGAAATACTTGAAAAGCATTTTTCAGGTACATTTTGGAGCTGGCGCCTGTATCGGCGAATACAAGGGCTGCGCGCCGCTTTATTTGTGGAACTTTACCATTAAGCGGTTCACGCGGCGTTGCTGGCGCGGATTGCCGAATAGACCACAATGGATGGCGGCTGGACTTGATTCGCCCGGCGAATCTCGAATGCGGGCCAATGAAGACCCGTGCCGCACGCACTACGCTCGGCGACCCGCACCGCCCGACGCCGTGGCTTTGGCTCAAATCTTCACGGTGTGCGAAGGCGACGACGCGGCCGTAATCATCTTTGCGCGCTTCATCCAACGCAGGACCGGCCGTTCGATCTCCACCATGATCGCGCATTTTCTCCGCTTCCGGAACGGTCGAATCGTCGAGTTACGTGAGTTCATGGATTCGTTTCATACGGTGAAGCAACTCCTCGGAAGGGAGCTGGATCTTGAAGACCGCTAGCGCGGCGCCGGCGCGACACTAGCCGGCACTTCGTCAGTGATAACCTTAAATCCGGCCAGCGTGCACGGACCGAATGAAGTCGAGATTGCGACGTCGGTGGCATCGCGCCCGCGCGCCATCAGGATACGGCCGACGCGCGGCCTATTGTGTCGCGCGTCGAAAGTATACCAGCTGTCGCCGAGATAAACCTCGAACCAGGCCGAAAAATCCATCGGCTCGGGATCGGGCGGCACCCCGATGTCGCCAAGATAGCCAGTGCAATAACGCGCCGGAATGTTCATGCAGCGGCAGAGCGTGATCGCAAGATGGGCGAAGTCGCGGCACACGCCGCGGCGTTCGGCATGCGCGTCCCAGGCGGTCTTGGTCGGATTCGCATGCCGATAGCCGAATTCCAACCGGCCGTGGACGTAGTCGCAGATTGCCTGAACGAGCGGCCAGCCTTTCGTGGCCGTGCCAAATGTCGACCAGGCGAACTGCGTGAAGCGATCGGTCTCGCAATAGCGGCTGCCGAGCAGATAAACCAGTGTCTCGACCGGCAGCTCCTCCAGGGGATGTTGCGCGGCGGACGGCGCGACGTCGTCCGGCGCGCCTGAATCGTTGATCAAAAACTCGGTGGACAGCGCGATGCGGCCGGCAGGCGCATGGATCACGTGGCAGACATTGCCGAAACCGTCGTGGTAAACGTTTGCGGGCGTGACCGGATCAAGGCGAAGCTCTTCCGGCGTGATCAGATCCGGCCGGCGCGAAGGATGCACGCTGAGCATCAGAATCATCGGTGTCGGCTGCGGACATTGGTAGGCGATTTCGTAGCCGGCACGAATCTTCATCAGAAACCCAATTCACCGCGAGCTCATTTGTGTCCGCAATCATTGCGCTCATAGGGAAGGATCGAGGTTCCCAGTGGCGCGATTTCACGCGCGATTCCAAGTATGCCGCACTTTGATGCATTTCTCGGGCCAAGTAGCGCGCATGTTGGTTCTCTGCTCAAATAACAGCGCCAATGGATGAGACAATGCAGGTCCTCCTGGCGGCGGACGAGCTGCCGCCCGTCTCCATTTACAACGCCGGCGGTGCGTCGCCTCTCCTGCTCGTCGCCGATCATGCCGGCAACGTGATGCCCCGCGCGCTCGGAAGCCTTGGGGTGGCGGAGACGGAATGTGTGCGTCACATCGCCTGGGACATCGGCATCGCCGGGCTCGGCCGAATGCTCGCCGACGCGCTCGATGCGACGCTGATCCGGCAGAATTATTCGCGGCTGGTGATCGACTGCAACCGGCCGCTCGATGCGGCAAGCTCAATCCCGGAAATCAGCGAGCTCACGCCGGTTCCCGGCAATGTCGGCTTGAGCGATGCGGAGAAAGCTGCGCGCGCGCTCGCGATTTTCTCGCCCTATCACGAATGCATCGAGGCCGAACTCGAGCGCCGACAGCAAGCCGGCCGGCCCGCGGCGCTGGTCGCGTTGCACAGCTTCACGCCGGAGTTCAAGGGCGTGGCGCGGCCGTGGCATGTGGCGCTTCTCTCCAATCGCGACCGCCGTTTGGCCAACCGCCTGCTTGATCTGTTCAGGCAGGAGCCCGGCCTCGTCGTCGGCGACAACGAGCCGTATTTCGTCAGCGATGCCACCGACTACACCATTCCGGTGCACGGCGAGCGTCACGGCTTGCCGCACGCCTTGATCGAAATCCGCCAGGATCTGATCGCGGAAGAGCCCGGGCAGCAACAATGGGCCGCGCGCCTCGCGCATGTTCTGCCACGCGCTTGTGACGAGTTGGCCGCGGGAAGTTGATTGCGCATGGCGCGCAGCTCCTTGCGCGATGAGCGTCGCTAGTCCTCGAACAACTCTTCCAGCTCGACATGGACGCGTTCGCCGAGCGCGGCATGATGACCCCGACCGGAGGCGAGTAGCGCACGCGCTTCTTCGGCGGTTTCGGCCTCGACCCACCACTCCTCGGCGCGCGTCACCAGCATCGTGGCGTGAAAGACTCTCGGCTGCGGCTGCGGTTTGAGCTTGCGGACGGCTGACATTTCCAGTTCCGGCACGAATCATGAGCGCAAAAATACTTTACCGTAATAACGGCAGTTTTGGAACAAATCAGAAACGAACCTCGCCCGACCGCTCCCCTAAAAGCGCGGAACGCGCTATGATGGGTGTTTGTTGTAAATGGTCGGCAGGCAGGAGTAGGTCGTGGCCCCGCGCGCGTACTGGAAAGGCTATTTGCGGCTTTCGCTGGTTTCATGCCCCATCGCGCTCTACCCGGCCACCTCCGAGCGCGAAAAAGTCAGCTTCAACCAGATCAACAAAACAACCGGTCATCGCATCCGCTATCGCAAGGTCGATGCCGAGACCGGCGACGAAGTTCCGGCCGAGGACATCATCAAGGGCTACGAGGTCGCCAAAGGCGAATACGTCGAGATCACCGACGAGGAAATGGAATCGGTCGCGCTCGAAAGCACCAAGACCATCGATATCGATGAGTTCGTGCCGCGCGACGAGATCGACGAGCTCTACAATATCCGCCCCTACTACATCGCACCGGACGGCAAAGTCGGCCAGGACGCTTTTGTGGTCATCCGCAACATCATCGAACAGATGAAGATGGTGGCGATCGGCCGCATTGTGCTCACCAGCCGCGAGCACGTCATCGCCATCTCGCCGCGCGACAAGGGGCTGATGGGTACGCTGCTGCGCTTTCCCTACGAGGTGCGGAATCCGGCGGAGTATTTCGACGACATCCCGAACGTGAAGCTCACCAAAGACATGATGGAACTGGCGCGGCACATCGTCGAGACCAAGAGCGGACACTTCGAACCGGAGAAGTTCGAAGACCACTACGAGCACGCGCTGAAGGACTTGATCGAGAAGAAGGCCAAGGGCGAAAAGATCGAGGTGCCGAAGGAGCAGCCGACCGGCAAGGTCATCAATCTGATGGACGCCTTGCGCCGCTCGGTGCAGGCCGAGAAGGCGACCGCAAGTACTCGTCCGGCGCGCGCCACCAAGAAAGGCCGCAAGAACGTGGCGCAGAAGGAAATGCTGCTGCCGATTGCCGGCAAAAAGGCCGCCGCCCAAGCCGAAACCGGCAAGGCGCGGCCGCCTGCCCGGCATCGCAAGGCCGGATAGCGAACACAAAGCCGCCCCTTACCCGAAAACCCGGCGGAGTTTGCCGTTGCGCCGCAGTGATGCCGTAATCCCGCCCTTGGCTCTGGATGATGGGCGGGCGGAAGGGGATGATGGCGGCGGCTTTGACGGCTGGCGTCGCGGCGGCGACATGCGGTTGGTGGGGCGCGGGCGCGCAGGAGAACCGCGCAAGGCCCCTGGCTGCGATGGCGAGATCCTCGCGCAGGGTGCGGCGGGCCGCGTCCTCGATGGTCGCACATTCGCGCTGGAGGACGGGCGCGAAATCCGGCTCGCAGGCATCGAAGTACCGCCGCTTCCGGAGCCACAGGAGAAAAGTCCGGCTCCCGGCGGCGCCGCTGCGCGCGACGCGCTCGCTGTTCTGTTGTCCGGTGCCCAAATCACGCTCAAACAAGCCGATGCGCAAAAGACCGACCGCTACGATCGGATAGTCGCCTATGCCTTTGCCAGGCGCGACGGCGCGGATCACGCCGTGCAGGCCGATCTGGTCGCCGCGGGGAATGCGCGAGTCGCGGCACGGGTCGGCAACCGCGCCTGCGCGATGGAACTTTTGCGCCGTGAAACTTTGGCGCGAAAGGCCAAGCTTGGCCTTTGGGGCAGTTCGTATTATGACTTGCTCAACGCCGATAACCCCACTGATGTGCTGGCCGAACAGGGCCGCTTTGCGTTGGTGGAGGGCCGGGTGCTCTCGGTGCGCGAGAGCGGCGCCACGATCTATGTGAATTTCGGACGGCGCTGGACCGAGGATTTCACCGTTACGATCTTGAAGCGAAATGAGCGTAATTTTACGGCGGCAGGCCTCGAACCGAAGAAGCTCGCCGGCCGACAGATACGGGTACGCGGCTGGATTGAAGAACGCGGTGGCCCGTGGATCGAAGCGACGCGACCGGAGCAAATAGAGTTCGCCGATCGCGAGTGAGTGCGCCGCGGGGACGGCGAGTAACGAACTGGGATGTCGCAGTGAGCAATTCGGGACCCATCGCTACGGGACCCATATTCTCGCGGCGCACGCTTTGGCGGCGCCCGGGAACCACGAGACTCCGGCTGGCCCATGCGGGCTTCGCCGCGCTTGCGCTCGCGCTCGCCGCTTGCACCGCGTCGCCACCTTCGCTGGGACCACAAGCCACGGCGCTCGCACCGGCAAAACAAGCCGACGTGACATCCGATATGTCGCCTGCGGTGCTACGCGAGCACCAGCGCATCCTCGGGGCTTATGGCGGCGTCTATAACGATCCCAAGCTGCAGGTCATGCTCGAGCGGACGGTCGAAAAGCTGGTCGCCGCCTCCGACCGGCCGGACCTGCACTACAAAGTCACGATGCTCAATTCGCAGTCGATCAACGCCTTTGCGCTGCCGACCGGACAGCTCTATGTCACGCGCGGGCTGGTCGCGCTCGCCAACGACGAGTCGGAAGTGGCATCGGTGCTGGCGCACGAGATGGGCCATGTGGTCGCGCGCCATGCCGCCATTCGCGAGGAGCAAGCCAAACAAGCAGCGCTGGTCGGCCGCGTGGTCAGCGACGTGATCAGCGATCCGGAAATCGGCGCGCTGGCGCTTGCCAAATCGAAGCTCGCATTGGCGAGCTTCTCGCGCGCGCAGGAATTCGAGGCGGACGGCATCGGCATCGGGATCGCGTCGCGCGCCGGCTTCGACCCTTACGGGGCCGTGCGCTTCCTCACCTCGATGGAGCACAATTCCGAGCTCAAGCCGCAGCAGACGGCCGCCGCGATCGATCCGCGCGCTCCCGATTTCCTGTCGTCGCACCCGGCAACGCCGGAGCGAATTGCAAACGCGGTCGCCAACGCGCGCCAATATAGCGGCGGGCCCGCCACGACCGGCAGCATCGGCGGGCGCGACAAGACCGCGTATCTCGGCGACATCGACGGCATCGTCTTCGGCGAAGATCCGAGCGAAGGATTTGTCCGCGGCCGCCGGTTCTTGCACCCGCGTTTGGGCTTCACCTTCACCGCGCCGGAAGGCTTCAATCTGGAAAACACCGCGCAGGCGGTGCTTGGCGTCAAGCATGGCGGCGGCCAGGCGCTGCGGCTTGACGTGGTGCGGGTGCCGGCCGAGCAAACGCTTGCCGCTTACCTGACCTCCGGCTGGATCGAGGGTATCGAGGCGAGCACGCTGGAGGATGTCTCCGTCAACGGCTTCGCGGCCGCCACCGCGGCGGCGAAGGGCGATCAATGGGACTTCCGGCTTTATGCCATCCGATTCGGCAGCGACGTCTATCGCTTCATCTTCGCCACCAAACATAGCTCACCCGAATCGGACCGCATTTTCCGCGAATCCGTCGGCACCTTCCGCCGCATGAGTCTCGCGGAAATCGAGGGCGCCAAGCCGCTCCGCCTGCAAGTGGTCACCGTCGGCCCAAGCGATACGGTCGAGAAGCTCGCCATGCGCATGGCGGTCACCGACCGCCAGCTCGAACGCTTCCGCGTGCTCAATGGCCTGGAGCCGGGCGAGCGGCTCAAATCCGGCGGCGAAGTGAAGATCGTCGTCGAGTAGCGGCCGCGGCGCACGCTTGTCGGATGGTGCTCCGACCTTGGGCATTCCTTGGGCATTCGAAACTTAGTCGACTCCAAAGAGATCGACCAAATCAGGTGGACAAAACTTAATGCCCCGGACGCATTGAGTTCGTCAGGCCGCCCAAATACCTATTTGTGTAATAGGCCATTCCGGGCGGCAACCCCATCCCCCGACACCCCTGCCGCCCGGATTAGAAGCCTAGCTGAGGCAACAACTAGCAGCCCCAAGCTTCTATGCGCTTGGGGTTCTTTTTGTGACGACCAAGCGCTCTGTTACTGCAGATTTAGTTTTCTTGACGCGCGTGGCTTCAAGGCCACAGTCGCGGAAGCGAATCAGCTCAGAACATCAGAATCAGCGAACCGGCCAGCCCGCCGACAATCAGTATCAGCCATTCCGTAGCTTGAAGCGACAGTAACCTGCCATCGCTCATGACGTTGCCGATCATTCCAGCCTCCGCCCCAATGTTCGCCCGATGACTGAGCGAGCGGACCATAACGGAAGAACCCATCAAAAGCTGTCACGCATAGGTCACACTGATCCAAAAAGGGCACAGTTGGACTAGCTGACTGGCCTATCGCGTTCGCCTCGGCGGCGCTTGATTGACACTGCGCCAAAAAAGCCACACTCGGCCAACCAGGGCGTCCTGAGGCGCAGCCTCATCGGCCGCCGGAGCTCAAAGAAAAACGTTCACCGAGGCGGCATCGCCTCTTCTGTGCGTAAGACCGTTTGCCAACGTACGGCGTACGGGCGTCCCGACGCGGTCGGTCCCGAAATGACGCGAATCAAAAATTGATCGCGCGCTTGCTCACCGCCAGCGCCGCTTCCTTGACCGCCTCGCTCAGCGTCGGATGGGCATGGCAGGTGCGCGCGATGTCTTCCGACGAGGCACCGAACTCCATGGCGATGGCGGCTTCCGCGATCATCGCCTCTGCGTCGGGCCCGAGAATGTGGACACCCAGCACGCGATCGGTTTTGGCGTCGGCCAGGATTTTGACAAAGCCTTCGGTCGCAAGGTTGGCGCGCGCCCGGGCGTTGGCGGTGAAAGGAAACTTGCCGACCTGATAGGCGATCCCCGCGGCTTTGAGTTCCTCCTCGGTCTTGCCGACCGAGGCGATCTCCGGAAAGGTATAAACGACGTTCGGGATCACGTCGTAGTTCACGTGGCCTGCTTTGCCGGCGATGATTTCCGCGGCCGCGACGCCTTCGTCTTCCGCCTTGTGCGCCAGCATCGGGCCGGCGATCACGTCGCCGATGCCGTAGATGCCGGCAACGTTGGTGCGCAGATGCCCGTCGACGACGACGCGGCCGCGATTGTCCTTTTTGACTCCGACCGCTTCAAGCCCGAGCCCTTCGGTGAACGGCACGCGGCCGATCGCGACCAGCACCACGTCGGCGTCGAGCGTTTCGGCGTCGCCGCCCGCCGCCGGCTCGACTTTGACTTTCAGCGTCTTTGCCGACGTGTCGATGGCCGTCACCTTGGACGAGAGCCTGAAGGCCATGCCCTGCTTCTGCAGCAGACGATGAAACTGCCGCGCCACCTCGCCGTCGATGCCGGGCAGGATATGATCGAGGAATTCCACGATCGTCACCTGCGCGCCGAGCCGCCGCCAGACCGAACCGAGTTCAAGCCCGATGATGCCGGCGCCGACCACGAGCAGCTTCTGCGGCACCTTGGCCAGGTCGAGCGCGCCGGTCGATGACACGACGCGCTTCTCGTCGATGTCGATGCCGTTGAGCCGCGCGACATCAGAACCGGTGGCAATGACCATATTCTTGGTCTCGAGCGTCTGCGTCTTGCCGCTGTCGTCTTTGACCTCGACCCGGCCGGGCGCGATGATGCGCGCTGAGCCGTGAAACGTCTCGATCTTGTTTTTCTTGAACAGGAATTCGACTCCCTTCACGTTGCTCTCGACATCCTGCTCCTTGTATTTGAGCAGAGCCGGCAGCTCGACGCTCGGCTTGCCAACCTTGATGCCCATCTGCGCGAAGCTATGGCCGGCTTCTTCGTAAAGCTCGGAGGCGTGCAGCAGTGCTTTCGACGGGATGCAGCCGATGTTGAGGCAGGTGCCGCCGAAGGTGGCGTTCTTTTCGACCACGGCGGTTTTCAGACCAAGCTGCGCGGCGCGAATGGCGCAGACATAGCCGCCCGGACCGGTACCGATGACGATGAGATCGTAGGACATGACGCGAGCACCTGTTATTCACTGTCATGCCCGCGCTTGTCGCGCGCATCCACGTCTTCTGGCCAAAGAGAGCAGACGTGGATGGCCGGGCCAAGCCCGGCCATGACGGAGTGGGAAAACTACAAGTCCAGCACCAGCCGCGCCGGTTCTTCCAAAGACTCCTTCACGCGCACCAGGAACGTCACCGCCTCGCGGCCGTCGACGATGCGGTGATCGTAGGACAGCGCAAGGTACATCATCGGCCGCGCCTCGATCTTGCCGGCGACCACCATCGGCCGTTCCTGGATCTTGTGCATACCGAGAATGCCGGACTGCGGCGCGTTGAGGATCGGCGTCGACATCAGCGAGCCGTAGATGCCGCCGTTGGTAATGCTGAAGGTGCCGCCCTGTAGTTCCTCGATCTTGAGCGAGCCGTCGCGCGCGCGGCGGCCGAAATCGGCGATCGATTTCTCGATCTCGGCGATCGATTTCTGATCGCAGTCGCGCACCACCGGCACGACCAGCCCGCGCTCGGTGCCGACCGCGATGCCGATGTGATAGTAGTTCTTGTAGACGATATCGGTGCCGTCGATCTCCGCATTGACCGCGGGAATTTCCTTGAGTGCCTGCACGCAGGCGCGCACGAAGAAGCCCATGAAGCCGAGCTTGATGCCGTGCTTCTTCTCGAACAGGTCGCGGTATTGGCTGCGCAGCGCCATGACATGCGTCATGTCGACCTCGTTGAAGGTCGTCAGCATGGCGGCGGTGTTTTGCGCATCCTTCAGCCGGCGCGCGATGGTCTGGCGCAGTCGCGTCATGCGCACGCGCTCCTCGCGCGCGGCGTCATCGGGCGGCGAGGGCGCGCGCATCTGGACCGAGGCGGCCGGCGCCGCGACCGGCATCGGCTGGGCTGCGGCGCGCTCGATGGCGGCAAGCATGTCGCCCTTGGTCACGCGTCCGTCCTTGCCGGTGCCCGGAACGGCGGATGCATCTACGCCGGTTTCGGCCGCTATCCTGCGCACCGACGGCGCCAGCGGCGCATCGCTCGCGGCCTTGGCCGCGGCGGGCTTCGGAGCTTCTTCTTTCGGCTTCGGCTGTTCCGCACCGGCGTCGCTGGCCTTGGCCTTCTCGGTCTTCTGATCGGGCTTGGCGGTCGACGCAGCGCCGGCGCCTTCCTTGATGGCGCCGAGCAGCGCCCCGACGGCGACCGTATCGCCGTCCTTGACCGCAACATCGGTGAGCACACCCGCAGCCGGCGCGGGCACCTCGATGGTGACTTTGTCGGTTTCCAGTTCGACCAGCGGCTCGTCGACGGCGACCACGTCGCCCGCCTTCTTGAACCATTTACCGATCGTGGCTTCCGTTACCGACTCGCCGAGGGTGGGTACGCGAATCTCCGCCATGGCAATCCCCGAGACATCCTTTTGTCATGGCCGGGCCTACGCCGGCCATCCACGCCGTTCTTTCGGCGCGTGAACTATGCCAGCGCCTCTTCCAGGAAATTCTTCAGCTGCCTCTGGTGCTGCGACATCTGGCCGACCGCGGTCGAGGCCGAGGCCGGCCGCCCGGCATAGCGCGCGCGCCGGTGCTTGGCGCCGATCTGGTTGAGCACCCATTCCAAAAAGATATCGACGAACACCCAACCGCCCTGGTTGCGCGGCTCCTCCTGGCACCAGACGATCTCCGCTTCCTTGAAGCGCGACAACTCGGTCATCAGCGCCTTGGTCGGGAACGGATAGAGCTGCTCGATGCGCAGCAGATAAACATCGTTGGTGCCACGCTTCTCGCGCTCGTCGTAGAGATCGTAATAGATCTTGCCCGAACAAAGGACGACGCGCCTGATCTTTGCGTCGGGCACAAGCTTGATGGGGTCGTCCGGCGATTGCTGCGCGTCGTCCCACAACAGCCGATGGAACGACGTCTCCGGCCCCATTTCGTCGAGCCGCGACACCGCGCGCTTGTGGCGCAACAGCGATTTCGGCGTCATCAGGACGAGCGGCTTGCGGAAATCGCGTTTGAGCTGACGGCGCAGAATGTGGAAATAATTCGCCGGCGTCGTGCAGTTCGCAACCTGCATATTGTCCTCGGCGCACATCTGCAGGAAACGTTCGAGGCGCGCGGAGGAATGCTCCGGCCCCTGCCCTTCGTAGCCGTGCGGCAGCAGGCAGACCAGGCCGGACATGCGCAGCCATTTGCGCTCGCCCGACGAGATGAATTGATCGAACACCACCTGCGCGCCGTTGGCGAAGTCGCCGAATTGCGCTTCCCACAGGGTCAGCGCATTCGGTTCGGCGAGCGAATAGCCGTATTCGAAGCCGAGCACCGCCTCTTCCGAAAGCATCGAATTGATCACTTCGTAGCGCGCCTGGCCTTCCGCCACATGATTGAACGGCGTGTAGCGATGCTCGTCCTGCTGATCGATCAGCACCGAGTGGCGCTGCGAGAAGGTGCCGCGTTCGGAATCCTGGCCCGACAGCCGCACCCGGTGGCCTTCGGTCAAGAGCGAGCAGAAGGCGAGCGCTTCGGCCGTCGCCCAGTCGATATTCTGGCCTGAATCGATTGCCTTGCGGCGGTTCTCGAAGAAGCGCAGCAGCGTGCGATGCAGATGAAAGCCGGGCTCGAGCGTGGTGATCTTGTCGCCGATCTGCTTGAGCTTTGCGATCTCGACGCCGGTTTTGCCGCGCCGCGGATCCTCGCTATCGCCGGCGGTCTTGAAGCCGGACCAGCGGCCATCGAGCCAATCGGCCTTGTTGGCACGATAGCTCTGCGCAGCTTCGAGTTCGGTGTCGAGTCGGCTGCGCCAATCCGCCTTCATCTTCTCGACTTCGCCCGCCGTCACCACGCCTTCGCCGACGAGCTTGTCGCCGTAGATCTCGAGCGTGGTCGGATGCTTGGCGATCGCCTTGTACATCAACGGCTGCGTGAAGGACGGCTCGTCGCCCTCATTATGGCCGTGCCGGCGGTAGCAGAACATGTCGATGACCACCGGCTTCTGAAACTTCTGCCGGAATTCGGTCGCCACCTTGGCGGCGAACACGACCGCTTCCGGATCGTCGCCGTTGACGTGGAAAATCGGCGCCTCGATCATCTTGGCGACATCGGACGGATACGGCGACGACCGCGAATAGCGCGGATTGGTCGTGAAGCCGATCTGATTGTTGACGATGAAATGCACCGAGCCGCCGGTGCGGTGGCCGCGCAGACCGGAAAGCCCGAAACACTCCGCCACCACGCCCTGGCCCGCGAACGACGCATCGCCGTGGATCAGCAGCGGCATCACCATGGTGCGGTCGTCGCGCGTCGCGCCATGCTGGTCCTGCTTGGCGCGCACCTTGCCGAGCACCACCGGATCGACAATTTCCAGATGCGACGGATTGGCGGTGAGCGACAGATGCACCTTGTTGTCGTCGAACTCGCGGTCCGAGGAGGCGCCGAGATGGTACTTCACGTCGCCCGAGCCTTCGATCTCGTTCGGCGTCGACGAGCCGCCCTTGAATTCGTGGAAGATGGCGCGGTGCGGCTTGCCCATGACTTGCGCCAGCACATTGAGCCGGCCGCGATGGGCCATGCCCATGACGATCTGATGCACGCCGAGCGCGCCGCCGCGCTTGATGATCTGCTCGAGCGCCGGGATCATCGATTCGGCGCCGTCGAGCCCGAAGCGCTTGGTGCCGGTGAATTTCAGATCGCAGAATTTCTCGAAGCCTTCGACTTCGACGAGCTTGTTGAGGATCGCGCGCTTGCCCTCGCGGGTGAAGCTGATCTCCTTGTCGGGCCCTTCGATGCGCTCCTGAATCCAGCCCTTCTGCGCGCCGTCGGAAATATGCAGAAACTCGACACCGAGCGTCTGGCAATAGGTGCGGCGCAAAATGGCGATGATCTGCCGGATGGTGCCGAATTCAAGCCCCAGCACCTTATCGAGAAAAATCGGTCGGTCGAAATCGCCCTCGCCGAAGCCGTAGGTCGACGGTTCTAGCTCCTCTTCCTTACCCGGCGGCTGCAGCCCGAGCGGATCGAGATGGGCGTGGAAATGCCCGCGCGCGCGATAGGCGCGGATGAGCATGAGCGCGCGGATCGAGTCGCGGGTGGCGCGCTCGACGTCGGCGCTGGAAAGCTCGACGCCCTTGGTCTGCGCCTTCGCCTTGACCTTCTCGCCGAGTGCCTTGCCGACCTCGACCCAATCGCCGTCGAGCGCCGCGATCAATTCGCTTCGTTCCGGCCGCGGCCAGTCGGGGCGCCGCCATGACGGGCCGCGCGCATTCTCGCTGACCTCGCGCGGATCGTCCTTCAGGCTTTGAAAGAAGGACTGCCATTCGGCGTCGACCGAGTTCGGATCGGTCTCATAGCGCGCGTACAGATCCTCGATATAGGGGGCATTGGCGCCGTAGAGGAAAGACGTGAGAGCGAAGGCAGCGTTCGCGTCCTGGCGAGACATTTGCAGATCCCGAGCTAGGGAGAAGCCCTACGAGTAAAGTGCCGAATCAGCCCGGCCCGGCGCGGGGCGCTCTCTTTTGTACCCTATTTAAGGTCTGCTTGCGGCATCGAAAAGACATAAGAAATGAATCTTACTTCAATATTTCTGCGAGCGTCTTGCCCAGCCGCGCCGGCGATGGCGAAACCTTGATGCCGGCAGCCTCCATGGCAGCGATCTTAGACTCAGCACCGCCCTTACCACCGGCGATGATGGCGCCGGCATGACCCATGCGCCGGCCCGGAGGCGCGGTGCGTCCGGCGATAAACCCGACCGTCGGCTTCTTGCGGCCGCTTTTGGCTTCGTGGGCCAGGAACTGGGCGGCGTCCTCCTCCGAGGAGCCGCCGATCTCGCCGATCATGATGATCGCCTCGGTCTCCCGGTCGGCCAGGAACATTTCCAGGATGGTGATGAAATCGGTGCCCTTGACCGGGTCGCCGCCGATGCCGACCGCGCTGGTCTGGCCGAGACCTGCCTGCGTGGTCTGGAACACCGCCTCGTAGGTAAGCGTGCCGGAGCGCGACACGATTCCGACCTTGCCGGGCTTGAAAATGCCGCCCGGCATAATGCCGATCTTGCACTCGCCCGCGGTCATCACGCCCGGGCAATTCGGCCCGATCAACCGCGATAGCGAACCGCAGAGCGAGCGCTTGACCCTCACCATGTCGAGCACGGGGATGCCCTCGGTGATGCAGACAATCAGCGGAATTTCGGCGTCGATGGCTTCGCAGATCGCGTCCGCCGCGCCCGCCGGCGGCACGTAGATGACACTGGCATCGCAGCCGGTGTTCTCTTTCGCTTCGGCCACCGTGTCGAACACCGGCAAACCGAGATGCTTGGCGCCGCCTTTGCCGGGCGAAGTGCCGCCGACCATCTTGGTGCCGTAGGCGATCGCCTGCTCGGAATGGAAGGTGCCGTTCTTGCCGGTAAAGCCCTGGCAAATGACCTTGGTGTTGTTGTCGATCAGGATGGACATGTCAGGGACTCGGCTTGGTCTGGCGCATGAGCGTTAGCATCATCCCCGGAATCTTCATCGGCGTCCCGTCGGCCAGGATGAGGGTTACGTCGTCGGCGTATTTCCAGGTCGTCACGCGTTGTGCGCCGTCGGGCGTATTGGCGACCCGATCCGGCGCGCCGAGCTTCATGGCCTTGATCAGATCCTGTTTCATTTCCTCGCCGTCGACATTCTCGGCGCCGATGCTGCAACCCGCCACGTCGCCGGCAGGTCCCTTCACCTTGCCGGCGATCAATTCATGGACGCCGGTCTTGAGGGTGACCTGCCATGACTTGGTTTGCCCGGCAGCCCCAATCGCGACATCCTTGCGCACCGGAAGATTCATCGCCGTGGCTTTGGCACCAAGCGCCGCAAAGTCCGGCGGCCCCGGCGTGCAGAACGCCATGAAGGAGTCGACCAACTGCGCACTTCGCTCATTGGCGTGAGCCGCGCCAACAAACATCAGACAAGCGGGTAAAGCGGCGCGGAGCACGTCAGGAGCCATTCCGCACCGCCTTGACGATTTTCTGCGCGGCATCGTCGAGATCGTCGGCGGGAATGACGTTGAGGCCGGATTTCCTGAGAATCTCTTTGCCCAGCTCGACGTTGGTGCCTTCCAGCCGCACTACGAGCGGAACGCGCAAGCCCACTTCCCTCACCGCCGCGACCACGCCTTCGGCGATGATATCGCAGCGCATGATGCCGCCGAAGATATTGATCAAAATCCCCTTCACGTTGGGATCGGAGGTGATGATCTTGAACGCGGCCGTCACTTTGTCTTTGCTGGCGCCGCCGCCGACATCGAGGAAGTTCGCCGGCGTCTCGCCATAGAGCTTGATGATGTCCATGGTCGCCATGGCGAGACCGGCGCCGTTGACCATGCAGCCGATGGTGCCGTCGAGCGCCACGTAGTTGAGATCGTAGCGCGAGGCCTCGATCTCCTTGGCGTCCTCTTCGGTCGGATCGCGCAGAGCCGCGATGTCGGGATGGCGGTAAAGCGCGCTGTCGTCGAAGCCGATCTTGGCGTCGAGGCAGATCAGCGCGCCGGTTTTGGTGACGACGAGCGGGTTGATCTCAAGCAGGCTCATATCCTTGGCGAGAAACGCCTGATAGAGCTTAGGCAGCACGGTCTCGGCCTGTCTGGCCACCTCGCGGCTGAAGCCAAGCGCGTGCGCGACCGCGTGTGCATGATGCGGCATGAAGCCGGTCGCCGGATCGACTGAGAATGAGAGAATCTTCTCGGGGCTTTTATGCGCGACTTCTTCGATCTCGGTGCCGCCTTCGGTCGAGGCGACGAAAGCGATGCGTGAGGTGGTGCGATCGACCAGGGCCGACAAATAGTATTCGCGGTCGATAGCCGAGCCTTCCTCGATATAGAGGCGATGCACTTCCTTGCCGTGCGGGCCGGTCTGGTGCGTGACCAGCGTCGAGCCCAGCAGGCGCTCGGCCTCGCGCTTCACGTCGTCGACCGATTTCACCACCTTGACGCCGCCGGCCTTGCCGCGCCCGCCGGCGTGGATTTGCGCCTTCACGACCCAGACGGGCCCGCCGAGGTCATTGGCGGCCTTCACGGCTTCGTCCACGCTCATGGCCGGAATGCCGCGCGGCACCGGCACGCCGAATTCGCGCAACACGGCTTTCGCCTGGTATTCGTGGATGTTCATGGGGAAGCTCTCCCTTCGTCATTGCGGCCGAGAGAGCCAACGGGTCCGGCCCGAAGTGGCCGGCCCGATGACGAGCTTCCCCAACGAGAGCCGGAATCCATAACCACAGTCCTATCAATCATAAACTAGGCGCAAGAAGCTTCTTGCTTCGGGGTTATGGATTCCGGGCTCGCACCTTCGGTGCGCCCCGGAATGACGGAGGCATCATTTCCCAAGATTGGGAGCAATCTTCTTGCAGGCCTCGACCAAGCCTTCGACCGCCTGCGCCGATTTCTCGAACATGCCGCGCTCGGCGCTGTTGAGCTCGATTTCGACCACACGCTCGACCCCCTTGCTGCCGATGACCACGGGCACGCCGACGTATAGGTCTTTCACGCCGTACTCGCCGCTAAGATAGGCCGCAGCCGGCAGCACCCGCTTCTTGTCGCGCAAGTAGCTTTCAGCCATCGCAATGGCAGAAGTCGCCGGCGCGTAGAAGGCCGAGCCGGTCTTGAGCAGGCTGACGATCTCGCCGCCGCCGTTACGAGTGCGGTCGACAATGGCATCGAGCCGGGCGGCGGTGGTCCAGCCGATTTTGATCAGGTCCGGCAACGGAATGCCTGCCACCGTCGAATAGCGCGTCAACGGCACCATCGTGTCGCCGTGCCCGCCGAGCACAAAGGCCGTGACATCCTCGACCGAAACATTGAATTCGTCAGCCAGAAAGTAGCGGAAACGTGCCGAGTCCAGCACGCCCGCCATGCCGACCACCATGTGCTTCGGCAGCCCGCAACATTGCTGCAGGGCCCAGACCATGGCGTCGAGCGGATTGGTGATGCAGATGACGAAAGCGTTGGGCGCGTATTTCTTGATGCCGGCGCCGACCTGCTCCATCACCTTGAGGTTGATGCTGAGAAGATCGTCGCGGCTCATTCCGGCCTTGCGCGGCACGCCGGCGGTGACGACGCAGACCGCCGCGCCCTCGATCGATTCGTAGGAATTGGTGCCGACGATGCGGGCATCGAAGCCCTCAACCGGAGCGGACTGCGCCAGATCGAGCGCCTTGCCGTGCGGAATGCCCTCCATGATGTCGAAAAGAACGACGTCACCGAGCTCCTTCAGCCCGACCAGATGCGCCAGGGTGCCGCCGATCTGACCGGCACCGATCAATGCAATTTTGTTTCGCGCCATCGCAGAAAAGTCCTTGATTGGCTACATATTAGATAGAGCATGATCTTTTCCGAGAACCGGTTTCCACCCCGGATCAAGTCCGGAGCAGGCTTTTTCGGGATCATGCTCGCAGATGCCCCGACCCGTCGCGGTCCTTAACCCGTTCAGCAGGCGCGTTCAAGCCGCCCACTGCATCGAGCGGCACGCCCGGCCGGAACCGGTTTGAGCCGTCCGACTTTTCAGGCTCGGTTTGTGGTGCGGCCGGCAATCTTGCCGCCAATTTGAGCGGGATGCTGCTCCCGGCGGCGCTGTCGCGTGCCGGCGCCCGACTGCTCAATCGGCGGTCATCTTGACGTCGTAGCGATATTGCCAGCATGGCTTCGGCGGACTGCCCGGCCGATCAGGTCTCGACGATCCCGCTCGACGAACCGGACAGGAGCGAATGCGCGGCGCCATGCGGCCGCGCAAGGTATTCCTCCGAGCGCATCTCGATCAGGCGCGAAGCGGTCCGCTGGAATTCCTGCGCCTCATAACCTTCGTCGGCGCGATAAAGCGCGTCCGGCTCCGCCGCCGCTGACGCGATCAGCTTCACATTCATGTCGTAAAGCGTATCGATCAGAATGATGAAGCGCTTGGCCGCGTTGCGGTTGTCGAAGGTCATGACCGGAATGCGGTCGAGAATGATCGTGTGATATTCGTGCGCGATGCGCAAATAGTCGACGGCGGCAAGCGGCTGCTCGCACAGATCATGAAAGGAAAAGCGCGCCACGCCCATGGCGGCGCGCGGCACATGGATCGTGCGGCCCTTCAACGAAAGCTCCTGCGCCGCCCCGTCGTTCTCGCGCGCCAGCCGCCGCCAGGCGTCGTCGAGCGCCGCGTCGGCCGCTTCGTCCGCCGGCACGTAGCAGACCGGCATGCCGGCGAGTTTTTCCAGCCGGAAGTCGGTACGCGACGCCAGCCGCACGATATCCATGTGCGCTTCCAGCATCTCGATGAACGGCACGAACAAGGCGCGGTTCAAGCCGTCTTTGTAGAGATCCACCGGCGCCACATTGGACGTCGCCACCACGACCACGCCGCGCGTGAACAACTGCGCGAACAGCCGTCCGATGATCATGGCATCGGCGATATCGGTGACGTGGAATTCGTCGAAGCAAAGTAGCCACGCTTCGCGCGCCAGGTCTTTGGCGACCAGCTCGATCGGATCTTCGCCGGCATATTCGCCGACTTTCATTTTCTGGCGCAGCCCGTGGACGCGTTCGTGCACGTCGATCATGAATTCATGAAAATGCGCGCGCCGCCTGCGCTGCACCGGGCTTGCCTCATAGAACAAGTCCATCAGCATGGTCTTGCCGCGGCCGACCGCGCCGTAGATGTACAGCCCCTTCAGCGAAGCTTGCTTTTTGTCGCGCGCAAACAGCCAACCGAGCGACGAGGATTTACGCGCCAGACGATGCTCGATGATGTCACCTTCCAGGCGCGCCAGCCGATCGACGATCGCAAGCTGCGCCGGGTCGCGCTCAACTTTACCGGCTGCAACGCCCGCCGCGTATTGCGCAGTGATCGATCTCGCCATGATTCTGTTAACCGTGCGGATTCAAACTTGGGTGGTTAGAGGTTGGGTGGTGAGGGTGGTGAGAGGTTGGGTGGTGAAAGCGTGGCGGCACAACGAACATTCAACAACGTTGCATGTGGGATGCCATGTGCGCGTCGCTAAACGGTCACGATGTTAATCAGCCATGCGTATACGGAATGCAGGCATGTTGCTCAATGCTTCGCCTTGCTAAAATTTGGCGAAACCCAACATGATGTATTGTCTGTGATTCTGGACGTAAGCGTGGGCAATGGGACAGTCGTCACCGCAACACGTCCGGATGGGAGGACGCTATCAAGAGGGCCTTCGACAAGGAGACCTCTGGAATGCAGGAAGTTCTTCCCGATGGCGGTGTAATCCGCAAGCTATGGATCGGCGAACATAACAAATACCGCGACCATCTGCTGCGGCTCGACTCGGCGAGCCGGCACAGCCGCTTTGGCGGCGGCGTGTCCGACGACTTCATCCGCAATTTCGTGGATTTGTCGCTTTCGCTCGACGCCGTCGTGCACGGCTTTTTTGTTGACGGCGTAATGCGTGGCGCGGCGGAGCTGCGTCAACTCGGCGCGCGTTTGCCCGGCCAGGCGGAAGCCGCGATCAGCGTAGAGAAGCCGTGGCAGAGCCACGGCGTAGGGTCGGCGTTGCTGCGCCGAACTTTGCTTGCCGCGCGCAACCGCGGCTATCGCCAACTGCACATGGCCTGCTTGGCCGAGAACCGGCGCATGCAGCAGCTCGCGCGCAAATTCGACGCCGAGCTCTCCTTCGACTTCGGCAGCGTCGTCGGCGAAGTCGAATCCTGGCGCGCCAATCCGCTTTCCGTCATGCAGGAATTGATCGAGGACGGTCACGGCTTCGCGACGGCCATGCTCGATCTGCACACCCGCATGCTGCGGGCTTAGAGCAAAGCCCGATCGATTCTGAATCTGCTCTTCCACCGCTCGTCCGCGCGAAGGCGGGGACCCAGCTGTTTGCGCGTCCCCGCTGGATTCCCGCTTTCGCGGGAATGAGCGGTACCGACCGGACTTTGCCTAGAGATGCGCGTATCTGAGCTCAGGCACGCCGAGCGGATAGGCCGCCTCGACCACATAGGGTCCGCCGCCGACCGATGAGCGCGACGAGAACAAGACAAAGCGCGAGACCTCGAACGCGGCGGAACGGAAATGGCCGCGCGCCGA
The DNA here is from genome assembly GCA_963720115.1 of uncultured Alphaproteobacteria bacterium. Lineage (GTDB taxonomy): Bacteria > Pseudomonadota > Alphaproteobacteria > Rhizobiales > Xanthobacteraceae > BOG-931. The sequence continues at coordinate 34,284 of CAVREN010000108.1, forward strand.
CAGATAATCCGCCACCTGCCAGCTCGATGTCTCTCGCAGGCGGGCGAGCGTGACATGCGGAATATATTTCCGCCCCTCGGGCTCAAGCCCAAGACGCTGCAACAAGCGCTCCTGCTCGGCTTGCAACTCAAGCAACGGCGCCACGGCGGTTGCCGAGGCGACCAGAGCGCGTGGCTTGCGGCCGCCGAAGGAGGTCAGCCCGTCGAGCCGCAGCTCGAACGGCCGGCGCTGCACCCGACCAAGCAGGCCGGCGATGTCGCGCGCCAGCGCATCATCGATGTCGCCGATGAAGCGCAAGGTCAGATGATAATTCTCCGGATCGATCCAGCGCGCCCCCGGCAAACCGCCGCGCATCATCGAAAGCGAGTTCGGCTACGTGCCGCGGAATTTCAAGACCTGTAAACAGACGGGGCATGACACCTGCGGTCCATGATCGGGAAGACTCTCGACGAATCGCAGCAGGAGCAGCATGCGGTGATCAGCGCGCGCATGCAACCCTCACGATGAGCGGCGGTCGCGAACGAGCGCCATCAGCTGTTCCACCCTCGGCAGGATAGCGGCAACCATAACCTCGACGCCCGCGGCGTTTGGATGCAGGCCGTCCCGCTGCAATCGGCCCAGATCGCCGGCGACGCCGTCAAGGAAAAAGGGATAGAGCGGAATGCCATATTTGGCGGCAAGGTCGGGATAAATGCCCTCGAACGCTGCCCCGTAGGCAATTCCGAGATTGGGCGCGGCGCGCATGCCGCAGAGGAGCACGGTGATATGGCGCTCCTTCAATCGTTGCAGAATTGTGTCAATGGCCGCGCGCGTCACCTGCGGCTTTAGTCCACGCAGCATATCGTTGGCGCCGACCTCCAAGATCACGGCATCGGTGCCCTCGGGCACGGACCAATCGAGCCGCGCCAGCACGTCCGAGGCGGTATCGCCGGAGACACCGGCATTGATCACCTCGGCGGCGAGCCCCTTTCCGGCGAGCGCGGCTTGCAGCCGCGGCACGAAACCTTCGCTCAATGGCAAGCCGAGCCCCGCCGTCAATGAGTCGCCGAGCGCCACGATCTTGACCGGTTTGGCAGCCGTCCCGGCCAGCGCCGGCGCGATGGCCATTCCGAGAAGAAGCGCAAGGCTACAAACAGCCGCATGCACGACGTGGCGTAACGTTTCGCCACCCCCATATGATCTGCCACGCAGCGACGGTGCGGGGCGCTTAGTCAAAGACATGCACGACACGTTGGGGCATCCTTCCGGCGGCGCGGCCATTGCGTTGCGGGGAGTCAATCTGTCGCTCGGCGGCGGCGCGGCCCGCGTCCACATTCTCCGCGATATCGACCTCAATATAGGGCGCGGCGAAGCCGTCGCACTCCTTGGCCCGTCCGGATCCGGCAAATCCACCCTGCTGATGGTGATGACCGGACTGGAACGGGCCGACTCCGGCTCGGTCGTGGTGGCCGGCAAGGACTTGAGCAAACTCGACGAAGACGCCCTGGCGCGCTTCCGCGGCAAGAATATCGGCGTCGTCTTTCAGGCCTTCCATCTCATTCCGACCATGACCGCGCTGGAGAATGTCGCCGTGCCGCTCGAACTTGCCGGTGTGGACGACGCTTTCGGGCGCGCCGAGCGCGAACTGATCGCGGTCGGCCTCGGCGGCCGGCTGTCGCACTATCCGGCGCAACTATCGGGCGGCGAACAGCAGCGCGTCGCGCTCGCGCGCGCGGTCGCACCCAACCCGGCGATCCTGGTCGCTGACGAGCCGACCGGCAATCTCGACGAAGCGACCGGCGGCGAGATCATCGAGCTTCTATTCCACGGCTACCGCCAGCACGGCACGACGCTGGTGCTCGTGACCCACGACACCGCGCTGGCGCAACGCTGCAACCGGGTGCTGCAGATCCATTCGGGACGGCTGGAGGAGCCCGCCTCAGCCGCGGCGAAGCTCCGATGACGCCGCTCGCGCTGCGCTATGCCTGGCGCGAGCTGCGCGGCGGCTTGCGCGGTTTCGGCGTTTTCATCGCCTGTATCGCGCTCGGCGTCATGGCAATCGCCGGCGTCGGCTCGGTGGCGCAAAGCCTGGCCGATGGTCTGTCGCAAGCCGGCAGCGCGATCCTCGGCGGTGATGTGAATTTCTCGCTGGTCCAGCGCGAGGCCAATGACGGCGAACGGCGTTTTCTTGATGCGCACGGCAAGGTGGCGGTCATCGCCACGCTGCCGACCATGGCGCGCGCCGACGACGCACGAACCACGCTGGTCGAGATCAAAGCGGTCGACAGCGCGTATCCGCTGTTCGGCGCCGTGACCACCGAGCCCGACCTGCCGCTGGCCGGTTTGTTCGAGCGTAACGGCGATGCCTTTGGCGCCGCCGCCGATCCGGCCTTGCTGACGCGGCTTGATCTCAAGCTCGGCGACCGCATCAGCATCGGCAAGGCAACGATCGAGCTGCGCTCCGTACTCAAGAACGAGCCAGACCGATTGTCCGGCGGCATCGGTTTTGGCCCGCGCCTTCTGGTGAGCCAGGAGGCGCTGCGCGCGAGCGCGCTCCTGCAGCCCGGCAGCCTGGTGCGCTGGCAATATCGGCTGCGGCTGCCCGCATCGAACGCGACCGACGGCGCCGTTGCCGCACTCGAGCGGCAAGCGCGCACCGACTTCCCGGATGCCGGCTGGGACGTCCGCACGCGCAAAAAAGCTTCGCCCCAGCTCGAGCGCAATGTCGAGCGCTTTAGCCAGTTCCTGACGCTCGTCGCCCTGACCGCCTTGCTGGTCGGTGGCGTCGGCGTCGCCAACGCGGTTGCCAGTCACTTGGCGCGCAAGCGCGACGCGATCGCGACCATGAAAGCTTTGGGCGCGACCGGCACCGATATATTCAGCATCTACTGCGCGCAGATCCTATTGGTCGCGTTGTTCGCGACGCTGATCGGGGCGGGCATCGGGGCCGGTTTGCCATTTGCCATCATCGGAGTGTTCGGCAGCGTCATTCCGCTTCCTGTCGCGCCGGCTTTCTATCCGGGCGAGTTCCTGCTTTCGATCCTGTATGGGCTGTTGACTGCGCTGGCTTTCGCGTTGCGGCCGCTCGGCCGCGCGCATGACATTTCGGTCTCGATGCTGTTCCGCGACGAGATCGCCGGCGGGCGGCGCTGGCCGCGGCGGCGCTACATGATCGGCACGGGATTGATCATTGCGGCGCTTGCGGCGCTGGCGATCCTCGCCGCCTACGACCGGCGGCTGGCAGCGATGTTCGTCGTCTCCGCGGCAGTGATTTTCCTGGCGCTGCGGCTCGTCGCGGTTCTGACCATGGCGCTCGCACGCCGATTGCCGCGACAGCGCTCGACGCTGATGCGGCTTGCGGTCACCAACATCCACCGGCCCGGGGCGCTGACGCCGAGCGTGGTGCTCTCGCTCGGGCTCGGTCTTTCTTTGCTGGTGACCCTGGTCGAGATCGACGGCAATCTGCATCGCCAATTCGCTGCGGCGTTGCCCGAAAAGGCGCCGTCGTTTTTCTTCATCGACATTCCCGCCGCCGACGCGCCAAGCTTCGAAACCTTTGTGCGCGCCCAGACACCGGCAGCAACGCTCGAGCGCGTGCCGATGCTGCGCGGCCGTATCGTTGCCGCCGGCGGCACCAAGGCCGAGGAACTCAAGCCCCGCGAAGGATCGGCCTGGGTGCTGCGCGGCGACCGCGGCATCACCTATGCGCCATCGCTGCCGGCCGGCTCGCGCCTGGTCGCCGGCGAATGGTGGCCCGCAGACTATTCCGGCCCGCCGCTGGTCTCGCTCGAACAGCGCACGGCGGACGATCTCAAGCTCAAGCTCGGCGACACGATCACCGTCAACGTGCTCGGCCGCAACCTGACCGCCCGCATCGCCAATTTGCGCGCGGTCGATTGGCAGAGCCTGGGCATCAACTTCGTGCTGGTCTTCTCGCCCGGCACGTTTGCCGGCGCGCCGCACACCGACATCGCCACGCTCACATTTGGCGACGGCGGCAGCGCCGCCGAGGAGACGGCGCTGGTCAAGGCGCTGGCGGATGCCTTTCCCACGGTCTCGGCCATCCGGGTCAAGGACGCGCTCGACACGATCGACCATCTCGTCGGCAACCTGGTGCTTGGCTTGCGCGGCGCGAGCTCTGTCGCCTTGATCGCTGCGGCGCTGGTGTTGGGCGGCGCGCTGGCGGCCGGCCAGCGCTTTCGCATCTACGACGCTGTCGTCTTGAAGACATTGGGAGCGACCCGCCCGCGCCTGGTACTGGCTTACGCGGTCGAATATCTGCTGATCGGTTTGGCAGCAGTCGTTTTCGGCGTCGCGGCCGGCTCGGTGACGGCCGAACTCGTGATCACCCGCGTCATGGAATTTTCGTTCGTTTGGATGGCAGTACCGGCGCTGGCGACGGCGGTTTTCGCGCTTCTAGTCACCGTCCTTCTCGGCCTCGTCGGCACTTTCAGCGCGCTGGGCCATAAACCAGCGGAGGTCTTAAGGAATCTGTAGCCGGCGGCGATTATGAAGGAACAGTAACCTTCGCAAATATCGCATTCCCGCCATCTGGCGCGATTGCAGCTTTCGCATTAAATTCCAGGCACGCAAACGTCCGGTTTTCCGGACCGAACTGCCCGGCGCAAACCGGGATAACTCAGGGGTATTCTCCATGTCGGACTTCGACCGGAATATCGCGGCCGCCCGCACCGGCTATCGCACCGATCAGGTCGCGATCGATGCCGGCCTGCGCGCGTATATGATCCGCGTCTACAACTACATGACCGCCGGCATTGCGCTCACCGGTCTGGTCGCCTGGGTCGCCTTTCAGGCCGCCGGCGGCGAGCAGATCCATATCGTCGGCAATCAGGTCACCGGCTTGACGGCGTTCGGCCACGCGATCTTCGCAAGCCCGCTGATGTGGGTGTTCGTGCTGGCGCCGCTCGGCCTCGTCATGCTGCTGAGCTTCGGCATCAACCGGCTGTCGGCGAGCACGGCGCTGATGCTGTTCTTCGTCTATGCCGGCCTGCTCGGGCTGTCGCTGGCGACGATCTTCCTTGCCTATACCGGGGCGTCGATCACGCGGGTATTTTTCATCTCGGCGGCGACGTTCGGCGCGATGAGCCTTTACGGCTACACCACGCAGCGTGACCTGACCGGTTTCGGCTCTTTCTTGTTCATGGGTCTGATCGGTGTTGTCATCGCAAGCCTGGTCAACATCTTCCTGCAATCGAGCGGGCTCTATTGGGTCATCTCGGTGGCCGGCGTGCTGATCTTCGTCGGCCTGACCGCCTATGACACGCAGAGCATCAAGGAGATGTACGACGTCAACGACGACGGCAGCGTCGCCGGACGCAAGGCGGTGATGGGCGCGCTGCGTCTCTACCTCGACTTCATCAACCTGTTCCTCATGCTGCTGCGCCTGTTCGGCGACCGCCGCTGATCGAATAGCTCACGAAATGCATGGACGCCCCGGCCGCTCGCCGGGGCGTTTTTCTTTGGCGCATGATCCCGAAAAGTGGGAGCCGGTCTTCGGAAAAGATCGTGCTCAAAACGAAGAATCTAGTCCGGCCGGGAAGCACGCAAGCCAAAGAGCGCGCAAAGGCGGCAAGACAAAGCGCGGACGAAACGATGATGACCGACGCCCCCATGGCATCGAGCAGAATGCCGAACAAAAGCGGCGCGAGCGCCTGCGCGGCGCGCGCCGGCGCACCGAGGAGACCCGTGCGTTCCCCATAGCCATGCGGCCCGAAGACAGCGAGCGGCACGGTGCCGCGCGCGATCGTCAAAAGCCCGTTGCCGGCGCCGTAGAAAATGGCGAAGGCCGCGGCCGCCGCGGGTCCGATGAGCGCAAAGACAAGCGCGCCGATCGGATGCAAGAGCGCCGCGAGCCGCGCCGGCACCAGCGGATGGCTTCGCCGCAACAAAAAGAACTCGGCGAGCCGCGCCGCTACCTGCGCCGGCCCAACTAGGGCGGCCGCCGCGATCGCCTGCAACGATGACGCTCCGCAGATCTTCAGCAGGCGCGGCAGGTGCGCCGACATCGCGCCGGTCACGAACCAAGCCGCCGCAAAGACGAAAGCGAGCAGAAACATCTCCCGGTACGGCGTCCATCCGACCGAGCGGTGGCGCGCGCGCGCAAGCGGCGCCGTCCGTCCCCCGTAAGGCAGCAGCAAGTTGAGCGGCAAGCCAAGAACCAAGTTGAGTACCGCCCAAACCAGCAACGTCTCACGCCAGCCCAACAAGCCATTGAACAAGGTGGTCAACGGCCAGCTGACGGTCGATGCAAAACCCGCAATCAACGTGATACCGGTGATCGGACCGCGCGCGTCGCGGCCATAGAGCGCGGTGAGCGCCGCAAAGGCGGTGTCGTAGAGTCCGAGCGCCATTCCGACGCCGAGAACCGCCCACGCGGCGAAAAGCAGAATCGGCCCATCCGCCGCTGCGAGTGCAACGAGCCCTGCGGCGAGCACGATGTTGGACAGCACCAGCACGCCGCGTCCGCCACGTCGGTCGACGATCCGCCCGACCGCCGGACCCGCGAATGCCGCGAGCAGCAAAGCTCCCGAGAAGGCTGCGAAGACCCACGACTGAGGCACGCCGACACCGGCACTGATCGGGCCGGCGAGAATGGCTGGCAAGTAGTAGCTCGATCCCCAGGCGAGCGTTTGCGCCACCCCAAGGGCGCCGACAACAAGCGGACGTGAATGCATCGGACCCGAAATTTGGCGATGGTCAGCCAAGCGAGATGGCCTGCGTGGCAAAAGCAAGCGGGTCGGCCGCTATTCTCGGCCGTCAGCAACGCCAAGCCGGCGTTGCCCGAAATCCCCTAACCCGCGACCAAACTCACCGATCGGTCGAGCGCACTGAGCACACGCTCGAGCTCATGGCCGCGGCGCAGGATGTGACCGGTTGCCGAAATGACGCTGTACGCGCCCTGCCGGCGCGCCAAGCGGGGATTCTTTTCGATCCGGTAAATCGGGAATTCGGTGGCGCGTCGGAAAACGGAAAAGACGGCGCGGTCTTTCAGAAAATCGATCGCGTAGTCTCGCCATTCACCTGCTGCAACCTTGCGGCCATAGAGACTGAGGATACGGTCAAGCTCGCGCCGGTCAAAAGTAACTTTGCTTGCGGGGGCGGGCGCGCGCATCTCGCCCCCGCGCCACGTACTCGGCTCGACTTCGCCGATGGACATGCGGCGCCTCCTTTGCCGAAGCTGCCTTCATGGAAGCTTCACTATACATTCATGATCGCGCCGGACCGATGCGACGGCAAGAGCCTTTCGGCGCCGCCCGACTACCTGCGCGCACCTGTCCACTTCGCCGGCTTTTGCTCCGGAAATCATGAGGTGCGGCATTTTCGACCAGTAGAATCACGGATTCGTTAGGCCAATCATAAAGCGGCCCTATTTCGGTCAATCACATGCCTAGCTGGAATGAGAAACAATCAACCGTTGCCTCAGGGCCCGATCCGGATCGCATTCCGGATTCCTCAGCCCCCCAGCCCCCCGGGGTGTGAACGGATCGGGCCAGCGTTTCCGCGTAGGGTTCAATCCCCCAGTATGCTTAAGGCCGGCTTAGCGCCGGCCTTTTTCTTTTTGTTTGTTGATGCTGTTTCGGAGGCTCGCGACGGCGACGACGACCTGCCGACGCTCGCGAGTCGCCGGACACTCGCGCAACCCTGTGATGCAGTGTTGCGATCCGACTTCTGGCCGTCTGACTTGAGGCTAACGAACTTGAGGCTAACGAACTTGGCTGGTTTGCCGGGCGATCGGCGTGAGCGCCGCGCCCAAGACGACGCCAGGCTTTTCGCGCGTGCCTTGCTGCACCATCACGGCGACGGCATCGATATCGTCGCCTTGGATCTCGGAAAGTGAGACGTTCCACGCTGAGTGCGTGCCGCCGAAATCGCCGAGCTTGAGCCAGCGCCGGACGACATTGTGGTAGGTCACCGTGCGCCCGTGATTTTCGCCCCGGCCGATCTCCACCGGGACCGATCGCGTCAGCGGGCACAGCCATACTTCAGCGCCGCCGTGGTCCTTCAGCGCGGTGATGTTGACGTTCAAAGCGTTGCCGCTCAGCGAGAGGACGACCGGCACCGACATGACCGCGGTGTTGCGGTCGGTCACCGTGATGGCGCGCTCGACGGCGCCGGGGTCGCTGCCGAGAACATGCGTTGCGCCATTGACGACGATTTGCGGCGTATAGACTTCGCGATCGCCGCGGACCTTCGCGTAGGCGCGCTGCCGGGCCGAATGCCCCGGACTGGCGAGCGTGTCCTTCCAGCCGAGATAATCCCAATAGTCGATCGGTACGCTGAGCGCGACCACCGAAGGATCGGCGGCGAGCTCGCCGAGCAACTTGTCGGCGGCGGGACAGGATGAACACCCCTGGCTGGTAAAGAGCTCGAGCAGCGCGCGCGGCTCTCCGGCGTTTGCAAGCGCGGAACTGGCAATGAGCAAACCGGCGACAAAAGGCACCGACGAGAGACGGCAACGCAGCATCCCGACCTCCACCAACCGCGCCCCCACAGTTGGACCCCGGTGACCCGTACCTTGATATCGAGGCAGCCGGTCACCCGCCACTCACTTCGCATCACTTCGCAGTGAGACTCAGCCTTGTTTAGTTTGTTTAGTCCGGTCACGCCGCCAGATGGCGGAGAACATACTGTAAGATGCCACCGTTCCTGAAATAGTCCAGTTCATCGACGGTATCGATCCGGCAGATCAGCGGGACGCGCTTTAACCCGCCGTCGGCGGCAACAATCTCGGCGACCAGCCGCTGATGCGGCTTGAGATCGGTGTGCAGGCCCCGAATAGTAACCTGCTCGTCGCCCTTCAGCCCGAGCGTCTGCCAGGAGGCGCCCTCCTCGAACACCAGCGGCACCACGCCCATGCCGACCAGATTGGAGCGATGGATGCGCTCGAAGGATTGCGCGACCACCGCGCGCACGCCAAGCAGGATCGTGCCCTTGGCCGCCCAGTCGCGCGAGGAGCCGGTGCCATATTCCTTACCGGCGAACACCACGAGCGGGACGCGCTCGCTCTTGTAGCGCATCGCCGCATCGTAGATCGTCATGCGCTCGCCTGAGGGATAGTGCACCGTGTAGCCGCCTTCGACGCCCGGCACCATTTGGTTCTTCAGCCGGATGTTGGCGAAGGTGCCGCGCATCATCACCTCGTGATTGCCGCGCCGCGTACCGTATTGGTTGAAATCGATCGGCTTGACGTGGTGGTCGATCAGATATTTTCCGGCCGGCGAATCCGCCTTGATCGAGCCCGCCGGCGAGATGTGATCGGTGGTGATCGAATCGAGGAACAGGCCGAGTACGCGCGCGTCCACGACATCGGTGGGCGCCTCCGGCCGGCGCGGCATGCCGGCGAAATAAGGCGGGTTCTGCACGTAGGTCGATTTGTTGTCCCACGGATAGGTCAAGGCGCCCTGCACGCTGATCTTGCGCCAATGCGCGTCGCCCTTGAACACGTCGCCGTATTTGCGCGTGAACATCTGCTTGGTGATGTTCTTGCTGATGAAGGCGTTGACCTCGCGGCTCGTCGGCCAGATGTCGCGCAGATAGACCTTGCGGCCTTTCGCGTCGGTGCCGAGCGGCGCCTTGGCGACATCGATCTGCATCGAGCCCGCGATCGCGTAGGCGACCACCAGCGGCGGTGAAGCCAGATAGTTGGCGCGCACGTCGGCGTTGACCCGGCCTTCGAAGTTGCGATTGCCGGACAACACTGCGGCGGCGACGAGATCGTTTTCGTTGATCGCCTTCGAAATCTCCGCCGGCAGCGGGCCCGAATTGCCGATGCAGGTGGTGCAGCCGAAGCCGACGAGATTGAAGCCGAGCTTATCGAGATCTTTCTGCAGGCCGGATTTGCTCAAATATTCGCCGACCACCTGAGATCCGGGCGCAAGCGACGTCTTCACCCACGGCTTGACCGAAAGGCCCTTCGCCACCGCCTTGCGGGCGAGCAGCCCGGCCGCGATCATGACGCTCGGGTTGGACGTGTTGGTGCAGGACGTGATCGCGGCGATGACCACGTCGCCGTGGCCGAGCGTGTGCTTGCGGTCCTCGACCGGCACGCGCTTGTCCATTTCGCCGCTCTTGTTGAATTCCTTGTCCATCGCTTCGGCAAAGCCGCCCTTCACCGCCTTTAGCGGCACGCGGTCCTGCGGACGCTTCGGGCCGGCAAGCGACGGCTCGACCGAGCCGAGCTCGAGCTTGAGCACATCGGTAAAGACCGGGTCCTGCGCGGACTTGGTGTGATACATGCCTTGGGCCTTGGCGTAAGCCAAAACCAGCGCGACGCGATCGGCCGCACGCGCGGTATCGCGCAGATAGTGAATCGTATCTTCGTCGATCGGAAAGAAGCCGCAGGTGGCGCCGTATTCGGGCGCCATGTTGCCGAGCGTGGCGCGGTCCGCGATCGTGAGGCTCGCCAGGCCGGGGCCGAAATATTCGACGAACTTGCCGACGACGCCACGCTTGCGCAGCATCTGCGTCACGGTGAGCACGAGATCGGTGGCGGTCACGCCTTCCTTGAGCTTGCCGGAAAAGCGCACGCCGATCACTTCCGGCAGCAGCATCGAATAAGGCTGGCCGAGCATAGCGGCCTCGGCCTCGATGCCGCCGACGCCCCAGCCGAGCACTGAAAGCCCGTTCACCATCGTGGTGTGCGAGTCGGTGCCGACCAGCGTGTCCGGATAAGCGAGCTCGGTCGCCGTCACTTTGTCGGCAAACTTGGTCTTGCTCTTTGCCGTCCAAACGGTCTGCGACAAATATTCGAGATTGACCTGGTGGCAAATGCCGGTGCCGGGCGGCACCACCCGGAAATCCTCGAACGAGCGCTGTGCCCATTTGAGAAACCGGTAGCGCTCCTGGTTCTGTTTGTATTCTTCGTCGACGTTCTTCTTGAACGCGGTATTGCTGCCGAAGAAATTGACGACGACCGAATGATCGATGACCAGATCGACCGGCACCAGCGGGTTGATCTTCTTCGGATCGCCGCCCAGCATCTTCATGGCGTCGCGCATGGCGGCGAGATCGACCACGGCGGGAACGCCGGTGAAATCCTGCATCAGCACCCGCGCCGGCCGGAAGGCAATTTCACGGTCGGAGGTCTTGGTCTTGAGCCATTGGGCGACCGCGAGGATGTCCTCCTTGGTGACGGTACGGCCATCCTCGTGGCGCAACATGTTTTCGAGCAGCACTTTGAGCGAAAATGGCAGCCGCGAGATGCCCTTGAGGCCGTTCTTCTCCGCCACCGGCAGACTGTAATAGGCGTAGGTCTTGGACCCGACTTTGAGCGGTCTTAAACATTTGAAGCTATCGAGCGAAGCCATGATTATTTTCCCATCCCGCCGGCCGCCCGCCGGCGCAAATCGTTGAAATTGATTGCCGGAACAGGTTCCAAACGGAGCGTTGGTGCCAGACGCGGAAAGCGTCGCGCAAGCGCCGCCAACCGCGGTTGGGCTTATAAGAGCTTTTCAAGACTTGTGCCAGATCGGCAAGAAATGCTCGATAACATGCCGCTCATCGCCGGCTTGGCAGCCTACTTTCACGCGGCCGATTCGGCCCTTGCCGGCTGCTGAGGGGCGTTGTTGATGCGGCTTTCCGCCACCGATCTGGCCTGCCGACGCGGCGGACGCGACGTCTTCGCCGGCGTGAGCTTTTCGATCGCTCGGGGCGAAAGCCTGACGATTCGCGGCCGCAACGGCGCTGGCAAATCCTCTTTGCTGCGCATGGTGGCGGGGCTTGTCCGGGTAGCCGGCGGGCAGCTCTCGCTCGAAGGTGGCGACCCGGAACTGACACTGGGCGAGCAGGCGCATTATCTCGGCCACCTCGATGCCCTGAAGCCCTCGCTGTCGGTCGAAGAAAACCTGCGATTTTGGTCGGCCTTCCTCGGTGCAACGGCTGCCGATCTCAATGAGCCATTGCGCGCCGTCGGGCTCGATACCCTATCCGACCTGCCGGCTGCCTATTTGTCCGCCGGCCAGCGGCGGCGGCTTTCGATCGCGCGCCTGCTCGCGGTCGAGCGACCGCTGTGGCTGCTCGACGAACCGACCTCGACACTTGATGCCGCGGCGCAAGTGCGGCTGGGCGAGATCATGCGGGCGCACTTGGCCGGCGGCGGCATTATCCTCGCGGCAACGCACGGCCCGCTGCAGCTCAACGGCGCGCGGGAATTGAACCTCGATAGCGTCTCCGTGCCGACGGCGGCAATGGAGTTGTCAGCATGACTCCCCTCACCGCCATCCTCATCCGCGACATGCGGATCGCCGTGCGCGTCGGCGGTGGCGCGCTGATGGGAGTTCTTGTTCTTCCTGGTCGTGGTGACACTGATACCCTTTGCGCTTGGCCCCGACCTGGCGCTGCTCAAGCGCATCGGTCCGGCGATCCTCTGGCTTGCCGCATTGCTCGCGAGCCTCTTGGCGCTCGACCGGCTGTTCGTGGCCGATCATGACGACGGCTCGCTCGACCTCATCCTGATGGGCCGCGCACCGCTCGAAATCGTGGTGGCTGCCAAGGGCCTTGCCCATTGGCTCACCACCGGCTTGCCGCTTGTCATTGCCGCGCCGCTGATCGGCCTTTTTCTCAACCTCGACGCGCCAGCCGCGGGCGCGCTGGTGCTGACGCTCCTGGTCGGCACGCCGGCGCTGACGTTCATCGGGCTCATCGGCGCGGCGATTGCGGTGACGCTCCGCCGCGGCGGGCTTTTGCTCGCCGTTCTGGTCTTGCCGCTCACCGTGCCTGTGCTCATTTTCGGCGTCGCTGCCGCCAATGCAGCGGTGGTCGGGCCGATCCCGTTCGGTACGCCGTTTACCATCCTGTGCGCGCTGACGCTGGCGAGCCTGGTTGTGGGGCCCTTCGCCGCGGCGGCGGCGCTGCGGCAGGAAATGGAATAAGCTAAGCATGATCCCGAAAAGTGGAAGCCGGCTTTCGGAAAAGATCATGCTCAAACAAAACGTTTGATTTGGAACCTGCCGATGGCCATTGCCGATCTCGCCAACCCGACGCGCTTCCTCGCCTTCGCCAACCGCACCATTCCGTGGCTTGGCGGCTTGGCCGTCGTCGCGTTCGCGTTCGGCATCAACCAGGCGATCGTTGCTCCCGATGACTATCAGCAGGGCGCCACCGTGAAAATCATGTTCCTGCATGTGCCGGGCGCCTGGCTCGGCATGCTCGGCTGGGGCGTGATGACGATCGCGGCACTCGGCACGCTGGTCTGGCGACACCCGCTCGCCGATGTGGCCGCCAAGGCAACCGCGCCGATCGGGGCGGCGTTTACACTCATGTGCCTCGTGACCGGGTCGTTGTGGGGGCGGCCGATGTGGGGCACCTATTGGGTATGGGATGCGCGGCTGACCTCGGTGTTGCTGCTCTTTCTCCTCTATCTCGGCGTGATCGCGCTGTGGCGCACGGTCGAAGATCCTTCGCGCGCGGCGCGTGCCGCGGCCATTCTCACGCTCGTCGGCGCGATCGATCTGCCGATCATCAAATTCTCGGTCGAATGGTGGAACACCCTGCACCAGCCGGCCTCGGTGTTTCGCATGGGCGCGCCCACGATCGATGCGTCGATCCTCATCCCGCTGTTCATTATGACGATCGCGTTCACGCTCACCTTCGCGACGCTTGTGCTCGCGGCCATGCGCAACGAAATCCTGCGGCGGCGGGTGCGGACGCTCCGGCTGATGCAGGCGAGCGCGGCAAGCTGACGATGGCGGACGCCGCACACACGGGATTCATCATCGCGGCTTACGCTGCCGCGGTGATCGTCGTCGTCGGCTTGTGCGCTTGGGTGATGCTCGATTATCGCGCGCAGCGCCGCAACCTCGCCGACCTCGAGCGGCGCGGCGTCACGCGGCGCTCGACACCGCCGCGGCCTGAGCCGACCCAACAACAGGCGAAGGAAAAGGCGTGACATCCGCACAGAACGAGAGCGCGCGCGTCGGCCGGCGCCGCCTGATCGTACTGGCGCCGCTGGTGCTTTTCATCGCGCTGGTGCTGCTGTTCCTGATCCGGCTGTTTGCCGGCGACCCTTCGCGCATTCCGTCGGCGCTGATCGGCCATCCGGCGCCGCAAACGACCCTGCCGCCGGTCGCAGGCCTCGAACGCGACGGCAAGCCGATCCCGGGCATCGCGCCTGCGAGCTTCAAGGGCGCGGTGACGCTGGTGAATGTGTGGGCGTCATGGTGCGTGCCCTGCCACGACGAGGCGGCTCTGTTGGTCCAGCTTGCGCAGATTCCACAGCTGCGCATCGTCGGCATCAACTACAAGGACGAGCCGGAAAATGCCCGCCGCTTTCTCGGCCGTTACGGCAATCCATTTTCCGCCGCCGGCGCCGATCCGAACGGCCGCGCCGCGATCGAGTGGGGCGTCTATGGCGTGCCGGAGACCTTCATCGTCGGCCGCGACGGCCGCATCGCCTACAAACTGGTCGGGCCGATCACGCCGGAGAATCTCGAGGCGACGATCAAGCCGGAGATCGCGAAGGCGCTGGGCGCGGGATCCTGATTCGTCATTGCGAGGAGCAAAGCGACGAAGCAATCCGGATCGGAGGCACTGCAGCTGGATTGCTTCGCTGCGCCCGCAATGACGAGCGTCCTACTCCGGCTGCTCAACTGCATATTTCTTCAACAGCGGATACTGCAACGCGCCAAAGAGAAGCGTGAGCGGCACGACGCCGAACACCTTGAAGTTGACCCACACATCGGTCGAGGTGTTGCGCCAGACGATCTCGTTGAGGACGGCGAGCACCAGAAAGAACAGCGCCCAGCGCATTGTCAGTTTACGCCAGCCTTCCTCGGTGAGATGAAATAGTGAATCGAACACTACGCCCAAGAACGACTTGCCGAACAGCAGCCCGCCGAGCAGCACCGCGCCGAACAGCACATAGATGATGGTCGGCTTGATCTTGATGAACAGATCGTTGTGCAGGATCAGCGTCAACCCGCCGAACACCAGCACGATGATCGCGGTGACCACGGGCATGATCGGCAAATGCCGCGTCAACACGTAGGACGCCGCCAAGGCCGCCAGCACCGCCACCATGAACGTGCCGGTGGCGACGAAGATGCCGTACCGGGAATTGGCAAAGAAAAACAGCGCCAGCGGCCCGAGGTCGAAGGCGAGCTTGAGGAACGGATTGAGCTGAGGCTTGGCGGTTTGGGTTTCGGTCATGGTCCCGGTCTGTAATAGCCACCGCTCAATTTGTCACGCTAGGTCGCCCGGCCCCGCTCGTCCCCGCGAAGGCGGGGATCCAGCAACTGGATTCCCGCTTTCGCCGGAATGAGCAGGCAATAGTTCACGCGTCCACGCCGGCAATGGCGCGGGCGAAATCATGCGCCGAAAACGGCGCCAAATCGTCGACGCTTTCACCGACGCCGATAAAATGCACTGGAACTTTGAACTTCGCGGCGATGGCGACAAGGATGCCGCCGCGCGCGGTGCCGTCGAGCTTGGTCATGACCAAACCAGTGACGCCGACCACCTTGCCGAAAATCTCAACCTGCGACAGCGCGTTCTGCCCGACGGTGGCGTCGAGCACGAGCAGCACCGCATGCGGCGCCGACGCGTCGACCTTCTTCATCACGCGCACGACCTTGTGCAACTCGTCCATCAATTCGCTGCGGTTCTGCAAACGGCCGGCAGTGTCGATCAAGAGCACGTCGACGCCGCGTTCCTTGGCCGCGCGCACGGCGTCAAAAACGAGACCGGCAGCATCGGCGCCGGCTTCGCGCGCGATCACCTCGGCGCCGGCGCGTTCGCCCCAGATCTTGAGCTGATCAATGGCGGCGGCGCGGAAGGTGTCGCCGGCCGCCAGCATGACCTTGCGGCCTTCGGCGCGGTATTTCGACGCGAGCTTGCCGATGGTCGTGGTCTTGCCGGAGCCGTTGACGCCGGCAACCAGGATCACGAACGGCTTGTGCGCCGGATCGATCGCGAGCGGCTGCGCGACGGGATCGAGAACCTTCTCGACCTCGGCGGCAACCACCGCATTCACTTCCGCGGGCGAGATCGCCTTGTCGTGGCGGCCTTCCGCCAGCGCGTCGCCGATGCGGTCGGCGGTGTCGAGGCCGAGGTCAGCGCGCACCAGCACATCCTTGATCTCGGAGATCGTTTCGGCGTCGAGCTTGCGCTTGGTGACGAGATCGGAAATCGCGCTGCCTAGCGCCGAGGATGTGCGCTTGAGCCCGCCGGTGAGCCGCCGCCACCAACCGCCCTTTGTTTCGCTCGCAGTTTCACTCATATCGATGCCGCTGCCGCCTAGCTGGCGCCCGTGATAGCGGTTTCGGTAAAGTAGGCAACATGACCCCCGAAGAGATGGTGTCGCGCCTGCTCTACCGCGACGGGCTCATGCTGGTGATCGACAAGCCTCCCGGCTTTGCCGTGCATCGCGGCCCAAAGGGCGGCGAAAGCCTGGAGGATCATTTCGATGCGCTGCGCTTCGGGCTGCCGCGGTCGCCGGCGCTCGCGCACCGGCTTGATCGTGACACCTCCGGTTGCCTGGTGCTCGGCCGCCACCGCAAGGCGCTGGCGTCACTTGGCAAATTGTTCAAATCCGGCGCGGTGGAAAAGACCTATTGGGCGCTGGTCGAAGGCGCGCCCGCGACCGACGAGGGAACCATCGAGCTTCCGCTGGGCCGGCTTGATGAAAGCCGCGGCTGGTGGATGAAGCACGATCCCAACGGCCAGCCGGCAGTCACCAAGTGGAAGGTCATGGGGCGGAGCTCGGCAGAAAAATCTGCGTGGCTTGCGCTCGAACCGATCACCGGGCGGACGCATCAATTGCGCGTGCATTGCGCCGAGATGGGTTGGCCGATTGTGGGCGACACGATTTACGGCAGCGCGCCGCGCAGCGGCGGGCCCGTTCTCCATCTGCATGCCCGCGAGGTCGTGGTGCCGCTCTACAAGAACCGCGACGCGATCCGCGTGGCCGCGCCGGTGCCGGCGCACATGCGTGCGGCGCTGAAGCAGTGTGGGTGGAGTGAAGAAACCGCGTCATTGCGAGCGTAGCAAAGCAATCCAGCGTTCGGAAACGCGACAGCTGGATTGCTTCGTCGCTGTGCTCCTCGCAATGACGAGATAATTCAAGCCGCGAGCAACTGCTTGCCGTCGTGACCTGCGATTTTGACGTCAACGATCGCGCCAGGCGACGCCACAGCAGCGAGCGAAACTTGCGTGAAGTGCTCGGTGCGGCCTTGCGCTTCCGCTTCGACCAGCACGCGCCGCGTTGCACCCACTTCCGCATCGAGATGCGCCAACAGGGCGCGCGCGCCGTGCTGGCGCAGACGCGCGGCGCGCTCCTTCACGATCGCCCGGTCGAGCTGCGGCATGCGCGCCGCCGGCGTTCCGGGCCGCGGCGAAAACGGAAACACATGCAGATGCGTCAGGCCGCAGTCTTCGACCAGCGCCAGTGAGTTTGAGAACATCGCTTCCGTCTCGGTCGGGAAGCCGGCGATGATATCGGCGCCGAACACGATGTCCGGGCGCAGCCGGCGCAAGTCGCGGCAGAACGCAATCGCGTCCTTGCGCAAATGCCGGCGCTTCATGCGCTTGAGGATCAGATCGTCGCCGGCCTGCAGCGACAGATGCAGATGCGGCATCAGCCGCGCATCGCTCGCAAAAGCATCGATCAGATCGCGATCGGCCTCGACCAAATCGATCGAGGACAGGCGCAGCCGCTTGAGTTCCGGCACGTGCTTGAGGATTTGCTTGACCAGTGCGCCGAGCTTGGGCGCACCCGGCAAGTCCGCGCCATAGCTCGTGATGTCGACGCCGGTGAGCACGACTTCACCATAGCCGTTGGCGGCGAGCCGCTGCGCGTCGGCGACGACCGCGCCCATCGGCACCGAGCGCGAATTGCCGCGCCCATACGGAATAATGCAGAAGGTGCAGCGGTGATCGCAGCCGTTTTGCACCTGAACGAAGGCGCGGGCGCGGCCGGCAAAGGCCTCGATCAAATGCGGCGCGGTTTCCGTGACCGCCATGATGTCGTTGACCAGCGCCTTCGGCGCGTCCGCAACGCCAAAATCGGCACGCGTTCGCGCCCACGCCTCGCCGCTGAGCTTCTCGCTGTTGCCGAGCACGCGATCGGCTTCGGCCATCGCCGCAAAGGTGTGCGACTCGGTCTGC
This sequence comes from uncultured Alphaproteobacteria bacterium, assembly GCA_963720115.1. Lineage (GTDB taxonomy): Bacteria > Pseudomonadota > Alphaproteobacteria > Rhizobiales > Xanthobacteraceae > BOG-931. Next base: position 52,383 of record CAVREN010000108.1, read on the forward strand.
GCCGCACAGCCGGTGACGACGATCTTCGCCGCAGGCCGCTCGCGGCGCAGCGCGCGGATGGTTTGCCGCGCCTGGCGCACGGCTTCGGCTGTGACCGCGCAGGTGTTGACCACGACCGTATCGCTCAGGCCGGCGCGTTCCGCCTCGCGGCGGATTACTTCCGACTCGGCGGCATTGAGCCTACAGCCGAAGGTGACGACCTCGACGCTCATGGAACTACGCCGCGCCCGCGGCGGCGAACAGCGCCGCGTCGAACCGGCCGCGATGCTCGTATTCGACCGGCCCGGTCATCAGCACATGGTCGTCGCTCTCGCGCCACTCGATGGCGAGATCGCCGCCCGGCAGCGTGACCGTAACCTTGCGGCCGGTGCGGGAGAGCCGCGCGGCGGCGACGGCGGCGGCGCAGGCCGCCGAGCCGCAGGCCTTGGTGAGGCCGGCGCCGCGCTCCCACGTGCGGATCACGACACGATCACGCGCGGGCGTCGCGGCGAGCGTAATGTTGGCCCGCTCTGGAAAGAGCTTGTCGTGTTCCAGTTCAGGCCCGATCCGGCGCAGATCGTAGGCGTGCGGATCGTCGACCCAGAAAATCGCGTGCGGGTTGCCCATGTTCACGACCGACGGCGCGCGCAGGAGCGGCGCGCCCGGCGATCCGAATTGCAGATCGATCGCGCGCGTGTCCGGCATCGGCTTTGCCAGCGGAACCTCATCCCAGCGAAAGCGCGGCGCGCCCATATCGACCGTGAACAGCCCGTCGGCGGCACGCCAGCAGGCGATTGCACCGGCCGACGTTTCGAAATTCAGTTGCGCCTTGCCGGTCTCGGCACTGACCAGGGAAGCGACGCAGCGCATGCCGTTGCCGCAGGCGCCGGCCTCCGAGCCATCGTTGTTGTAAATCCGAACCAGGGCGTCGCTGCCGCTTCGTCCCGGATAAAGCGCCATGAGCTGGTCGTACGGCTCCTGCCGGGCTGCCGCGCGCGCCTCATCTGCTGCGATCGGCTGAGCGCCTTGTAGAGCATCATGTTGAGTACCTTGGCGCAGATCGACGACCACGATCTCGTTGCCGAGACCGTTCATCTTGATGAAGTCGCGATTGGCCAGCGCGCCCATGATAATGCCCGAATGTGCCGAACTTATATGAGGACTTGCATTGCCTACGCTAGTAGGACGATGGATTGGGGGGCGGTGGCCGTTAGAGCATGATCCGGAAAGAGCCTGCCCCGGACTTGATCCGGGGTGGAAGCCAGTTTTCCGAAAAGATCATGTTCAAACAAAACGCTAGAAGAGGGATGACGATTCGAAGAAAAGTCATCCCGCTCTGGCGGCTGTGCTAATCGTTACCTGGGGAGAATCCGGATGTTCTTACGCCTTGCGCTCGCTGCCACCCTGGCCGCTGCCATTTTTGCCGCCGCCGAAGGGCAGCCGGCCTGGGCCGAAAGCCCCGCACCATCACCGCCGGCAGCCCCGGCAAAGCCTGACGCCGCTCAGCCTGCCCCAGCCACGCCGGCCCAGGCCAGCGACCCGTTCGGCGAGGATGCAACGCTGGCGGCCAAACCGATCGTCTATCTCAAAGGCACCGGAACCTGGGACAACGCCTTCGAGACGATCACCAACTCCTTCAAGACCCTCAAAGCCTATGTCAGCAAGGAAGGCCTCAAGATCGACGGCCAGGCGATGACGATCTTTACCGCCACCGACGATACCGGCTTCCAGTTCCAGGCGGCAATTCCGGTTGCGGACCCGCCGAAAACACCGCCCAAAGGTGACATCGCGGTCGGCACTTCGCCGGAAGGCCACGCGCTGAAATTTGTCCATCGCGGATCGTATGACGGCCTCGACAACACGTACGAGGCCATCACCAACTATCTCGACGACCACAAGCTCGAGGCGAAGGACATGTTCATCGAGCAATATCTGACCGATCCACTGACGGCCAACGAAGATCATCTGGTCGTCAACGTGTATGTTTTGATCAAGTAATGTAGCGAATAGCGAAGTGGCGAATAGCGAGTAGAAGTGGTCCAAACACTATTCGCTACGTCCCTATTCGCTACTTCTAGAGTTCCAGTACCTGCCCCGGCCGCAACGCGCCGAAACGCTCGGCCGCAATTTCCGCTTCCCGCAACGCTTCGGCCAGCGCGATAAGCGGCGCGTCGATCGGCTCGTCGGTGAGCTGAAACGTGCCGTAGTGATGGCCGAGGGCACGCTCGGCGCCGCAATCGATGAACGCCTTCACCGTCTCCGCCGGGTTCATGTGCTGGTCGGCCATGAACCAGCGCGGCTCGTAAGCGCCGATCGGCAAAAGCGCGAGCTTGAAAGGGCCGTACCGCGTTCGCGCGTCACGGAAATGCCCACCCTCGCCGTAGCTGGAATCGCCGACGAAATAGATGCGGCCAGCAGGCGCTTCGATCACGAACGAAGCCCATAGCGACATATTGCGATCGGACAAACTGCGTGCCGACCAATGCCGCGTCGGAACGAGCGTTACCGCCGCGCCGCGGCCGATCTCGACGCGATCGTGCCAATCGTGAGCCTCGGCCGCGATTGCTTTGTCGTGCGCGCGCATGATCGCATCGTTGCCGAGCGGCGCGATAACGCGCGGGCGATGAGCGGCCGCAAGCCGCGACAGCGTCGCCACATCGAGATGGTCGTAGTGCGCATGCGAGACCAGAACGACATCGATCGGCGGCAAGTCCGCAAAGGCGATGCCGGGATCGTTCACCCGTTTCGGTCCGACGCGCCGAAACGGCGAGGCGCGCATCGACCAGACCGGGTCGAGCAAAATATTGAGGCCTGCGATTTGGAGAAGAAAGCTCGCATGCCCGACATAGGAGATACGGTATGTGGCGCCGTCAACTCGCGGCGGCGGGCGGTCGGCATGAGGTGACGGCGCCCAGGCCGGCCACTTTGCCCTGGTGCCGCGCCAGTAGCGATCGATCAGCCAGCGGTTCAGCTCCCGGCGGCTCCTTGGCGGGACGCCCTGGGGGTCGAAAAAACGCTCGCCGTTGAAATGATCGGAGACCGGACCGGAGTAATAGCGGGACATTTACCGCGTATTATATCGTTCGCCGCCGCTGCCGCGCGGGCATAACGCCACGGTTGACGCAAAGCCCCGCTGCACCTATTTTCCGGCCGCTCTCGCAAGAGACTGGAAATTGTTGACCGCCGACCGGTCCATGAGGCCGGAGGCAACCGCCCGACAGCGCGATGCGCCCTCGGGCGCCTTTTGTGTTTTCCCCTTCTCCCCGCTTGCGGGGAGAAGGTCGGGATGAGGGGCCTAGCCGCATGGCTCAGAATTGCCGAAAGGCCGCCTCACCCTCGCTCGCTTCGCTCACTCCACCTCTCCCCGCCTGCGGGGAGAGGTAAGAGGTAAAAATGTTCGACAGCCTTTCCGAGCGTTTAAATGCGGTCCTCGATCGCCTGACCCGGCGCGGCGCGCTGTCGGAGGGTGACGTCGACGCCGCCTTGCAAGAGGTGCGTCGCGCGCTTATCGAAGCCGACGTCGCGCTCGATGTCGCCCGCGCCTTCACCGACGAGGTGAAGAAACGCGCCGTCGGCATCGAAGTCATCAAATCGGTCACACCCGGCCAGATGGTCGTGAAGATCGTGCACGACCAGTTGGTCGAGACCTTGGGCGCGAGCGCGCAACCGATCGACCTCAACGCGGCGCCGCCGGTTGCCATCATGATGGTCGGGCTGCAAGGCTCGGGCAAAACCACGACCACGGCCAAATTGGCCAAACGACTTTCGGAAACGCTGAGGCGCAAGACGCTGATGGCGTCGCTCGATACCCGCCGCCCGGCCGCCATGGAGCAGCTCGCCGTGCTCGGCCAGCAGGTCGGCATCGACACGCTGCCGATCGTCGCCGGACAGACGCCGCTGCAGATCGCAAACCGCGCGCTGCAAGCAGGCCGCCTTGGCGGCTATGACGTGGTGCTGCTCGACACCGCCGGCCGCATCACGCTCGACGAAGCGATGATGAACGAGGCGGCCGAAGTGCGCCGCGCGGCCTCGCCGCACGAGGTTCTTCTGGTCGCCGACGCGCTCACCGGCCAGGACGCCGTCAATCTTGCCCGCAGCTTCAACGAGCGCGTCGGGCTCACCGGCATTGTGCTCACCCGCGTCGATGGCGACGGCCGCGGCGGCGCTGCATTGTCGATGCGCTCGGTCACCGGCAAACCGATCAAGCTGATCGGCACCGGCGAAAAGCTCGATGCGCTCGAAGACTTCGATCCCGCCCGCATCGCCGGCCGCATTCTCGGCATGGGCGACATCATCGCGCTGGTCGAGAAGGCCGCCGCCACCATCGACGCCGAGAAGGCCGCGCGCGTCGCCGAGAAGATGCGCAAGGGCGCGTTCGATCTCGCCGATCTGCGCGAGCAGCTCACGCAGATGCAGAATCTCGGCGGCATGAGCGGGCTCATGACCATGCTGCCCGGCATGGGCAAGATCAAAAATCAGCTCGCCGAGCGCAATCTCGACGAAAAAGTGCTCAAGCGGCAGATGGCGATCATCAACTCGATGACGCCGGCCGAGCGGCGCAATCCCGATATTCTCAAAGCGAGCCGCAAGCGGCGCATCGCCGCCGGGTCCGGCACCAAGCCGGAGGACATCAACCGCCTCCTTAAAATGCACCGCACCATGGCCGACGTGATGAAGGCGATGGGTACCAAGCGCGGGCCGATGGCGGGGATTGCCAATATGCTCGGCCTTGGCGGTCTGGCCGGCGGCATGCCGAGCCAGGAGCAGATCGCGAAGCTCGCAGAGAAAATGCCGGGCGGCCTGCCCGGCGGCGGAGGCGGCTTGCCGCCGAATTTCCCCGGCTTGCCCAGTGGTCTGCCGGGTGGAGGGCTTCCGGGCGGGCTTCCGGGTGGCCCAAAGCTGCCGGGCGGATTGCCGCCGGGATTTCCCGGGTTCGGAAAAAAGAAATGATCTCCACCCACCCGCATGAGCGCTTTTCCGCGGTCGTCTCACTCGAACCGAGTGGGACCAGCGCGTTCGCGCATGCGGTTGGCGATACCAACCCGGTGCATCACGACGCCGCGTACGCCGCCGCATCCCGCTTTGGCCGGCTGCTCGCCAGCGGACCGCAAACGACGGCGCATCTTCTGGCGCTGACCGCGTCGCATTTTTCCAAGCGCGGCGCGATGCTCGGACTGGAATTCTGGGTTCGGTTTCGGCGGCCGGTCTATGCCGACGAGACGATCACGCTGGAATGGCTCGTCGTGTCGGTAAAGAAAAATTCTGGCCTCGACGGCGAGATCATCGATTTGCGCGGCCGCATCCGCAAGGAAAACGGCGAAACCGCTGTAGGCGCCAAAGGCCGTGTGCTTGTCACCGAGAAACACTGAAGCATGATCCCGAATAGTGGAGATACCGGTTTTCGGAAAAGATCATGCTCAAACAGACGCTGTGAAAGTCCAACAGAAGGAACTGAGTAGATGCTGACCATCCGCATGGCCCGCGCCGGAACAAAAAAGCGGCCGTTCTATCACATTGTGGTCGCCGACAGCCGCAGCCCCCGCGACGGGCGCTTCATCGAGCGCATCGGCTATTTCAATCCGCTCCTGCCCAAGGACAAAACGGATCGGCTCAAGCTCGATCTGGACAAGGTCAAGAGCTGGATGACCAAGGGCGCGCAGCCTTCGGATCGCGTGATGCGCTTCCTCGATGCCGCCGGCGTTGCCAAGCGCGAGAAGCGCAACAATCCGGAAAAGGCGATCCCGCGCAAAGAGCGCAAGGCGCAGGCTGAGGCCGCCAAAGCCGGCGCCGGTGCCGCTCAGGCCGCCGGCGCCGCTCCAGCCGCTTAAGAGCCTGAACGGTGACGGGCGGCGCGCGGGTTTGTCTTGGACAAATCGGCGCCGTGCACGGCGTGCGCGGCGAAGTTCGGCTCCGCTCGTTCACATCCGATCCGGCGGCGATTGCCGATTACGGCCCGCTCGAAACCGAAGACGGGCGGGTGTTGGAGATCGAAACGCTGCGCCCAGCCAAGGATCACTTCGTCGCGCGGCTCTCCGGTATTCGCGACCGCGATGCGGCGAGCGCGCTGACCAATGCGAAGCTTTACGTTCCGCGCGAGCGGCTGCCGCAGACGCAAGACCCGGACGAGTTTTATCACGCCGATCTGATCGGCCTTGCGGCTGTCGACCAGGCTGGGAAGAATCTCGGAACTGTTGTCGCGATCCATAACTTCGGCGCCGGCGACTTGATTGAAGTGCGGCCGCAGACCGGCGGCAACACGGAATTGGTGCCGTTCGACGTTACGCATGTGCCCGAAGTCAACATCGCCTCGGGAAAGATTGTCGTCCATCCGCCGGACGGATTGTTCAAGGCGAATTGACCGCAGCAAAGGCTGCCGCCGTCATGGTTATCCGCTTCTTCTCTCAGTCGGAAACGCACCGCGAATTTTCCAATTTCGCGCCGTTCGGTATCGATCTCGACGGCGCGTGGTGGCCGACGGTCGAGAATTACTATCAGGCGCAAAAATTCACCGATCCCGAATTGCGGCAATCGATCCGGCAAGCCGAGATGCCGGTCATCGCCAAGAACCTTGCCGATGAAAACAAAGCCGCGATCCGGCCCGACTGGGACGCGGTGAAGGACGAGGTGATGCATCGCGCCGTGCGGCGTAAATTCGAACTTCATCCCGAGCTGAAGGCCATGCTGCTTGCGACCGGCGATGAGGACATTGCCGAGGCCAACCCGGCCGACAGCTATTGGGGCGTCGGCGGCGACGGAATGGGCCTCAACAGGCTCGGCAAGATCATGACCCGCATCCGCGAGGAATTGCGGGCGGTGGCGAACTGACCATGTGGCGGGCAAGCGTCCTCACCATTTTCCCCGAAATTTTTCCCGGGCCTTTGGGCGCGAGCCTCGCCGGCAAGTCGCTGGCCTCCGGGATATGGTCGCTCGAGGTCAGCGATATCCGGAACTTCGCGACCGACAAGCATCGGAGCGTCGACGATACGCCGGCCGGCGGCGGGCCCGGCATGGTAATGAAGGCCGACGTGCTCGGGCGCGCAATCGACGCAGCGGCCACTGATCAGCGCCCACGGCTCCTCCTCTCGCCCAGGGGCACCCCGTTAACCCAAAGCCGGGTGGAAAGTCTGGCCACGGGAGCGGGCCTTGTGCTCGTCTGCGGCCGCTTCGAGGGGGTCGATGAGCGCCTGATCGCCGGCCGCGCCCTGGAGGAAGTCTCGGTCGGCGATTATGTGCTTTCGGGCGGCGAAATTGCCGCCATGGCGCTGATCGACGCCTGCGTGCGGCTCCTGCCCGGGGTCATGGGCGCCGCCGCTTCGGGTACCGAAGAGAGCTTTGCCGCCGGACTACTGGAATATCCACAATACACCCGCCCGCAGGTATGGGAGGGGCAACCGATCCCGGAGGTGCTGCTCTCCGGCGATCACGCCAAAATCGCCGCCTGGCGCCGATCCGAGGCGGAAAGACTGACCCGGGAGCGTCGCCCGGATCTGTGGGAACGCTATTCTGGAGCGCCGAGAGGGCCCGCAAAGTCGCGATAACCATGCGTGACCGGCGCGTGACAAATCCCGTCCGGTAGCGTAGAAGCTGCGCCAACCCGATTAGCCCTGGCCGGCCCCCGCGCCCTTTCAGCGCGCCGCCGATGGAGAATTCGCCATGAACCTGCTCAAGGAAATCGAAAACGAACAAATGGCGAAGCTGTCGGCCGGAAAGGAAATCCCCGATTTCCAGCCGGGCGATACGCTTGTCGTCAACGTCAAGATCGTCGAAGGCGAGCGCAGCCGCGTGCAGGCCTATGAGGGCGTCTGCATCGGCCGCGCCGGCTCCGGCCTGAACGAGAATTTCACCGTGCGGAAGATCTCGTACGGCGAAGGCGTCGAGCGCGTCTTCCCGCTCTATTCACCGATGATCGACTCGATCAAGGTGGTGCGCCGCGGCCAGGTGCGTCGCGCCAAGCTCTATTATCTGCGCGGACGCCGCGGCAAGTCGGCGCGCATCGTCGAGCGGCAGGACCACAGCGCGCAGGGCGAAGCCGCGAAGGCTGCCGGCAAAGCGGCGAAGTAACGCGTCGTTTTCTTGTTTTTGGTGGAGCATGATCTGTTCGGAAAACCGGCTTCGACTTTTCCGGATCATGCTCTGTTCGAGCGCGAGGGTTATTCGAGCTCCACGGTCTTGAAGTCCGCCGGCAGGATGATTTCGAGCACTTCGCAATCGTCCGAATAGTCGAGCACCTTGTGCTCGATGCGCGGCGGCTGGATCCAGCAGCTTCCCGTTCGCATCACGATGGCGCCCTGCCCGTCGAACTCGCTCTTGATCCAGCCCTTGAGCACATAGACCATCTGGAAGTCGACTTCGTGATAGTGGAGCTTGGAGACTTCCTCCGGGCGGCACGGCGGGACGAAGCGGATGACGTGCGCCTGCACCATGCCGCCTGTCGCGTCGCTGATGCCGAGGTCGCGATACGCGGCATAGCTGCGTAAGCCGGTTTGGAAGTCCCGCTCACGATGGTGGCTGGCCGTGAATCGCTGCTTCGGCCGCGCCTTTGGTTTGGCCTTTGACACCGGCCGCGCGCGGCCCCGGCTCGGTCGCGACCGGTTCGCGGCTCGCGCCGCCGATTTCGACTTGCTCTTGGTCTTTGCTTTGGTCTTGGCAGTCTTTGCTTTGGGCATGCGCGCCTCCCGTGTGCCGCCAAGCCTAGCGCAAGCGCGCGACCGGCGACAGAATGCTCGCTCTTTTCCTTGCGCGCTCAAGGCCCTAGAGCAGAGCCCGATTCAACCAGATCGGGCTCTGCTCTAGATTCTCGCGTGGTCGCATGTCCTTTTCGGAAAACCGGTTTCCACTTTTCCGGGACATGCTCTAAAGGACGGTTTCGACACCATATAAAGCTACGCCGCCAGCGGACGACGGCGAGGAGTTTTCGGCATGGCCAAGCCCAGCACGCTCTACGACAAAATCTGGACCGACCACCTGGTCGACGAGGAGCCGGACGGCACCTGCCTGATCTATATCGACCGGCATCTCGTCCACGAGGTGACGAGCCCGCAGGCGTTCGAGGGATTGCGCCTCTCCGGCCGCAAGGTCCATGCCCCGGACAAGACGCTGTGCGTGGTCGACCACAACGTGCCGACAACCGATCGCCGGCTGAAGAATCCGGATCCCGAGAGCGAACAGCAGATCGCTTATCTCGCCGAGAACGCCAAGCATTTCGGCCTCGAATATTTCAACGAGTTCGATAAACGCCAGGGCATCGTTCACATCATCGGCCCCGAACAGGGCTTCACACTGCCGGGCACGACCATCGTCTGCGGCGACAGCCACACCGGCACGCACGGCGCGTTCGGCGCGCTCGCCTATGGCATCGGCACCTCCGAGGTGGAGCATGTGCTCGCCACCCAGACGCTGATCCAGAAGAAATCGAAGAACATGCGCGCGGTGGTCGACGGCAAGCTGCCGGAGGGCGTCACCGCCAAGGACATCATCCTCGCTATCATCGGCGAGATCGGCACCGCCGGCGGCACCGGCTATGCGCTGGAATATGCCGGCGAAGCGATCCGCACGCTGTCGATGGAAGGCCGCATGACCGTCTGCAACATGTCGGTCGAGGCCGGCGCCAAGGCGGGCTTCATCGCGCCGGATGAGAAAGCCTACGCGTATCTCAAGGATCGCCCCAAGGCGCCCAAGGGCAAGGCCTGGGACGAAGCGATGCGCTATTGGCAGACGCTCATCTCCGACGAAGGCGCGCATTTCGACCGCGAGATCAGGCTCGATGCGGCAAAGCTGCCGCCGCTCATCACCTGGGGCACGAGTCCGGAACAAGTCGTGCCGGTGACCGGGCGCGTGCCGCGTCTCGAGGACATCACCGACGCACATAAGCGCGAGGCGGCCGAGCGCTCGCTGGCCTATATGGGCCTAAAGGGCGGCGAGAAGATTGCCGACATCGCCGTCGACCGCGTTTTCATCGGCTCCTGCACCAACGGCCGCATCGAGGATTTGCGCGCGGCCGCGCGCGTCGTCGACGGCAAGAAGGTGCATACGAACGTCAGCGCCATGATCGTGCCCGGCTCCGGCCTGGTGAAGGAGCAGGCCGAGGCTGAAGGTCTCGACAAGATCTTCCTCAATGCCGGCTTCGAATGGCGCGAACCCGGCTGCTCCATGTGCCTGGCGATGAATCCCGACAAGCTCTCGCCCGGCCAGCGCTGCGCTTCCACTTCGAACCGCAATTTCGAAGGGCGGCAGGGCTACAAAGGCCGCACGCATCTGGTGTCGCCGGCCATGGCCGCCGCCGCCGCCATCGTCGGGCACTTCGTCGACGTGCGCGAATGGCATTGAGGTAATGTCATTCCGGGGCGCGTCGAAAGGCGCCCGGAATGACGGGCTATCCCCGCTGCCACCAGCAGTGCTTTTCCGGGAACAGCACCGTCCCGCTTGGCCGATATTGAATCACGTACCGGCTCGCGCAGCGCCGATAGATCGGCCGCGGATTGATATCGATGCGCGGCCGCGCGGTCGGCGGAATAATAGCCGAAGGCCCGGTGCCGGTCGGCGTCGGCATTTGCGCCGCGGCCGGCCATGCGGCGGCGAAGGCCGAAACGCCGGCGGCGCACACAATTGCGATCAGGCACCCGCGTGACATTGCGCGATCTTAGCGCATCCGCTCACTTTCGCGTAGCGCGAATCCGAGCGAACACCGACGATCCGCGCTAGACTTGCACTATGGCCGATGTCACATCCGATCCGCTGGCGTGGCGACCGCTGAAAGCCCCCTCGCTCGTCGAACTCGAACTGCTCGCGAGCGATGTCTACCGCCGCCTGCCGCGCCGTTTCCGCGACCTTTGCGCCGATCTCGTCATCCAGGTCGACGATTTTCCGACCGAGGAGGTGCTCGACCACATGGGCGCCGAAAGCGAGTTCGACTTGCTCGGCCTGTTCCAGGGCGTCGGCCTGCCGTTCCGCACCGAGAGCGACCCGATCCAGATGCCGAACATGATCTGGCTCTACCGGCGGCCGATCCTCGATTACTGGGCCGAGCACGAGGAGACGCTGGGCGCGATCGTCAAGCATGTGCTGGTGCACGAGATCGGCCACCATTTCGGCCTCTCGGACGCCGACATGGAAACGATCGAGGCATCGGTGGAATAGCCTGCTCGACAGGTTTACGCTGATCAACGCGATGCGGCCGTGCTAAATAAATCAGAGCGTTTGGCTCACAACGGAACCGCCGCCATGATCGTCACCGTCTTTCGTTCGCGTTTGCGTCCGGGCGTCCGCGAGGAATATGTCGCGCTGGTCGACAAGATCGCTGCTATCGCGCGGACGATGCCCGGCTATATCTCGCACAAAGGATTTTTTGCCGACGACGGCGAACGCGTCACTATCGTCGAGTTCGAGCATGAAGAGGGATTGCGCGCCTGGCGCACCAACCCCGAGCATCTTGCCGCGCAAAAACTGGCGCGCACAAAGTACTATACCGAATATCACGTGCAGATCTGCTCGCTCGACCGCGAGTCGAAATTCAAGGCCAAGGACACGGCCGCAACGCACGCCTGACCCGCTCGCAGGGGCGCAGCACAATTCAGCGGTCAAGGAAGTAGCGGTCGGCTTCCCGCCGGTAGCGGCGTTTGCCGGGCTTGTCGGCGCTGTCGTTGAATCTCGCAGCCGGCGTCCCTTCCTGAACGCACACGCTGCCCGAAGGCCCGACCAGCGCGGCATGGATGCAATCGGCGGACGACGAAAAGGCGCAGATCGGGGCGATAGTGCCGGCCTTATCGCGGATGCACTGTGGCCTTGCCGGCTGCTGCGGGTAGGGTGAAAAACGCCGCCAGCGCGCCTACATATACCGCTTGTCTCGTCTTCGCATCCGCCCGTGATCATGCTGCCGCCGCATGACGGGCCGCAAAATAGCAGGCTTTCCCGAGACCAGCCTTGACAAAAGCCGGTCGCATCACGAAACAAAATCATTCCAAAGTAGCCGGAGTTCCGGGATGAATAAGTTCACCAGGCTTGAAGGCGTCGCCGCACCGCTGAACATGATCAATGTCGACACCGACATGATCATCCCCAAGCAATACCTGAAGACCGTCAAGCGCACCGGCCTCGGCAAGGGCCTGTTTGCCGAGAAGCGCTATCGCGACGATGGCAGCGAGAATCCTGATTTCGTGCTCAACAAGCCGGCCTATCGCAAGGCGAAGATTCTGGTCGCCGGCGACAATTTCGGCTGCGGCTCATCGCGCGAGCATGCGCCCTGGGCACTGCAGGATTTCGGCATCACCTGCGTGATCTCGACCTCGTTCGGCGACATTTTCTACAACAACTGTTTCAAGAACGGCATTCTTCCGGTGCAGGTCTCGCCGGCGGACATTGAGAAGCTTTTCGACGACGCCGAGCGCGGCGCCAATGCGACCCTGACGGTCGATCTGGAAAAGCAGGAAATCCGCGGCCCGGACGGCGGCGTCATCAAATTCGAGATCGATCCGCACCGCAAGCACTGCCTGCTCGGGGGCCTGGACGATATCAGCTTGACCATGGCCAAGAGCACGAAGATCGCGGGCTTCGAGGAAAAGGCCAAGGCGGCGCGGCCTTGGGTGTGAGCCGCCGTCATTCCGAGGCGCCACCGAACTCGGGTGTTCCCGAGTTCGGCAGCAAGATACGCAGCAAGATACCAGGTCGGCGACAGCCAACCTAGTTGGCGGCGAGCGCTTTGCTCGGACCCGGAATGACGAAAGAAATACAATGACCCCCGCCATTTCTGTTTCGCATCTGAACAAAATCTACGCTTCCGGTTTTCAGGCGCTCAAGGACATCAACCTCGAGATCCGCAGCGGCGAGATTTTCGCATTGCTCGGGCCGAACGGCGCCGGCAAGACGACACTGATCAGCATCATCTGCGGCATCGTCACGGCGTCGAGCGGCCGCGTGCTGGTCGCCGGCCGCGACATCGGCAGCGAATACCGAACGACCCGCTCGCTGATCGGGCTCGTGCCGCAGGAGTTGGCGAACGACATGTTCACCTCGGTGTGGTCGACCGTGTCCTTCAGCCGCGGCCTGTTCGGTAAACCGAGCCACCCGGCCTACATTCAGAAGGTGCTCAAGGATCTTTCGCTCTGGGAGAAGAAGGACGCCAGGATCGCCACGCTTTCGGGCGGCATGAAGCGCCGTGTGATGATCGCCAAGGCGTTGGCGCACGAGCCGCAGATTCTGTTTCTCGACGAGCCGACCGCCGGTGTCGATGTCGAGTTGCGCAAGGACATGTGGGAAATGGTGCGGGCGCTGCGCGCCTCCGGCGTCACCATCATCCTGACCACCCATTATATCGAGGAAGCCGAGCAGATGGCCGACCGGGTCGGCGTCATCAACCGAGGCGAACTGATCCTGGTCGAGCAGAAAGACGAGCTGATGCGCAAGCTCGGGAAAAAGCAGATGACGCTGGAGCTGCGCACGCCGCTTGCCGCGCTGCCGCCGTTGCTTGCCAAATTTCCGCTCACGCTCGCCGATGATGGCTGCAAGCTCATCTATACTTATGACACGCAGAGCGAACATACCGGCATCACCGATCTCCTTGACGCGCTGCGCGACGCCGATGTGCGTTTCAAGGACCTCGCGACGACGCAGACTTCGCTCGAGGACATCTTCGTCAGCCTGCTGAGGAACGGCGCATGAACCTCTACGCGGTCTCTGCAATCTACCGGATGGAGATGGCGCGCACCCAGCGCACCTGGCTGCAAAGCATCGTCTCGCCGGTGATTTCCACGTCGCTCTATTTCGTCGTGTTCGGCGCCGCCATCGGCTCGCGGATCTCGACGATCGAAGGCGTGAGCTACGGCGCCTTCATCGTGCCCGGCCTGATGATGCTGATGCTGCTCACCCAAAGCGTGAGCAATGCCGCCATCGGCATCTACTTCCCGCGCTTCACCGGCACGATCTACGAGGTTCTGTCGTCACCCACGTCCGCGCTCGAGATTGTCATCGGCTATGTGGGCGCGGCGGCCACCAAGTCGATCGTGCTGGGATTGATCATCCTTGGGACCTCGGCCTTGTTCGTGCCGATGCGGATCGCCCATCCGGGCTGGATGCTCGCCTTCCTGATTTTGACCTCGGTCAGCTTCAGCCTGTTCGGCTTCATTCTCGGCATCTGGGCGGACGGCTTCGACAAGCTGCAGGTGGCGCCGCTTCTGATCATCACGCCGCTGACCTTCCTGGGCGGCACCTTCTACTCGACCAGCGTACTGCCGCCGTTCTGGCGGACGGTGTCGCTGTTCAACCCGATCGTCTATCTGATCAGCGGATTCCGCTGGAGCTTTTTCGAATTGGCGGACGTCAATATCGAGAGCAGCATCGCCGCCATCGTGCTGTTTCTCGCGGTCTGCATGGCCGTTGTCTGGTGGATCTTCAAGACCGGCTACCGGCTGAAGACTTGACGATGCCCTTGGTGCTCATGCGCTCTGGCCAACGCGCTCGGGAGCGGCCGCGATGGCTTCGATCTCAACCACAAATTCCGGCCGCGCTAAGCCGGATACCATTATCAGCGTCGTCGTCGGCGGCGTCCCCGGAAATTGCCGGTCGCGTGACCGCCTGTAGCCCTGCATGTGCTCACGGGCCGTCACATAGACGCTGAGGCGGACGACGTTCGCCAGCGTCATCCCGTCTTCGGCCAGGATCGCCGCTATGTTTGCGAAGCAGAGATCGGCCTGCGCTTCGCTGTCCTCAGGAATTCTCTCGTCATGAGCGATGCCGAGTTGCCCCGCAGTGAACACCAGCCGGTGGCCCGCCGGCACGGCGATCCCGTGGCTATATCGCGCCAAGGGCGGCCGAATCGACGCGGGAGACAGTGCACGCATGACGGTCATCCTGAATGGAGAAAAGGGTAGGTAATGCTGCCGAAATTAGTCGAGGCTACGGCGCAGCGTCAACGAATGCGAGCTATGATCGCATCAGCGATCGCAACCGTCCGCTGCGCCATGTCGGCATGCAGCCGCTCTACCATGCGGCCGTCGATCTGCAGCACGCCTTTGCTGGCATTCTCCGGTTGATCGAACGCGGCGATGATTTTTCGCGCCCATGCCACCTCCTCCTCGCTCGGCGAGAAAGCGGCGTTGCATGGCGCGATCTGCTGCGGATGGATCAGCGTCTTGCCGTCAAAGCCGAGATCGCGCGCCTGCGCGCATTCCGCGGCGAAGCCTTCGGCATTGCCGAGCTCGTTGTAGACGCCGTCCAGGATATCGAGGCCGTAGGCGCGCGCGGCCGCAACGCAATTCATCAGCCAGGGCAGCATCGGCGCGCGGCCGGGCAGGATGCGCGCGCGTGTGTCCTTGGCGAGATCGTTCGTGCCCATGACGAAACCGGCAAGGCGCGTATCCTGGTCGAGCGCCGCCGCCGCGATCTCGCGCGCATTGAGCATGGCGAGCGGCGTTTCCATCATGGCCCAAAGCCGCACCTTCGCATCGGCACGGACGCCCACGAGATGCTTCGCCACTTCGCGAATCTGCTCGGGCGTGGAAATCTTCGGCACCAGCACGGCGTCCGGGCCGGCGGCGGCGACGGCCAAGTCGTCGCGCCACCAGGCGGTGTCGAGGCCGTTGATCCGCACCAGCACTTCGCGATGACCGAAGCCGCCTTTCTTGAGCGCTTCGACGATGAGCGCGCGCGCCGTGGCCTTGGCATCTGGAGCGACCGCGTCTTCCAGATCGAAGATGACGGCGTCAACCGGCAGTTCGCGCGCCTTCTCCATGGCGCGCGCATTCGATCCCGGCATGTAAAGCATGCTGCGCCGCGGGCGAACGGTCATGGTGGCTCCTTGTCCAGCAATCGAGGCCGAAGAGGTAACCAAGAACAATGCTCGTGGCTATCCTGCAAATGGCCTGCCGAATGCAAAATTTCCGCCCCTTTCCGAATAGGCGTCGGTCGGCTAGGCATGGCGCCGCCAGAGCAACGATCGGGAAAAGTGGAAATCGGTCTTTCCGAAAAAGATCATGCTCTACCAAAAAGTTAGAGCGCTCGTCGTTTCAACCGGACACGATTGCGCTCTAACGTCAATGGACGGTTGCGAACATGCCTTTTCCCCATCGGCTCGTCGAAGGTTATCGCCAGTTTGCCGACGGCCGCTTGCGCCACGAACAGGATCGCTATCGCGAACTCGCGGAGGCCGGGCAGTCGCCGGACGTGATGGTGATCGGCTGCTGCAACTCACGCGTGTCGCCGGAAGTCATTTTCGATGCGCGCCCGGGCGAATTATTTGTCGTGCGCAACGTCGCCAATATCGTGCCGCCCTACGAGCCCGACGGGCACGCGCACGGCGTCTCGGCCGCGCTCGAATTCGGCGTCGCGGCGCTGAAGGTCCAGCATATCGTCGTGCTCGGGCACGCGCGCTGCGGCGGCGTGAAGGCTTTTGCCGAAAAGGCGGAGCCGCTCTCGCCCGGCGACTTCATCGGCAACTGGATGCGGCTGATGGCGCCGGCGGCGGAGAAGGCCGGCCCGCAAGACGAGCTGTCCTGGGCGGATTACATAACCCGGCTCGAACAGGCGAACGTCGCCAACAGCCTCGACAATCTCAAAACATTTCCGCGGCTGCGCGAGCTGATCGCGTCCGGCCAGGTCGCCATCCACGGCGCCTATTTCGGCGTCGCCACCGGCGAACTGTCGATCCGCGATGAAGCGACGGGTAAGTTTGCGCCGCTCGGGTGAGCGCTAATGCGCGGCCATTCTAGGTCACGTCATTCCGGGGCGCACCGTAGGTGCGAGCCCGGAATCCATAACCCCTGTCAACAGGACAGTACTCGGGGCGCCCTTCTGGGATTTCAGCGAATATGGATTCCGGGCTCCTCGCCGACGCTCGGCCCCGGAATGACCCGCGACTGCTACAACAACTACGCCGCCTTCTTCTTGGCGGTGATCAGGTTGCGCTTGAGCAGGCACTCGGCGATCTGAATAGCGTTGAGCGCCGCGCCCTTGCGCAGATTGTCGGAGACCACCCACATCGACAGGCCGTTCTCGACCGTCGCATCTTCGCGGATGCGGCTGATATAGGTCGCGTCCTCGCCGGCGGCCTCGTACGGCGTGACATAGCCGCCCGGCTCGTGCTTGTCGATGACGATGCAGCCCGGCGCATTGCGCAGGATATCGCGCGCCTCATCGGGCGTGATCGGATCCTGGAACTCGATATTGACCGCTTCCGAATGGCTGATGAAGACCGGCACGCGCACGCAGGTGGCGGTGAGCTTGATCTTCGGGTCGAGAATCTTCTTGGTCTCGACCACCATCTTCCACTCTTCCTTAGTGTAGCCGTCCTCCATGAAGACGTCGATGTGGGGGATGAGATTGAACGCGATCCGCTTGGGGAATTTCTTCGCCGGGACTTCGTCGAGCTGAAACACCGACTTGGTCTGCGCGAACAATTCGTCCATCGCATCCTTGCCGGCGCCGGAAACGGACTGATAGGTCGCCACCACCACGCGCTTGATCTTGGCGCGGTCGTGCAGCGGCTTGAGCGCCACCACGAGCTGCACGGTCGAGCAATTGGGATTGGCGATGATGCCGCGCTTGCGGAAGCCCGCGACCGCGTCGGCATTGACCTCCGGCACCACCAGCGGCACGTCGGAATCGTAGCGCCAGCACGACGAGTTATCGATCACCACCGCGCCGGCGGCGGCGATTTTCGGCGACCATTCCTTCGATATCGCCGAGCCCGCCGACATCAAGCAAATGTCGATCGAAGAAAAATCGAAATGCTCGAGCGCTTTGACCTTCAGCGTCCGGTCGCCGAAAGAGACTTCCACGCCCAGGCTCCGGCGGGAGGCGAGCGCGACCACCTCGTCGGCGGGAAATTCCCGTTCGGCCAGGATATCGAGCATTTCGCGGCCCACATTGCCGGTCGCGCCGACGACGGCGACGCTGTAACCCATCATCAACTCTCCATCGAAATTTGGCCCCAGACCGCCGGCGCGGAAGCCGGAGCGCAACGGCTTCTAAGGGAGAACCGCGGTAAAT
>CAVREN010000109.1:0-23499 GCA_963720115.1 uncultured Alphaproteobacteria bacterium
GAGTCATCCGCGGCAAGCTCGATGGCCTGCAAATCCGCCGCTCGCTCCTGCAAGCCGTGCGCACCGCCGCCGCGGTGCTCACGGTGCTGATCGGCGCGCTGCTGTTCGGCTATTTCCTCACTGTCACGCAGACCCCGCAAAAGGTGACGGCCTTCCTCACCGCGCTCGGGCTCGGGCGCTACGGCGTGCTCGCGCTGATCATGGTGATGTACATCGTGCTCGGCTGCCTGATGGATTCACTGGCGATGATCATTCTGACCATCCCGATCATCTTTCCGGTCATCATGCAGCTCGGCTTCGATCCGATCTGGTTCGGCGTCATCATCGTCATGACGGTCGAGCTCGGACTGATCCATCCTCCGGTCGGCATGAACGTGTTCGTCATCAAAAGTGTCGTGCAGGAGGTGACGTTTTCGACGATCTTCCGCGGCGTGCTGCCGTTCATCCTCACCGACCTGATCCGGCTGGTGATCTTGATCGCGTTTCCGATTTTGGCGCTCTGGCTGCCGTCGCATATGTGATTGGCCCCACCACCAAACAGGAGCCCGCCATGCTTCGCCTGTTTCTCATCGCCGCGACGATTGCGCTTGCGCCGGCAGCCTACGCCGCCGACGCCAAGCAGATGGAGGAAAATAAGAAGGTCGTGCTGCAGCTCTACGAAGCCGCCATCAACCAGAAAGACTTCGAGGCGGCGTCGAAATTCCTCGGCCCGCGCTACATCCAGCACAATCCGCGCGCTGCCGATGGAGCGGAGGGGCTGAAGGCGTTCCTCGCCTTTCTGCGCGAGAAATTTCCCGACTATCACAGCGAGATCAAGCGCGTATTCGCCGACGGCGACTATGTGATCCTGCACGTCCACAACGTGCCGACGCCCGGCAGCCGCGGCAACGCCATCATCGACATCTTCCGGCTGGAAAACGGCAAGGTGATCGAACACTGGGACGTGCGTCAGGAAATCCCCGAACAGGCCGCTAATTCCAATACGATGTTTTAGCTGGTGAGAAGGACTTGGGGTTATGGATTTGGGGTTGTGGACTTGGGGGTTATGGACTTGGGGGTTATGGACTCGGGGTTTGAGTTCACCTGCGTCATGGCCGGACTTGTTCCGGCCATCCACGTCTTTGGTTCGCGCACAGCGCTTAAGGCGTCATGCCCGCGACAAGCGCGGGCATGACCACCGAATCAAAATTCGCAGCCGATGGATTGAGCTTGTTGTCTAATTCCGTCCGCCGCCGGCCAACACGGCGCGGGTGGCACGATCCGGGCCGAAATCGTCGACGCTGTCGATGGCCAACAGGTCGGCCAGCCGCGTGCGCGCCCGGTTCACCCGGCTCTTGATGGTGCCGACCGCGCAGCCGCAGATGTTGGCCGCATCCTCATAGGAGAAGCCCGACGCGCCGACCAGGATCAACGCCTCGCGCTGATCGGACGGCAGCTTCGCCAGCGCGGCGCGGAATTCGCTGAACTCCACCCGGCCGGTCTGCTCCGGATGCGACTTGAGGCTTTCGGCGTAACGGCCGTCGGCGTCTTCCACCTCGCGCCGCCGCTTGCGGTATTCTGAGCGGAAGAGGTTCCGCAAGATCGTGAACAACCAAGCCGGCATGTTGGTGCCGGGCTGGAACGAATCGATATGAGCGAGCGCGCGCAGCAACGTCTCCTGCACCAGATCGTCGGCGCGATCGATATTGCCGCACAGCGAGATGGCGAACGCGCGCAAACTCGGCACCGTCGCCAACACTTGGTCGCGTATGGCCGGGTCTAGTTTCATGCCGCCCCATCATCTTGTTCGCTAAGCCGCCGAACCAGGTCGGCGATATGCGTTGGTACTCCCTCGCGCACGACGTCGTCGTACATCGCTCGCAGTTGCTGGCCGATGCGCGCTTGCACTTCGCGACCGAGCCGTACCTCGCTCTTGCGGTGGGTTGCTGGCTTGCCCATGTCGTCTCGGGCTTCCGGCTTGTCCGAATCCGGCGCCGGCGGTTGAATGTTAACTGGCTTACTGCTCATTTTTCGTCATGCCCCCATCGCCGCGTTCCCATGGTGCAAAGGCATAGTCCCCGCTTCCATCCTCACCAACGCGCGGCTGTGGCGTTGGTTCCGGGCTCCGGAACTATTTTTGGAACTTTCTTTGCCGGGTGGCGTTCTAGCGGTAGCTTTGGGTAGCCGAAAGGGGAGGGTGTCCTTTGTCGACCTCGCAAGCCGTAGTGCAGCATCTGCCGTTCCTGCGTCGGTATGCCCGTGCGCTCACTGGCAGCCAGGCCTCTGGCGATGCCTATGTGGCGGCTACGCTCGAATCCCTGATCACTGATCCTAAGTCGCTGGAATCACTGCCAAATCAGCGCGTTGCCTTGTACCGCCTGTTTGCCAAAATCTGGAATTCCGTGACGCTGAACGGCAAGGCGGATGCCGCCACGGCTCCGAATCTGGCGCCGGAACAGCACATCACCCAGATCACCCCGCGCCCGCGGCAGGCCTTCCTGCTGGTGGCGCTGGAAGGCTTCTCCGAGGATGAGGCGGCGCAGATCCTGGAAGTCGACCTTCCGACCCTGCGGGGCCTGGTCGAAGAATCCGGCCGCGAGCTTGCGGCCGAGATCGCGACCGACGTCCTGATCATCGAGGACGAGACCTTCATCGCTATGGACATCGAAGCGCTGGTCGAAAGTCTCGGCCACCGGGTTATCGGCGTTGCCCGCACCCATAGCGAAGCGGTCGCGCTCGCGCGTCAAAAGCGGCCGGGCCTCATCCTCGCCGATATCCAGCTCGCCGATGGCAGCTCGGGCCTCGACGCGGTCAACGAACTGCTCGCCTCCCTCGAAGTGCCGGTCATTTTCATCACCGCTTATCCCGAACGCTTCCTCACCGGGCAGCGCCCGGAGCCGGCCTTCCTGATCGCCAAGCCGTTCCAGCTTGCGGTCGTTTCCGCCGTCGCCAGCCAGGCGCTGTTCTTCGGGCGCAAGGCGCGGCCGCGCGAGCGGCAGGCGACGGCGTAATTCTTCTGATCGTCATTTCTAGTCGCGACTGGTTGCGGGCGCCTTCGGCCGCGCGAGCTACATTCATCATCGCACTGTGATGATGGATTAGGATCAGCGCGCGCGTGACGCCGAAAAAACGCGGAACCACGTTTCGCAAAAAATTGCCGCCCGGCAAAGATTGTCGCCGCCGAGAAACAATTAGGGCGCAGCCGATCGGTCCGTCGGCTGCGCCCAGAATGACCGACCAAGCACGGGGGGAGGGGGAAAGGATGGCCGGTCGCTTGGATAAACCGCGGCGCTTTTGTTTGTTCCTCCGAACTGTTCCGCTCTGAAGCGCGATCCGAAAACGGCTGCGCTGCGCTCGATCCGAAAAGCGCATGCTGCAGCAAAAAGTTAGAGCGCGAATTGATTCTAACCGACGCGCGCTGCGCTCCCTCGCTTCACGCAAGTGTGAGCCTTCGCATCACAAGCCGGTGAAAACAAAGCCTCGACGGAACTTGCACACGCACGTTTCGTTTTGTTCCCGCGCCGCCTTTTGACGGTGCGTCGGGGAAAAGCGGGGAGTGAAATCGGCGGAGCGCCCCATGGGACGCATTCTGTTTGTACGAACGGCTGCTGTGGTTTCTGGTCTGTTGTTTGCAAGCTTTGTCGCCTTCCCATCCTTTCCGAGCACTGGCTTCCTTTCGTTCACGCCTGCCGTGCCGGTCGATCGCACCTTGAAAGGCGATCGCTTGCCGCTTTCCGCGCCCACGGACAAAACCGAGATGCCGGTGCCGTCCGCACCATCGTTGCGCGAGAAGATTCCGGTCGGCTGCGATCGCGCCTTCAGCCCGATCTCCTCGCCACGGCTGGCCAATGTGTTTCAGCGCTGCACTGTTTAACCAAAATCCGCACAATTTGATCAAAAAACACCGCGATCTCTCGGGCTGAACTTTTACTTCCATCGGTCATTGATGGGCGGAACGCGCAAGTCGGAGTTTCGCTGATGTCGGGGGTCAACCTGCCGCAGCGCGCATGGACGGCGTTGGCCGGTGCGGCGTTCGTCGCGTTTTGGGCTACGTCCTTTGCCACGTCCGCATCGTCGCAAACGCTCTTTGGCGGCTGGTTTGAGCGCGACCGCGCGCTGTTTGGACAGTCCGCACCATACGGTCAGGCGCTGCCGCAAACCGAACAGCCCAATGCAGACGGCGAACTTGCCCCGGCGCTGCAGCGCCAGGTCGTGCCCTATCCGGGCAAGGAGCGGGCCGGCACGATCATCGTCGACACGCCGCATACCTTTCTTTATTTGACGCTCGGCGGCGGCCAGGCGGTTCGCTACGGCATCGGCGTCGGGCGCAAGGGCTTCACCTGGTCGGGCGTTGAGCGGATATCGCGCAAATCCGAATGGCCCGATTGGATTCCGCCCGCGGAAATGATCGCACGTCAGCCTTATCTGCCGCGCTGGGTCGGCGGCGGCCCGGGCAACCCGCTCGGTGCGCGCGCGCTTTATCTCGGCAACACCGATTATCGCATTCACGGCACCAACAATCCGGCCTCGATCGGCACGCAAGTCTCCAGCGGCTGTATCCGCATGCGTAACGACGATGTCATCGATCTCTATCGGCGCGTGTCGGTCGGCACGATGGTGATCGTTCTGCCCGGCGATCAGCGCAACGTGGCAAGCGATACGCCGGTCGATAGCCGGCCGGATGGTGCGTTTGAACGCAGTGCCGCCGGCATGAAGACGGCGCGTATTTCGGCCGGCCCCCACGACTTGGGTATTTATTCACGCGGCGCGTGGAACGAGAGTCTCAATTCGCGCGCGCTTTATTGAGCAAGCGCGTCGCGCAACCAAAACGGCGGCGCGCCCGATTGTTGCCGGCAACCATACCGGCACTCGGCCCGGTGCGATGATTGGAGCATGATCCGGAAAAGTGGAGACCAGTTTTCCAGAAAGATCATGATTCGCCAAAAAGTTAGGGCGCCGATCAATTCAATCTGAAGCGATTGCGCTCCGGCTTTGGCAATAGCTTCTTTTTGCCGCTTGGTTTCTCGTTGGGCTTCGACCCTTTTTTCCCATGTGGGCTTTGCCTGTTGGCGCGAACGCATACACGGGCACGCCGTTTTGGCCTCGCGATTCAAACATGCGGCCCTTGACCCGCGCCGGGATGAGGTCGAACTGTAAGAGTATGGAACGGCCTGATCTCAAAAGTGTGTCGGTCGTGCAACCGGAAGGTACTCCGGACCAGGTTGCGGCAGGCTTCTTTCCGCATTTCGCCACGGTCCGCAGTGCGCTCGAAGCCGGGCGTATCGGGGTGTGGTCGTGGGACCTCGCCACCAACACCGTCACATGGTCGAGCAACATGGAGGCAATTCATCGCCTGGCGCCCGGCACATTCGACGGCACTTACGCCTTTTTCGAGCGCGACGTACACGAAGAGGATCGGCCGCGCGTTGTCCAGGCCATCAAGGACGCGCTGCAAACCGGCAAGCCTTACTGGGTCAGGTATCGGGTGATCCCGGGGCAGCAGCGCGAGGATTGCTGGATCGAGGCGTCGGGCCAGGTGATCTTCGAGCAAGGCGTCGCAGTGCGCATGCTCGGAATTTGTCACGAGGTCACAGAGCGGATCCGGCTGCAGGAGGAATTGCGCAGCCGCGCCAAGCAGCAAGAAGCACTGGCGCAACTTGGCGAACGGGCGCTAACCGAGACAGACATCGAGCGGCTCCTCAACGATGTGGTGAGCACGGTCGCGCTCACGCTGCCGGTCGATTTCGTCAAGGTGCTGGAATTGATGCCGGGCGACGCCGACCTCCTGTTGCGCGCCGGCTTCGGCTGGAAGCAAGGCTGCATCGGCTCAATCGTGCTGTCGAAGGAGCGCGACGATTATGCGCGCTACATCCTGGGCGCTTCCGTTCCGGTCGTCAGCACGGATTTCGACGCCGAGACGCGCTTTACCGTTCCGCATTATCTGCGCGCCCATAGCTGCGTCAGCGGCATGAGCACGATTATCGCCGGTCCGGACGGCCGTGCTTACGGCGTGCTCGGCGTTTGCACCGCCCGTCGCCGCGAATTCACCGCGCAGGATTTGTCGTTTCTCGCCGCCGTCGCCAACCTCGTCGCCGGCGTCATTCAACGGCGGCAATTGGAACAGCGCCACGAGCTGATGATCCGCGAGCTCCGCCACCGCTCCGGCAATCTGTTTTCGCAATTGCTCGCGCTGTTCTCCCAGACCGCGCGCAGCTCGCGCAACATGGCCGAGCTCACGAGCAATTATCAGGCGCGCGTCATGGCGCTCGCGAACGCGCACCGCCTGATCACCGAAGCCGGCTGGAAATCGACCTCGCTCAACGAGCTGCTGCGTCTGGTGCTGGGGCCTTTTCTCGAACGCACGTCGTTCAGCGGCCCGCATGTCAATCTCGAGCCGGATCCGACATTC
This sequence comes from uncultured Alphaproteobacteria bacterium, assembly GCA_963720115.1. Lineage (GTDB taxonomy): Bacteria > Pseudomonadota > Alphaproteobacteria > Rhizobiales > Xanthobacteraceae > BOG-931. Next base: position 6,389 of record CAVREN010000109.1, read on the forward strand.
AGCTTGAGCGCCGCGTTGCACGAACTTGTCTCTAACGCGGTCAAGCACGGCAGCCTGTCGACGCCGCACGGCCGGCTCGAGCTGAGCTGGTCGGTGGCGCCGACCAGCCGGGGGATGACGCTGACCTTCGATTGGATCGAGCGTGACGGCCCGCCGGTGCGCCGGCAGCGCCGCTCCGGCTTTGGCTCGCGCCTGATCGCGCTCGTGATCGAGCGGCAGATGAACGGCGAAGTCCATTCCGCCTATACGCGGGACGGCTTCACCATCCGCATGATCGTCCCGCTGACCCATGAGCGCTGGCCGACCCGGGCGGTGGACGCGGCGACCCGGTCGGAAGGCGCATAGAACCAACGGAACACCGCGACCCGCACGTCGTTGATTGAGGCATTGCGGGGGTCCGCACGACCTTGGCCGACGATCGCTCCAGGCGGTGCGCTGCACCGCATTCTCCCCACAGCCGCTCGCCGGAAGGGCGCGCGGTGGCGGCGAAAAGCCTTTTCCGGCGCGCCTTGCCCGCAGCCCTGGTCGTGCTGGTTGGGCTCACCTCGGTAGCCCATGCCGTTGAGCCGAATGCCTCCGGCCGTTCCGAGGCGCTGTTTTTCGTGCAATTGGGCCTACTGCTGCTGATCGGCCGCGGGCTCGGCGAAATCATGCAGAAGCTCGGCCAGCCCGCCGTCATGGGCCAGCTTCTTGGCGGCGTTCTGCTCGGTCCCTCGGTTCTCGGCCTGCTCTGGCCGGACTGCCAGCACATTCTGTTTCCCGGCACGCCCGAGCAGAAAAGCATGATCAATGCCGTGTCTCAGCTCGGCATCCTGATGCTGCTGCTATTGACCGGAATGGAAACCGATCTGCGTCTCGTCCGCCGCGTTGGCCGCGCGGCCATCGCGGTCGCCGCCGCCGGCGTGGCGTTGCCCTTCATTTGCGGCTTTGCGCTCGGCGAAATGCTGCCGGATTCGATCCTGCCGAACCCGCAAGCGCGCTTCGTCTCCTCGCTTTTCCTTGCCACAGCGCTCTCGATCTCCTCGATCAAGATCGTCGCCATGGTCGTACGCGAGATGAATTTCATGCGCCGCGATGTCGGCCAGATCATCGTCGCCTCGGCCATCCTAGAGGATTCCAGCGGCTGGATCATCATCGCCATTTCGTTCGGGCTCGCATCGTCCGGCACGATCGATGTGCGCTCGGCGACGTTCGCCATTCTCGGCACGCTGTCGTTTCTGGCGTTCAGCCTCACGGTCGGCCGGCGCGTCGTATTTTGGCTGATCCGCTGGACCAACGACAACTTCGCGAGCGAATACGCGGTCATCACGGTCATCCTGTTGATCATGATCGCGATGGCGCTGATCACTTACGCGATCGGCGTGCAGACCGTGCTGGGCGCTTTCGTCGCCGGCGTCCTGGTCGGCGAATCGCCGATCCTCACCCGCCACATCGACCAGCAATTGCGCGGCCTGATCGCGGCCTTGTTCATGCCGGTCTTCTTCGGCTTGTCGGGATTGAGCGCCGACCTCACCATCCTGAAAAATCCAAATCTGTTGGTGCTGGCCGCCGGTCTCATCATCATCGCGAGTTTCGGCAAGTTCGCCGGCGCCTTTGTCGGCGGAAAGCTCGGCGGCTTGAATCGCCGGGAATCGCTGGCGCTCGCCTGCGCGATGAATGCGCGCGGCTCGACCGAGGTGATCGTCGCTTCGATCGGCCTGTCGGCCGGCGTTTTCAGTCAGAACCTCTACACGCTCATTGTCGGCATGGCGGTGATCACCACGCTCGCGATGCCGCCGATGCTGCGCTGGGCGCTGCGGCGACTACCACTCAGCGAGGCGGAACGCCAGCGGCTCGAGCGCGAGGAGCTCGACGCGCGCGGCTTCGTGCCGAATCTCGAGCGCCTCTTGCTCGCGGTCGACGGCAGCGCCAACGGCACTTTCGCGTCGCGCATTGGCGGCGCCATCGCGGGTTCGGGCGTCAAGCCGACCACCATCATCCAGCTCGGCCCCGGACGATGGCCGGGCCGCGCGGCCGAAAAACACCAGCAAGAGTCGCAGCGAAAGGTTCAGGAGGCCGCCGAGAGCACCGTCACGCTTGCATCACATCCGGACGAGCAAACGCGCGGGGCGGTCGAGGTGACAACGCGCGCGCGAAGAGCGACGAGCTCCAGGGCAATCGCCGACGAGGCGCAGAAGGGCTACGACCTCCTGATCGTCGGCATTGAAAACGCCCGCGGTCCACGCGGCGGCTTCAGCCCGGAGATCACGCGCATCGCCGATGGCTTTGATGGGCCGCTTGCGGTGGCCATCGCCGGCGGCGATCTCGCCCGCGGCAACGAACCGATCGGCAAAATCCTCATTCCGGTCAACGGCACGGATGTCTCCCGCCGCGCCGCCGAAGTCGCATTTGCGCTCGCTCGCTCAGGTGGCTCGCGGGTGAGCGCGCTCTATGTGGCGAGCGGCCGTTCCGACGGCGAACGGCGCGGCCGCATCCGCCGCGGCGCTGCGCTGCGCCGCAACGAAGAGGCCGTGCTCAAGGACATCGCCGAGTTGGCGGACCGCTACGATGCGCGCATCCGCACCGCCCTCCGCCTCGATGTCGCCCCGGAAGATGCGATCCTCAAGGCTGCCGAGCGTGGCGGCTACGATTTGATCGTGCTTGGTGTCACGCGCCGGCCGGGCGAGACCTTGTTCTTCGGCAACACCGCGGCCGCCGTGCTCGATCGCTGCGAGACCGCCATTCTGTTCGTGGCGAGCTGACAGCGATGCCGGCTTGCAGTCCGCTCTGATCTGCGACACGGTTCCCGCCATGGAAGAAGCAATCGTCAGCATTCCGTCGGCCGGCTTGCGACTGCACGGCGCGCTCGGCACGCCGGCGGACCTGCAGTCGGGGGAAGAGCGTGCCGCGTTCCTCGTGCTGCACGGCTTCGGCACCAACAGCGAGTCCGAGGGCGTGCGGCAGCCGACCCGGGTGCTGAACGACTTCGGCTATGTCACGCTGCGCTTCGACATGCGCGGCTGCGGCAAGAGCGAAGGCGAATTCGGCCGGGTGATCTGTCTCGAACAGGTGGAGGATCTCGGCAACGCGCTCGATTTCCTTGCCCGCCACCCGGCGGTCGATCCGGATCGCATCGGCGTGATCGGCTCGAGCTTCGGCGGTGCGGTTGCCGTGTATGCGGCGGCAACGAATCCGCGCGTCGCCGCGGTCGTGTCAAACGGCGGTTGGGGCCACGGCGAACGCAAATTTCGCGGCCAGCATCCGACGCCGGAAGCGTGGGCCAAATTCACCGCTATGCTGGAGGAAGGCCGCGCCTATCGCGCCCGAACGGGCAAATCGCTCATGGTCCCGCGCGACGCCATCGTTCCGATACCGGCGCATGTGCGTGAGCGTTTGGACCAGCAGAAGGTCGAGATGCTCGCCGCCAATGCGGTAGAAATGTTTCCGGCCGAGACCGCGCAAAGCATGCTCGACTTTCGCGCCGAGGACGTGATCGGCAAGATCGCGCCGCGGCCGCTCCTTCTGATCCACGCGGCCAACAATTCCGTGACGCCGACCGAGCAATCGATCGCGCTGTTCGAGCGTGCCGGCGAGCCGGCCGAGCTGCATCTGTTCAGCGGCGTCGATCACTTTCTGTTCAACGAGAATTCCGCGCGGGTATGGAGCGTGCTGCGCGGCTGGCTCGATACCTATTTCCCGGCGCGCGCGTGACCCGGACTGCCGCGCTCATATTGATAGCGAGAGAATAAGCGCGTGAGCCAGAGTAAAATCATCGTCGGGCATGAGGAACTATCGCGCTTCATTCGCGACGCGCTTGAAGGCAAGGGCGCGCGTCCCGAAGACGCCGCCATCGTCGCCGACGGATTGGTCTGGGCAAACCTGCGCGGCGTCGACGGGCACGGCGTGTCGCGGTTGCCGTTCTATCTGCGGATGATCGAGCGCGGCGAGATCGATGTCGCGGCAAAGCCGTCGCTCACGCAGGATCGCGCCGCGACTTTCGTGCTTGACGGCGGGCGAGGCTTCGGACCGGTGGCGATGATGCAGGCGATCGTGCTTGCCGCCGAGCGCGCCGCCAAGGCCGGCGTGTGTTTTGGTCTCGTGCGCGACACGACGCACACCGGCGCCATCGGCCGCTATGTGCAGTGGATGGCGGAGCGCGGCTGCGCCGCGATCATCATGGGCGCCGGGCCGGCCTTCGTCGCCTATCACGGCGCCCGCGTTGCAAGCCTCGGCACCAGCCCGATCGCGATCGCGGTGCCGAGCGGCGACGGCGCCATCGTTCTCGATATGGCGACGAGCGCGATCTCCAACGGCACCATCCTGCAGGCCCGCGCCACCGGCGCCTCGCTGCCGCCGAACAGCGCGCTGACCAAGGAGGGCGAACTGACCACCGATTCCAATCGCGCGGAGATTTTGCTGCCGCTTGGCGGCGCCAAGGGTTCGGGGCTTGGTTTCATGTTCGAGATGCTGGCGAGCGTGCTGGCGGCGGCGCCGATCCAGGCGCGCGCGCTCGGGCCGGAGCGGCGCAAGTCGCTGTCGCAGAACATCGCGATCCTCGCGGTCGACGTTGCCGCTTTCCGGCCGGTTGCGGATTTTGCGCGCGATGCCGATGCGCTCGCAGCCGCGATCAAATCGTTGCCGCGTCAAGCCGGCGTTGACGAAATCCGGCTGCCGGGCGAGCGCGCCGCGCGCACGCAAGCCGCGCGGCGGAAGTCCGGCATTCCGATCCCGGGCAAGTTGTGGGAAGAACTGACCACGATCGCGGAGGCGAGGGGGCTTGCAATGCCGCGCGTCCTCTCAGCGTGACGAAGTCACACCTCAGCCAGCCGCAGCCCGATCAGCCGGTCGAGCGCCGCGTGATCGGCGAGCAAGGAGGCGGAGGCGCCCTGATAAACAACACGGCCGCGTTCCAACACGATCGCGTTCTGGGTCAGCGACAGCGCGATATCGGCATGTTGCTCGACCAGAATGAACGCCATTGAGTCTTCGCTCGCCATCCTACGGATCGCGGCGGCAAGCTCCTCGACCACGATCGGCGCCAGGCCTTCGAGCGGCTCGTCGAGCAACAACAGCGCCGGATTGGTCATCAGCGCGCGCGCGATCGCAAGCATCTGCTGCTCGCCGCCGGATAATTGGTTGCCGAGATTGCGCCGCCGCTCCGCGAGCCGCGGAAACAGATCGTAGATCGCAGCCAGATCCCAGCGGCCGTCGCGGGCGGCGACGTTGAGATTTTCCTCCACCGTCAGGGTCGTGAAAATCTCGCGCTCCTGGGCCACCCAGCCGATGCCCGCGAGCGCGCGGCGGTGCGGCGCGCGCCGCGTTATATCTGCGCCGCGCCAGGCGATGCGGCCGCGCGCGATCCGCGTATAACCCATGATGGTGAGCATAAGCGTCGATTTGCCGACGCCGTTTCTGCCGAGCACGGCAAGGCTGCCGTGCTCCGGCAACGCGAAGCCGACGCCGTCCAGCACCACGGCGGAGCCATAGCCGGCGCGGACGTCGTAAAAGGCGAGGAGCGGCTCAGCCATGCGCGATCTTCCCCATCGCCCGCCCGAGATAGACCGCGCGCACCTGCGGGTCGGAGGCGATTTCGTGCGGCGTGCCTTCGACCAGCACGCGGCCGCCGACCAGCACGATCACGCGCGAGGCGAAGCGAAACACCAGCTCCATGTCGTGCTCGATGAACAGCACGGTGATCTCGCGCGACAGTCCGGCGATGGCCGCAAACAATTCGGCGCTGTCTTCGCGCGGCACGCCCGCGGCCGGTTCGTCGAGCAACAAAACCCTCGGCCGCGTCGCCATGGCGAGCGCGATTTCCAGGAGGCGCTGCTGCCCGTAGGCGAGCTCGCGGGTCGGCCGGTGACAGACGGCGGTCAGCGACAGCGCCGCCAGGATGTCGTAGGCCTCGTCGATCTCGTGCCGGTAGGCGCTGACCTTGCGCCACCAGGTGCGCACGGCGCGCGTGCGTTCGCACACCGCGAGCGTCACCAATTCGAGTGCGGTGAGATGCGGGAACAGCGCATTGATCTGAAAAGTGCGGACGAGCCCGCGCTTCACCCGCTGCTCAGGCGGCAGCGCGGTGATGTCGGCGCCGTCAAGTACAATGCGGCCGGCGTCCGGTCGCAGCATCCCGGTCATGAGATTGATCAGCGTCGTCTTGCCGGCGCCGTTCGGGCCGATCAGCGCAAAGCGCGCGCCGGCCGGCAGCGTCAGTTCGATGTCGGAAGCGACGACCAGCGAGCCGAAGCTCTTGTAGAGGCCGCGGGCGGACAGCGCGATCTCGCTCACGGCTTTTCCTTCGCGCGCGGCGTGAGCAACAAAAGACCGCCGAGGATGCCTTTCGGCAGCAGCATGACCACGGCAATCAAGATCAGCCCGATCCAGAAATACCAATATTGCGGATTGAGCCCGGAGAATTGATCGCGCGCCACCATGTAGACCGCGGCGCCGATGAGCCCGCCATAAAGCCGGCCGGTGCCGCCGAGGATCAGCATCACCAGCACATCGGCCGAGCGCTGGAAGCCCAAGACTTCGAGCGAAACCGTTTCAGTCGTTTGCGCCAACAGCGCGCCGGCGATGCCGGCGATCGCCGCGGCGATTGTATAGATCGTGCGGATATGTCCACGCGTCGCCGCGCCGATAGCCGGCATGCGGGTCGCGTTCTCGCGGATGCCGCGCAACGCCAGCCCAAACGGCGAATGGATCAGCCGCCGCGCAACCAAGAACACAACAAACAAGAGCGCGAGCGAATAACTATAGGCGGTGTAGCCGTAAAGATCGAAGCGGAAGCGGCCGAAGATCGGCCAGGTGTGGATGCCCTGCAGCCCATCGGAGCCGCCGGTGAGCCAGCTTGCGCTGTTGGCGATTTCCTGCAGCAGCAAGGCAAGTCCGAGCGTGAGCATGATCAAGGCCAGATGCCGAAAACGCGCGATGATGAAACTCGTCAGATAGCCGAAGATGCCGGCGGCGAGCGCGGCAAGGACAAGCCCGGACAACGGCTCGCCGAAACCCCATTTGGACAGCAGCCCCGCCGTGTAGGCGCCGACGCCGAAATAGGCGGCCTGGCCGAGCGAGACGATGCCGCAAAAGCCGAGGATCAGATCGAGCGAGAGCGCAAACAGCGCCGTGATCGCGATCTGACTCGCCAGCACCAGATAGGACGGCGTGAGAACAAACGGCAAAAGCGTCGCCAGCCAGAAGACGATCTCGCCCCATCGCCAGCGGATTTGCGCCTGCAGATAGTCGCGCGGCGCCGCAAGCGCCTGATCAGTCATGCGCTAGCGCCTCCCGAACAGGCCGAGCGGCCGCCACATCAAGAGCACGATCATCACCAGATAGATGAGAACCGAGCCGATAGCCGGCACATAATATTTGCCGGCAATGTCGCTGACGCCGAGCACCATGGCGGCGGCGAAAGAGCCGGCGATCGAGCCAAGCCCGCCGACCGAAACCACGATCAGCACATAGATCAGATACGTAAAGGCGAAGGACGGATCGAGCCCGACCATGGCGACCGCGAGCGCGCCGCCTAAGCCCGCAAGCCCGCTGCCGAGCGCGAACGTGATGGCGAACAGCACGTCGACATTGATGCCGAGCCCGCGTGCCATGCGCTGATTGTTCACCGCCGCGCGCACCTGCGCGCCGAAGCGTGTCGCCTCGATGCCGGCGATCAGCGCGACGGTGATCAAAAGCGCGACTGCGATCAGAAACAGCCGGTAGGCGGCGAAATTCAACCCGGCGAACACGAACGAGCCGCGCAGATAGGCCGGCAGCTGCAGCGGCTGCTGATCGGTGCCGTAGATGTAGGCGGCCGCCGCGATCGACACGAACACCACGCCGATCGTGAGCAGGCATTGTTCGAGATCGCTGGCGCGATAGAAGCGGCGGAAGAACACACGCTCCAGCACGACGCTGGCGGCGGCCGCCGCCGCGAACGCGACCGGCAAGGTCGCGAGAAACGGCCAGCCGAGCGCATTCATCAAGGTCACGGTCACGTAGCCGCCCAGCATGGCGAAGCTGCAATGCGCCAGGTTGACGAAGTTCATCATCCCGAGCGTGACCGACAGGCCGACCGAGAGCAGGAACAACAGCATCCCGTAGGCCAGCCCGTCGAACAGCACGCCGAACACTGGAGGCATGAGCGGCAACCCTCGCGGCTTAGAGCATGATCCGGGAAAGTGGAATCCCGTTTTCCGAAAAGATCATGCTCCACCAAAAATTAGAGCGCCGATCAATTCGATCTGCAACATTTGCGCTCTAGACTTCGCTCAGTGCTTCATGCGCTCCTTCACCGGATCCTTGACGTTCTCGACCTTGTCGATTTCCACGTTGAGAAGCTGGTCGCCGACCTTCTCGACCTGGAAGATGTGCACGGTCTGGATGACGTCGCGGGTTTCCGGATCGATGGTGATCGGGCCGCGCGGGCTTTCCCAGCTCATGCCCTTGGCGGCGGCGATCAGCGCTTCGCCGTCGGCGTTGCCATTGGTCTTTTTCAAAGCTTCGTAGATGAGCCGCGTGCCGTCATAGCCGCCGATCGAGTAGATGTCCGGATTGCGATGGAACTCTTCGTTATAGGCTTTGACGAATTCATGATTGAGCGGCGAATTGATGTTGGAATCGTAGTTGCTGACGGTAATGATGCCGAGCGCGATCTCGCCCATGCTTTTGCGCGCGCTTTCGAAGGCGAGCGAATCCTGTCCCATCACCTTGACCTTTGAGGGATCGATGCCGCGTTCGGCCAGCGCCTTGCCGACGGCGGCCGGCTGGGCGCCGCCCGGGATCCAGATATAGATCGCGTCCGGATTGGCATCCTTAGCGCGCTGCACGAAGGCGGAGAAATCCGGATTGGCGACCGGGAAGCGCACCGAGCCGACGATCTGGCCGCCGGCTTCCTTGAAGCCGGTATGGAAGGCGCCTTCGGCGTCGGCGCCGGGACCGTAATCGGAAACCATGGTGTAGGCGGTTTTCACCCCCTTCTTCGCCGCCCAGGTGCCGAGCGTCTGATTGAGCTGCGGCGTGGTCGTCGAGGTGCGGGCGATATAGGGCGATTTGGTGGTGATGATCGAGGTGGCCGCGTTCATCACCACCATGAATTTCTTGGCCTCGGCGGAAATGTCGGCGACCGCGAGTGCGTTCGGCGTCAGCGCGAAGCCCGCGAAAATGTCGGCGTGATCGCGCACGATCAGTTCCTGCGCCAGCCTTTTGGCGAGATCGGGCGCCACGCCGCCGACATCCTTGCGGATGAATTCGAGCTTCTTGCCGGCGACCGTGTCGCCGTGCTGCTTCACATAGAGCTTGATGCCGTTGTCGAGCTGAATGCCGGTGTCGGCGAACTGGCCGGAATACGCATTGATAATGCCGATCTTGATGATGTCCTGAGCAAGTGCCGGGCCGCCGGCAATGGCGAATGCCGTCGCCAATCCCGCAAGGCCGCACAAAAGTTTTTGCATCGCTTCCTCCCCGTTTTTATCGTGCTCAGGACCGTTGTGGCGCATATCCTCCTTCAGCTTGGCAGCGAGCGCAACGCGCTGTTGCGCCGCTGGCGGCGAGTGGGCGGTGGCCCTTTTCAGCGCCGGAAAATCCGGCCACAAGTGACGCCTCAGGAGCAGGCTTTCGCATGAACCCGCAACCGAACGGCGCCGAAACCGTCGACCCGGACGAAGTGGCCCGCTTCTCGCGGCTCGCCGGCGAGTGGTGGGACCCGCACGGGCCGATGGCCGCCTTGCACAAGTTCAATCCGGTCCGGCTGACCTACATCCGCGACCGGGCGGCCGAGCATTTCGGCCGCGATCCGAAGAGCCTCGGCAGCCTTTCGGGCCTGCGCTTCCTCGATATCGGCTGCGGGGCCGGCATCTTGTGCGAGCCGCTGGCGCGGCTTGGCGCGTCCGTAGTCGGGGCCGATCCTTCGGCAAAGAACATTGCGGTTGCGCAGGCACACGCCGCGCAATCCGGCCTTGCAATCGATTACCGCAACACGACCGCCGAGCAGTTGGCCGAGGCCGGCGAATGGTACGACGTCGTGCTCGCCATGGAAGTGGTCGAGCATGTCACCGACGTCGGCCTCTTCATCGCGCACGCGGGCGCGATGGTGAAGCCCGGCGGGCTTCTGTTTGTCGCCACGCTCAACCGCACGGCCAAGAGCTTCGCGCTCGCCATCGTCGGCGCCGAATATATTCTGCGCTGGCTGCCGCGCGGCACCCATCGATGGGACAAGTTCGTCACGCCTGACGAACTCGAGATCGCGATCGAGCAGGGCGGGTTGCGCATCACCGGCGAGAGCGGCGTCATCTACAATCTTATGGCCGACCGCTGGCAGCTCTCGCGCGACACCGACGTCAATTACATGGTGGTCGCGGAGAAGCCGGCGTGACGCAACTGGTCACGCCCTGGCTCTGGGCCGTCTTCACTGTCATCGCCGCCTTCATGCAGACGCTGCGCAACGCCATGCAGCGCGAGCTGACCGGCAAGCTCGGCACTGTCGGCGCGACCCATGTGCGTTTTCTGTTCGGCTTTCCGTTCGTGATCGTTTTTCTGCTCGGCGTCATGCTGGCGACCGGCGCGCCGTTGCCGCGGCCGGGCTTGTTGTTCTGGCCCTGGGCGATTCTCGGTGCGTTCGCCCAAGTTGCCGCCACCGCGCTCATGCTTGCCGCCATGGGCGAGCGCTCGTTCGTCGTCACCATCGCTTACATCAAGACCGAGCCGATCCAGGTGGCGGTCTTCGGCCTGTTGTTCCTCGGCGACTCGCTGACCGTTCCGATGATGACCGCCATCATCGTCGCCACGTCAGGCGTCGTGATCATGTCGACAAAACCCGGCGGCATGATCGGGGGGATACGGCCGACGCTGATCGGGCTCGCCTCCGGCGGCATGTTCGCGCTGTCGGCGATCGGTTTTCGCGGCGCGATTCTCGATCTCGCGCTCCCCAACTACGTGATGGCCGCAACGTTTACGCTCGCGGTCGGCATCGCCATGCAGGCGGTGGTCTTGTCGGCGTATCTCGCGCTGCGCAGCCCCACAGTCTTGTTTGCGATTTTCCGCGCGTGGAAGCCTTCGCTGTCCGCGGGGCTTGCCGGCGCGGTCGCCTCGCAATTCTGGTTCTTGGCCTTTGCACTCGCTACGGCCGCCAGCGTGCGCACGCTGGCGCTGATCGAAGTTCTGTTCGCGCAGCTTGTCGCGCGCATTGCGTTCGGCCAGCCCACCTCAGCGCGCGAAGCACTCGGCATGCTGCTCGTCGTCGCAGGCGTTGCGTTGTTGCTGTGGGTTTATTAGCTCGTCATTCCGGGGCGCGCGAAGCGCGAGCCCGGAATCCATACTCGCAATCGTTTCAGGACAATGCGTCTTTGCTTGAGCGCGGGGTTATGGGATTTCGGGTCCGCGCCCCGGAATAACGCACGCGCCGGTCAATTAAACTCGTCCGGCAGGACCGGCAGCGGCGCAAAGGCGATGCCTTCCTCGTGCAGCTCCTCGGCCTCTTCGGGCGTCGCTTCGCCGTAGATCGAGCGATGCTCGGCTTCGCCGTAGTGGATTTTGCGCGCCTGCTCGGGAAAGCGCGGCCCGACATAATCCGCGTTCTTGACGATATGCTCGCGCAGCTCCTTGAGCTTGTTGCGCAGCTCGCGTTCCACCGGCGACATCATCGCGACCGGCGAAGGTGGAGCGGGCGGTGCGGCGGCGGGTGCGGGCGCCGGCACCGGCGTTGGAGCCGCAGCCTCGTCGGCCGCCTCGCCGCGGCCAAGCCGCGGCGCCATGATCGCCTTTTCGACTTTGGCGGAATTGCAAACCGGGCAGGCGATCAGAGAACGTTTGGCCTGCTTGTCGTAGGCCGCCGAGTTGGCGAACCAGCTCTCGAACGTGTGGCCCTTATCGCAATTGAGCGTGTAGCGGATCATAGCGACCCTCGCACGGCGTGCAGATGGGTCGGCTCGGCCATCGGCTCGATCAGTTCGAAGCGCCGGCCATGCAGCAGCGAGGGGATGCGCGCACGCGCCGCGGCGATCGCGGCTGGATCCACATCGGTAAGAATAACCCCCGGCTCGTTGCCGGCCTCGGCGAGCACTTGGCCCCAAGGATCGACCACGAGCGAGTGGCCGAAGGTTGCGCGGCCGTTTTCGTGTGCACCGCCTTGGGCGGCGGCAAAGACGAAGCAGCCGTTTTCGATGGCGCGCGCCCGCATCAGTACATGCCAATGCGCTTCGCCGGTTTGCTTGGTGAACGCGGCCGGGATCGCCAGGAACGACGCGCCGGCCTCCGCGAGCGCGCGATAAAGCGCGGGGAAGCGCAGATCGTAGCAAACCGTCATGCCGAGCCGGCCCCACGGCAGATCGGCCAGCACCGCCAATTCGCCGGGCCGGAAATTGTTCGATTCGCGATAGCTCTCGCCGTTGGCGAGATCGACGTCGAACATGTGGATCTTGTCGTAGCGCGCGACGATGTCGCCGCGGCGGTCGATCAGGAACGAGCGGTTTACCGCCTTGTCGTGCGAGACTTTGATCGCGAGCGAACCGATATGCAGATAGATCGAATGCTTGCGCGCCGTTTCGCGCAAAGCCGCCAAGGTCGGGTCGCGCTCCTCTTCGGTGATCGCGGCGAACAGCCGTTCGCGCTTGATCTCCATGATGTTGGTCATCTCAGGCGTGAGCACATAGTCCGCGCCCGCCCGCGTCGCCTGCTCGATCAGGCCGCGCGCCGCCGCGAGATTGGCGGCGGGCTCGAGCCCCGAGCGCATCTGCACCAGGCCGACCTTAAAAGCTGAACTTCCTGGCGCGCTCATGCCGGCCGCTCACTCACCTTGCAATAACGGATCGAGCTCGCCGGCATCATCGAGCGCGTAAAGCTCGTCGCAGCCGCCGATATGCTTCGCGCCGATGAAGATCTGCGGCAGCGTGTTGCGACCCTGCGCTCGCTCGGTCATTTCCCGGCGCATATCGGCATTCCCCGTGACATCGATTTCACGGAAGGGCACCCCTTTCCGGGACAATAGCTCCTTGGCGTAGTGGCAGTAGGAGCAGAATTTTCTTGTGTAGATTTCGACAGAAGCCATAACGAGCCGTTAAGTTCACGACTTTCCTAAGTTTATCAACTCTTTATATGGATGTCCGCCCTGCCTCGGCAACCCTGGCGAAAACCAGCACGTCGACGTTCCGGGCGCCGGCCCGCAGCAGCGCCTTGGCGCAACCCTCGACGGTCGCCCCCGAGGTGAGGACATCGTCGACCAGAACGAGCCTTCGGCCGACCACCTCGGCCTTGCCGTCGGGCGGGACCCGGAAGGCGCCTTGGATATTGGCGGCGCGCTGGGTGCGCGAGAGTCCGACCTGCTGGGCGGTGAATTTCACCCGCTTGAGCGCGCGGCCGGCAATCGGCACGCCGCTCGCCTTGGAAACGGCGGCGGCCAGCATGGCCGACTGGTTGAAGCGCCGCGCCCAGTGCCGGCGCCAGTGCAGCGGCACCGGCACCAGTGCATCCGCCTCCGCCAAAAGCTCTTGGCCGGCCCGGGCCAGCCAGCGGCCCATCATCGGCGCGAGGTCGAGCCGGTCGCCATATTTGAGCCCATGCACCAGCGCCCGCGATATGTCGTCGAAGCGCACGGCGGCGCGCGCACGCTGATAAGCCGGCGGGTCGGCGATCGCTTCCATGGAGAGGATGCCCGGACCGGATCGTAGACGAACGGAATGCCGAGCCGTTCGCAATACGGCCGCGATGAAGGAGAGCTTCGACCAGCAGGCCGGGCAGAGCCCCTCGCCCTCGACCGGCTCGCGGCAGACCGCGCATAGCCGTGGCAAGGCGAGATCGAGCGCGGCGCGCAGCACCGCGCGGGCGGTTTCCGCGGCGCGCTTGAGCCGCGGAAGGGCTGCGATGCTGACCGGCTCCCCCATGCGGGAACGCTACCCGCCCGCGCCGGTGTTGTGAAGCTGTGGTGTTTCCCGGATGCGGTGTGAGACTATCGTCCATGCCTGAGCAGTCACCACCTGAGCCGTCGCAAAGCCCGCTGATCTTCGATCGCCTGCTGCTGCGCGCGCGCCGCCGCCGAGCCGCGGCGGCGGGAGCGGAAACCTTTCTGCTCGATCGCGTCGCCGCCGATCTCGCCGAGCGGCTCACTGCCGTGCTGCGGCGCTTCGATCTTGTGCTCGATCTCGGCACGCCGGGCGACGCGTTGCACGCGGCGCTCGGCGGCCTACCCTCGGTCGGCAGCGTGATCTCGGCGCGTGCCGCGCCTCCTGAAAGCGAAGCGAGTGCAACGCGCTTCGTCGTCGCCGACGAGGAGGCGCTGCCGTTCGGCGCGGCCGCTTTCGATCTCGTCGTTTCGGCGCTGTCGCTGCAATTCATCAACGATCTGCCGGGCGCGCTGGTGCAGATCCGCCGCGTGCTCAAGCCTGACGGTTTGTTTGTTGCGGCGCTTGCCGGCGGCGACACGCTGACCGAGTTGCGGCAATCCTTCGCCGCCGCCGAAAGCGAGATCGAAGGCGGGCTCTCGCCGCGGGTCGCGCCGTTTGCCGACGTGCGCGATCTCGGCGCGCTATTGCAGCGCGCCGGCTTTGCACTACCGGTCACCGATGTGGACCGGATCACGGTGCGCTACGGCTCCGTCTTCGCGCTGATGCACGATCTGCGCCGCATGGGTGCGACCAACGCGCTCATCGACCGCCGCCGCGTGCCGCTCAAGCGCGCAACGCTGATGCGCATGGCGGAGGTTTATGCCGAGCGCTTTGCCGATGCCGATGGCCGCTTGCGCGCGACGTTCGAGATTGTCTGGCTTTCGGGCTGGGCGCCGCATCCGAGCCAGCAGCAGCCGCTCAAGCCCGGCTCGGCGCAAACGCGGCTCGCCGACGCGCTCGGCACGCGCGAGATTTCAACCGGGGAGAAGGCGGGAGAATAGCGAATAGGGAGTGGTGAATAGCGAATGGCGAATAGGGCGCTCGGTCATTATTCGCTACCCCCATTCGCTACTCGCCCTTCGTCACTTCAGCGCGTCGGCGACGGTGGTGTAGAAGCCCTTCACGGCGGTGCCCAGTGTCGCGACCGTTCCGACGATGACGATGGAAACGCCGGAAGCGATGATCGCATACTCGATGGCGCTGGTGCCGCTTTCGTCGCGCAAGAACCGGCCGAGCAAACGGCCGGCTGCGGGTTTTGAAAACTCAAGCATCGCGTCTCCCCCAATCCATCACAAACCGCGCGTCACAACAGCGTCGTCAGGTGCGGAATCAAAGGCTCGTCGGCAGGCGGCATCGGATAATTGCGCAGATCGTTCGGCCGCACCCATTTGAGTGTCTGCGCTTCTCGCGGTTGCGCGATCCCTTCCCAGCGCCGGCACACATAGAGCGGCATCAAGAGGTGGAAGTCGCGATACAGATGGCTCGCAAAGGTCAGCGGCGCGAGGCACTCCTCCTTGACGACGATTCCCAACTCCTCATTCAACTCGCGGATCAAACTCGTCTCCGGCCGTTCGCCCGGCTCGACCTTGCCGCCCGGAAATTCCCACAAGCCCGCCATCGACTTCCCTTCCGGACGCTGCGCAAGCAGCACGCGTCCGTCGGGATCGATGAGCGCGCAGGCGGCGACAAGAACGAGTTTGACGCTCACGGCCGGAAATCACCTTAAAGAGGGCATAGTAAAGGGCTGCTCAAAGGGACGGGCTCAATCCGAGGTTTCACTGCGATGGTTAAAAGTCGGTAGGACGGGTTGAACAAAGAAAGACCCATCGGGCGAACCGCACCGGCCAAACCCCCACACAAACAAAGATTGGTCCCGCTTTGCTCAATCCACCCTGCGTTTTAGGACCGATAGTCGCCGTTGATGACGACATACTCCTTGGTGAGATCGCAGGTCAGCACCCGGTCGCGTCCCTTGCCGAGGCCAAGCGCGACCTTCAGCGTGATCTCGGATTGCTTCATCGCCGCCGATACCGCGGCCTCGTCATAGGCCGGATCGCGCGCCCCCTTGTGCGCGACGCGGATGCCGTTGAACCAGATCGCGAGCCGATCGCGGTCGGCCGGCTCGCCGGCCTTGCCCACGGCCATCACCACGCGGCCCCAATTGGCGTCCTCGCCGGCGATCGCGGTCTTCACCAGCGGGGAGTTCGCGATCGACATCGCGATCCGCCGCGCGGATTTCTTCGAGGTCGCGCCCTCGACAGTGATCTCGACCAGCTTGCGCGCGCCTTCGCCGTCGCGCGCCACCTGCTCGGCAAGGTCCGCCAGTACGGAATTGAAGCCCTTGCGGAAAGAAGCGAGCCGCGGATCGGACAGCCGCGTGATCTTTTCGACGCCGCGCGAGGCCGCCGCGCCGGTGGCGAAGGCAAGGAGCGTGTCGGAGGTCGAGGTGTCGCCGTCGATGGTCACCGCGTTGAAGGTGTCCTCGACGCCGTCGCGCAACAGCGCCTTGAGCACCGCCGGCGCGATCGGCGCGTCGGTGAAGATGAACGACAGCATCGTGCCCATGTCCGGCGCGATCATGCCGGCGCCCTTGGCGATGCCGCAGATGGTCACCGCCGTGCGGTTCATGCCGACCATGGCGGCTGCGCCCTTCGGAAAGGTGTCGGTGGTCATGATCGCTTTGGCTGCCGCGTGCCAGTCGCCGGCTTTCGCGTCGGCGGTGAGGCCATCCATGACGCCGCCGAATTTGGTGGCGTCGAGCGGCTCCCCGATCACACCGGTCGAGGCGAGGAACACGTCGATCGGCTTGCAGCCTGCGGCCCCGGCGGCGATATCGGCGGTGAGCTTGGTCGCCGCCTTGCCCGACTTGCCGGTAAAGGCGTTGGCGTTGCCGGAATTGACCACCAGCGCACGCGCCCGCCCGCCCTTGATGCGCTCGCGGCACCAATCGACCGGCGCTGACGGGCATTTCGAACGGGTGAACACACCAGACACGGTGGTGCCTTCGTCGAGCAGCGCGAGCAGCACATCGGTGCGTCCGGGATAGCGGATACCGGCGGCGGCAGTCGCAAGCCGCACGCCGTCGACCGGCGGCATTTCGGGAAAGGATGCGGGCGCGAGCGGGGAGATGCTGGTGGACATGTTTGTCATTCCGGGTCATGCAACCGATCTCGGGTGTTCCCGAGACCGGCGCTTTAAGATGCCAGCAACAGCCGACTTGGAATCCATAACCACGATCTCAGCGATCACCCACAATAACTG
>CAVREN010000110.1:0-37608 GCA_963720115.1 uncultured Alphaproteobacteria bacterium
AAAGTGAGGCGGGGAAAAAAGAATCAACGGCCCGCCCCCTCAACCGACGTTGCCGCCGGTTCGCCACGCCATCGTCGACCTCATCATGCGATCAAGTCCTCAGCGATGTCCGTACTGCCGATCCTGGATCAGCGAGGAAAAGCAGCGTGAGTAAATCTGCCAAAGTAGTGCTAGCTAGGATCGAAATCGACATAGTGGATCACCTTCTCGATGATCTGAGCGAAGCGTTCTTCTTGGAAGAAAGACGCAGCGTTCCTGATGAGCTAGGTGAAGAGCTCCTTGAAAAGCTCCTTCAGGATATCGGGGAACGGCTTCATGTCGCGCCTGAGCACGGTGGGCACGCGACACGTATTGTGGCAAGGGTCAATGGGCTCTCGATCAAAATATGGGCTGATGAACACCCGCCCCCCCATTTCCATGTCAGCTACCAAGGAAAAGATGCGAGTTTTTCAATTTTGGATTGCTCCCGCTTGCCCGGCGTCAGTGGTCTGGAACGATATGACGGGACAATCCGCTCTTGGTGGAGCAAGAATCAAAATCTCCTGATCAAAAGCTGGAACGCTTCCCGCCCGACAGAGTGCCCAGTTGGCCCAATAGACCTGCCGCCACTATCAAGCTGAAGCGGCTACTGGAAGAACTCGGCCCTCGATCAGCGGCGAAGCTGCTGACTCGCGACGAAGCCCGGCGCATCGCCGCCAACATCGCCAAGCTGCCGGAGCTGCTAAGGCGCAAGCCGGCGCGATTTCCGGCGTGAGACAATTTCCGGTGCCAATTAGTGCCAGCGCCTGGCCGCGCCGCCCGAGCAAATTTCCACGGCGGCAGGCGAGCGTGAGGCTGTCCTAAAGGACCATGCTCATTGGTGAGACCCGAGCGTTGGGCATAGGACGACCTTAGCCCCCGGCGCATGGCGCTGCGGGAGGTCGTCCCGAGCCCTTCGTGATCCTGCCGTGCTCATCGGAGCCGACCGTCGGAAGGGCCGTCATCGTCGCCGCCGTAGCGGTTGCTCCTCGGTGACGTTGGCCGCTACTTGTCGAGCGAGAAGCAAACTCGCCCGTTCACCACGCTTCGGCCTTTCGGACTGCGCTTGCGGCTGGGTGAAACCCCGTGGTACCGCATCATCATCTCGTCGCCACTGTCATGTCATCAACCGTCCGACGAGAGGCCCGCGCAAATATCTTCTGCGCGGGCTTCGCTTATCTGGTCCTCCGTTTTGCTCTGCGCTGGCGCTTCTCGCGTTCTGCGGCTGCTCTCGCGGTGAGATATTTCGCCCACGGTTTCGATCGCGCCCACTTGGCGTGATTGCTGAATCGGATTCCGTCGCGGCGACCATCCCGCTCAATCTTCGGCCCTTCGCCC
Source organism: uncultured Alphaproteobacteria bacterium (assembly GCA_963720115.1). Lineage (GTDB taxonomy): Bacteria > Pseudomonadota > Alphaproteobacteria > Rhizobiales > Xanthobacteraceae > BOG-931. The sequence goes on from CAVREN010000110.1 coordinate 1,357, forward strand.
TTGGCGAGAAGCTTGCGCGCCACGGCCAGCGACAAATTATCATCGGCCAGCCCGGCCAGCCCGGCCCATTGCGGCACGCTCATCATCACGGCGCCAGCTCCTCGACGATCGCGCTAACGGCATCAGTCCATCGTTTGTCGGGGTGTTGCTTTAAGAACTTGCGCACGCGCTGTTGAAGGTTCTTCGGTCCCTTGAAGTCCTCGGCGTCGAGATTGTCGACAATCTCCTTCGCCTCTTCCTCGAGACGCCGGCCTCTTTCCATTCCGGCAAATGTCTCGGCCAGCAATTCCTGGTCTGGGACAATCTTCGCGATGCTGTGCTCCTTGAGCTTGCGCTCGACGAAGGCGATGAACTGCGGCGAGGTCATTGCATTTAATTCGACACGGCGCGTGGAGCGAAGCCGGTCGAAGTCCGCGAACAGGAAGGCGATTTCTTCTTCGGTTGCGCCGTTCTCGCGAAGGTTGGCGATCATCGTGGCCTTTTTGCCCTTCGGGTGGTGCTGGTGCTCGAACTCCAACCCCATCGTCGTGACGTCTGCGAGAGAGAGACCCAGATGGATTCGCGTGAAGCTGTTCTGAAACTCGTAGCGGCGGGTGTCGCGCTCTAGCGTGCCCGCAATGCTGAAGCCGGATTTATCGAAGTCGCGCAGAATCATCAGCGGGATGTCATGGGCGGCGCACATCTCATCGGCGAGCGCGCGCGGCTGCGGTGACGCTCATGCCCTTGGTGGACATCATGCCGACGTCGAAGCGCTCGGCAATCTTTGCCTTGTCGAGCATCGAGTCGAACCCTTCTTTTTCGACAAGCGCAAGCGCGCCGAAGCTGCCGCTCGGGCCGAGGGTCTCAACTTTCGCTCGGCTGAAGTCAGCGCCCACGATTTTGGGATCGTGCAATTCCGCGAGATACTCGCGCACCTCGATAGTGCCGAGACCGATCACCCGCCCGCCATGCGGTTCGCTGAAATGCCCGCGACTATCGTAAACAACATCCCAATCGACGCCGGTCTCATTCAGATAATCGGGCAACAAAACCTGCGTGAAATACTGGTCTCCAAGCGGCCTGCCAGTCTCCTTCTGGATGTGCGGCCGCGCCGCGTACATCAATTGTCTCGCGTTGGCCGGGTACTGGCCGTTGCCGCTCACCTTCGCGTAGGCTTCCGGCAGGATTTCCGCCGCGGCTTCCTTGAACTGGACTCCCCGCTCGTGCGTCATCCGCACATACCGGCAGGTCCGCGAGGCCGGGCTGCGCTCTTCTGCCTTTCGGGTTCGCGTCCACCTCTTCGTGCCGGCGCGGACGACGTCGATGATGTCGTTGGCCATGCCGCGATCAGTAGTCTTCTTCGGCATCGTCGACCTCCCCTTCCGTCACGATCGCGGTCTTGCCGCGGTCGAGATACGCGACGCGCGGACACGCCAAGTGCAGTGCCAGGATCACCGGCTGCGTGGTGTTGGCGCGAACTTCCGCCAGGATCGCGTCGAGCCCATTGCCGCTGTTTCCCAATTGGCGAAATGGATTGCCGATCGCGGCGCTCCAGTTGACGCCGGTCACTTCTTTCCGGCTTGGCCCGCGATCGTTGCCGAGGCCGTCACGGTGAATGCCGAAAGCGAACTCGGTCACCCGAGGGAGACCGTCCGCTTCGCCAAAGCGTCGGTTGTAGGTGAAGGTTTTGGGATCGCCGCCCGCCGCTTCCATGCGCGCGTAGAGATGCGCCTTGCCGATGATGCCGAGCTCGGCAGGCCGCAACGGCTTGGTGTGTTTTTTGAGCGACGCGAGAAGCTTCGCGATGTTCTCGGTGTTCGCCTTCTTGAGTCCGAAGAAGTCGTGCAGCGATCGATGCGAAGCGCCAGTCTCGGCCAGCACCTGCTTCTGCTTCGCGGTCCCCGTCATGCCGCGCAGCTCGCTGATGAACTCGCGGACCGTGATGTCCTCGCGGTTGGCAATATGCGCAGCCATGTAGCGGCGGAAGCGGCCCACGTCGTACCAGTGCGCGGACGTCGGCCAGGACGGCAGCCATTTCCTCCACGTCGGGTCCGACGCCTTGACGTCGATCTTCTGCTCGCCGTTCCAGGTGACGCGAAGGGTCAGGTGTGGATTGAGCCAAGTGTAGTTCTCGGCCAACTCCAGAAAGCGGTCCTTCTTGTAGTCGATGATGTCCCACTGCCGGTGGCTCCCAGATTGGAACGGTGGCAGTTCGACGGTGATCCTGGTGCCGCGGACCACGGTCGACCGCTTCGTCGTGTGTTCGATCCTCGGCTCTTGTTTGATGTGGTCGACCGCGAACGCGATGTGATGCGCGACGCCGTGCGACTCGATGATGGTCTTGCCGGAAGCCTCTTCGCCCCTGCGGCGCCCGTCGAGGACGTACCCCATCGGCAGAATTGTCTTCAGCGCGTTGCCTTGAGCACCACGAGTCGGCGACGCGTAAGCTTCGCGGCTCGATACTCTGATGCTGTAGTCGAGGACAGCGTCGATCGTCTTCGCCGGGATTCCCGAGCCTTTGTCCTCGATGATGATCTTCGTGCCCTTAACAGCGATCGAGATGACCGGCGCGACTTCGGCCTCCTCGGCGTCGTCGAGTGCGTTGTCGATCAGCTCCTTCAGTGCGACCAACGGCCAATCGAAGACGTCGTGGCCGGTCTGGTTGACCAGCTCCCGGCGGGTGCAAAATTCCATTAACCGGCTGACCGTAAACGGGACCCGCTTGAGCTTCTTTTGTGCCGATTTTACGGGCTTTTCTCGCCGTTCGGCTTTGCCACAATTTGTAAAAACCGGGCGCTTTGGCGACGGCGATTTAGCAAGCTGAAAAGATGCGCGACCCGACCGTCGCGAGCGCGGGAGATCACCGCGCTGCTTCCTGTGGAGTGCGGCGACGCGGTCTTGCAAGGGTGTGGGCTGTTTGCTAGATGCAGGATGTTCAGGTCCTGCAATTTCTAGCTCCTGCCCGTGGTTCGCCGCCGCGGGCAGTTGCATTTTATCTGTCATCCGGCGCCGCCTCCGCTCTTGAGACGGAATCCGGCGAAGCCTCGGCCAATGCGCTTGCGCTGACGAACGAGGATGCGCGCCAACGTCGTCCCGAATAGCGGCGGCCCGAAGGGACGGCTCTCACGCGTCAGCTCGCACCAGGCCATCCAACTCGCATACAAGTCGGTCGTCGACGCCCAGGCGTCCGCGTCCCGGCGACCGCTCTCTTTCATCCAACGACGCAAGGTTTTCGTCGTCGGTCCGAGCGCCGCCTCAGAATCGGAGCGGTAAACTCGCCGCTTGGCAGTCGGTGAAATCGTTTCTTCCAGCACGCGTGCTGCCTCCGTACTACCTCCCCACGCAAAAGCGAACCCGAGCCCGGCCCTTCCCCTCGGGCCGACCCCCTTCCGCTTGGTTCTCCATCGGTAGTACGCGCCAGCACGCGGCGAGCACGCGATGCAAATCATAAAGAGGATTCGATCTGGAAGCAAACAACATGACGCCGATGCGCCACAGGTGTGGATTGCGCGAGGCCGTGCGCTTGCCGAGCTTTGTCGGAATCGGGAAAGTCCCCGCGAACATCTAGGGGATCGTCATGAAGCCCACACGGCGCCGACGCAACACCCGCATTGCTCAAGACACGCTCGCCGTCTTGGTCGCGGAATATCCGAAATGCTTCACGCTGGCGGAAGCCGATCGCCGACCTTTGAAAGTCGGCATCGGCGCCGACGTCATCGCCAATCATCCCGAGCTCAAGCCCAGCCACATCGGCCAGGCATTGGCCTGGTACACGCGCTCGATCGCGTACATGGAACGGCTGACGGAAGGCGCCGCGCGGATTGATCTCGGCGGCGCAGTCGCCGGCAGCGTCTCGGCCATCGAAGCCGCCGACGCCCTGGCGCGGGTCAAGGCACGGACCAGGGGCAGTAGTGATGAGATAACCGCCGCCCTGAAATAACGAACCAGCGGCCGCCTAAACCCGAACAGAAACCCCATGAGACTTCCGGCAGTCAGCGAACGACTTGCCTTTCGCGGCGAGGCTGGGGATAAAAACGCCCAGCGGAGGCTTTTCTCGCTAAGGGGGCTGACCGGCGCTAAAATGCGCAAATGTCGCGTTCTGCTGCACGATTCAAAGAGTCGGACATTCGTCGCGTCTTAACGGCGGCGCGGAAGGCTCAGTGCAACGTGCGCATCGAGATCGAGAAGACCGGCAAGCTGGTGATCATGACCGGCGTCCCGCCGGGCGAGGCCCCAACCGACGAAAGCAGCTCATGGGACAAAGCGATCGCTGACTTGGAGGATCGACGATAATGCGGCCATTCCCATACGTGCAAAGTTTCGTCGATAAGAAAACCGGCGCGGTCTTCCACTATTTTCGCCGACGCGGCTTCAAGCGTATTCGCCTTCCGGGCCTGCCCGGCTCCCGCGAATTCATGGCGGCCTATCAGGACGCGCTCGATCAGCCACAGATGCCGATCGGCGCAAAGCGTAACAAGGTCGGCTCTGTGAGTGCTGCCATCGTCGGTTACTACGACAGCAACATGTTCTTTGGTTCACTGGCACCGAGCACGCAAGCAATACGCCGACAAATTCTAGAGCGCTTCCGCGCCGAACACGGCGACAAGCCGATCGCGCTGCTACCGCAAAGGTTCATTGTCCTGATGCTCGGCAAGTTAAAGCCGAGCGTCGCGATCGGCTGGCTAACGGCGATCCGCCACCTGATGCAATACGCGGTATCGGCTAATCTCTGTGAGGCCGATCCTACGCAGGGCATCAAGCTCAGGACGCCAAAGAGCGAGGGCATCTACACCTGGAACGAACAGGACATTGCCGCTTATGAGGCCGCGCACGCTGTCGGCACTAAGGCTCGATTGGCGCTCGCGCTCGGGCTATACACCGGCCAGCGCCGGGGTGATGTGCTTCGCATGGGACGCCAACACGTCCGCGACGGCATCCTATCCGTGAAGCAACAGAAGACCGGGGCCGAGTTGCGCATTCCGGTACATCCTGACTTGCGCGCCATCATCGACGCCACGCCCGGCGACCATCTAACCTTTCTCACTACCAGGACCGGCAAGCCGTATGTGGGGGATAATTTCTCCGAACAGTTCCGCGTGTGGTGCAAGGCGGCAGGGCTTTCAGAGGAATGCAGCTTCCACGGATTGCGCAAGGCCGCTTGCCGGCGCCTTGCCGAAGCCGGTTGCAGTGTGAACGAGATCGCCGCCGTCTCCGGCCATGCCACTTTGCGGGAGATACAGCGCTACACCAAAGCGGTCGATCAGGAGCGTATGGCGCGCAGTGCAATGGCACGACAAGCGAACGATGCGGCAACATCAAGTGTCAAATCCGGATAAGTTTGACACTTTCGGGAAGAAAATCCCTCATTTTCCGGCCATTTACTAGCCCCGCCAACAATTAGAGTTAAATTGTGCGCATGCGCCGCAGACCAGAAATCAGCGCCGGTCTTCTCGCGTTCCGCCGCCGGCAGGAACTCGAAGTTCTGCTGGCACATCCGGGAGGCCCGTTCTGGGCGAAGAAAGACGACGGCGCCTGGACCATTCCCAAAGGGCTTGTCGAGGCCGGGGCCGATCTTTTCGCCACCGCTCAGCGAGAATTTACCGAAGAAACCAATTTACGCGCCGACGGCCCGTTCATTGTGCTGACGCCGGCGAAACAGAAGAACGGAAAGCTCGTGCACGCCTGGGCGTTTGAAGCGGATCTCGATCTCGGATCGTTCGCCAGCAACACGTTCGAGATGGAATGGCCGCCCCGGTCGCAGCGGCGTCAGAGCTTTCCGGAGATCGATCGCATTGCGTATTTCGCCTTGCCGGTCGCAATGACAAAGCTCATCGAATACCAGCGGCCGTTCCTGCGCGAGCTGGAAGCCAAGCTCGCGGCCGGCTCCGTCAAGAACTCGCGCTTGACCTCGGGCCAATCGACTTCGTCGTGCGGCAAAACCCAGGGCTCGCGCAGCGCGGCGTCATGCCATTCCTTCCATGCCGGCAGTGCCATGACCGCACGCATGTAGTCGCGCGCGACCGCACTGACTTCCACCGCATAGGTATGGAAGCGCGAGACCACCGGCGCGTACATCGTGTCCGCCACCCCGAACGCGCCATAAAGAAAGGGGCCCCCTGCCCCATAGCGCGAGCGGCATTCGGTCCAGATCGCATCAATGCGCGCGACATCGGCTTTGGCATCCGGCTCAAGCTGCCGCGAGAGCACGGGCCGCCACATGTTCATCGGCAATTGGCGCCGCAGTGGCTGAAAGCCAGCGTGCATTTCGGAGGAAATCGCGCGCGCATGGCCGCGCGCGGCGGCCTCGCGCGGCCACAGACCGGCCGCCGGAAATTTTTCGGCCAGATATTCCAGGATCGCCAACGATTCCCAAACGCGCACGTCGCCGTCGACCAGCACCGGCACCTTTCCGGCGCCCGCGATTGCCTGCACGCGCGCCTTGAAGTCGGCCGCCTCAAGCGAAATCACGGTCTCCTGAAACGGGATGCCCGCGACCTTCATGGCGAGCCACGGCCGGAACGACCAGGAGGAATAATTCTTGTTGCCGATCACGAGATGAAGCATCGGACGCCACCGCTTGGGGCGCGAAGATCAGCACACTGACCGCGTTTCGGCAAGAAAGCGTCCCCACCCTCACGGGCCGGGAAGCAATTGCGCGCTCAGGCCAGTCAGGCGATAGACGATAAGACCGGCCCATTCGCGCGTCGCCGCATCCGAACGCCGCAAGCCTTCGCTGAGCGTGGGAAAGCCGCGCTGCAAATCCACCCATCCACGGGTGCGCCAATCCACCGGATAGGCCTCGACGGGAAAATCGACCGCCCTGAACGCCGCCATCGCCCGCGGCATGTGGTAGGCCGATGTCACCAGCAACCAGCGCTCGCCGGGTTTCGGGTTGGCGAGCAGACGGGAGTAGGCGGCATTTTCGATCGTATTGCGCGACTGTTCTTCGGCTGTGATGCGATCGTGCGCTACGCCCAGCGCCATCAACTCACGCACGGCAAACGGAGCTTCGGGTCCCTCGCGCTCGAGCAACGAACCGCTGCCGCCGGAAAAGATAATGCGCGCGTCCGGATAGCGGCGCGCAAGCTCGGCGGTCGCCGTGATGCGCTCGGCCGCCTCGTCGAGTGCGACAAAGTCGCGTGCATCCGATACGCCCGGAGAAATCGCGCCGCCCAATACGACGATGCCGTCCGGCGCTCCGTGCGACGGACTCCATGGCGGAAAACGATCCTCCAGCGGGAGGATCAGCGCATTCCCGAGCGGTGAGAGGCCGGCGATCGCAAGGAGGACCAGGCTCGTGACGATGAGCCAGCTCGCCAGCCGCGTAAAGCGTGTCAGCAAAAGAAGAAGGCCGAGCAAACCGATCGAGATGAAAAGATTGGATGGCGCGGCAAAGAAACCAAGAGCCTTGGAGAGAATGAAAAACATGGTGCGGGTGCCCGGCGCGCGATCTTGCGGTTACGATCGCGACTTCCGCCAAGCGGCGTAGCGCGCTTTGGCATCGTCGTTCGGAGGATAAAGCCCCGGCAGCTTTACGCCGTTCTCGACCTCGCTGAACACCCAGCTTTCATAGAGCTCATGCTCGGCGCCTTCATGCGCCACGAACTCCAACAAGTTCTGCGGGATGACGACGACGCCGTCATCGTCGGCGACGATCACGTCACCGGGAAAGATTGCGCAGCCGCCGCATCCGACCGGCTGCTGCCAGCCGACGAAAGTCAGGCCGTTGACCGAAGCCGGAGCGGCGACGCCCGAGCTCCATACCGGCAAGCCGCTCATCAGTACGCCAGCTCGGTCGCGAACGACACCGTCGGTGACCAGTGCGGCGACATCGCGCTTCTTCATGCGCGCGCAAAGAATGTCGCCAAAGATGCCGGCGCTTGGCACTCCAATGGCATCGGCGACCACGATGGCGCCTTCCGGCATGTCCTCGACCGCGGCGCGCGTCGAAATCGGATTGCCCCAGCTTTCCGGCGTGGCGACGTCTTCGCGCGCCGGGATGAAGCGCAGCGTGAAGGCTCGCCCGACGATGCGATCACCTCCGGGCACGAGCGGTTTTGGGCCATTCATCCAACAGCGGCGGATGCCTTTCTTCAGTAGCATCGTCGTGATCGTCGCGCTGGTTACTTTGCGCAAGATGTCGAACAGCGCGTCGCTCATCGCCTGCCTCGCTTGGTTTCAGATTTGTCTTAACCAGTTGCCGATCCGCTTGACCGCTTCGCGCATATCGTCGGCGCGGCCGGCGTAACTCAGCCGCAGGAAATTTCGGCCGCGGTGCGGATCGAAATCGACCCCGGGGGTCGCGGCTACGCCGGCCTCCTCGAGCATGCGCGTCGCGAAAGCCAGGCTGTCGGTCGAGAAGCGGGAGATATCGGCATAAAGATAGAAAGCGCCATCAGCCGGCAGAAATTGATCGAAGCCAGCCCGCGGCAAGCCCTCGAGCAGGATGCGCCGGTTTTCTTCGTAGCCCCGCCGCACCGTTTCCAGCTCCGGGCGTCCCGCGAATGCCGCTTCGGCTGCGATCTGCGAAAGCGTCGGCACCGAGATCGCCAAATTCTGCTGCAGCCGCTCCACGGCGCGCAACAGCGACGGCGGCACCACCATCCAGCCGATCCGCCATCCGGTCATGCAAAAATATTTGGAGAACGAGTTGATGATGATGACATCCGACGCGAGGCGCGCGGCGGTTTCGGCGACAAAGGCGTAATCGAGGCCGTGATAGATCTCGTCCGAGATCACGGCGACACCGGCATCCTCGGCGCAACGAATGAGCTCGCTCAGTGCCGACGCCGTCATCATGGTGCCGCTCGGATTGGCGGGCGACGCGACGACCACTCCCTGGAGCGGCTTGCTGCGATGCTCGGCGAGCAACGCCTCCGCCGTTAATGCCCAGCGCGTAGCAGCACTCGTTTCAATTCCCACCGGCTCGCAGCCCAGCGCCGACAGGATGTGCCGGTAAGGCGGATACCCCGGCACCGCGACCGCAACGCGATCGCCGGCATTGAAGGCAGCGAGAAAAGCCAGAATGAAGCCGGCCGACGAACCGGTCGTCACCACGATCCGCGCCGGATCGAGGTCGATCCCGTGCCATTCGCCGTAGGCCAGCGCGATTCGCCGGCGCAGCAATTCCGTACCGAGCGTTTCCGTATATCCGAGCCGCGCGGTGCTCAGCGCATCGTGCGCCGCGGCAATGGCCGTCGCCGGCGCGCCCGCGGCCGGTTGGCCGACTTCCATATGGATGATCCGCCGCCCCTGCGCCTCAAGACGCGCCGCGGCCGCCACCACATCCATCACCATGAATGGCGGCACGCCGCTGCGTTCAGAAGGTCGCAACAAATGTCCAGCGCGCCCGAGCATCACATACCTTGACGGATGGCCTGCGCCAGCATAGTCCGCGCCCCGGTGCTGCCGCATTCTCGGGCTTTCTTGGGGCCCTGCTTCGCTTTCACAAACGCGCTGGCGGTAAGTTGACCGGCTCTTAAGTTGACCGTCAATGGTTCCAGCCATAGCTTGGCCAAGGGCTTGGTCCCATGCCGGCGGGACTGATATTTGTCCCAGATGATTGTCGCCAGAACTCCTAGCAAGATGCGCCCGATGAAACCAGCGTCACGCGCGGTCGCGATTGCCACAGCCGCGGCGGTCGGCCTGTGCAGTTCCTTGGGCAGCATCCCGGCACGCGCACAGACCGGGTCTTCGGCCGGCATCCCGATGATCCGCGATGCCGAGATCGAGCAGCTGTTGCGCGACTATGCGACACCCATTTTGCGCGTTGCCGGCTTGAGCCAGCAAAACATTCAGGTCGTCATCATCAACGACAAGTCATTCAACGCGTTCGTCATGGACGCGCACCGCATTTTCGTGAATGCGGGCGCGATTACGCAGGCGACCACGCCCAACCAGATCATCGGCGTGCTCTCGCACGAGACCGGCCATATCGTCGGCGGCCACCTGTCGAAGATGCGCCAGGAACTCGCCAACGCACAGACCGCGGCGATTGTCGCGATGCTGCTTGGCGTCGGCGCCATGGTGGCCGGCGCCAAATCGGGCAGCGTGGATGCGGGCAATGTCGGCGCCGCGGCGATCAGCGCGCCGCAGTCGTATCTGATGCATACCCTTGTCGCCTACCAGCGCGCCCAAGAGGAACAGGCCGATCGCGCCGGCGTGCGCTTCCTATCGGCGAGCGGGCAATCCGCCAAGGGAATGTACGATACGTTCAAGAAATTCGCCGACGAGATGATGTTCTCGCGGGCCTATATCGATCCGTACCTGCAGAACCATCCGATGCCCTCAGAGCGCATGGCGGCATTGGCGGAGCTGGTGAAAACGCCGTACTGGGACAAGAAGGATCCCCCAGAGCTGCAATTCCGCCACGACATGGCGCGCGCGAAGCTTGCCGGCTTCTTGGAGCGTGCCGACACCATCATGCGGCGTTATCCCTCCTCGGATACCAGCATGCCGGCGCGCTACGCGCGCGCCATTGCGGCGTATCGTTTCGGCGACGTGCGTGCCGCCCTTGCGCAAATCGAGGCCCTGATCGAGGCCATGCCCAACAACCCTTATTTCTACGAGCTGAAGGGCCAGGCGCTGCTTGAAAGCGGTCATCCGGCAGAAGCGATCGCGCCTCTGCGGCATGCGGTCGAGATGGCGCCCAGTCCGGCGCTCATTCAGATCCTGCTGGCGCAGGCGCTGATCGCCACCAACAACAATAAGAATGCGGCGGAAGCCGTTCCGCTGTTGCGCGCGGCCATCGCCAAGGAGCCCGAGTCCGGCGACGCCTATGAGCAGCTTGCCATGGCTTACGGCCATAACGGCAATCTCGCCGATGCCGACTTGGCGTCGGCCCAGGCCGCCTTCGCGCGCGGCGACAACAAGACGGCCCGCGAGCTTGCGGCCCGCGCCAAAATGAGGTTTCCCGTCGGCTCGCCCGGCTGGGTCCGCGCCGACGACATCGTCGCATTCAACAAAGGTAAGAACCCGCTTCGGGGCGGTCAGTGAACGCAAAGGAACAGTCGACATGACCATTAAATCACGTATTGCATTCGCGGCCGCCGTGTCGTTCGCGCTTGCGGCCGCCGCTCCCGCGGTCGCCCAATCTTTCTCGGCCGACCAGCGCGAGGAAATCGGAAAGATCATCAAGGACTATCTGCTCACCCACCCGGAGGTGATGCAGGACGTCATGGCCGAGCTCGACAAGCGCCAGCAGAGCGCCGACGCCGAGAAGCATCGCGCGGCCGTCGTCGAGAACAAGGCCACCCTGTTCAGCTCGCCCCACCAGGTCGTGCTCGGCAATCCGCAGGGCAATGTCACGATGGTCGAGTTCTTCGATTACAATTGCGGGTTCTGCAAGCGCGCCATGACCGACATGCTCGATCTGATAAAGTCCGACAGCAATCTCAAATTCGTGCTCAAGGAATTCCCGGTGCTTGGCGAAGGCTCGGTCGAAGCCGCCCGCGTCGCCGTCGCCGCGCGCATGCAGGATGCCAACGGAAAGAAGTACATCGAATTTCACCAAAAGCTTCTGGGCAGCCGCGGCGGCGCTGACAAGATGCGCGCACTAGCCGTCGCCAAGGAAGTCGGCTTCGACATGCCCCGTCTGGAACGCGACATGGGCAGCGATGAGGTCAAAAAGACCATCGAGGAGAATATGAAGCTCGCCGAGGCGCTCGGCGTCAACGGCACGCCGAGCTATGTGGTCGGCGAGGAAGTCGTGATCGGAGCGGTCGGCCTTGATGCGCTGCGCGAGAAGATCACCGCCGAGCGGAAATAGCCCGGCGCTCTTTCCGCATTAACCGGGGATTTCCCCTCCGCAATGGCGGCAACGGCGGCTGGCGGAAGCCCACAGGCTTCCCCTTTGCGGGAGCCTTCCCTATAAACGGCCCACCCGCGGCAACCCGCCGCGATGATAGCCGGGTGTTGCGCGCGCATGCCGAAGACGGTCTACGTCCTCAACGGACCTAATCTCAATCTGCTTGGCTTGCGCGAGCCGCACATCTACGGCCACGCCACGCTTGCCGACGTCGAAAAGCTCTGCCGGGCAGCCGCTGCAAAGCACGGCTTGAGCATCGAATTTCGTCAATCGAACCATGAGGGCGAGATCATCGATTGGATTCAGCAGGCGCGCGCCGAAAAGGCGGCCGGCGTGGTCATTAATCCCGCCGGGTATGGGCACACCTCCGTGGCCATCCTCGATGCGCTTGCTGCGCTGGAGGCGCCGATCATCGAAGTCCATATCAGCAACATTCATGCTCGTGAGTCGTTTCGCCGGCGCACTTATGTCTCGCAAGTCGCGCGCGGCGTATTGTGCGGCTTCGGAATCAACGGTTACGCGCTGGCGATCGACGGCCTTGCCGCCTTGATCGATGCCAAATGATCGATGCCAAGGATTGATCGTGGCCCGCAAACCCGAGAAACCCCTGACCTCAAAGACGCCCGCAATCGATCCCGGCACGATTCGCGAACTGGCGAAGTTGCTCGACGAAACCGGTCTCACCGAAATCGAGATCGAAGCGGACGGCGCATCGATCCGCGTTGCCCGCAATGTGGGCTTCGCCGCGCCGCGCAGCCGGCAGGACGGGATTGCCGCGCCCAACCCGACCGTCGTGGCGACGCCAACCGATATCCCAATCGAACCGAGCAAACATCCCGGGCTGGTTTCTTCTCCGATGGTCGGCACCGCCTATCGGGGTCCGGCGCCCGGTTCGAAGCCCTTCGTCGATGTCGGCAGTCAGGTGAAGACCGGCGATACGCTCATCATCATCGAAGCAATGAAGACAATGAACCAAATTCCGGCGCCCCGCGCCGGCACCGTTGTCCAGATCCTGGTCGAGGACGGTCAGCCGGTGGAATATGGCGAGCCGTTGATGATCATCGAATGAAGCGAGTGGCGAATAGCGAGTGGCGAATAGGATTCGGCCGCGGCACGTCTACCTGCCGCCATCCGCCATTCGCCATTCGCTATTCGCTCCGTTGAGCTCGCGACGATGTTCGACAAGATTCTCATCGCCAATCGGGGAGAAATCGCGCTCCGCATTTTGCGCGCCTGCAAGGAGCTCGGCATCCCGACGGTCGCCGTGCATTCGACGGCGGACGCGGATGCCATGCATGTGCGGCTTGCCGACGAGAGCGTCTGCATCGGCCCGCCCGCGGCCAAGGACAGCTATCTCAATATTCCGGCACTCCTCGCGGCATGCGAAATCACCGGCGCCGACGCCGTGCACCCCGGCTACGGATTTCTCGCCGAGAACGCCCGCTTCGCGGAAATCCTCGAAGAGCACAATGTGCACTTTATCGGTCCGCGGCCGGAGCATATCCGGCTGATGGGCGACAAGATCGCGGCCAAGCGCGCGGCCGCGGATCTCGGCATCCCGACCGTGTCCGGCTCGGACGGCGACGTCGGCTCCGATGAAGAGGCCGCGCGATTAGCCCGCGAAATCGGCTTCCCGGTCATGCTCAAGGCGGCGGCCGGCGGCGGCGGCCGCGGCATGAAAGTCGTGCGTGCCGAAAGTGAGCTTGCTTCGGCGCTTGCGACGGCGCGCGCGGAATCCAAAGCCGCCTTCGGCGACGATACGCTCTATCTGGAAAAATATCTCGAGCAGCCGCGCCATATCGAGATCCAAGTTCTCGGCGACGGCAAGGGCCGCGCGATCCATTTAGGCGAGCGCGACTGCTCGTTGCAGCGGCGCCATCAGAAGGTTTGGGAAGAAGGCCCCTCGCCTGCACTGAACGTCGCCGCGCGCGACCAGATCTGCGAGACCGTCGCCAAGGCGATGCGCGACATCAAGTATCTGGGCGCCGGCACGGTCGAATTCCTCTATGAGGACGGCCAGTTCAACTTCATTGAAATGAATACGCGCATTCAGGTCGAGCATCCGGTCACGGAGATGATCACCGATATCGACCTGGTCGCTGAGCAAATCCGCGTCGCCGCCGGCAGCGATCTCGTGCTGAACCAGAGCGACGTGAAATTCCACGGCCACGCCATCGAGTGCCGGATCAATGCCGAGAATCCGGTGTCGTTCCGGCCCTCACCCGGCAAGATCGTCCACTATCATCCGCCCGGCGGGCTCGGCGTGCGCATCGATTCTGCCGTGTACCACGGCTACACCATCCCGCCATTTTACGACTCGCTCGTCGGCAAGCTCATCGTCCACGGCAAGACACGCGGCGAATGCCTGATGCGGCTGAAGCGGGCGCTCGACGAATTCGTGGTCGATGGCATCGAGACAACCTTGCCGCTGTTTCGTGCGCTGGCGCGCGAAACTGAAATCATCGACGGGGACTACAACATCCACTGGCTTGAAACGTTTCTGGCACGTGGCGCGCTTGAACAATAACGCGGTTACGCGGTCAAGCGGCGCTCGCCGGCAGCCTCGCAACGGTCCGCGTGGGGTTCCTCGTCGAGCCTCCCTTCATGGCGGCGGCGAGAATGCGTCCGACGAGCGAAGGCACGTAAGGCTTGGCGATGAAAATCGAGCCCGGGACGCATCGTTCCAAATCAAACGCGTTCGCATGACCCGACGCATAAACGACCGGCAGATCCGGCTTAATTTCCCGGGCGCGGCGAGCGAGCGTCATGCCGTCCATGCCACCGGGCAAATTGACGTCGGTGAAAAGAATATCCACAGCCGCGGAAGCAAGGTGCGAAAGAGCGTCCGATGCGTTGGCCGCCGCGCACACGACAAATCCCTGCTCCGAGAGGTCTTCGGCAACCATTTCGCTGATCAGGAATTCATCCTCGACAAGCAGCAGGCGAATCGGCTGAGCTTGATTGACGCTGGCGCCCATGACGGTATCGCTCCATGCGTGGCATGGAATTGAAATGCGCCGCGAAAAAATATGTTCAAGGTGGCGAAAAACTTAAAGAAATTGTAGTTTACGCGCAGTTAAGGGTGGCGCCGAAAGAGCGCCAAGCAGAAGCCGGACGCGAATGGCCAGCCGCGAGTCTGCACTCGTCGACATTACGCCCGAAGTGCTGCTCAAGGCCTATGCCTGCGGCATCTTCCCCATGGCCGAAAGCGCCGATGATCCGGCGCTTTACTGGATCGAGCCGGAACGGCGCGGCATCATTCCGCTCGATCGCTTCCACATACCGAGCCGGCTTGCGCGCACACTGCGATCCGACCGGTTCACCGTGCTTGTCGACCGCGATTTTGATGCGGTGCTGGACGGATGCGCGGATCCAATGCCGGGACGGACCCGCACCTGGATCAATGAGCGAATTCGGACCCTCTACCGGAAGCTTTATCAGCGCGGCGATTGCCACACGGTCGAAGTGTATGAGGGCGACCAATTGGTCGGCGGTTTGTACGGCGTGAGCCTCGGACGCGCGTTTTTCGGCGAAAGCATGTTTCATCGCGCGCGCGACGCTTCCAAGGTCGCGCTCGTTCACTTGGTCGCGCGGCTCAAGGCCGGGCATTACCGCTTGCTCGATACGCAATTCGTCACCGATCATCTGCGTACGTTCGGCGCGGTCGAGGTTTCCCGCTCGGCGTATCACAAGCTTCTTGACGCGGCGCTTGTCGGCGACGCTGATTTTGGTGCGCTTTCGCTGCATAAGCCGGTCTCGGGCGATATAGTGTTGAATCTCCTCAAGGTGGACTGATCCTCAAGTTTATGCGCATCAACATTCGTTGCGGCTTACATCAATGATTTGGCTTCGAGGAATTGCAGTCGTCGCCGCGACTTTATTGGCGGTCATGGGCTTGGGCGCGATCGCGCTTGGCGCGCTGCTCGCCTTCCCGGTTTCTCCACCGCCGCCGCTGGAATCGATCCGCGCCGGCGCGCTTGCGATCGATCGATCGGGACTGCCGGACTTGTCGCATTTCCAAGCGCGCGACGGCAGTTCACTCGCCTATCGGGTCTATCCCGCCGCCAACGGCGATAAGAAAAACATCGCCATCCTGATCCATGGCTCAGGCGGTCACTCGACCGGCATGAACGGCATTGCCAAGAAGCTGGCGGCAGAAAACTTCCTGGTCGTCGTCCCCGACGTCAGAGGCCATGGCGCTTCCGGCACCCGCGGCGATATCGGCTATTACGGACAGCTCGACGATGACCTCGACGATCTGATTGCGGAGTTGCGGCGGCAGTACCTGACCGGACATTTCGCGCTGCTCGGGTTTTCCTCCGGCGGCGGCTTCGCGCTACGCGCCGCGGTTGGAAATTCGTCCACCGCATTCACGCGGCTTGTTCTTCTCTCTCCCTATCTCGGCTATGACGCGCCTTCGACGCGCAGCCCGGCGGATTCAGCAACCTGGGCAAATCCCGATATTCCGCGTTTCCTCGCCTTGGGCCTGCTACACCGGCTCGATCTTCGCTGTTGCGAAGCCCTGCCGGTGATTGCGTTCGCGGTCAGCCCGGGCAGCGAGAAATATGTCACCTCACGCTACTCCTATCGGCTGCTGACGAATTTTGGCGCGCCTGCCGATCTCTCTGCAGTATTCCGCCAACTCAAAATACCGACCACGATTATCGCGGGCAGTGCCGACGAACTGATGCAGGCGGACAAGTACGCGGACGTTGTCCGTGGAATCGAACCCGCCGTCGATATTCGCGTCGTGCCCGGACTCACCCATATGGACATGCTGCACGCGCCGGCGGCCATCGACGCGATCGCTGCGGCCTTCAAAGAGAAATAAACCTCCCGCGCCGGCTTATCGCGGCTGAGGTGGCGGGAGCTGAGGCTGGCCCCCAGGCGCCGGTGCAATCGGCGGCGGAGGCGGCGCACGTGGCGGTTTCGGCTTGGGTGCCGGCTGACGCGCCGGGGTCGGCGCCGCGGCCGTGGGCGTCGGCTGCACGACCGGCTCCGCCACCTTGGTCGGTGCGGAGCAGTCCGTCAGCCAGATATCGTAGATCGGATGTTCGACGCCGTGCAGACCAGGGCTGGCGGCAAACATCCAGCCGTTGAAGATGCGCTTGATCTCGCCTTGCAGCGTGACTTCGTCCACTTCGACGAAAGCGTCTGTGTTGGTGGCTTCCGTCGGCGGGCGCGTGTAGCAGACCCGGGCGGTTACCCTGAGCGCGCCGAATTGCACGGTCTCGCCGATCGCCGAGTTCGAACGAGATGATCCGGCCCGTGATCTTGTCGAGGCCCGCAAATACCGCCCGCGTATTTTCGATCTTTTGCGTCGGCATTTCGGTGATGACCGTGTCGTCGGGTTGCGCGACAGGCGCGGGCGGCGCATCCGGCGGCGCGGGGCCTGCGCCCGGAGCGCCGGGCGTCGGTGGCGCCACGCGCGCGCGTTGTGCGCCTGGCGGCAGCGGCGCTCCGCCCGGCGGCGGCGGCAATGGCTGCGCCTGGATCCCTGAGGGCGCAGGTCCGGTTCCGGGGGGAATTGCCGTCGTCTGGCCTGGATATTGTGGTGGTGGCGGCTGCTGAGGTGGGACCGTTCCGTTGGGTACGGCGGCCGGCGGCCTTGGCGGCGGCGCCTCGCCAAAACCGAAATATGAACTCGGCTGCGCGTGGGCGAAGCCCGCGACGAGCGTCCCGCCGAGCACGGCCGATAGGGCGATACGAAGCATGAAGCCTGAGCGCGATGGGGTTGGCGCATCACCGCAGATCGCCCCGTTAACACGCGGAATGCGGCGCGGAAAGGGCGAATATTTGGTGCGGAACCGAGCGCGACCGCTGTCGTAGCGATCAGCTAGGCGTCCAGGCCTTGTAGTCACCGGTGGCCTTCGGCCGACGCCCCTGCGCCAAGGTCGAGCCGCTCGGCCGATGCGCGTACGGCGTGCCGGTGAGATTGGGCCGATGCGGCTTTTCCCAAGGGTACGGCTTGGTCTTGTCCAGCGGCGGCGGCACGTCCACCGTTTGGTGGAGCCAGCCGTGCCACATCGGCGGTACCTTCGAGGCCTCGGCGATCCCGTTGTAAATCACCCACCGCCGCTCGAACCCGAGAGTCGGATCGATCTTGCCGCCGCGCGTGCGGTAATAGCGATTGCCGAGCTCATCCGTGCCGACGAACTCGCCGTAGAGTTTCGTCCACACTTGGGTCCCGAAGGTCTGGCCGTTCCACCAAGTGAAAAAGCGCAGCAGGAAAGTCTTCATCGCCGCGTTCGCCGCTCGTATTGCCGCCTCTTAGCGCCGCGTTGATGCCATTTCGCGGCGGCGATGTCCAGGGAAGCGGCGAATCGGCCCGGCGGCTTCCCTGTTTGTCCGCAGCCAGGCCGACCTTTCATGCTATCGTGGAGCATGCTGCAAAATGCGGTCGAACGCATACAGAATCGATTCGGCGCAGCGCTATCCTCGGCCACGGATTGGGCGCTGGCGGCCGCGATCCTGGTTGGCGCCGCCATCGTCGCGTTGCTGCTGCATGCGGCCCTGCTCTGGTTGGCGCGCCGATTCATGGCCGAGCGCCAAACCTTCCTGCGCACCGTCCTCGCCGCGACCAAAGGGCCGACGCGCCTCGGCCTGGTGCTTGTAGCGCTCGCCCTCGCGTTGCCGACGACGCCGCTCGCAAGCGCGACGGCAGACATTCTCGCCCGACTGCTCGGCCTGGTGACCATTTGCCTGCTCGGTTGGGTCGCGTTGACTGCACTGCATATCGGCGCCGACCTCTATCTCAGGCGTTTTCGGCTCGACCTCGCGGACAACCTGCTGGCGCGCAAGCACGTGACCCAGGTTCGTGTATTTGAGCGCGTCCTCGAGGTGGTGATCGTGCTCGTGACCATCGGATTTGCGCTGATGACGTTCGACGCCGTGCGGCAATACGGCGTCACACTGTTTGCCTCTGCGGGCGTCGCGGGCATCATCGCAGGGCTTGCGGCACGGCCGGTGCTGAGCAACTTCTTTGCCGGCGTGCAGCTTGCGGTCGCGCAACCGATCCGCATCGACGACGCTGTTATCGTCGAGAACGAGTTCGGCAATATCGAAGAGATCACCTTCAGCTATGTGGTGGTCAAGCTGTGGGATTTGCGGCGCATGGTCGTGCCGCTCAGTTATTTCATCGAAAAGCCGTTCCAGAACTGGACCAGGACCGGCGGCGAGCTGATCGGCAGCGTCTTTCTCTACGTCGATCACACCGCGCCGGTCGAAGCGATCCGCAACAGGCTTGCGGAGATCGTTGGGCAATCCAAGTTGTGGAACGGCAAGGTCGCGAGCCTCCAAGTCAGCGACTGCAAGGAAACGACTATCGAGCTGCGCGCCTTGGTGAGCGCCGACAACGCTTCGGCGCTCTGGGATCTGCGCTGCGACGTGCGCGAGAAGCTGATCGACTTCCTGCAGCGCGAATTTCCGACGGCACTGCCGCGCCGGCGCTATGAAGCCGTCGAGAGCGTTTTGGCGAAAGCCGGCGAACCGCAGGAGCTTCGGGCTGCGCGCGGACGATGAAGCCCTCCAGACCATGATCCGATCAAGTTGAATCGGATCACGGTCTTGAGATTACACTGGAGCATGATCTTTTCCGAAAACCGGTTTCCACTTTTCGGGATCACGCTCCAAACCCGACTTGCGTCAGCTCACCACCAGCGTTCAGGCCTGAAGGAGCCGGCCGCCTGCTCGATGACGGCCCCGAGCGCGAACAACGTCTCCTCCTGAAATGGCCGCCCGACCAATTGCAGCCCGAGCGGCAGACCCTGAGCGTCAAGTCCGCTCGGCACGGAAATGCCCGGCAGCCCCGCCATGTTCACCGTCACCGTGAAGATGTCGTTGAGATACATCTCGACCGGATCGCCGCGGCCTTTCTCGCCGATGGCGAAGGCCGCCGACGGTGTGGTCGGCGTCACGATCGCATCGATGCCGTCGGCAAAGCACGTCTCGAAATCGCGCTTGATCAGCGTGCGCACCTTCTGCGCCCGCAGGTAATAAGCGTCGTAATAGCCGGCGGAAAGCACATAGGTGCCGATCATGACGCGCCGGCGCACTTCCTTGCCAAAGCCGGCGGCGCGCGTCTGTTCGTACATATCGACAATGTCGCGGCCGGGAACGCGCAAGCCGTAGCGCACACCGTCATAGCGGGCGAGATTGGAAGACGCTTCGGCCGGCGCGACCACGTAGTAAGCGGGCAGCGCGTATTTGGTGTGCGGCAACGATATGTCGAAGGTTTGCGCACCGGCATCTCTGAGCCATTGCGCGCCGCGCTGCCACAGCGTCTCGATTTCGGGCGGCATGCCCTCCATCCGGTATTCCTTCGGAATACCGATGCGCATGCCTTTGACCGACGCGCCGACGAATCTCTCATAGTCCGGCACCGCGATATCGGCGCAGGTGGTGTCCTTGGGGTCATGCCCCGCCATCGAGCGCAACAGGATCGCGCAATCGCGTACACTACGCGCAAACGGCCCGGCCTGATCAAGCGAGGATGCAAACGCCACGATGCCCCAGCGCGAGCAGCGGCCGTAGGTCGATTTTAGTCCAACAATACCGCAAAACGCCGCTGGCTGGCGGATCGAGCCGCCGGTATCGGTTCCGGTCGCGCCGACGCAGAGATTGGCGGCGACCGCGGACGCCGATCCGCCGGACGAGCCCCCGGGCACGAGTTTGGCGTCGCTGCCGCGCCGGCGCCACGGCGAGGCAACCGGACCGAAGCAGGATGTTTCGTTCGACGAGCCCATGGCGAACTCATCGTTGTTGAGCTTGCCGAGGAGCACGCCGCCGTCGCGCCAGAGGTTGGCGGTGACCGTCGATTCGTAGGTCGGAACGAAATGATCCAAAATGTGTGAGCATGCCGTCGTGCGTATACCGGCCGTGCAAAACAGATCTTTGATGCCGAGTGGCAGGCCCTCAAGCGGGCCACCCTCGCCTTTCATCAGCCGGGCATCCGCCGCCCTCGCCATCTCACGCGCACGCTCAGGCGTCTCGAGCACAAACGCGTTGAGCGCACGCGCGCGCTCGATGGCGGAGAGATGTGCTTCCGTCAGTTCAAGCGCGGAAAGCTCCCGCTTGCGCAGCGCGTCGCGCGCCTGCGCCAAAGTCAGCGACGTAAGATCGGTCATTGAGCCGCTGGATCGTCGCAGGCAAAGCCGCTTTTGTCCGCGGGCTCTTTTGCGTTCTGCTCGGGCTTTGCTTCGGTCACCGGCGCCGGCGCGGTCTCTACGGGATCGACAAGCGACGGCGGCTGCTCGACCAGATAGCCGTCCGGCGTGATCAGGCCCTTGCGCTGCAGATACGCAAACCACATCGCATCTTGTTCACAAGCAAGGCACATCATTCCACCACTTTAGGAACAAGGAAAAAATGATCTTCGCGCGCGGGCGCATTCGCCATGACGGCGTCGGCAATGCCGCCGTCGGTTATCTCGTCCTTGCGCATTCTCATCGCCATTGGCATCACCGATGTCATCGGCTCGACGCCCGCAATATCGACTTCCGAAAGCTGCTCGACAAAGGCGAGCATGGCATTGAGCTCGCCGCGAAGGTGCTCGATCTCATCATCGGCAACCGCTATGCGCGCAAGGTGCGCGACCCGGCGGACAGTATCGGCGTCAACGGACATGCCAAAGCTCTGGCCTTCAATCGAAATGCTGGCTGTGCCTATACCAGAGGTGGAGGAACGAGCCAACGGCCGGGACCGGCGCTGGGCCCCCTTACCAGGCGGCCCACGCATTGCCCGGAAGGCTCGGCCCATCTAGCTATAGGCCATGACCCAGTCACGGCGACCCATCCATGTGATCGGCGGCGGTCTTGCCGGTTCCGAAGCGGCCTGGCAAATCGCCCGTCGCGGCGTGCCCGTGGTGTTGCATGAAATGCGGCCGGTTCGCTCGACCGCGGTGCACAAGACGGCCGGATTCGCCGAGCTCGTTTGTTCCAACTCGTTCCGGTCCGACGATGCGCAAGGAAGCGCCATTGGCCTCCTCCATGCCGAGATGCGGCGGCTCTCCTCGCTCGTCATGGCGGCGGCGGACGAACACAAACTGCCGGCCGGCGGGGCGCTGGCCGTGGACCGCGACGGATTCTCCGCGGCGATCGGCGCGGCGCTGGAACGCGAGCCGCTGATCGAGATCCGCCGCGAAGAGGTCCTGGAGCCCGCGCCGGAATGGGACAGCGTCATCATCGCGACCGGGCCGCTGACGTCCGAGCCGCTGGCCGAAACGATCCGCGGGCTCAGCGGCGTTGCCGCGCTCGCTTTCTTCGATGCGATCGCGCCAATCGTTCATCGCGACTCCATCGACTTCGACATTGCGTGGTTCCAGTCGCGCTACGACAAAGCAGGCCCCGGCGGCTCCGGCGCCGATTACATCAATTGTCCGCTGACCCGTGAGCAATACGACACCTTTGTCGATGCTATTCTCAGCGGCGAAAAGATCGCATTCCACGAATTCGAAACGGATACGCCTTATTTCGACGGCTGCCTGCCGATCGAGATCATGGCCGAGCGCGGACGCGAGACGCTGCGCCACGGGCCGATGAAACCCTTTGGGCTGACCGACGCCCATAGGCCGAACGTCAAGCCATATGCGGTCGTGCAGTTGCGACAGGACAACAAGCTCGGCTCGTTGTTCAACATGGTCGGTTTCCAGACCAAGCTGAAGCACAGCGAGCAGGTGAGAATCTTCCGCACGATCCCGGGCCTCGCCAATGCCGAGTTCGCGCGGCTCGGCGGGCTGCACCGCAACACGTTCCTCAATTCGCCGAAGCTTCTCGACGGGACGCTGCGGCTCAAAGCCGATCCGCGGCTGCGCTTTGCCGGACAGATCACCGGCTGCGAGGGCTATGTGGAATTGGCGGCGATCGGGTTGCTCGCCGGCCGTTTTGCTGCCGCCGAGCGATTGGGCGAGCGGCCGTCCTTGCCGCCGCCCACGAGCGCGCACGGCGCGCTTCTCGGCCACATTACCGGGGGCCATATCGAGACGATCGATGCCGGCACCCGCTCCTTCCAGCCCATGAACGTCAATTTCGGCTTGTTCCCGCCGCTTGGCGGAAAGACCGCGCGCGGCACCCAAAAGCAGGCGCTGAGCGCGCGCGCATTGGCCGATCTCGACACCTGGATCGGCGGCACCATGCATGACGCAGCGGAATGAACCGGCTTTGTTTGGCGCGGGATGAGTTTTGTCGGATCGACGTCCCGCTCTAACGTTTTGTTCCAGCATGATCTTTCGGGAAACCGGCTTCCACTTTTCCGGATCGTGCTCTAGACAAAGGCATGGTTGAGGCCGGGGCTGTGAGCGTATTGAACGGACGCTGGCGGAGCGAGGTCGTGCTCAAGCGCGACATCTTCTCCACCATCGAGCGCGGGTATTTCCGCACCGAAGACGACGAGGTCGAAGCGGTGCTTCGGCGCATCGACGAGGTGCCATGGTGGAGCAAGGCGCTCGCGCACCTTCTGTTCCGGCGCGAGCGCCGCGCGCTGACGCAAGCTGCGACGCTCGATGTGGGCCCACGCCTCCTTCATGCCGAACACCGCATGCTGGTGCGGCGCTGGATCGCCGGCGTGCCGCTGCACATCGCCAAGCCCCAGGGCGATACTGGCTATTTTCGTTCCGCCAAAGCGGCCTTGCGCAAGCTTCATCGGGCGGGCGTGACGCACAACGATCTCGCCAAGGAGCAGAATTGGCTCTACGCCGACGGCCGCGCCTATGTCACCGATTTCCAGTTGGCGTCCTGTTTTGCACATCGCCGCAGCGCCCTCTTCCGGATCGCGCGCTACGAGGATTTGCGCCACCTGCTCAAGCACAAGCGCCGCTACGCCCCGGAAGCGCTTACGCCTGCCGAGCGTCGCGTCCTCGCCCGTAAGAGCCTGGTGACGCGGGTTTGGATGGCGACCGGTAAGAAGGTCTATTACGCGATCACGCGCGGGCTCAATGTGACCGACCGCGAAGGCCGCGGCATGCGTTTCATCCGCGAAGCGCCGGCCATTGCGGCGCGGCTGCGCACCCATCCGGGCGTGCGCGACGTTGCGATTGTTGCCTTTCCCGACCGCCGCTCGGGCACCGGCCTTTATGCCTTCGTCGAGGGCAGCGCCGATGATCGCGAACTCAGCGATTTTCTCGGCGGCACCGGCCCCGAGCATCTGCAAATCGTCGATGCCCTGCCCCGCAACACGCAGGGCGAAGTGCGCAACGAAATTCTCGAGCTCGTCGCGCTGAACCAACTCGATCTGATCGGGTCGCTGGTCAAGACCGACAGCGAGCGGGCGCTCGTCGCCCACATCGTGTCGGGTCGGCGCAATCTGCGCGATCGTTTCGCATTCTAACGCATTTTCAGTTCGTGATCCGCGCCGGATTACGCGCCGCGCGCCAGAGCAGCCATTGCCGCCGCCAGGGCGCAAGCTCGATCGGCGTGAAAGGATCGCTGCGTTCCGATCGGTTGAGCCAAGGGCGGACCACGGCAAGCGGCAGGAAAGCCGGCACGGCCTCGGGCGGCAGCGCCTTTAGTTCTTGTCCGGCTGTCGTGAGATGGCGGCGTGCGATGTCGCGCAACGCGGCGAACGCGGCCACAAGGCCCGGGGATGAACGCCCAGCAAAGACATCGTGCAAGCGGACCTGATGCCGCTCCAAAATTTCCGTCGGGACATAAAGCTGGCGCCGCGCCACATGAACCGGGAAGGCGCGAAGAATTTGGGCAAGACCTGAGGCGATGCCGGCTGGCGCAGCCACAGCCTCGAATTCCATACCGGTGAGGATCAGCGCCGCAAGTGAGAAGAGCGACGACGACGTACGCCGCAGGTACGCCCCCAAATCGTCCAGCGTCTGGATCGGGTCTTCGTAGAGATCGAACCGCCGCGCTTCGATGAGATCGAGCATCACGTCGCGGCGGAGATGATATCGCTCCATCGTAGTGAGCAGCGCCGCGGCAACCGGGTTGGCGTTCGCCTCACTGTCGCGCTCGCGATTGACCACCTCGGTCCACCATTGCAGGCGGATTTCGCCCGGCAAGGCTGTATGTGCGGCTTCGCGCACGCGCGCCAGCTCGACCGCAAAGGCGTAGAGCGCATGCAGCGCGCCACGCCGCTCGGCCGGAGCAAACAGCGACGCGATCAAGCGATCCCGGTCGGCCCTCCGAACAAGCTCGGCGCAATAGGCAAATGCATCCTGCATGGCCGACAGCTTAGCAGGATTAGTGCATCGTCGGCCCTAGCGTTCCGAAATGCGTCGCGTCACGTACGGAATTTCGATTCGCGCACCAGCTCGCAAACTTGCGCGTGGTATTCGGTATAGAATTTCTGACGGCCAAGCTTTTTGACCGCCGTGTGCTCCGGATGCGTGGCCCACGCCTGCAGGGTGGTCGCTGACTCCCATTCGAAAAGCGTGAGCCGTTCGCCATCGTCGGCAACATATGCTTTGTGCGAGATATAGCCCGGCATGTCGCGCGCCAGTTCGGTCATGCGCGTGAACCAGTGCTGATACTCTTCGCCAACACCTGCCGGTGTCCGTCGCGCGCGAAATACAACGACCATCATCCGAATGTGTCCCTCTGATTGCCCCCAAAGCGCGGCCCGGCTTCAACCCGGGAGATTGATGCTGACAATCGCATCGGCTCGCTTTAGCGTTCACTATAGTAGACATTTGTACGCTATCGAGGCCAAGATGTCCACTATCGCGGACAAGGTGCTGGCGCAGGTCGCGTCGGCGGTTAAGGATCGACGCGAACAGATGGGGATGACGTTGCGGGCGCTTGCATCGAGGAGCGGAGTTTCATCGTCGATGATTTCCGAAATCGAACGCGGGGCGAAGTCGCCGACAATCTCGACGCTTTCAGCGCTCGCTCAGGCACTTGGGGTCCCGATCTCCGCTCTTGTAGAGGGCGCAGCCCCGGCGACGGAGCGCATTCAGGTCGTTCGCGCCTCCGAGCAGTCAGAACTCGTCGATTCCGGCAGTGGCGCTCGCCGCAAGGCCTATAGACCGCCGCTAAGAGGAAGCAAGGTGGAGTTCATCCGGTATGTGGTGCCGGCGAAAAAGATTGCCGGACCGTTTGCGGGCCATCGGGAGGGAACGATCGAGCATATGCACGTGGCAGCCGGCAATATCCGGGTCGTCTTTGGAACCGATACGGTAGATCTCAAGACTGGAGACAACTGCTCTTGTCTCGCCGATATCCCTCATCACTTTGACAATCGCCAAAGTAAACGCGCAGCGCTGATCTACATCGTCGTGGAACAGCCTTGAGCGTCGTCGATCGATTTTGGCCCGGCTGTTGATTTCGATGATGTTATGAAACAGCGATCAGGCCCGCACCGACCCGGCGGCTCTCCATCAGCATGACGTTGTACGTGCGCACGGCCGGTCCGGTGGTCATCGTGTCGAGCGAAATATGCGCATCGCGGAAGCGCGCATGAAGCGAAGCCGGCATGTTCCCGTGCACGCTGCCAGTACCGAGGATAAAAAAATCCAACGTGCTGGCGCGGGCAAAAACCAGCGCCAGTGCGTCCCCCGTCAGATCTTCGACTTTGGCGACCGGCCAGGCCCAGATGCCGTCGGGCAGACACAGGAGCGAGCCGCGATGCGACATGCCGGCGAAACGAAAGCCGCCCTCGCCATGGGAGTCGATGACCGTCTGACGTGGCAGATGCGGTTGATCTGCCCCCAATCGGCTCATTGCCGGGAAAGTCCGAGCGCTAGCGGCGCGACCGCGCGCGCTGCCGCGGCGGCGAAGGCTTCGACGGGGTCGGCGGCGCAACAGGCGCGGCGGGCGCGGTCGGCGGAGCCTCCGCTTCGGCATCCTCCGGCCCACCTTGTCGGGTACGGCCGACGCCGAGGTAGATCAGGATCGGCGAAGCAATGAACACAGAGGTATAGGTGCCGACCAGCACGACGCCGAACATCATCGTGGCGGTGAAGCTGCGGATCGCCTGACCGCCGAACAGCAGCAGCGCTAACAGCGACAGCGACACGGTAAGGTGGGTGACGATCGAGCGCGACAGCGTCGCGTTGATCGAAGCGTTGAGCAGATCGGGCATCGGCATGCGCTTATAGCGTCGCAGCATCTCGCGGATGCGGTCGTAGATCACCACCGTGTCGTTGAGCGAATAGCCAAGAATTGTGAGTAGTGCGGCGATGCTGGTCAGGTCGAAATCGATCCCCGTCACCGACATGAACCCGACCGTCAGCACGAGATCGTGCACGTTCGCGATCATGGCGCCAAGCGCGAACTGCCATTCGAAGCGGAACCAGAGGTAAATCAGGATGGCGCCGATGGCGAGCACAAGCCCGATCGTGCCGTAGGACAGAAGCTCGGTCGAAACGCTCGGCCCCACGACTTCGACCCGCCGGTATTCGACCTCCTCGCCGAGCGCGTTGCGGACCTTCTGCACCGCCTCCTGCTGCGCTGCGTCACCGCCGGGTTGCTGCGAGATGCGGATCAGCACATCGTTCGGAGCGCCGAACTGCTGGAGCTGAAAGTCGCCGAGATGCAGGCCGCCGATGGTGCTGCGCATCTTGGCGAGGTCGGCCGGGCCGGCTTTGGTCTGCACCTCCATGAGAGTGCCGCCGACGAAGTCGATGCCGAAATTCAATCCGTGAAAGAAGTAGAGCAGGATCGCCGCGATCGACAACAGCGCCGACACGGGAAAGCTGATGCGCCGGAAGCGCATGAAGTCGAATTTTGTATCATCGGGAACGATGCGAAGGAGGCGCACGGTCGTCACACCTTAATGAGTTAAATCGGTACCGTGCGCGGCCGCCATAGCCGCACCCAATAGGCCACGATCAGTCGTGTCAGCGTGAAAGCGGTGAAAAGGCTGGTCAGAATGCCGATGCCGAGCGTGACTGCAAAGCCGCGCACCGGCCCGGTGCCGATATAGAACAGCACCGCCGCCGCGATGAAGGTCGTGATATTGGAGTCGAGAATGGTCGCGAGCGCGCGCGTGAAACCGGCATCGATCGCGCTGATCGCAGTGCGGCCGGCACGTACTTCCTCGCGAATGCGCTCGTAGATCAGCACGTTCGAATCCACCGCAATACCGACGGTCAGCACGATGCCGGCGATACCGGGGAGCGTCAGCGTGGCGCCCAGGAGCGAGAGGAGGCCGAAGATCATTGCAACGTTGACGGCGACGGCGATGTTGGCGAACAGGCCGAACAGGCCATACGTCACCAGCATGAAGATCACGACCAGCGCCGCGCCCGCATAAGCCGCGTGTTCGCCGGCATTGATCGAATCCTGACCGAGGCCGGGTCCGACGGTGCGTTCTTCGACGACCGTGAGCGGCGCCGGCAGGGCGCCGGCGCGCAGGAGAATGGCGAGGTCGTTTGCCGACTGCACCGTGAAATTGCCGGAGATCTGCCCGGCGCCACCGGGAATTGGCTCATTGATGACCGGCGCCGAGATCACCTTGTTGTCGAGCACGATCGCAAACGGCTTGCCGACATTCGCCTTGGTCACCTCGGCAAATTTGCGCGCGCCGGTCGAATTGAAGCGGAAATTGACGATCGGCTGGCCGTTGCGCTGGTCGAAGCCCGGCTGCGCATCGACAAGATCGCCGCCGGAAACGAGCACGCGTTTGTCGATGAGATATTTCGATCCGCCCTCCCCGTCGAGAATTTCTGAATCGGCGGGCGGATGTGACGCGATCGCCTGCTCGGGAGTCATCGTCAGGTCGACCATGCGAAAATCGAGCTTCGCTGTCTTGCCGATAATCTCTTTCAGCCGCGAAGGATCCTGCAGACCGGGCACCTGCACGAGAATGCGGCTGGCACCCTGGCGCTGGATGATGGGCTCGACCAGGCCGAGCTCGTTGACGCGACGCTCGATGATCTGGATCGACTGATCGACCGTCTGGCGAACGCGCTCAACCAGCGCGGGCTCGGTCGGGGTCAGTGTAATAAGGCCGCCGCTTTCGGAGATATCGACACTGCGCTGCCCGCTGGATCCCATTACGCTGGAGACCGGCTGCGAAAGCTCGCGCAGCTTGCTGACCGCATTCTCGACGTCGCTGTCACGGGTGATACGCACCTCAACGCTGTTGCCCTTGATGGCGCGGCCGGTGAACTGAATGCGGTTCTGCCGCAGGATGCGCAGCACGTCGTCGCTGATCGCTTGCAGCTTATCCTTGCGCACCGCGTTCACATCGACTTCGAGCAAGAGGCTCGAGCCACCTTGCAGATCAAGGCCAAGCACGATGTGGCGCTGGGCCCAGGATGGCCAGTTGCGCAGTGTGTTTTCCGAGAAGAAATTCGGCACGGCGAAAAGGCACACGATCGCTGCCGTGAGCAGGATGGCCGCCACCTTCCACCGCGAGAAAAACAACATCGATGCGATTGTCCTCGTTACGGTCGCGCCGCGCCGGCAGGCGGTTGCCGGTCAGCTCGCGCTGTCGTCCTTCACCGGCTCGCCCTTGGCGCGCACTTCCGAGACCATCGAGCGCATTTGGCGCACGCGCACGCCGTCGGAGATCTCCACTTCGATCTGGTCGTCGTCGACGACCTTGATGACCTTGCCGACCAGTCCGCCGTTGGTCACCACGGTATCGCCGCGCCGGAGCGCTTTGACCATGGACTGATGCTGCTTCACCCTTTGCTGCTGCGGGCGCAAGACCAGGAAATACATGATCACCACGATCAGGATCAGCGGCAGAAGCGACGTGATCATGCCCCCGCTATCGCCGCCGAACAGCGAGCTTTGGGCGTATGCGGGCGTGATCAGCATTGCTCCTCCGGGTCCGCTCAGGCGACCACCGGCCACCGTCCAGGGCCGATTTTGCGCGGGAAATCGGCGCGGACTATAGCCGCCACGGGTCTAATTGCAACGCTACGGGCCCACCTTTCGACACGCTTGCGGGGGTTCCAGAGGCCCGCTAGAGCATGGTCCGCAAAGTGGAGGCCGCTTTTCCGAAAAGATCATGCTCCTCTGACGTTTAGAGCGTGAATCCATCCGGAATGGCGCACGCTCCGCAAGACTTGACCGGTGGAAGCATGGGCAACGATCGTCGAGACGTCCGCAGCAAAGCAATGGCACAGCGCTCAAGCGCGCCCGACAAGATATCGAGCGCCAAGCCCGATCCTGACAAGCCCGCCACCGACGATGTGCTCGAGCGGATCGCGGACGCTCTGGAACGTCTCGCTCCGCCGCCACCGGCAGCTCCGGATTTTGTCAGCGCGGAAGCCTTCGTCTGGCACCCGGACGGACGGCGGCTTGCGCCGGTCGCGCGCGTCAACCGTGTCGATATGTCACTTCTCAAAGGCATCGATCGGGTTCGCGATCTTTTGGTCGAGAACACCGAGCGTTTCGCGCGCGGCCTGCCGGCGAACAATGCACTGCTCTGGGGCGCGCGCGGCATGGGCAAGTCGTCGCTGGTGAAGGCGGCGCATGCCGCCGTCGGCGCTGCGCATCCGGCCTCCGGCTTGCGGCTGATTGAAATTCACCGCGAGGACATCGAATCGTTGCCGGAGCTGATGGCGATGCTGCGGCCGGCGCGCCAGCGCTTCATCGTGTTCTGCGACGATCTCTCCTTCGACGCAGATGACACCTCGTACAAGTCGCTCAAGACCATGCTCGAAGGCGGTATCGAAGGGCGCCCCGACAACGTGATCTTCTACGCCACGTCGAACAGGCGGCACCTGTTGGCGCGGGAGATGGTCGAAAACGAACGCTCGACGGCGATCAATCCCGGCGAAGCGGTGGAGGAGAAAGTCTCGCTATCGGATCGCTTCGGCCTGTGGCTCGGCTTTCACCGCTGCAGCCAGGACGAATATCTCGCGATGGTCGAGGGCTATGTATCCCGCTACCGCATTCCGATTGCGGGCGACGAATTGCGCCGCGAGGCGCTCGAATGGGCAACGACGCGCGGCGCGCGTTCGGGTCGCGTGGCGTGGCAATACGTGCAGGATTTGGCGGGGCGGCTCGGCGTGGCGCTGAGCGGCTAGACCCTGATCCAGTTCAATTGAATCGGATCACGGTCTAGATTCTTCGTTTTGAGCATGATCTTGTCCGAAAACCGGTTTCCACTTTTCGGGATCATGCTCTAAGCGCGGCCTCTGCCCGGTTCAGACAACGCTCGCGTCAAGCGCCGTTGAGATATTGCGAGGGATCGACCGGCGTGGCGCCCTTGCGAATTTCAAAATGAAGCTGTGGCGAAGCGACGTTGCCGGTCTGGCCGGATTTCGCAATCACCTGGCCGCGCTTCACGCTATCGCCGCGCTTGACCATGATTTCGCTGGCGTGGGCGTAGGCGGTGACAAAGCCGTTGCTGTGGCGGACCAGGACGAGGTTGCCATAGCCCTTGAGCTCATTGCCCGCATAGGCAACGACGCCGTCGTCCGCAGCTTTGACTGGCGTTCCCTCGGGCACCGCGAGATTGATGCCGTCATTCTGCAAGCCGTTCGGCTTGGGGCCGAAGCCGGCGATGACCCGCCCGCGCACCGGCCAGCGGAAGCCCGGCACGTTGCCACCGGCTTCACCAGCTTTTGCGCCGCCCACGTCGGCATCCGGAGCGACAGGTGCGGCAAGCCGGGCGCTGTGGGGCGATTCCGCCGCCGCAAGTGATCCGACCGGCGGCTCATTCCGCGGCGCTGGCGCTGCGGGTGCCGGCGCTGCCGCAACGGCGTTCGATGCTCCGCCCGGTATGGTGATGCGCTCGCCCACCCTCACCATCGTGTCGGGCGCGATGTTGTTTGCCTTGGCGAGCAAAAGAACCGGCTTGCCGTAGTGGCGCGCAATGCTGTGGAGGGTTTCGCCCGGCGCCACCACGTGGACGCTCGACCCAGCCGCGAGCGCATTGCGAGGCGGCCCGACCGGCGCCGGAGACGGCATGGCGGCGGCCGACGAGGCGACACGTGTCGGCGGCGCCGCGAGAGCGGTGGCCGGCCCGCGGCGGCGCGGGATCACCAGATGCTGCCCTGGATGCACGCTGCCGGGACGCGTGATGTTGTTCGCTTCCATCAGCGCCGCAACCGGTACGTCATGGCGGCGCGAAATCGTCTCGAGCGTCTCGCCGGGCGCCACCGTGATCGGCGTGCCACCCTCCCAGGTAAAGCGGCGGCGGGGGCGCCGATGGCTGCAGAGAGCCGGTGACGTCGCCGCTGCCCGGCTGGTAGGAACCCATGCCGCGGCCGCCGCCGGAAACGCCATCGCCAAGACGCGGCAATGCGCGGCTCTCAACGCGGTTGCCAGGCTGTGGAACAGAGCCGGTGACCTCGCCGCGCGGGCGGTCGCTGTCAAAGTCGGCAAAGCGGCTGGAATCGGTGCAGCCGGCCGCGCCCAGGCCGATTAACGCAACGGCAACCACTTGCGGCCAGACGGCCGAACGACGCGACGCGCACATGATTACTCGCCCGCACGCAACCATTACCCTTAGCGAGCGAATAAACCGCGTTGAGGTAAACAGGCGTTTAAGTCCTCGCCCAGGACTTTAAGAAACTCGTAAGGATCGCAATATGGTTACAATTCTCGTGCTTGCCCGGGCAGCAGCGGAACAAACCGGACCGCAATAAGGTTCTGGCGCGACAAACCCTGCGCAGTTTTTGTGAGCTTAACGAGGTGCTGCGTGCCGTCGCGCGGGCCGAGCGGCAGTACCATCTTGCCGCCTTCGGCAAGCTGCGCGACCAGCGCGTCCGGCACCTCATCGGCCGCTGCAGTCACAATGATGCGGTCGAACGGCGCCTGGGGCGGAACGCCGGCGAATCCATCGCCGGCAATGATGGTGACATTGGTGAAGCCCAGGGTCTTGAGGCGCTCGCGCGCCGTGTCGGCGAGCGTCCGGTAACGCTCGATGCTGACCACGTCGCGCGCCAGCCGCGCGAGCACAGCCGCCTGGTAGCCCGAGCCGGTGCCGACTTCCAGCACATGGTGCTGCGGCTCGACCTCGAGCTGCTCGGTCATATAGGCGACAACATAGGGCTGGCTGATGGTCTGTCCGCAGGCGATCGGCAGCGCCTGATCCGCATAAGCGCTGTCGACGAGCTCTGCGGAGACGAAGTGCTCGCGCGGCACCTCGTCCATGGCCCGAAGCACTGCTTGATCGCTGATGCCGCGCCGGCGAAGCGCAAGCTGAAACTCCATGCGTTCCACGTCGGCCGCTCTGATATCCGTCACGGTAACGCCGCTCCCCTCGCCGGCGGTTGTGTTCTAGCACTTTGGCCGGCAGCTTGTATCGAGGCTCGGCAACAAAGCGTAACCGACAGACGGAACAGATTGCACGCCCAGCGCGTTAAGTGCGTTGCACGTGTTTGTCGGTCCACTCGGCCAAAGTTCGATTGTTGCGGCAACTCGGACAACCGAAGTAAACTCCAACATGGGCGGGGACATGGATTCCTGGATGAGCCAAGGCAATTCGGCCGGGCGCAAGCGCGTTCTGGTGATCGAGGACGAATTGATGATCCGCATGTTGCTGCAAGACATGCTGGACGACCTCGGCCACACTCTTGCCGGCGAAGCCGGCCGGATCGACGAGGCGATGACGCTGGCAAAACAAGCCGAGTTCGATGTCGCCATCCTCGACGTGAACCTCAACGGCGAACCCATCTCGCCGGTCGTCGAAGTATTGGTGCAGCGCGGGCTGCCGTTCGTATTCGCGACCGGCTACGGCCAGCGCGGCGTACCGGAACGGTATCGCCGTACGCCGACGCTGCAGAAGCCGTTCCAAGCCGACGCGCTGGCGCAAGCGCTTGAAGCCGCCGTCCCGCGCCGGCAAAACTAGCCGTATTAATCCAACTGCCTAATCGAACAGCGCTGCAAGTTTCGTCAGATAGGGCTCGTCGGTCATGTCGAGCCGCAACGGCGTGACGGAAATACAGTGCTCTTCCAGCGCCGCGATGTCGGTGCCGTTCTCGGGCGGCGGAGGCCCATACCGCCGGTAGGCGATCCAATAATAGGGATTGCCGCGGCCGTCCTTGCGCTCATCGATATGCAGGCGATCCTGCCCATGGCGCCCCTGCGTGGAAACCGCGATCCGCTTGACCTCCTCCGGCCGGCAATCGGGAAAATTGACGTTGATGAGCACGTCGCGCGGAATGCCTTCGGCGATGACGCGGCGGATGATCTCAGGCCCCCAGCGCAGGCTCGTTTCCCAAAATGGCGGGCGGCCGGTGCGGCCGGCAATGGCTTGCGAGAGCGCCAGCGACGGAACGCCGATAACTGTGCCCTCCACCGCGCCGGCGACGGTGCCGGAATAGATCACATCCTCGCCGGCATTGCGGCCGCGATTGACGCCGGAGAGGACGAGATCGGGCCGCTTGCCGTTGAGTACATGGCGCGCGCCCATGATCACGCAATCGGTCGGCGTGCCGCGGACCGCAAAGCGCCGCTCGGCCACTTGGCGCAGCCGCAGCGGATCGTTGAGCGAGAGCGAATGGGCGACGCCCGACTGGTCGTATTCCGGCGCGATCACCCAGACGTCGTCGGAGAGTTCGCGCGCGATTTTCTCGCACACGTTCAATCCTTCCGCGTGGATGCCGTCGTCGTTGGTTACGAGAATGCGCAATTGGGAAACCTCTAAAAACGCATTTCAATGCGCAGAGCGAATAGCGGAGTAGCAAGTAGCGAATAGTTTTCCCCGCTCGTCCCCGCGAAGGCGGGGACCAAGGCTGGATTCCCGCTTTCGCCGGAATGAGCGGATAGCAGCCCTAGGCCGTTTACTATTCGAAATTCCACTACTCCCTATTCGCTATCTTGGTCATGCCGCCCATGTATGACAGAAGCGCATCGGGCACGGCAATCGATCCGTCTTCCTGTTGATAGGTCTCCATCACGGCGATCAGCGCGCGACCGACCGCGACGCCGGAGCCGTTGAGCGTATGAACGTGGCGCACCTGGCGGCCTTCCTTGGTCCGGTAGCGCGCGTTCATGCGCCGCGCCTGGAAGTCGCCGCATACCGAGCAAGAAGAAATCTCGCGATACATATTCTGGCCCGGCAGCCACACTTCGATGTCATAGGTCTTTTGCGAGGCAAAACCCATATCGCCGGTGCACAGGGTGACGACGCGGTAGTGCAGACCGAGCCGACGCAAGATCTCCTCGGCACAGGACAGCATGCGCTCGTGCTCGTCCTTCGATTGCTCAGGCGTCGTGATCGAGACGAGTTCAACCTTGGTGAACTGATGCTGGCGAATCATGCCGCGCGTGTCCTTGCCGGCGGCGCCGGCTTCGGCGCGGAAGCACGGCGTGCAGGCAGTGAGCCGCATCGGCAATTGCGCTTCGTCGACGATGGATTCGCGGACGAGGTTGGTGAGCGGCACTTCGGCGGTGGGGATGAGCCCAAGACGATCGTTTCTGAGACGTATAAAGCGGCCCAGGTAAGCGGCTTCAAGTTCCATCCGATCCGCTTCGGCGACACTCTCCTCAGACGCGCCGATCATCAACTCGCCCCTCACCGCCCAAAACTGATCGTTTTCAAATTTCGGTAGCTGCGCGGTGCCGAACATCGCTTCATCACGCACCAACAGCGGCGGCGAGACTTCGGTGTAATTGTGTGGCTCGCTGGTGTGCACATCGAGCATGAATTGGCCGAGCGCACGCTCAAGCCGCGCAAGGCCTTTTTTCAGAACAACAAAGCGCGCGCCGGACAGCTTGGCCGCGGTTTCGAAATCCATCTGGCCGAGCGCTTCACCAAGTTCGAAATGCTGCTTCGGCGTGAATGCGTAGTCGCGCTTCGCTCCGAACCGGTGATGCTCGACATTGTCATTTGAGTCTTTGCCGTCGGGCACTTCGTCGAGTGGCAAGTTGGGAATCTCTGCGAGCGCAGCGTTGAGCTCTTCGGTGGCTTTTTTCTCCGCCGCTTCCATCGCAGGGATGGAGTCTTTCAGCGCCGCGACTTCAGCCAAAAGCCCCTTCGCTCTCTCCTCGGCTTTGGCCTTCTTCGCCTCGCCGATTTCCTTCGAAGCCGCGTTCCGCCGCGCTTGCGCCGTCTCGGCTGCTTGGATCGCGATGCGCCGCTTTTCGTCGAGCGCGATCAGCCGCCCTGCCCGCGGCTCAAGCCCGCGCCGCGCCAGTCCGCGGTCGAACGCCTCGGGATTTTCGCGGATGAAGCGGATGTCGTGCATTTAAATAGCTCTGTTCGCGTCATGCCCGGCCTGGTGCCGGGCATCCCGACAATAGTGGCACGGCCGTGCCTTATGAACGAGACGGCCGGGACAAGCCCGGCCATGACGAATCATGAGAATGCGCTGGCAGCATAATACGCGCCACTCACTCCGCGGGCTTGGCGGCGGCTGCCGCGTCGGAAGCGGCGCGCTCGGCGGCCGCGCGCTTCTCCACCCAGCGCACCGACCAGACCGAGCCTTCGTAGAGCGCCACCAGCGGCAGCGCGAGCGACATCTGGCTCAAGACATCGGGCGGGGTCAGCACGGCAGCGATCACAAAGGCGATGACGATGAAATAGCGCCGCTTCGATTTGAGCTGGTCGGAGGTGATGATGCCGACCCGGCCGAGCAGCGTCAGGATTACCGGAAGCTGGAACGCGATGCCGAA
>CAVREN010000111.1:0-41655 GCA_963720115.1 uncultured Alphaproteobacteria bacterium
CGGCGGCCAAGAGCACGTAGAACAGGACGATGGCCGCGTACTCCACGTGTCCCGCCCGCCGCTTGATGTAGTCCTGCTCAGCCCTGCGAGATGAACTTCGTGCTCAGATAGGCCTGCAAGCCCTCGACGCCACCTTCGCTGCCGTAACCGGATTCCTTGACGCCGCCGAACGGCGTCTCCGGCGTCGAGATCGCGATCGAGTTCACCCCGACCATGCCCGACTGCATGGCATCGCCGATCATGGTGGCGGTCTGTGCCGAACTGGTGAAGGCGTAAGCCGCGAGCCCATAAGCCAGCGAATTGGCGCGCTCGACGACTTCGTCCATGGTCTTGAACGTGACGATCGGCGCGACCGGGCCGAACGGCTCTTCGGTCATGAGCTTTGAGTCATCCGGCAAGTCGGTGATCACAGTCGGCTCGTAGAAGTAGCCCTGATTGCCATGCCGCTGTCCGCCGGTCACGACCTTGCCGCCGCGGTCCTTGGCGTCCGCCACGATGGATTCCATCGCGTCGATGCGGCGCGCATTGGCGAGCGGGCCCATGGTCACGCCCTTTTCCAGGCCATCGCCGAGCTTGAGCGACTTGGCATACTCGGTGAAGCGCTTGAGGAAGCGGTCATAGACCGGCTCCTGCACATAAAAGCGCGTCGGCGAAATGCAGACCTGACCGGCGTTGCGATACTTGAACGCCGCAATGGTGTCGGCGGACTTTTCCGGATCGGCGTCGGCGAACACCACGACCGGCGAATGGCCGCCGAGCTCCATGGTGGCCCGCTTCATCTTCTTGGCGGCGAGCGTGGCCAGATGCTTGCCCACCGGGATCGAGCCGGTGAAGGAAATCTTGCGCACCGCGTCGTTGGCGATCAGATACTCGGAGATCGTCGCCGGCACGCCGAAGACGAGATTGAGCACGCCCGCCGGCAGGCCGGCATCGGCGAAGCAGCGCACCATCTCGACGCAGGCGCCGGGCGTCTCTTCCGCGGCTTTGATGATCAGCGAGCAGCCGGCCGCGAGCGCGCCGCCGATCTTGCGGGCGGGCGTCAGCGTCGGGAAGTTCCATGGTGTGAACGCGGCGACAATGCCGACCGGCTCCTGGATGACGAGCTGGCGCACCTTGCCGCGGCCCGGCACGATGCGGCCATAGGCGCGTCGGCCTTCTTCGGCATACCACTCGATGATGTCGGCTGAGGTGAGCACCTCCATGCGCGCTTCGGGGTAGACTTTGCCCTGCTCTTGCACCAGCGTCTTGGTGATGGCGTCGTGCCGCTCGCGGATCAGGTCGGCGGCCTTGCGCATGATTTTCGCGCGGTCATAGGCGGCCGTCGATCGCCACACCGCAAAGCCTTTCTTGGCGGCTTCCAGCGCCTGCTCGAGATCCGCCGTGCTCGCGTGCGGCAAATGGGCGATCGGCTTCTCGGTCGCCGGATTGATCACATCCTCGCCGCGGCGGCCGTCGCCGTTGAGCCATTGGCCGTCGATGAAAAGTCCGAGATTGGCGTACATGAAGGGCCTCTTGGAGTTCCTCGTGAAAGTCGTCGTGCGATTGCTTGCGGCATCCGCCGATGCGCACGTTCCGGTCCGATTCTCGTGGGCAGTGTTCGCTGGTCGGTGGTGTAGCAGGTTTCCGCGCGGGCTTCATCCCCGCTTTGGCGGGTCTAGCTGATGGAAAATGAGGGCCCCGGTGGGTGCCGGGGCGCCGTGCTGCGCCTCAATAGCGGTTGGCGATCGGCAATTCCTCCGCCGGAAAGAGCGTGATGACCCGGCACCCCTTGTCGGTGACCACGACCTCCTCCTCGATGCGGGCGGCGGAATAGCCGTCCTTGGCCGGGCAATAGGTCTCCAGCGCGAACACCATGCCTTCCTTGATCTCGGTCGGATGCTCGAGCGACACCACGCGCGAGATGATCGGCCGCTCGTGCAGCGCCAGGCCGAGGCCGTGGCCGAACTGCAGACCGAATGCCGCCATCTCGTCCGGAAAACCGAAGTCCTGCGCCTTCGGCCACACGCTGCAGACCTTGTCCGTGCTTACTCCCGGCTTGATCAGCGCGATGGCGTTGTCGACCCATTCGCGCGCCTTTTTATAGGCGTCGTGCTGGACCGGAGTCGCGCGGCCGACATTGAAGGTCCGGTAGTAGCAGGTCCGGTAGCCGACGAAGGAATGCAGGATGTCGAAGAAGGCCTGATCGCCCGGCCGCAGCATCCGGTCGGTGAAATTGTGCGGATGCGGGTTGCAGCGCTCGCCCGAAATGGAGTTCACCGCCTCCACGTCGTCGGACCCGTGCCGGTAGAGAAACTCGTTCACCTTGGCGACGATATCGTTCTCGCGGATGCCGGGTTTGAGCTCTTCATGGATCAGATGATAGGCGCCGTCGACCATCGCGGCGGCGCGATTGAGCAGCGCGATCTCGTCGATGTTCTTGACCTCGCGCGCCTCCAGCATCACCTGCTGCCCGTCGGCGACTTTCAGTCCCGTTTTCTGCAATTCGAACATCATCGGCGGCTCGATCAGATCGATACCCACCGGCATGTTGCCGACGCCGGCCTCGCGAATGAGCGAAGCGATCTCCTTGGCGTGCCGCTCCATCAGGCCAAAAGCCGGCGCCACGGTGCCGCGCATGCCGATGAGCCCGGCCTTGCAATTCTCCGGCTTGAGCCAAGGCGCGTAGAGCTTGTGATGCACGGCCGCCGAGCCGAAGTCCCACAGGATCGGATCGTTGCTGGTGCGGGTGAGCAGCGCGAAACGGCAGAGCTTGTCGCGCTCCCATTCGCCGATCTTGGTCGACGTGATGTAGCGGATGTTGTTGACGTCGAAGACCAGGAGCGCGCCGAGCTCGGACTTCTCCAGCGCCGCCTTGATGCGCCCGAGCCGGTAGCGATGCAGTCGCCGGTAGTCGACGCGCTCCTCGAAGTCGACGCCCATGGTGCCGAAGGCCGGCAAGGCGCGTCCCCAATTGTAGCGCGGGTTGATGTCCTCGGCGCGGATGACGGTCGGCTCGCGGGTGATCTCGTCCATCGGCGTTTACTCCTTGCTGTTCGCGACAGAAGCTATAACGCGTTTCCCGGGCGCAGTGCAGCACGCAGTAGTGCGCCGCAGACCCGGGATCGTAACAAACTCCGAGGGTCCAAGTGCCGGGTTTGCGAACACCCGGGACCGGCGGTGCATCGCCGGCGCGCTGCACCGCGTCTGGGAACGGCAACAATATTCTTTCCTACGCCGCGCTCTTCCGTCCCCACAGCCGCTGCGAGGCAATATCGGCGCCGTCGCGGATCGACTTGAGCTTGAGCCAGACCACCGGCTCGATCACCCATTCGCGCCGCGTGAAGGTGCTGAAGCCGCAATCGGTCGAGGCGACGACGCGCTCGCGGTCGCCGACCGCGGTTACCGCCTCCTCGATCCGCCGCGCCACCACTTCCGGATGCTCGACGAAATTGCTGGTCGACTCCACCACGCCGGGGATCAGGATCATGTCTTGGGGAAACGGCACGCGCTGCAGCGCCGTGTATTCATGCGCGTGGCGCGGATTGGAGAACTCGATCGACAGCGCGCCGACCTTGGCCTGATAGAGCGCCGGCAGAATCTTCTCGAGTGCGATGTCGTGGATGTGCGGCCCTTCCCAATTGCCGTAGCAGACATGCAGCCGCACGCGGTCGGGCGGAATGCCTTCGATGCCTTTGTTGATCATCGCCACATGCAGCTCGCACGCCTTGACGAAGTCGGCGTCGGAGCCGTCGCGATAGAACATGGTGCGGTCCATGGCGAGGTCGGGCGCATCGATTTGCAGCACAAGCCCGGCTTTGTGGATCGCCTGATATTCGTTGCGCATCTCGCGCGCGATCGCGGCGAGATAGGCTTGGTTCGTATCGTAGAAGGCGTTGAGCATGGTGGAGGCGATGATGCCGGGCGAGGGCGCCGTCATGAACAACTCGGCAAACGGCTTGCCTTCGGCGGCGATGCGTTTGTATAGCGCAATCTCGCGCTCTATGGCCGACGTGTCGTGGTAGTGAATTTCGCCCTGCGCCTGCGGCGCGTTCTGCTGCCGGCTCACATTCGGAAAGCGGCGCGTGAGATAGCCGACGAGCTCGGGAAATTCCTCGAATTCGCGCCCGCGCCGCCGCTTCGATTCGCCGCCGAAGCCGGACATGCGCTGCGGTATATAAGTCTGAAAACCGACGCGCTGCTGCTCGCCGTCGTTGCCGATATCGATGCCGGCCTCTTTTTGTTTGGCGACCACATGCCGGATCGCCTTTTCCATTTCCGCGTCGAACAGCGCCTTGTCGTAAGCTTCGCCGGCTTCGCGCTGCACCAGAAGCTCGCTTAAGCTTTCGTTGCGCGGCAGGCTGCCGACATGGGTGGTCAGAATGCGGTCACGGCTGAGGATCATGATTGTGCTCCGGGGGAAGGCCGCGCCTTCATAGCGCAATCCCTCCCTCTTGGCAGCATGTTTGGCGGCGTGGTTGCGGCCAAATTCCGTTGACGGCATAATGCGTTGTGTGGGCCAGCGGTGGGCAGCACCCGGCCCGCTGGAGCATGATCCGGAAAAGTGGGAACCGGTTTTCCGAAAAGATCGTGCTCAAACAAAATGCTAGAGCGGGACCGCGATTCCAAGAAAAGTCGTCCCGCGCTAGCGGAGGAAATGCTCGATGAATGTTGCTCAGCCGAGCCTGCCTCAGCGTGCGCCGCTCGAAGCGATCCCGCGTGAATACAATTTCGCCGCCGATATTCTCAGACGCAATCTCGATGCCGGCCGCGCCGGCAAACTCGCCTTCATCGAACACCGCCAAGGTTCAACACATCAAGGCTGGAGCTATGGCGGCCTCGCCGAGCGGGTCGAGCGTTTCGGCCATGTGCTGCGCGGGCTCGGGCTTCGCCGCGAGGAGCGCGTGCTCTTGTGTCTCCTCGACACCATCGACTGGCCCACGGCCTTTCTCGGCGCCATCAAGGCCGGCATGGTGCCGGTGCCGGTCAACACGCTTCTGACCGAAGACGACTACCGCTTCATGCTCGAAGATAGCCGCGCCCGGCTGCTGGTCGTGTCCGAGGAGCTTTATCCCAAATTCGCCACGGCGCTCGCCGCATCGGCCGAGCCGCCGCGCGTGATCGTCTCGGGAGCCAACACACACGGTCACGCACAATTCGAAGCGGTGCTGGACGGCGCCGCGCTCGATCCGGTGACGGCGCCGACCGTCTGCGACGACATTTGTTTCTGGCTCTATACGTCGGGCTCGACCGGCAAGCCCAAAGCCGCCGTGCACACGCACGCCGATCTGAAATTGACCGACGATCTCTACGGCAAGCCCTTTCTGGGCATCGGCGAGAACGACATCTGCTTCTCGGTGGCGAAGTTTTTCTTCGCCTACGGTCTCGGCAATGCGCTCACCTTCCCGATGTCGGCGGGCGCGACCACGGTGC
The DNA here is from genome assembly GCA_963720115.1 of uncultured Alphaproteobacteria bacterium. Taxonomy (GTDB): domain Bacteria; phylum Pseudomonadota; class Alphaproteobacteria; order Rhizobiales; family Xanthobacteraceae; genus BOG-931. The sequence goes on from CAVREN010000111.1 coordinate 5,410, forward strand.
TGTTGGCGCAGCGGCCGACGCCGGAATCGGTCGCCGACATTCTGAAGAAACACGGCGTCACTGTGTTCTATGCCGTACCGACATTCTATGCCGCCTTGCTGGCGAGCGCGGCCGCGCCGGCAGCGGGCGAGGTGAAAATCCGCCGCTGCATCTCGGCCGGCGAGGCACTGCCGTCGGATGTCGGCCGACGCTTCCGCGAGCGTTACGGCGTGGACATTCTCGACGGCATCGGCTCGACCGAGATGCTGCACATTTTCATCTCGAACCGCGCCGGTGAGGTGAAATACGGCACCACCGGCAAGCCAGTGCCGGGCTATGACGTGCGGCTCGTCGACGACGACGGCCACGTGGTCGAAGCGCAGGGTGAAATGGGCGAACTGCAAGTGCGCGGGCCGACCAGCGCGGTCATGTACTGGAACAACCGCGAGCAGTCGCGCTCGACCTTCCTCGGCGAATGGACGCGCTCCGGCGACAAATACCGCACGGACGAGCAGGGCTATTTCGTTTATTGCGGGCGCCGCGACGACATGCTCAAGGTCGGCGGCATCTATGTCTCGCCGTTCGAGGTCGAGGCGGCGCTGCAAAGCCATCCCGAGGTGCTGGAGGCCGCCGTGGTCGGCTGGCCCGACGCCGACGCGCTCATCAAGCCGAAGGCGTTCGTGGTGCTGAAATCGCCGGACAAGGCCGGCGAGGCGCTCAAGCTCGCCTTGCAGGACCATTGCCGCGAAAAGCTCGCGCCGTTCAAATATCCGCGCTGGCTCGAATTCCGCGCCGAGCTGCCGAAGACCGCCACCGGCAAGATCCAGCGTTTCAAGCTGCGGGCGGAGGCGCCGGCACACTGAACCGGCTGCCCCTGGCCGCTCAATCGAGCAGCACCGGCATTATGCCCATAAACCCGTTGATTTTCCGCCGTCAGGTCCCATCGGCGGCGATTGCCGACGCCTTGCGTTTACACTTTCGGGGTATTACTAGGACGCTGCCTTTAGCGTGCCGCGGTAGCTCAGCTGGTAGAGCAACGCATTCGTAATGCGTGGGTCGGGGGTTCGAATCCCTTCCGCGGCACCAGTTCTTTCCGCCATCGCCGGTTGGGGTACCACCTTAGGGCCGCGCTCCGGGACCCGGCGGAGGTTCGCACCAGTTCTGCGGTGCGTGGTCTACTCTCGCATTTGCGGTCTACTTTCCTTAGTTCTTCCAGCAGTGGGGAACATCGCTTCGAGACCGGGCTCAATCGGCTGCGAGCCCTCGTGCAACCAGTAGCAAGTTAGCCGCGCATAATTGTCCAGGTCCGCGCCAACCAGACAGGTCATGAGCACGGGTTCGGGGTCTTGCCACCGGAAGCGCAGGACGCGCCCCTCGCCGGGAGGCGAAGGCACCTCGAAGCGACCCATGGCCGTGACGTCGTGCTCCCCCCGGCGTCGGTTCAGTACCAGTCCACTCTTCCTGAGTTCGATGCGGGCTGTGCCGGTGTACGGCGTGCCGCCATCCGGCTCGCGGCCGACGATGACATAGTCCCCCACGACGAAACTCAACAACGGGTCGGTGTTCTCGTCCTTGCCAAGCGCAGCCCCGGTACTCAGCACGAGCGCGGCGAACGCAAACCATCGCAGGTACCTCATCGCCATCCTCCATGGTTCGGAGAGGTTGGCGCCAATAATAGAGCCTGAAGGCGCTGGGTTTCGACCCACGCATCCAGCGTGGGTCGCGAGCATCGTGCTGAGTTAGTGGCGGAGGCCGCTAAATCTCCCGTCGTCCAACGGCGTTGAACTCGGCGTCTCGGGCGGCGGCACGTCTTCGCCTTGATTGCGATAGTCGCGGATCTTGTTGCGCAACGATCGGATCGAGATGCCGAGCAAGTCAGCCGCGCGCGTTCTGTTCCCGCGATGGAAACGCAACGTTTGCAGGATGAACTCGCGCTCGATATGCGCGAGCGTGTGCCCGACGAGTTGTGCGACACATGCCCGCTCGATGGTGGAGAGCCCGAACAGCGTTGCCGTCTCGACGGACGGTCGCTCCAGCGGGCGACGATCAGCTCTGTAGCCTGGCATCAACACCTCCATACTCCCCCGGGAGTGATGCCCCTGTCCCCGCAGCCAAGGTTGCGCAGCGTGGTTAAGAATCGGTTAGCGCTCCATCGCAATCGCCACGGAACTATTTGATTGAATGGAACTTTTCGGAACTCGTTGGAACTTTCTGCCGGCCGGAGGTAACCCGGGAAGCACCGCCCCCGATCATGCCGGCGACGTCGCGATCGCGATCGGCATATCGACAAAGATTTTGTAGCTCTGCGACTTCGGCTTGGCCTTGTCTTCCTCGTTCAGATACTCGACCGAGCTCCGCGCCAAATAGGCCATCGGCAAAATCATGACACGAACGAAACGGGTCGGCGCATCGGCCGCCTGCGCGAACACCGGATCCGGCCCGCTTTCAAACCAGGCGCCGCCCGGCCCGTACGACGTCGAATGGCCCTTGGTGTCGATGCGGATACCGCCGTGGAGCAGGCAGCGGATGCCGGGCCCCTGATGGCGGTGCAGATAGGCGCAGCCGCTCGGCGGAAAAGCGACGCTGTCGCCGCGCAGCAGCACCGCCCCTTTGGGCATGGTATCGAGCCGTGCCGAGAGCTTGTCGCGCGACACGACGCCGGGGCCGCTTGCGGCGCTCGCTTCGCCGTCCGAGGCCAGCTCCCAGCGCCAGAGCGTTGCCCCCGCGCGCTCCGCCTTGCAGGTCACGCCGTTTTCGCTGCCGAAAGCTTCGTCGTCCCGCAGGCTTTGGTCGCCCACCGTGATCCCGCCATGGGTGACAAAAATCATGCGCGGGCGGGCGGGGAGGGACAGTTCGGCGTCGTTCGCCAGCACGTCTTCGTACAGCCGCAGCATGGGGGCGATCATGGGGGCCATGAACATCTCCTGACGATGGGCGCGCTCTGCATTGCGCGCAGGGTGACCGTGCATTTTGTGTCCCCGCAACGGGATTTACACCCGCTTACGCGCCTTGCTAAATCACGTTCCGCTCGCCGATAAGCTTACCCCAAGATCAATAACAACGGGGAAAGCGCTACCCACCCGGAGGAAACCCATGCAGCGCACCGCGCCGCCATTCCGCGCCGATCATGTCGGAAGCCTGCTGCGGCCGCCGGCGCTGAAAGAGGCGCGCTTAAAGCGCGAGCACAACGAGATCACCGCCGAAGCGCTGCGTGCGGTTGAAGACCGCGAGATCGAACGGGCGATCAAAAAGCAAGAGGAAATCGGGCTGAAACTCGCCACAGATGGCGAGTTTCGCCGCACCTGGTGGCATTTTGATTTCTTTCGCGGCCTCGACGGCGTGAAGTTCTACCTGACCGACCACGGCATCCAGTTTCACGGCGTGCAGACCAAGGCACACGCGCTCAAGATCGACGGCAAGATCGGCTTTTCCGGTCATCCGATGCTGGAGCATTTCAAGTTCCTGAAGGCGCATACGCGCGTCATGGCGAAAATGACGATCCCGGCGCCGAGCACGCTGCACTTCCGTCAGGGCCGCGCGGCCATCAGCAAAGACATCTATCCCGATCTGGACGCATTCTTTGACGATGTCGCCAAAGCCTATCGGGCGGCGATCCGCGCCTTCTACGCTGCCGGCTGCCGCTATCTGCAGCTCGACGATACCGCCTGGGCGATGGCCTGCGATCCGAGTGAGCGCGCGCACTCCAAGGAGCGCGGCGACGAGCCCGAAACGCTGCCGCAGCGCTATGCGCGCCTGACCAACGCCGCGCTCGAAGGCCGGCCGGCGGACATGGCCATCACCATGCATTCCTGTCGCGGCAATTTCCGCTCCACCTTCATCGCCTCGGGCGGCTACGAATTCGTCGCCGAACACCTGCTCGGCCAGACCGGGCTCGACGGCTATTTCCTCGAATACGACACCGATCGTGCCGGCGGCTTCGAGCCGCTGCGATATTTCCCGAAGGGCAACAAGCAGCTCGTGCTCGGCCTCGTCACTTCAAAAAGCGGCGCGCTGGAGAAGAAGGACGACATCAAGCGCCGCATCGACGAGGCGAGCAAATATGTCGCGCTCGATCAGCTCTGCCTGTCGCCGCAATGCGGCTTTGCCTCGACCGAGGAAGGCAACGTGCTTTCTGAAGAAGAGCAGTGGGCGAAGCTTCGCCTTGTGGTCGAGATCGCAGAGGACGTGTGGGGCAGATAGTTCATTCGTCATGACCGGGTGGCACGTCGCGCCGCGATCCGGATGTCGCCGAAGCTGAGCGCGCAATGTGACCGGGACGACTGCGACAGACCCGGCCGTGACTGCAAGGACTGGAAGTCGTGTCTGAACGGACCAAACCTCCCTTTCGCGCCGATCATGTCGGCAGCCTGCTGCGTCCGGCGCCGCTCAAAGAGGCGCGCGCCAAACGCGCGCTCGGCGAAATTTCCGCCGAAGCGCTCAAGGAAATCGAGGATCGCGAGATCGAGAAGGTGATCCGCCGCCAAGAAGAAGTCGGGCTGAAGTCGATCACCGATGGTGAATTTCGCCGCGTGTCCTGGAACTACGATTTCCTGGAGCGGCTCGCCGGCGTCGAATCCTATGAGGGCGAGCGCAAGGTCAAGTTCAACGTGCAGGGCCCGCAGCCGCGCTCGATCCTGCTGCGCGTCATCGGCAAGCTCGGCGGCTACAAGCCGCATCCGATGATCGACGATTTTCAGTACCTGATGAACCACACCAGGCAGACGGCGAAGATGACCATTCCTTCGCCGTCGTCGCTGCATTTCCGCTACGGCCGCGACGCCGTGCCGGAGACCATCTATCCGGTGATGGACGAGTTTTATAGCGATCTCGGCCAATCCTATTGCAAGGCGGTGCGCGCGTTCGCCGATGCCGGCTGCCGCTATCTGCAGCTCGACGAGGTCAATCTCGCTTACCTCTGCGACCCGACCTTGCGCGAGCACATCAAGGCGCGTGGCTAAGATCCGGCTGTGCTGCCCGACATCTATGCCGGCATGATCAACGCGGCGATTGCCGATATTCCGGACGACATGACCATCACCATGCATCTGTGCCGCGGCAATTTCCGCTCAAGCTTCGTCGCCGCGGGCGGCTACGAGCCGGTCGCCGAAACCCTGTTCAACAGGATCAAGGTGCACGGCTATTTCATGGAATACGATACCGAGCGGGCCGGCGGTTTCGAACCGCTGCGTTTGGTGCCGAACGACAAGACGGTCGTGCTCGGGCTCGTCACCAGCAAATCCGGCGCGCTTGAAAGCCGCGACGAGATCAAGCGGCGGATCGACGAGGCCGCGAAATACATTTCGCTCGATCAGCTTTGTCTCTCGCCGCAATGCGGCTTTGCCTCGACCGAAGAAGGAAATGTTTTGTCTGAGGAGGAGCAATGGGCCAAGCTGCGCACGATCGTCGAGATCGCCGAGGAGGTGTGGGGATGAACTCCCGCCGGCGAGGAGCGGTAGATCGAGGAACCAAGTCATGACTCTACGCACCAAGCCGCCCTTTCGCGCCGATCATGTCGGCAGCTTGTTGCGCCCGGCGGCGCTGAAGGCGGCGCGCGAGCGCCACGCCAAAGAGGAGATCTCGGCCGCAGCGCTGCGCGAAGTGGAAGATCACGAAATCGAGACGATCATCAAGAAGCAGGAAGCGGTTGGGTTGCACGCCATTACCGATGGCGAATTCCGCCGCTCCTGGTGGCACCTCGATTTTCTCTGGGGTCTCGACGGCGTCGAACGGCACGTGATGGATGGAGGCATTGCCTTTGCGGCGGTGACTACGCGCAATGAGGGAACGCGCGTCACCGGCAAGATCGGCTTTTCCGGCCATCCGATGCTGGATCACTTCAAGTTCCTGAAAGCCCACACCAAGCAGACGCCGAAAATGACCATTCCGGCGCCATCGGCGATCTATGGCCGCCCGATGCCGACGCCGATCAACAAGGCGATCTATCCGACCCTGGACGAGTTCTTCCATGATCTCGGCCAGGCTTACAGGAAAGCGGTGCGCGCCTTCGCCGATGCCGGCTGCCGTTACCTGCAGCTTGACGAAGTTTTCATCGCCATGCTGTGCGATCCGAAATACCGCCAGCAGATGAAAGACCGCGGCGACGATCCTGACTATCTCGCCATTGCCTATGCGGATCTCATCAATGCCGCAGTCTCCGATATCCCGCCGGACATGACCGTCACCATGCATCTGTGCCGCGGCAACTACAAATCGACCTTCATGGGCACCGGTGGCTACGACGCCATGCAGGAGATCCTGTTCGACCGCATCAAGGTGCACGGCTATTTCATGGAATACGACACTGCGCGCGCCGGCGGCTTCGAGCCGTTGAAGAAACTGCCGGCGGATCGCATCGCGGTGTTGGGCCTCGTGACCACCAAAACCGGTGAGCTTGAATCGAAGGATGCCGTCAAGCGCCGCATCGACGAGGCAATGAAATTCACCAGCCTCGACCGGCTCTGCCTGTCGCCGCAATGCGGCTTCGCCTCCACCGAAGAAGGCAATATCCTCGCCGAGGACGAGCAATGGGCGAAGCTGCGCATGATCGTCGAGCTCGCCGAGGAAGTCTGGAGCTGACGTGGGTTCGGCCGACAAGCATCATGCCGATCGCGTGTTTATCCGAAGCCTTGCTATGGTGCCGCTCTCGCCGAGACGTCAGGCCCGGCCTTGTGCCGGGCATCCACGTCTTTAATCTCAACATTCAAGACGTAGATGGCCGGGACGTGGGCGAGTGAAGCGACGCCGCTCTTCGAACGACCATGCCGGCCCTGACGGAACTGCCGAATGATCGTCTACGACAAGCTGATGGCACTCGAGATCGAGCCGGTCGTGCAGGCCTACGAGGCCAAGGACTGCATGCTCTATGCGCTCGGTGTCGGGCTCTGCCATGATCCGACGAACGAGGACGAGCTCGCTTTTGTCTATGAAAAGAACCTCAAAGTATTGCCGACCATGGCGACGGTCATCGGGCACAGCACCGCGCTGGCGCGCAACCCGAATACCGGCATCGACTGGCTGATGGTGGTCAACGGCGAGCAGGGTTTTACCCTGCGGCGCCCGCTGCTAGGCCAGGACGCGGTGATCGGGCGCACGCGCATCCTTGAGGTGATCGACAAGGGGCCGGGCAAGGGCGCGCTGCTGCTGCTTGAGCGAACCATCACGGACAAAGCGACCGGCGACCTGATCGGCACCGTGACGCAGACGATCTTCTGCCGCGGCGACGGCGGCTTCGGCGGGCCGCCGCGCGAAACGCCGCCGCCGCATCCCATCCCGGCGCGCGCGCCCGACGCGGTCTGCGATCTCGGCACGCGCCCGGAGATGGCGCTGATCTATCGGCTGAGCGGCGACCACAATCCGCTGCATGCCGAGCCTGCGTTTGCGAAGGCGGCCGGTTTTCCGCGCCCGATTTTGCACGGGCTCGGCACATTCGGCGTGTCCGGCCACGCGCTCCTGAAAACCATGTGTGGCTACGATCCGGCGCGGCTTGCGTCCTTCGCCTGCCGCTTTTCCGCACCGGTCTTCCCGGGCGAGACCATCCGCACTGAGATGTGGCGCGAGGGCGAAGTCGTCAGCTTTCGCGCCCGCGTGGTGGAACGCGATGTCATCGCCATCAACAACGGCCGCGCCGAGGTGCGCCCACGGAGCACCCATGACTGATGCAGCCGATCTCGCCCCAATCCGCGAAGCGGTACGCGCGCTCTGCGCCGATTTCCCTGGCGAATATTGGCGGCGGCTCGATCGCGAGCGCGCCTATCCGACCGAGTTCGTCGCGGCGCTGACCAAGGCGGGATTTCTCGCCGCGCTTATTCCGGAGCAGTATGGCGGCAGCGGACTGACCATGACGGCCGCCGCGGCCATCATGGAGGAAATCCAGGCCTCCGGCTGCAACGGCGCACCCTGTCATGCCCAGATGTACACGATGGGCACGCTCCTTCGCCATGGCAGCGCCGCGCAGAAGGAGCGCTATCTGCCCGGCATCGCGCGCGGCGAATTGCGCCTGCAGGCATTCGGTGTGACCGAGCCGACGTCGGGCACCGATACGCTCAGCCTGCGTACCAACGCCGTCCGCGAGGGCGATCATTATGTGGTCAACGGCCAGAAGATCTGGACCTCGCGTGCCGAGCATTCGGATCTCATGCTGCTGCTGGCGCGCACCACGCCGCGCGAGCAGGCGAAGTCGCGCACGGCCGGCCTTTCGGTGTTTCTTGTCGATATGCGGCAGGTGAAAAACAACGGGCTGACGATCCGTCCGATCCGCACCATGATGAACCACGCCACCACCGAAGTGTTCTTCGAGAACATGCGGGTGCCGGCGGAAAATCTGATCGGCAACGAAGGCGAAGGCTTTCGCTACATTCTTTCCGGTATGAATGCCGAGCGCATTCTGATCGCCGCCGAATGCATCGGCGACGCCAAATGGTTCATCGACAAGGCGGCGTCCTATGCGCGCGATCGCGTCGTGTTCGGACGGCCGATCGGGCAGAACCAGGGCGTGCAGTTCCCGATCGCGCGCGCCTATATCGGCATGCGCGCCGCCGAACTGATGGTGCGCGAGGCGGCGGCGCTCTACGAAGCCGGCAAGGATTGCGGCGCGGAAGCCAACATGGCCAAGCACCTCGCTGCCGAAGCCTCGTGGGCTGCGGCCGATATGTGCGTGCAGACCCATGGCGGTTTCGGCTTTGCCGAGGAGTTCGACATCGAGCGCAAATTCCGCGAAACGCGGCTTTATACGGTGGCGCCGATCTCGACCAATCTTATTTTGTCGTACATTGCCGAACACGTCTTGGGGCTGCCGCGATCTTATTAGAGGGCGTCATGACTCTCCCGCTTTCCGGATTGTTGGTCGTCTCGCTCGAACAGGCGGTCGCCGCGCCCATGTGCAGTTGCAAGCTGGCGGATGCCGGCGCGCGCGTCATCAAGATCGAACGGCCAGAAGGCGATTTCGCGCGCACCTACGACGCGCTGGCGCACGGCGAGTGCAGCTATTTCGTCTGGCTCAATCGCGGCAAGGAATCGGCCGTGCTCGATCTCACCGGGGCCGCGGACCGGGCGCTCTTTGCCGCCATGCTCAAACGCGCCGATGTGTTCGTGCAGAATCTGAAACCCGGCGCGATCGAAAAGCTGGGCTTCCCGATCGCCGAACTGCGGCGCGAATTTCCTCGGCTGATCTGCTGCAGCATTTCGGGTTTCGGCGAGACCGGTCCCTATGCGGCGCGCAAGGCTTATGACCTTTTGATCCAGGCGGAATCCGGTCTCGCCTCGATCACCGGCACGAATGAGCCGGCGCGGGTCGGAGTATCCGTCGTCGACATCACGACCGGCTTGAATGCCTATCAATCGATCCTCGAAGCCTTGATCCGGCGCGCGCGCACCGGCGAGGGCGCCGAGCTTTCAGTGTCGATGTTCGACGCCATGGCGGATTGGATGTCCGTGCCGCTGTTGCAATTTGAGGGCGGCAGGCCGCCACAGCGCCTCGGTCTCGCGCACACTTCGATTGCGCCTTATGGCGCGTTCAAGAGCCGCGACGGTGTCGACGTTCTCATCTGCGTCCAGAACGATCGCGAATGGCGCGTGCTGGCGAAGGAGGTGCTCGACGATCCGGCGCTCGCCGCCGATCCGGCCTTCGCCACCAACGTGGAGCGGATGAAACGGCGCGCCGAGACTGACGGAAAAGTCGCCGCCAAATTCGCCACGCTCGACGCCGCGCAGATCACGCAAAAGCTCGCCGCCGCCGACATCGCCTTTGCGCGGATCAATACGCCGGCCGAGCTTGCTCACCATCCGCATCTGCGCCGCATCACGGTCGGCACGCCACACGGTCCGGTCTCGTATTCGGCGCCGGCGGAAGTGCACACATCGACAGCGCGCCGCTACGGTGCGGTGCCGGCGCTCGGCGAGCACACCGACAAAGTGCGGGCGGAGTTTTCCCTCCCCTCCTGTGGGGGAGGGTAGGGCGGGGGGCGGTAGGTCACGGCGACGCGTCGACGCTTGCGTCGGCCTCACGACCCCCAGCTGTTCCCCTCCCCACAAAGGGGAGGGCAAAAAGGGAGGAACTCACGATGGACATCGGCTTCATCGGTCTCGGCAACATGGGTGCGCATATGGCGCGCCGGCTCATTGAGGCCGGACACAAAGTCGTCGTCTACGATACGCGCCAGGAAGCGATCGGCAATCTCGCTGCATTGGGCGCGGTCGCCGCGCGCTCGCCGGTCGAAGTTGCCGATGCGGCCGAAACCGTGATGGCAAGCCTGCCGACGCCGGACGTGGTGCTCAATGTCGCCACCGGCCCGAGCGGTGTGATCGAGGGCAAGAGGGTGCGCCGCTTTGTCGATCTGTCGACGACCGGCGCCGTCATGGCTCAGCGCATTTTCGAAACGCTGCGGGCGCGCGACATCGTGCAGATCGACAGCCCGGTGAGCGGCGGCGTCCGCGGTGCGGAGCACGGCACGCTCGCCGTGATGGTCTCCGGGCCGCGCGCGGATATTGCCGCGGTCGAGTCGGCGCTGAAAGTGATCGGCAAGATTTTTGTTCTCGGCGAGCGTCCGGGCCTCGGCCAAACCATGAAGCTCGTCAACAACGTGTTGTCGGCGGCCGCGATGGCGGCAACGGCGGAAGCGATGGTGACCGGCGTCAAGGCCGGGCTCGATCCGCGCCAGATGCTTGAGGTCATCAATGCCGGCACCGGGCGCAGCACGGCGACCGAAGACAAATTCACCAAAGCCATTCTGCCCGGCACGTTCGACCTAGGCTTTGCCGCGGGCTTGATGCTCAAGGACGTGAAGCTTTTTCTCGCCGAACGCGAATCGCTCGGCGTGCCGACGGACGTGATCGAGTCGGTCGCTCGGCTTTTCCAGGCCACGTGCGACGAATGCGGGGCAGACGCCGACATTTCGGCTGTCGTGCTGCCGGTGGAAAAGCGTGCCGGCGTGAAGGTGCGAGCCTCTTGAGCCGGCCGGCAATCTCAATAACTTAAACGCGCGTTTGTCTAAAATCTTTCGCAGATCAGTGGCTTGCGCAAAACTGCACTTGTGTGATGGCGGTCACTTCACCACCCCCTCCTCCCCAGTAGTCTCCGATCAACAAGTGACTTGGTTCGCCGCGCTGAGCCGCGCATCCCCCCGACCCCCCCGACGGCCGGCGGCGAATTCAAGGGGTGGAACTCGGTCCCCAACCCCCACCCATGACCCCTCGAGGGTCGACTGAGCCCGCCCGGCCAACGCCCGGGCGGGCTTTTTATTGCGAGCCTTTTTTGTCGCGAGCCTTCTTGTTGCGAGCCTTGGCTGCTCATGCTTTTGTGCGGGCGGCTGAGCCGAAGGGGGTAGGGCTTATGCTCAAAACAGCCCGACCGGGTCCAAGCCTTCTATCGGGATTGCCCGGTCATTTGGCGACAGATCTGTTTGCAGGTGCCAAGCCAGTCCGGCTCAGGGCCGAGGAGGTGCTTTTCCTCGCCAGCGATCCGGGCGACGGCTGCTATCGGATCGACGAGGGATTGCTGAAGGTCAGCATGATGTCGCGCTCGGGCACCGAGCGCATTCTGGCTTTCATGGGTTCCGGCTCCATCGTCGGCGAATTGTCGATGATCGACGGGCGGCCGCGCTCGGCCGCGGTGGTGGCGGTGCGCAATTCGGCCTTGAGCTTTCTCAGCCGCCCCTCCTTCGAGGCGTTCGCGCAAAAGCGGCCGGAAATCTACAAGTCTCTGGTGACGCTTCTCGCCACGCGCTTGCGCGAAACCGATACCGTCATCGCCGCCGGAAGCTTCCTGCCGCTCAAGGGCAGGGTGGCGTCGACTTTGCTCGAGCTCGCCGACCATTTCGGCCAGGATGTCGGCTCGGGCCGTGTCGTCATCCGCCAGAAAATCGGTCAAAGCGATATCGCGGCCATGGCGGGCATCGCGCGCGAGAATGTCAGCCGCATTCTTAACGACTGGAAGCGGCGCAAGCTGGTCAGCCGGCTGTCCGGCTATTATTGCCTTGAGAACAAGGCGCAGTTGGAGCACGAAGCGGAGCTGTAACAGGCATCCGCTCCGCTCGCGCCGCCGATTTGAAGCTCCTGTATTCGGCCATGAAAATTCCTGCGCTTGCCGACTTCCGCCGAGTTGTCGTGAAGGTCGGCTCATCCTTGCTTGTCGATCGGCGCGCCGGACGGCTGCGCGAAGCGTGGCTTGCGTCGTTGACGGCCGACCTGGCGGAGTTTCATCGCGACAAGCGCGATGTCCTGGTTGTCTCCTCCGGCGCGATCGCGCTCGGCCGCGCCGTGCTCAAGCTGCCCGCAGGTCCGCTCAAGCTCGAAGATAGCCAGGCGGCGGCGGCGGTCGGCCAAATTGCGCTGGCGCGGACCTGGACCGAGGCGCTCTCCCAGCACGGCATCATTGCCGGCCAGGTTCTGGTCACGCTCGGCGACACCGAAGAGCGGCGGCGCTATCTAAATGCGCGCTCGACCATCGACACGTTGCTGCAATGGCGCGCCATCCCGGTCATCAACGAGAACGACACCGTCGCCACTACCGAAATTCGCTATGGCGATAACGACCGGCTGGGCGCCCGCGTCGCCACCATGGTGAGCGCTGACCTCCTGGTGCTCCTGTCGGATATCGACGGCCTCTATGACGCGCCGCCCGACAGCAACAAGGGCGCCCGGCATATATCCTGCGTGCCGCGCATCACCGCGGAGATCGAGGCGATGGCCGGTGCGGCCGGCTCGGAGCTGTCGCGCGGCGGTATGCAGACCAAGATCGAGGCGGGGCGGATCGCGACCAATGCCGGCACGCACATGGTCATTGCCTCCGGCGTCGTCGAGCACCCGTTGCGGGCCATCGCGGAAGGCGCGCGCTGCACCTGGTTCCTGACCGCGGCCAATCCGGTCACGGCGCGAAAAAAATGGATCGCGGGTGCACTCGAACCGAAGGGGACGCTTGCGATCGATGCCGGCGCAGTGGCCGCCCTGCGCCGGGGCAAGAGCCTTTTGCCGGCTGGCGTGGTCGCCATCGAAGGCAGCTTTGCGCGCGGCGACGCGGTAATCATCCGCGGCCCAGGCGGCGCCGAGATCGGCCGCGGCCTGGTCGCCTATGACGCTGAGGACGCGCTCAAAATCCGCGGGCGTTCGTCAGCCGACATACCAGGCATTCTCGGCTTCAGCGGCCGCGCCGAGATGGTTCACCGCGACGATTTGGCCATCAGTCCGGAATAGACCGGCGGAACCTCAGAGCATAATCCCGGAAAGGGGCGGAGCCTCAGAGCATGATCCCGGAAAAGAGAGAACCCCGGCCGCTTGTCGCAGCCGGGGCTCAACGCCGGGTGATTGAGGGTGAGGGGCTGGGGGGCTTCGCCCGGCGCCACACCGTCAACGCGTGGCTGGTTAACCGGTTCCTCGCCGCGCCGCGATTTTTTTGCTGCGGCTTGCAGCGCGGGTTTTGGGCTGAGATTTTTTGGTGCTGGCCCGCCGCCGGAAGGCCACCGCACGCGGCGCCGGCGGGCTTGAAAGGTCGGCGGGGACGTTAATCCGGTGTCCGCCAGGTAACACAATATAGCGGGCGATAACGCGAAAATTCCCTTCCTCGCCGCCAAACCCTTCGACAACATAAGTGGCTCCAACCGGGAGCCGCTCGGGCAAGCGGCTTACCATATGACACGACGGTACACTCATCGGAAGCCTCCTGAAACAACCAGGGCGTAACTCTCTCGCGTCAGACAGGTTCCGCGTTTTCTATGACCGGAACGCGAATAGCTGTGGAGCGGTGTGGACAAGCCAGTGGTGGGGGAGCCGCCTCGCCGTGCCGCGCCGAACATGGTAGGAAACCGTAACGCAAGACGGATCAAGGCCATGAACGCCCCGCTCAAAGCGGTAGCAAGTACCGGCGCGCTTGAAGCGACCATGCTGGAGATCGGCCGCGACTCCCGCGCTGCGGCGCATGTGCTCGCCATCGCCGCGCCGGCGCGCAAGAACCGCGCGCTCGCCGCCATGGCGGCCGCGGTCCGCGCCTCGCGAGCGGCGATCCTGGCTGCCAACGCGGAGGATGTCGCCGAAGCCAAATCCGCGGGCGTCGCCGCGGCCTTTCTCGATCGCTTGACGCTCGATGCCAAGCGCGTCGAAGCGATGGCGGCCGGGATCGATGTCGTGCGCAAGCTCAAGGATCCGGTCGGGACGGTCTTGACCTCCTGGCGGCGTCCCAACGGCATGCGCATCGAGCGTGTGCGCGTCCCGCTCGGCGTCGTCGGCGTGATCTACGAAAGCAGACCGAACGTGACCGCCGACGCCGGCGTGTTGTGTCTGAAAGCCGGCAACGCCGTGATCCTGCGCGGCGGCTCCGACAGCTTCCGCTCGACGAAAGCCATCCATGCCGCGCTGGTCGAGGGCCTCGCCGAAGCCGACTTGCCGGCCGCTGCCATTTCACTTGTGCCGACGCGCGAGCGCGCCGCGGTGGGCATGATGCTCGCCGGGCTCGGTGGCGCCATCGATGTGCTCGTGCCGCGCGGCGGCAAGAGCCTGGTCGAACGCGTCCAGACCGAAGCACGCATCCCGGTGTTCGCGCATCTCGAAGGCGTGTGCCACGTCTACGTGGACGGCGCCGCCAAGCTCGCCATGGCGAAGTCCATCGTGCTCAATGCGAAGATGCGCCGCACCGGCGTGTGCGGGGCCGCCGAGACTTCTGTTGGTCGATCGCGCCGGCGCCGGCAAATTTCTCAAGCCGCTGATCGGCATGCTGATCGACGCCGGCTGTGAGGTACGCGGCGACGATGCGGCGCGCGCCGCCGACCGCCGGGTGAAGCCGGCGAGCGAGGCGGATTGGAGCACCGAATATCTTGATGCGATCATCACCGCCGGCGTGGTCGATGGCGTCGACCAAGCGATCGCTCACATCGAGCGCTATGGCTCGCATCATACCGACGCGATCGTCACCGAAGATCGCGTGGCGGCGGAAAAATTCTTGCGCGAAGTGGATTCCGCGATCGTGCTGCACAATGCGTCGACCCAGTTTGCCGACGGCGGCGAATTTGGTTTTGGCGGCGAGATCGGCATTGCGACCGGGCGCTTGCACGCACGCGGGCCGGTCGGCGTCGAACAATTAACCAGTTTCAAATACCGGATCCGCGGTAGCGGACAAACGCGGCCATAATGTTTTTTTGCTCCGCCGGCGCCTCTCAGAAAAAGCGGCGGCAGGCGAAAGTGCGGGGGAGGGGTTGTTTCAGACGGCCATGAATTGTGAGTTCCCGCCCCCGCGTGCGGCTGACATAGCAAACACGCATCAACTCCGCCGCCCGGTGCTGCCGCCGCATGCGCCCGGCATGCGCATCGGGCTGTTCGGCGGCACGTTCGATCCGCCACATGCGGCGCATCGCGGCGCCTGCCTGTTGGCGATGAAGCGGATCGGTCTCGATCGCGTGTGGTGGCTGGTGACGCCCGGCAATCCGCTAAAAGACACGCGCGGGCTTGCGCCGCTCGAGGCGCGCGTCCTCGCCGCTCGCGCGCTCGCCGACGATCCGCGCATCGATGTTACCGATATCGAGGCCCGGATCGGCACGCGCTACACGTATGAAACGGTGAGCTATCTGGTCAGGCGCTGCCCGCAGGTGCGTTTTGTTTGGATCATGGGCGCGGACAATCTGCGCAGCTTCCACCGCTGGCAGCGCTGGCGCGAGATCGCCAAGCTGGTGCCGATCGCGGTCGTCGATCGGCTCGGGCCGAGCCTTTACGCTTCGGCCGGCATCGCCGGTCAGGCGTTCGCCTATGCGCGTTTGCCGGAGACGGCGGCGCGGGCCTTGCCGGAACGAAAGCCTCCGGCCTGGATTTATCTGCATGGCCTGAAATCGCCGCTGTCTTCGACGGCGCTACGGGCGGCCCGGGCCCAGCCACGACAACTTGCAGCCGGTAATTGATTGCAACAAGATGACGGCGGACCAGTTGAAACTGTTAACTGCGCATGCCTATCTTAGTGTCGGTTCCGGATTCGATGCGGAGCCGAAAAATGGAGCGAAAGGATAAGGACCCCTGTCCACACCTGTAACTCTTCGGGCCGAACGTCGCGCGCCCGAGCCGGTCTCCAGAATGCGTCCTGACGCCGAGGAGATCCTTCGTATGGTCCTCGCCCGCCTCGACGATATGAAGGCGGAGGACACCCTCACCATCGATCTGCGGGATAAATCTTCGGTCGGCGACTACATGGTCGTGTCGTCGGGCCGCTCGCAACGTCATGTCGGCTCGGTCGCCGACAGGATCGTCGAAGATTTGCACAAGGCCGGCGTTGCCGCGCGGGTCGAGGGCGTTCCGCATTGCGACTGGGTGCTGATCGACGCGGGCGATGTCATCGTTCACGTCTTCCGCCCCGAGGTTCGGGCCTTCTACAATCTTGAGAAGATGTGGATGGGCAACCGGCCGGCGCAGCGCGCGAGCTAGTCTTTCCCGCTTGCTCCCGCCCCCGGCCGCGTCGGGGTGGCTGCGGCGAAGACCAAGCGGAGGCGCGGCATGTCGGCGAGCGCGCGGTTCTCCGCGTTTGGCGGGGAGGGGCGGCGTGCCGCCCCAGCCGTACGCCCGCGAGCTTATTTGCTTCGCATCAGCGGCAGTCGCACCCATGCGTGTTGTGATCGCGGCGGTCGGCCGCCTCAAGCAAGGTCCCGAGCGGGAACTCGCCGCGTCTTATAGGAAGCGCGCAGAAGCGACCGGCCGCGCGTTGGGTCTTCGCGAGATCGAAGTCATCGAAATTCGCGAGAGCCGCGCCCAGGATGAGGAGCGTCGGCGGGTCGAGGAATCGATCGCGATCGCCAACATCATCCCGGAGGGCGCTGTCGTCATCGTGCTCGATGGGCGCGGCGAAAACCTCGATAGCGCGGCGCTCGCCGGACTCTTGCGCGAGTGGCGGGCGGAGGACCGTACCGCTGTATATTTCATTGTCGGCGGCGCCGACGGGCTTGCTCCAAGCCTGATCGAGCGCGCTAAGCTGCGGATCGCCTTCGGCAAGGCGACCTGGCCGCATCAACTGGTGCGGATCATGCTGCTCGAGCAAGTTTACCGAGCCGCCACGATTCTTTCCGGTCATCCTTACCATCGGGCCTGATCGGCTCTCGTGTTTTGATTCCGACCTTTGCAAGGACGCCAGAATCGAAGCGCCACCAGCAAATTTATGATTTCAGTACGGTTTTCGGATTTGACCTTCCGGGCGCGGTTTCCGCTATCTGCCGAACGTCAATTCTCCGCACCAGTCGGCCTTAATTGCTCTCAAATTCTGGCTCATCCTTTGCATTCACCCTTTCGTGACGGAAACGGGCGCATTGCGTCTTATTCCGGACGCTTGGCGACTGCTCTGTCTTGTTTTGTTGAGGTTGGCGCCTACCCTTGGACCGCATGATTCCCCGCCGCTCGCGTCGCTCCGATCCGCGCCTCGTGCTCGGCCCGGTATTGGCGCTGGTGCTGCCCTGCGCCGGCGCCCTGGCGCAGAATGCGCCCGCGCAGATCCCCGTCGTTGGCGCGCAGCCGGCCCCTGCCCGCCAGGCACCGGCCGTCCCGGCGGCGACGCCAGCCCCGGCCGCGCCCTCGGCTCCGCGGCGGGCCGATACCGAAGCCATCAAGCAGCGCGATCAGGAGCTCGATGCCGTCCGCGCCGACGAGCGGGTGTCGGCCGAGAATCAGGCCAAGCTCCGGCGCGAGATCGAGACGATCGGCGAGGATCGCCGCACGCTCAACCAGCAACTGATCGATACCGCCGCGCGCGTGCGCGAGGTGGAGGCGAGCATTGACGCGACACGCGGGCGGCTCAAACCGCTCGACGCGCAGGAAACCGCGCTGCGCAAATCGCTCGACGAACGCCGCAGCGCCATCGTGGAAATCCTGGCCGCGCTTCAGCGCGCCGGCCATCAGCCGCCGCCGGCGCTTTTGGTGCAGCCGGAAGACGCGCTGAAAGCCGTGCGCACGGCTATCACGCTCGGCGCCATCCTTCCGGATATGCGCAGCCAAGCCGATGCGATTTCCGGCGATCTCGCCGATCTCCTCACCGTGCGCAAGGCGATCGTGAGTGAGAACGAGCACCTTGCGCAGGATCGCGATGTGCTCGGGCGCGAACAGCTGCGCATGAACCTTCTGATCAACGAGCGCCAGAGCAAGCAATCGCAGACCGAGGAGGCGCTTGAAGCGGAGCGCGCGCGTGCCGCCGAGCTCGCCCGCCAGGCCGACAACCTCAAGGACCTCATCGCCAAGCTCGAATCAGCGCTCGATCCGGCGACGCGCAATGCGCATGCCGAGGCCCGCTCGATCGAAGAGGATGCAACCCGCCCCGCGCTCGCCGCGCTTAAGGATCCGGGCCGGCTTGCGCCGGCGGTCACTTTCGCCGCCATGCGCGGCCATCTGCGGCAGCCGGTTAACGGCGCGAAAATCCGCGACTTCGGCGGCTCGGACGGCGTGGGTGGAACCCAGAAGGGGCAATCGATCGCCGCTCATGCGGGCGCCCAGATTACCTCTCCCTGCGACGGTTGGGTCGTTTACGCTGGGCCGTTTCGCAGCTATGGCCAACTCTTGATCCTGAATGCCGGTGGCGGGTATCATGTTTTGTTAGCGGGCATGGAGCGGATCTCCGTTGATCTTGGCCAGTTCGTTTTGACTGGTGAACCCGTAGCAGTGATGGGCAACGGATCGCAGGTATCCGCGGCCGGGGCGGCCAGGTCCAAGCAACCTGTACTCTATGTGGAGTTCCGGAAGGACGGCACTCCCATCGATCCCAGCCCCTGGTGGGCAACAAACGAAGGCGAAAAGGTTCGCGGATGATGCGCAAAACTTCCCTTATTTTCCTGGGTGCGATCGCAGGCGCCGGGCTGACGCTGTTGGCGACGCAACCACATTCGGTGCTGGTCGGATCGAGCGCCAAGGCCGCCTCCTCCGACACCTACCGCCAGCTTAACCTGTTCGGCGATGTGTTCGAGCGGGTGCGCGCCGATTACGTCGAGAAGCCGGACGACAGCAAGCTCGTCGAATCAGCGATCAACGGCATGCTCGCCGGGCTCGATCCGCATTCGAGCTACATGGATCCGAAGAGCTTCCGTGACATGCAGGTGCAGACCCGCGGCGAATTCGGTGGGCTCGGCATCGAGGTCACGATGGAGGACGGCCTGGTGAAGGTGGTCGCTCCGATCGACGATACGCCCGCCGCGAAGGCCGGCGTTATGGCCAACGACATCATCACCAAGCTCGACGACGAGCAGGTGCAGGGCCTCACGCTCAACCAGGCGGTCGAGAAGATGCGCGGCCCGGTGAACACCAAGATCAAGCTCACCATCATGCGCAAGGGTCAGGACAAGCCGATCGACGTGTCGATCGTGCGCGACGTGATTCGGGTGAAGTCGGTGCGCTCGCATACCGAGGGCGACGATGTCGGTTATATCCGCGTCACCCAATTCAACGAGCAGACCACCGAAGGTCTGAAAAAGGCGATCAGCGATCTGACGAGCCAGCTCGGCTCCGACAAGGTCAAAGGGTTCGTCATCGACCTGCGCAACAATCCGGGCGGCCTGCTCGATCAGGCGATTTCAGTCTCGGATGCGTTCCTGGACAAGGGCGAGATCGTCTCCACTCGCGGCCGTAATGCCGAGGAGACCCAGCGCTTCAACGCCCGGCCGGGCGATCTGACCAAGGGCAAGCCGGTCATCGTCCTGATCAACGGCGGTTCGGCTTCGGCTTCGGAGATCGTCGCCGGCGCGCTTCAGGACCACAAGCGCGCGACGCTCGTCGGCACGCGCTCGTTCGGCAAAGGCTCGGTGCAGACCATCATCCCGCTGGGCGCCGGCAACGGTGCGCTGCGCTTGACCACGGCGCGGTACTTCACGCCGTCCGGCCGCTCGATCCAGGCCAAGGGCATCACGCCCGATATCGAGATCCTGCAGGAAGTGCCGGACGAGCTGAAAGCGCGCACCGACACCAAGGGCGAGGCCTCGCTTCGCGGCCACCTCAAGGCAGAAGGCAGCGAGGAATCGGGCTCGCAGTCCTACGTGCCGCCAGACGAAAAGGATGACCGCGCGCTCAAGGAGGCGCTCGATCTCCTGCGCGGCACCATTACGGACGCGGCCTTCCCGCCGAATCCGAAGGCGGCCGTACCCAACTAAGCGGCCGGTCCACATCCCAAAGCGCGCGGGGCGGCGAAAGCCGCCCCGTTTGCTTTTTGGGGGGAGAAGCAGGCGGGAGACGGTGGTCGCTCTCCGGTACTACAAGACCACGGCCGGAACTATTTGTTTACCGTGATAAACTCCGTCCGCATGATTCGCCGGACGATCATCACGTGCCGCCTCCCGACCCAGCTATCCGGATTTTGGTCGGATATGGCGCGAGGATTGGCGCATGGCCGCCGATGACCTAAGCGCGCCGCTCGGCCAGGAAACCAAACGCGGGCGCGGCCTTTCTACTGCAATCAAGGCATCGTTGCCCCAAGCGATCGCGATCGCGCTGGCGACTTTCCTCAGCGTATTCGTGTTGTGGGCGATCATTGCCGACAATCCGTTTGGCGGCGAACCGATAGCGGTCGTTCAGATCAGTGCGCCCGGGCCAACGGCGCCGCGGGTCATCAGCGGACCGGCTGCGCACGAGGCGCCGGCGATGGTGGCGCCGAACGCATCCGTGCCGGTCGAATCGGGACCGGGCCGCTATGACGGCCCACCCGAAAATCCCCTCACCATTCCGGTTCCGTCCGGGCTTCCTGCGCCGGGCATGGCCGAGAGTCCCGCCAATGCGGGAAATAGCCGAACGGTCACCATCATCGACGGCAAGACCGGCGCGCGCCAGGAGATTGTGATCCCGGGCTCGTCGGAGCCGCAGAACACGCCAAGCACACCCGGCACACCAGGTGCGCCGGGCACATCGGGTGCATCGTCGAGCGCTCCCGGCGCGGAAGCTCAGCCGAGCGACCAGAAATTGGTCGAAACAACGCCGCAAGGCCCGATTCCGAAAATCGCCGCCAACGGCATGCGCCCGGCGGAAGCCTATGCGCAGCCGGTGAAGCCCGTTCCCGGCAAGCCCGACGCGCCACGAGTCGCGCTCATTGTCGGCGGGCTCGGCGTCAGCGCCAGCATCAGCAATGACGCCATCAGCAAGCTGCCCGGGGCGGTGACGCTTGCCTTCATGCCGTACAGTTACGATGTCGATCATCTTGCCGGGCGTGCGCGCCGCGCCGGCCACGAGATTCTGCTGCAGGCGCCGATGGAGCCGTTCAACTATCCGGACAACGATTCCGGCCCGCAAACGCTGTTGACCACGCTCTCGCCCGAGCAAAACCTTGAGCGGCTCTATTGGCTGATGAGCCGCTTCCAGGGCTATGTCGGTATCACGGGCGCCATGGGCGCGCGCTTTACCGCATCCGAGCAGGCCTTCACGCCGATCCTGCGCGAGACCGCCAAGCGCGGGCTGATCTTCGTCGACGACGGCGCCAATCCCCGCAGCGTCGCCGCGCGCGTTGCCGGCGGCAACAACCTGCCGTTCGCCAAGGCCGACATGGTGCTCGATTCGGTTCCGACGCCCGCGGAGATCGATCATGCGCTCGGGAGGCTTGAAATGACTGCGCGCGAACGCGGCGTCGCCGTCGGCATGGCCTCGGCGCTGCCGGTCTCGATCGAGCGGATCGCGAAATGGGCGAAGGCGGCGGAGAGCCGCGGCTTGCAGATCGTGCCGATCACGGCAGTAGCGTCGAAGGCCAAGCAGAGCTGATTGGCGCGGGGCGAGGGGCGAATAGCGAAATGCCGAATAGCGAATGGATTGGCTTTGTCCTTTCTATTCGCTACTCACTATTCGCTATTCGCCATTCGCCATTCGCCCAGCCCATGACCCGTTTCGAGAAGCGTCCATATCGCCCCTGCGCCGGTCTGATGGTGCTCAATCACGCCGGCCGGGCCTTCATCGGCCGCCGCATCGAGGGCCCCGAGCACATCGACGCCACGCATGTGTGGCAGTTGCCGCAAGGCGGCATCGATCCCGGCGAGGATCCATGGCCGGCTGCTCTGCGCGAGCTGCGCGAGGAGACCAACATCACGTCGGTGGAGCGGCTCGGCGAAATCGCCGAATGGCTCAACTACGACATTCCGCCCGACGTCGCCGGTCACGCCTGGAGCGGCAAGTATCGTGGCCAGACGCAGAAATGGTTCGCGCTGCGCTTTACCGGCGACGAAAGCGAGATCGACATCGCGCATCCAGCGGGCGGCCATAAGCCGGAATTCGTCGAATGGCGATGGGAAGAGTTGCACAAGCTTCCGGATCTCGTGGTGCCGTTCAAGCGCGGCGTCTACGAGCGGGTAGTCGCGGAGTTCGAGCACCTGGCTGAGCGTGCGAAAGCCCGAGGGCCAAACCGATCCAAGCCATAACGCGCGCCGGCTTGCTACTTCGGCTCGACCGCAAACGGACCGATCGCAACCACGCGCCAGGAGCGATCTTGCTTGGCGCAGTCGGCGAGCGCGCTGTCGATCGCCGACTGCTCGTCGGCCGTCTTGACACTCACGCCGGCACGGCCGTCGGCGGCCGGCCGCTACCGCGGTTACGCGTGCGTTTATTGCACTAGCGCTGCCTGCAACGCCTTCAGCTGATCGAGGTGGCGCACGAGCTTGTCGCGCAGCGCCTGATCGGTGGCGTCGGCCACGTCTTCTTCGGCGTCTTTGATTTCGGCTGCCAGCGTCGCCATGTCGAAATCGGCGCGCGCCACGGCGCGGTCGGCAAGGATCGTCAGTCCCCCGGGGCCGACTTCGGCGAAGCCGCCGGTGATCACCACCGGCTCGCGCGCGGAGCCGCGGAAGATGGTCACAATGCCGGGCCGCAGCGTCGTCACCAACGGCGCATGGCCGGCGAAAATACCCATGTCGCCTTCGGCGCCGGGCAGATCAACCTGATCGACCTCTCCTGAGAACAGGACGTTCTCGGGAGATACGAACTCGAAATGAAGTGCAGCCATTGGCAGCCTATGTCCGTGGGCCTGTGTTCTGCCTCAAGACGCGAAGTGCGAATGGCGAGCAGCGCGTGGCAAGAGTGACTTGTCCCTATTCGCTATTCGCCATCTCGCCATTCGCACTTTCGCTATCTTACGCTTCCTCGGCGAGCTTCTTGCCCTTCTCCACCGCTTCCTCGATCGTACCGACCATGTAGAAAGCGGCTTCCGGCAGGTGGTCGTACTTGCCTTCCACCAGGCCCTTGAAGCCCTTGATGGTGTCCTGCAGGTCGACGAGCTTGCCGGGCGAACCGGTGAAGACCTCGGCGACGTGGAAGGGCTGCGACAGGAAGCGCTCGATCTTGCGGGCGCGCGCCACCGTCAGCTTGTCCTCTTCCGACAGCTCGTCCATCCCCAGGATTGCGATGATGTCCTGCAGCGCCTTGTAGCGCTGCAGCACCTGCTGCACTTGGCGGGCCACCGCATAATGCTCCTCGCCGACGATCAGCGGCGAGAGCATGCGCGACGTCGAGTCGAGCGGGTCCACCGCCGGATAGATGCCCTTGGCGGCGATATCGCGCGACAGCACGGTGGTGGCGTCAAGGTGCGCGAACGAGGTCGCCGGCGCCGGGTCGGTGAGGTCATCGGCCGGCACGTAGATCGCCTGCACCGAGGTCACCGAGCCCTTGGTCGTGGTGGTGATGCGCTCCTGCAAGGCGCCCATGTCGGTCGCAAGCGTCGGCTGATAGCCCACCGCCGACGGAATGCGGCCGAGCAGCGCCGAGACTTCCGAGCCGGCTTGCGTGAAGCGGAAGATGTTGTCGACGAAGAACAGCACGTCCTGGCCCTGGTCGCGGAAATACTCGGCGACGGTCAGCCCGGTGAGGCCGACGCGGGCGCGGGCGCCCGGCGGCTCGTTCATCTGGCCGTAGACCAGCGCGCATTTGGAGCCGGCCACCGAGCCTTCCTTCGGGTCCTTGTTGACCTTGGATTCGATCATCTCGTGATAGAGGTCGTTGCCCTCGCGGGTGCGCTCGCCGACGCCGGCGAACACGGAATAACCGCCGTGCGCCTTGGCGATGTTGTTGATCAGTTCCATGATCAGCACGGTCTTGCCGACGCCGGCGCCGCCGAACAGGCCGATCTTGCCGCCCTTGGCATAGGGCGCGAGCAGGTCGACGACCTTGATGCCGGTGACCAGGATCGCGGCCTCGGTCGACTGGTCGGTGTAGGCCGGAGCGTCCTGGTGGATCGCCCGCAGCGTCTCTTTCTCGACCGGGCCGGCTTCGTCCACCGGCTCGCCGATCACATTGATGATGCGCCCGAGCAAGCCGGCGCCGACCGGCACGGAGATCGGCGCGCCGGTGTCGGTCACTTCCTGGCCGCGCACCAGGCCTTCGCTGGTGTCCATGGCGACGGTGCGCACCGTGTTTTCGCCGAGCTGCTGCGCGACTTCCAGCACCAGGCGGTTGCCCTGATTGGTGGTTTCCAGAGCGTTGAGGATCGCCGGCAGGTCTTCGTCGAAATGTACGTCGACGACAGCGCCGATGACCTGGGTGATGTGTCCTTTGTTCGCCATCATGGCCCTCTTTGAGAAAAGACTTACAGCGCCTCGGCGCCGGAGATGATCTCGATCAGTTCCTTGGTGATCATCGCCTGGCGCGTGCGGTTGTAGGTGAGCGTTTGCTTGCGGATCATTTCGCCCGCGTTGCGGGTCGCGTTGTCCATCGCCGACATCTGCGCGCCGTAGAACGAAGCGCCGTTCTCCAGAAGCGCGCGGAAGATCTGCACCGCGATGTTGCGCGGCAGAAGGTCGTGCAGAATCTCCTCGGCTTCCGGTTCGAACTCATAGACCGCGCCGCCGAGCGCGGAGGTCGCGTTGCCGTCGAACACCGGCGGGATGATCTGCTGCGCCGTCGGGATTTGCGCGATCACCGAGCGGAAGCGCGAGAAGAACAGCGTGCAGACGTCGAATTCGAAATTGTTGAAGCGCGCGATGATCTTTTCGGCGATGCCGTGGGCGTGCTCGAAGCGCAGCGTCCGCGCGCCGCGCAGATCGACCATCTCGACGATCTGGCTGGCATATTGCCGGCGCAGCTGATCGTAGCCCTTGCGGCCGACGCAGAAGAATTTGACTTCCTTGCCCTCGCGCATCAGCGCGTTCGCCCGCTCGCGGGCGAGCCGGACGATCGCGGTATTGAACGGCCCGCACAGGCCGCGTTCAGCGGTGCAGACCAGAAGCAGGTGCACATTGTCGCTGCCGGTGCCGCGCAGAAGCCGCGGCGCGGCGTCGGAATCCGCCACCGAGGCGGCGATGTTGCCGAGCACCTTGTCCATCTGCGAGGCGTAGGGACGCGCCGCCTCGGCGGTCGCCTGCGCGCGGCGCAGCTTTGAGGCCGCGACCATCTGCATGGCCTTGGTGATTTTCTGCGTCGCCTTGGTGGCGGCGATGCGGTTGCGCAGGTCTTTGAGCGAGGCCATGTGGTTTCGGTATCGTGCGGTTTCGGTATCGTCTTTGGTTGTTTCTCTTCCGGGACGTCAGGCGCGAAGGCGACGCTTCGCGCCCTTGCCCGGCCGGCGATCAGGCAAACGTCTTGGCGTAACTCTCGACCGCGGCCTTGAGCTTGCCGGCGGTGGCGTCGTCGAGGTCGCGCAAGTCGCGGATTGTGTTGAGGATGTCCGGATGCTGCTGGCGCAGCACGCCGAGGAGGCCGTCCTCGAAGGCGCGCACACGCTCGACCGGCAGCGGGTCGAGATAGCCGTTGACGCCGGCATAGATCACGCAGACCTGCTCTTCCATCTTCAGCGGCGAGAATTGCGGCTGCTTGAGCAGCTCGGTGAGCCGCGAGCCGCGGTTGAGCAGGCGTTGCGTAGTGGCGTCGAGGTCGGAGCCGAATTGCGCGAACGCCGCCATTTCGCGGTATTGCGCGAGCTCGCCCTTGATGCGGCCGGCGACCTTCTTCATCGCCTTGGTCTGCGCCGAGGAGCCGACGCGCGACACCGACAGGCCGACATTCACCGCCGGGCGGATGCCTTGGTAGAACAGGTCGGTCTCCAGGAAGATCTGGCCGTCGGTGATGGAAATGACGTTGGTCGGAATGTAGGCCGAGACGTCGTTGGCCTGGGTTTCGATCACCGGCAGCGCGGTGAGCGAGCCCGCCTTGTGGTCGTCGTTCATCTTGGCGGCGCGCTCGAGGAGCCGCGAGTGCAGATAGAACACGTCGCCCGGATAGGCTTCGCGGCCCGGCGGGCGGCGAAGGAGCAGCGACATCTGGCGATAGGCGACGGCCTGCTTGGAGAGGTCGTCATAGATGATCACGGCGTGCATGCCGTTGTCGCGGAAAAACTCGCCCATGGCGCAGCCGGAGAACGGCGCCAGGAACTGCATGGGCGCCGGGTCCGACGCGGTGGCCGCGACCACGATCGAATAGTCGAGCGCGCCCTGTTCCTCCAGCACCTTGACGAATTGCGCGACCGTCGAGCGCTTCTGCCCGACCGCCACGTAAACGCAATAGAGCTTGATCTTCTCGTCGCCGGTGGCGTTGAGCGGCTTCTGGTTGAGGATGGTGTCGAGCGCAATCGCGGTCTTGCCGGTCTGGCGGTCGCCGATGATCAATTCGCGCTGGCCGCGGCCGATCGGGATCAGCGCGTCGATCGCCTTCAGCCCGGTCGCCATCGGCTCATGCACCGACTTGCGCGGAATGATGCCGGGGGCTTTGACGTCGACGCGCGCGCGGTGATCGGCCTTGATCGGGCCCTTGCCGTCGATCGGCTCGCCGAGCGCATCGACCACGCGGCCAAGGAGCCCCTTGCCGACCGGCACTTCGACGATGGCGCGGGTGCGTTTGACAGTCTGGCCTTCGCTGATCTCGCGGTCGGAGCCGAAGATCACGATGCCGACATTGTCGACTTCCAGGTTCAGCGCCATGCCTTTGACGCCCAACTCGAACTCGACCATCTCGCCGGCCTGCACATTGTCGAGGCCGTAGACGCGGGCAATGCCGTCGCCGACCGACAGCACCTGGCCGACTTCCGAAACCTCGGCCTCCTGGCCGAAATTCTTGATCTGCTCCTTGAGGATGGCGGAGATTTCCGCGGCGCGGATATCCATTATCGAGCCTCTTTCATCGCGTGCTTGATGGAATTCAGTTTGGTGCGGAGGGAAGAATCGACCATGCGGCTGCCGAGCTTGACCACAAGCCCGCCGATGATCGCCGGATCGACCTTGATCTTGAGGTCGACCTCCTTGCCGCTCACCGCTTTGAGCGCATTGCGCAGAGCGGCGACGTGATCGTCCTTGAGGTCTTCGGCCACCGTGACTTCGGCCGTGGTCTCGCCCTTGTGCAGCGCAACCAGGCCGCGGAACGCGCGCACCATGTCCTGGACTGCGAACAGCCGGCGGTTCTTGGTCACGAGCTTGAGGAACTGCGCGCTCAGCCCGCCGATCCCGGCGCGTTCGAGCACCGCCGAGAGCGCGTTCAGTTGCTCATCCGCCGAGAAGACCGGGCTGCGCACCAGCCGCGCCAGATCCGGGCTTTCGCCAATGAGCGCGTCGAATCGTTCCAGATCGGCCTTCACTGCGTCGATGGTATTGGCGTCGCGCGCCAGATCGAACAGCGCCGTCGCGTAACGGCCGGCCACGCCGGACACAAAGTGTTCTTCGCCTGCCAAGTGGGGCCCTCTATGATCGGGTCGTCTCGGATTCTTTTGAATTTCCGCAAGCCCGCATCCGGCGCAACGATCGGATCAAGCCCTTGGGATTAAAGCGGGGACCGGGAAGTTTGGGGCTCCGGGGGAGTGCCCCGCGTGCCCCGCAAAAATCGCGATTTTGCTAACATAGCGCGGAATGCGGTGCAACACGCCGAAACGAGGCCTGTCGGCTCGGCGCCGATGCGATCGTGAGCGGCCGCAGGGTTAAGGCTGTCCGGCCGCGTGCTGCCGGATCACATCGAGGAAAACCTCGCCGTACTGGCGCAGTTTGGCGGCGCCGACGCCGTGCACGGCGCCCATCTCGGCTACTGTGGCGGGTTTGCGGCGCGCCATGTCGATCAGCGTCTTGTCGGCGAACACCACGTAGGCCGCGACCCGCTGCTCCTTGGCGAGTTCCGAGCGCCGCCGCCGCAACGCTTCGAACAGCGCCGTGTCGCCTTGGTCGCCGCCGAGAGCCGCCACATTGGCGGCGGCGCGGGCGGTCTTGCGGGTCGCCGGTTTCAAGGTGTCCTGACGCAAGGTGACGCGGGCCGCGCCTTTGAGCACGCGGCGTCCGGTCTCGGTCACCGACCAGGTGCCGTGGCCGGTGATGTCGAGGGCGACAATGCCGGCGCCGTGCAGCTGACGGAAAATCGATCGCCACTCCTGCCGGCCGTATTCCTTGCCGACGCCGAAGGTCGGCAGCCGGTCGTGGCCGAATTTCCCAATCGCCTCGGTGGTTTCGCCGAGCAGTAGATTGGTCAGATGCTCGGTGCCAAAGCGCTCGCCGGTGCGCACCATGGCGGACAGCGCCTTCTGCGCCGCAATGGTGCCGTCGACCACTTCGGCGCCGTCGCAACAGAAATCGCAATTGCCGCACGGCTCGGCCGCCTCGCCAAAATAGGCCAGTAGCGTCTGCCGCCGGCAGCGCGGCGATTCACAGAGAGAGACAAGCGCATTGAGGCGTTGCCGGTCGACGCGCTTCTGTTCGTCGGTCGCCTCGCTTTCGTCGATCTGCATGCGGCGGAGCCGGATGTCGCCCATGCCGTAGAGCGTCAGCGTATCGGCCGGCAGTCCGTCGCGGCCGGCCCGGCCGATCTCCTGATAGTAGCTTTCGATATTGGCCGGCATGTCGGCATGGAGCACGAAACGCACGTCCGGCTTGTCGATGCCCATGCCGAACGCCACCGTCGCGACGATCACGACGCCGTCCTCTTGCAGAAACGTGTCCTGGTTGCGCGAGCGCGCGGCGCTCTCCATGCCGGCGTGATAGGGCAGCGCATTGATGCCGCTCTGGTGCAGGAACGCGGCGAGGTCCTCGGTCTTGCGGCGCGACGCGCAATAGACGATGCCGCTCTGGCCACGGCGGCTCCCGAGAAAGTCGCCGATCTGCGCGCGCCCGCCGGCTTTGGCGCGCATCGCCAAGCGCAAGTTGGGGCGGTCGAAGCCATGCACGAACAAGGCCGGCGGTTTGGCGAAAAGCTTGTGCAGAATATCGGTGCGGGTCGCGGCGTCGGCCGTCGCCGTGAACGCCGCTGTTTGCACGCCGCCCAATGCCGCTTGCACCGTGCCGAGCGCCGCGTATTCCGGCCGGAAGTCGTGACCCCATTGCGAAATGCAATGCGCCTCGTCGACTGCCAGCAGCGTGACGTTTGCGCGCTTGAAGAGATCGAGCGTGTCGCTTTTGAGCAGGCGTTCGGGCGCGACATAGACGAGGCGCAATTCGCCGCGCCCGATCCGCTCAAGGATTGCGCGGTTCTCCGCCGCATCGTTCGCCGAGTTCAAGCTCGCGGCCGCGATGCCGTTGGCGCACAGTTGCGCCACCTGATTGCGCATCAGCGCGATCAGCGGCGATACGACGACGGTGAGCCCATCGCGAACCAGCGCCGGTAGCTGATAGCAGAGCGACTTGCCGCTGCCGGTCGGCATGACGGCCAGCACATCGCGGCCGTCCAGGATGGCCGCGACGATTTCGGCCTGACCGGGCCGGAATTCATCAAAGCCGAAGATCGTCTGAAGCTCTGACTGCGCAGCGGCGAGATCGGACATACGAGGGC
The DNA here is from genome assembly GCA_963720115.1 of uncultured Alphaproteobacteria bacterium. GTDB lineage: Bacteria > Pseudomonadota > Alphaproteobacteria > Rhizobiales > Xanthobacteraceae > BOG-931. Next base: position 35,008 of record CAVREN010000111.1, read on the forward strand.
GGACTTGGCTGTTCGTCACGTTCTATCTTTGTTCCGACGAAGCCGCAAGCAGAGCCGCGCTGAGCAGCCGCGCCTCCCGCGCGAGCATCGTTTCTTGCAGTGCGCGGCACGCTGATGCAGGGTGGATTCTGGAAATCTGCTTCACGCATGCCCGCCGCCGGGACTAAAGCCGCCGACACATTGGCCGGCGCTCTCCGTTTTTTCTGCCTGCTCTGGCTGGCCGGTTTGGCCATGCGCATGACGCTTCTCGTCGTGCCGCCGGTGATACCGCTCATTCACGAAGACCTGCACATGTCGGAAACCCAGATCGGGCTTCTGATCGGACTTCCGCTCGCGTTGTTCGCCATCGCCGCCGTGCCCGGATCGCTGCTGGTCGCCCGCGGTGGCGCCAAGCTTGCCGTCATGCTCGGCATGGTGATCACGGCTTTAGCCGGCGGGCTGCGCGGCGCCGCCGTCGACGTGTGGACGCTCTATGCGGCCGTGATCGCAACGGGCTTCGGCATCGCCATCATGCAGCCCGGGATGCCGACGCTGGTGCGCGAGTGGCTGCCCAACCGCATCGGGCTCGGCACCGTCGTCTATTCGAACGGCATGGTGATCGGCTCGATGCTGCCGCCGGTCTTCACCATTCCGTTCGTGCTGCCGCTGGTCGACGGCAGTTGGCGGCTCAATTTTTTCCTCTGGGCCGTGCCGGCCATTCTGATCCCGGCCGTGTTCTTGCTGCTGAGCCCGAAGGAAGCGCATCGCTCCGGCGCGGCGCCGGCCGTGATCGGTGCACTGTGGTGGCCGGATTGGAGAAATCCCCTGATCTGGCTCCTCGGTTTCACCTTCGGCAGCAACAACAGTCCGTTTTTCACGACGAACGCTTTTCTCGGTGACTACCTGGTCAGCCGCGGTCAGGGAGATTGGCTGGGCCCGGCGCTGACGTCGCTCAATGGCGCGCAAGTTTTCGCTTTGGTCCTCTTGTTCCTGGTGGCCGGCCGGCTGCAGCGGCGGGCGTGGCCTTTTCTGCTGTTCGGTCCACTGATGCTGGCGGGCTTTCTCGGGCTGGTCTTGATTCAGTCTCCGCTCGCCGTCCTTGTCAGCACCGCATTGATCGGCATCAGCACGGTGATGACCATGACGCCGATACTGGCGCTGCCGCCGCTTCTGGCCGCTCCCGGGGACGTGGCGCGCACGGCTGCCGGCATGCTCACTATCAGCTATACCTGCGCCATCGTCATCCCCACGCTCTGTGGCGCGCTGTGGGACATGACTGGCAGACCCTGGATCGTGTTCGTGCCGCCTTGCCTGTGCGCCATCGCGCTGACGGTGCTCGGCTCGATCGTGAGCCGGCGCAGACCCGCCGCTCACGCCGCGCATGGCTGATAGAGCTTGATCCGGAAAAGTGGACACCGGTTTTCCGAAAAGATCATGCTCAAACAAGGTGCTAGAGAGGGATGACGATTCGAAGAAAAGTCATCCCGCTCTAGCGCCGGCAAGTTGACGGCGAGAGCGCCGACCGGCAGGAAGGGGCCGCAATGACAACGCGGCCGGGACAATCCGCGCACACACAAGGGAGGGCGCCGCAGCTTATGCTGCCGACCGACCGCATTTCCTATTCGGCCATCACCGAACGCCCACAGCTCAAGCTGCCGGATGGCGCGCGCATGGCCGTGTGGGTGATCGTCAATGTCGAGGAATGGGATCCGCGCGAAGCCATGCCGCGCACGGTTCTCACGCCGCCGGCGGGCGGCTCGCCGATGCCCGACATTCCGAACTGGGCTTGGCACGAATACGGCAATCGCGTCGGCTTCTGGCGTTTCGTCGAGGTGTTCGATGCGCTGTCGATTCCGGCGGTGCTGGCGATCAATGGCTCGGCGCTTGCCGCTTATCCGGCGATCGTGCACGCGGCGCTCGATCGTGAGTGGGAATTCATCGGTCACGGCTTCACCCAGCGCAACATGCAGAAGGTGGAGAATGAGCGCGCCGATATCCGCAAAACCCGCGAGGTGATCGCCAACGCCACCGGCAAGCCGCCGCGCGGCTGGCTCGGTCCGGGACTGACGGAAACCTGGGAAACGCCCGACCTCCTGGTCGAAGAGGGTTACGACTATGTCGCCGACTGGGTGCTCGACGATCAGCCGGTCTGGCTCAAGACCCGAAGCAAGCCGATCCTCAACCTGCCCTACACGCAGGAATGCAACGACGTCGCCATGATGCTCATTCAGCATCACAAGGCGTCGGAATATAGCGACCGGGCGCTCGACCAGTTCGAGCAGATCTACGCCGACTCAGCAAAGTCGGCGCGCGTCATGGCTCTGGTCGTGCACCCCTACATCATGGGCGCGCCGCACCGGCTGAAATATTTCCGCCGCGTGCTCGAAGCGATCAGCAACAAGAGCGATGTGAAATTCTGGACCGGCGCGCAGATCGCCGACTGGTATCTCGCCGCCGGGCCGAAAGCGCCGTGACGGTTGAAAGCCACGCGTCCGCCAAGCCGCCTGTTAAGCCGCGCGGCGGCGCTGCCGGCGACTTTCAAGCCAAGCTGATGCTAATCGCGCTCTGTTTGCTCTGGGGCGTCACCTGGCCGGCGATGAAAATCGCGCTTGTGGAAATTCCGCCGCTCAGCATGCGCACGTTGACGGCCGCGGCCGGCGCCGTCACCTTGCTCGCTATCTGCCTTGCGACCCGGACCAGGCTGCGCGTTCCGGCGAATGCCTGGGGTCATGTCATCGCCATCGCGTGTCTGAATATCGGCGCGTTCAGTCTGTTGACCGCCTACGCGCAAGTGGCCGCGGCCACGTCGCGGGTCACCATCCTCATCTACACGATGCCGATCTGGGCTGTTTTGTTGGCCTGGGTCGTGTTGCGCGAAAAGCCCAATGCGCGGCAGCTCATTTCCGTCGTGCTGTGCGCGCTGGGGCTTGTGGTCTTGATTGCGCCGGTGGCCGCGACCGGCGTGCCCTTGGGGCTTCTGCTCGCCGTTATCGCGGGCGCGAGCTGGGGCGCCGGCACGGTCTATGTGAAATGGGCCCGGCTCGATATCGATTCGCTGGCGCTTGCCTTTTGGCAATTGGTGGTCGCTTTCATCCTGATCGCCGCCTGTCTCCTCATCGTCGACGGCAGGCTCGACATCGATCGCGCCCATGCCCCCGCGCTGCTCGCGACTGCGTTTTCAGGCATCGTCGGCAGCGGCATTGCCTACGCCATGTGGTTTGCGATCGTGCGGCGCTTGCCTGCGGCCACCGCCTCGCTCGGCGCGCTCGGCATTCCGGTCGTCGGCGTGCTCGCGACGGTGCTGATCGTCGGCGAGCGGCCGACCGTGACGGACATGATCGGTTTCGCCCTGATCTTTGCGGCTTCAGCTTGCGTTCTCTGGGTGCCGTCGGCCGCCGCGAGCCAAGCGAAATCGATTACGCGGTGATCCGCCGCGCCAATTCGGCGATGCGCGCCACCATCGCGTTCTTCGGATCCGCAAGCGCGTCGATCACCGTGAAGTGGTTGCCGGGCAGTTCCGCATAGCGCGTTTCCGCCTGGGCCTGTCGCCAGGCGTCGGTCATGCTGCGGCTCTGGCGCTTGAACTCGCTCGATTCCAGATCGCCAACCGCGGCATCGAGCACGCGTCCCGCCGGCACGGTCCAGAAGATCGGCGAAATGCGCCGCGCTTCCTGGTCGTCGAGCCGGAAGTCCTGATTCATGCTGGTCTTCGTCAGCGGCGTGAGATCGAACACGCCCGAGATCGCATAGCCCACCGGCACCAGGTCGGACGGCACTTTCGGCCAGAGCTTTTGCCAATCGGTCGCCACCATGGCGGCGGTCAGATGTCCGCCCGCCGAATGGCCGCACACCAGCATGCGGCGATTGTAGCGCTGCCACAGAGACGCGCATGCGCGCCGCATCTGCTCGATGATGTCGCCGATGCTGACCATCGGGCAGAGATCGTAGCCGACCACTCCGACCGCGAAGCCGCGCTCGTTGAGCCCGCGCGCCATGTGGCTGTGGAACGATGGATCCATCGCGCGCCAATAGCCGCCATGAATGAAAATCGCGAGCGGCGCCGTTTCGCCTGCCGCCGGGAAAAAGAGATCGATGAATTGGCGCGACGTATCGCCGTAGGAAAAGCCAAGCTCGGCCTTGCCGGCTTTCAGCATCTCGGCGCGATAGTCTTCGGCCGCGCGCGCCCAGCGGGCGAAAATGTCGGCATGGTCCGGAATGGTGACGCGGGGACTATACTCGGTCTCGAGATCGAGGTCGGCCATCGGACGCTCCAAACGGACAATGTTCCCCTTGCGGAGAGGGGGCCGGGAGGGGGTATGACCGATAACACTCCGCGATGCTACAAAATCTGCAACCCCGCCCCGCAAGGCGAGGCGAATATGCAGAAAGTTTTGCACGCCCGTGCGTCAGGTTCACCGGGATAGAGCATGAAAGTCGGCGGCAAATCCATGCGCACCATCTGGCTGGAGCCGGATGGCTGGTCGGTCGGCGTGATCGATCAGACGGCGCTGCCCCATCGCCTGGTGACCTCGCGTTTGACGACGCTGAATGAGGCTGCGCATGCGATCCGCGCCATGGTGATTCGCGGCGCGCCGCTGATCGGCGCCACGGCGGGCTACGGCATGGCTCTCGCGCTGCGCGAGGACGCTTCCGACGAGGCGCTGGAGCGCGCCTACGCCACGCTCTATGCGACGCGCCCAACGGCGATCAACCTCAAATGGGCGCTCGACGAGATCGTGGCCGCGGTCCGCAATCGGCCGCGCGCGGAGCGGACCGCTGCCGCCTACCGGCGCGCCGCCGAGATCTGCGAGGACGATATCGCCATCAACACCGGCATCGGCCAAAGCGGCCTGCCGCTGATCGAAGCGATTGCGGCCAAGAAACCTCCGGGCGAACGGGTCAACGTGCTCACCCATTGCAATGCCGGCTGGCTTGCGACCGTCGATGTCGGCACCGCCACCGCGCCGATCTACACGGCGCATGACAAGGGCATCCCACTCCACGTCTTCGCCGACGAGACCCGCCCGCGCAATCAAGGCGCTTCGCTTACCGCCTGGGAACTCGGCCAGCACGGCGTGCCGCACACGCTGATCGCCGACAATACCGGAGGCCATCTCATGCAGCACGGCATGGTGGATATCGTCATCGTCGGCACTGACCGTGTCACCGCCAACGGCGATGTCTGCAACAAGATCGGCACCTATCTGAAGGCGTTGGCCGCGCACGACAATAACGTGCCGTTTTATGTGGCGCTGCCGTCGCCGACCATCGATTTCACCGTCGCCGACGGCATTACCGAAATTCCCATCGAGGAGCGCAGCCCCGAGGAGGTCGCGACCATGACCGGGCGCACCGCCGACGGCCGCATCGAGACCGTGCGCATCGCGCCGCCCGGCACGCCGGTCGCGAATTACGGGTTCGACGTCACGCCGGCACGGCTGGTGACCGGGCTGATTACCGAGCGCGGCGTGCTCGCCGCCTCCCGCGCGGCCTTGGCCAAGGCTTTTCCTGAGCGCGCCGGCGCGGCAGAATGACGAACTGCCGCCGTTGCGCTCGTCATTGCGGGGGAGCGCACGCGACTCTGGATTGCTTCGCTTTGCTCGCAATGACAAAATCGTCCGCCGAAACGTCGGGTGGCGTGAGATGCGTAAGATCGAAGCGCGGTTTACATCCGTTGTGCCGCTTCCCGGAATCCTGACGATGAGCGTCAATCTCTTGCCGGCGACGCCGCCGGTCGATGGAAGGCAATCGGCGACCGCGCTCGCCATCGCGCGCGGCACCACGCGCTATCTGCATGCGCTCGGCTATTGCGTGGTGAGCGAGCTGCCGCTGCCGTCCGGGCGCCGCGCCGATCTGGTCGCGCTCGGCGGCGACGGGGAAGTTCTGATCATCGAGATCAAATCGTCGGTCGCCGATTTCCGCGCCGACCAGAAATGGATGGAATACCGGCTGCACTGCGACCGGCTGTTCTTCGCCACCGTGGTCGACGTTCCGCGCGAGATTTTTCCGCAAGACGCCGGCTTGATCGTCGCGGATGCTTTCGGCGCTTCGATCGTCTGCGAGGCGCCGGAGCACCGGCTCATTCCGGCGCGCCGCAGGAACGTGATGCTGCGGTTTGCGCACGCCGCCGCGTTGCGGCTGCAGGCGCTGGTCGATCCGCACATCGCCAACGGCGCGGAATTCTAAAACCGCGCACGGCGCGGCCAATTTCAGTGGCGGAACGCCAATCGAGCGGCAGCGGTTTGCGCCGGCACGGGCGCGCGCTCCGCCTCGGTCACGGACGTAGTAAATCGCTTCACCCCGGTTTCGTCGAAGACGAAGAGCGGCACGGCCCGCGCCATTGTATTGTCCTCAACCAGGACCAAGCGCCGATTATCGAGCACCACCCACGTCTCGTCGATGCGGGCGGTGGCAACCGCGTGATCGATTCCATTGGCAAGATCGCGCATGATGACAAGCCGGACGTCGCTTTCAGGAAGTCCCGCTTCGCGCAGCGCCACATATTTGGCAATGGCGTAGTCTTCGCAATCGCCGCGGCCGCTGGCGAGCGTGGCGAGCGGCGCGCTCCAGCGATCGGCGACGCCCCATTGGGCGAGATCGCTGGTCGGCCGGATCGCCATATTGATATCGCGGTTGATCACGCCGACACGGGCGCGCCCATCGTGCGCG
>CAVREN010000112.1:0-53458 GCA_963720115.1 uncultured Alphaproteobacteria bacterium
CGCTCGGCCTCAATGTCGACCTGCACAACTCTAAGCAACAGCGCGGCGACGGACTGCCCGAGGCGGCCGAGTAGCAGCCCTGAAAGCGTCATTGCCGGGCAGAAGGCGCGCAGCGCCGTTTCGTGCCAGATGCCCCGGCAATCCATGCGGCGATGAAGCACCATGGATGCCCGGGTCAAGCCCGGGCATGACGAGCCAAAGAGATCGAGACGGTAAAACGACAGCGGCCGACACGGTCGGCAAGCGGAGAAGACGATGAACCAAGAGATTATGAAATCTTTTCAGCCCGCAGGCGCCGGCTCAGGTCTTCGATCAGATCAGGATTTCGATCGCCAGCCCGGAGAAGATTCTGTCCTGGTCGTACGGCGAGATCAAAAAGCCGGAGACCATCAACTATCGCACCTTCAAGCCGGAACGCGACGGTTTGTTCTGCGCGCGCATCTTTGGCCCGATCAAGGACTATGAGTGCTTGTGCGGCAAGTACAAGCGCATGAAGTACAAGGGCATCATCTGCGAGAAGTGCTCGGTCGAGGTGACGCTGTCGCGCGTGCGCCGCGAGCGCATGGGCCATATCGAGCTTGCGGCACCGGTGGCGCACATCTGGTTCCTCAAGTCGCTGCCCTCGCGCATCGGCCTGTTGCTCGACATGACGCTGCAAGCGACCTCGAGACGCATCCTCTACTTCGAGTACTACGTGGTGACTCGAGCCGGGCCTGACCGGCGCTCAAGGACCGCGAGCTCCTGAGCGAGGAGGAGTACGTCAAGGCGCTGGAGGAGCTACGGTCGCCGACAGCCTTCACGCGCCGACGATCGGCGCCGAGGCGATCCGCGCGATGCTGCAAGGCGCATCGACCTGGAACGAGGATGCGCCGCGCGGCATCCGCGAGGAGCTGCGTCGAGTCGACGTCGGAGGCCGAAGCGCGAAGAAGCTCGCGAAGCGGCTGAAGGGGTTGTGGAGGCGTTCATCAAATCCGGCAACCGGCCGGAGTGGATGATCCTGACACATGCTTCCGGTGTTGCCGCCGGACCTTCGCCCGATGGTGCCGCTCGATGGCGGCCGCTACGCCACATCCGATTTGAACGATCTGTATCGTCGGGTTATCAACCGCAACAACCGATTGAAGCGATTGCTCGAAATGAAAGCGCCCGACGTCATCGTCCGCAATGAGAAGCGCATGTTGCAGGAAGCGGTCGATGCGCTTGATCGATAACAGCCGCCTCGGCCGCGTCTTCAGGGCGCCAACGCGACCGTTGCGGTCGCTCGCCGACATGTTGAAAGGCAAGCAAGGCCGTTTCCGGCAAAATCTGCTCGGCAAACGGGTGGATTATTCTGGCCGTTCGGTTATCGTTGTCGGTCCCGAACTGAAGCTCGATCAGTGCGGCTTGCCGAAGCAGATGGCGCTCGAGCTGTTCCAGCCGTTCATCTATTCGCAGCTGGACGCCGGGTTTGTCGCCGACCATCGGAGCAGTCGGGAGCTGGTGGGAAGGACACACCGGAGGTTTGGGACATCCTCGAAGAGGTGATCCGCAGGCATCCGGTGCTTTCGAACCGCGCGCCGACGTTGCACCGCCTCGGCATCCAGGCGTTCGAACCGGTGCTGATCGAAGGCGAAGCAATCCGCTCGACCGCTGGTCTGTCCCGCCTTCAACGCCGACTTCGACGGCGACCAGATGGCCGTCCACTTGCCGCTGTCGCTGGAAGGCGAGCTCGAGGCGCGCGTGCTGATGATGTCCACGACAACATCCTGTCGCCCGCCAACGGCTCGCCGATCATCGTGCCGACGCAGGACATCGTGCTCGGGCTTTATTACCTGTCGCTGCTGCGCGGACAGGCGCGCCCGGGCAGTGGCAAGCTTGAGCTGCATCCGGCGAAGGACATCGAGGCCGATCCGAAGAAGAGCAACATCGTGCAAGGCTTCTATCGCAACCTGAGCGAAATCGAGCATGCGCTGCACGAGAAGGCCGTCGCGCTGCACAGCAAGGTCAGAGTACCGCTGGGTCGAGGCGTCGACGACGAAGGGGACGCCGTTACCGCAAGTGGTTCGAGACGACGCCGGGCCGCGATCCATGCTGGGCGAAGTGCTGCCGAAGCAGCCGAAGATTTCGTTCGACCTCGTCAACAAGCTCATGACGAAGCGCGAAATCTCCAACATGATCGACACGGTCTATCGCCATTGCGGGCAGAAAGAGACCGTCACTTCTGCGACCGCGTGATGGCGCTCGGCTTCCATCATGCGTTCAAGGCCGGCATTCCTTCGGCAAGGACGACATGGTCGTGCCGCACACCAAGCGGAAGATCGTCGAGGAGACGCGCGAGCAGGTCAAAGACTTCGAGCAGCAGTACATGACGGCCTGATCACCCAAGGCGAAAAGTACAACAAGGTGGTCGACGCCTGGTCGAAGTGCACCGAGAAGATCGCCGAAGCGATGATGAAGGAAATCTCGGCGGCCCGGCCGGCGGCCGAGAAGGGCCAGGAATCCCAGGTCAACTCGATCTACATGACGGCGCACTCCGGCGCGCGCGGCTCGCCCGCGCAGACGCGCCAGCTCGCCGGCATGCGCGGCCTCATGGCCAAGCCGTCCGGCGAGATCATCGAGACCCCGATCATCTCCAACTTCAAGGAAGGGCTCTCGGTGCTCGAGTACTTCAACTCGACGCACGGCGCCCGTAAGGGTCTGGCCGACACCGCGCTGAAGACCGCGAACTCGGGTTATCTGACCCGCCGTCTCGTCGACGTGGCGCAGGACTGCATCATCACCGAAGAGGATTGCGGCACCACGCGCGGCATCAAGGTGCGGGCGATCATCGACGCCGGCACCGTGGTGGCGTCGCTGGCGACCCGCATCCTCGGCCGCACCACGGCCGAGGATGTGCGCGATCCGACCAGCAACGAGATCGTGGTGCCGAACGGCACGCTGCTCGACGAGCCGCAGGTCGAGACGATCGTCACCGCCGGCGTGCAGGAGGTGCGCATCCGCTCGGTGCTCACCTGCGATACCCAGCCGGCGTTTGCGGCAAGTGCGACGGGCGCGATCTCGCCCGCGGCACGCCCGGTGAATATCGGCGAGGCGGTGGGCGTCATCGCCGCCCAGTCGATCGGCGAGCCGGGGACCCAGCTCACCATGCGCACGTTCCACATCGGCGGCGCTGCGCAGATTTCCGAGCAGTCGTTCGTCGAGTCGAACTTCGACGGCAAGGTCAAGATCAAGAACAAGAACATCATGAGGAATTCCGACGGCGAGCTGATCGCCATGGGCCGCAACATGGTGGTCGCCGTGCTCGATCCCGATGGTACCGAACGCGCGGTCCATCGCATCCAGTACGGCGCCCGCATGCGGATCGACGAGGGCGACCAGATCAAGCGCGGCCAGCGCATCGCCGAGTGGGATCCCTACACCCGTCCGATCATGACCGAGGTCGAGGGCAGCGTCGGCTTCGAGGACCTGGTCGAAGGTCAGTCGATGTCGGAGACGCTCGACGAGTCGACCGGCATCGCCAAGCGCGTGGTCATCGACTGGCGCACCGGCTCCGGCCGCGGCCAGCAGGACCTGCGTCCGGCCATGGTCATCAAGGACAAGGACGGCAAGATCCACAAGCTCAGCCGCGGCGGCGATGCGCGCTATCATGCTCGCGGTCGACGCCATCATCTCGGTCGATCCGGGCGCGAACGTGAAGGCGGGCGACGTGATCGCGCGTATTCCGACCGAGAGCGCCAAGACCCGCGACATCACCGGCGGTCTGCCGCGGGTGGCGGAGCTGTTCGAGGCACGGCGTCCGAAGGAGTTCGGCGATCATCGCCGAGACCTCCGGCACGATCCGCGTTCGGCCGCGACTACAAGAACAAGCGCCGCGTCATCATCGAGCCGAGCGACAAGGGCGAGGAGCCGAAGGAGTATCTCGATCCCGAAGGGCAAGCACATCCATCTTGCAGGACGGCGACGTCATCGAGAAGGGCGACTTCATCGTCGAAGGCAACCCGGCTCCGCACGACATCCTGGCGATCAAAGGCGTCGAGGAGCTGGCCGGCTACCTTGTCAACGAGATCCAGGAGGTCTACCGGCTGCAGGGCGTCGGCATCAACGACAAGCACATCGAGGTGATCGTTCGCCAGATGCTGCAGAAGGTGGAGATCCAGGACTCCGGCGAGACCGACCTGATCCAGGGCGACCAGGTCGACAAGGTCGAGATGGACGAGGTCAACGCCCGTGCCGAAGCCCGCGGCGGAGGCCGGCGGTCGGCACCCGGTGCTGCTCGGCATCACCAAGGCCTCGCTGCAGACGCGCGCTTCATCTCCGCGGCGTCGTTCCAGGAGACGACGCGCGTGCTCACCGAGGCCGCGGTCGGCGGCAAGGTCGACACGCTCGACGGTCTCAAGGAGAACGTCATCGTCGGCCGCCTGATCCCGGCCGGCACCGGCGCGATGATGAACCGGCTGCGCGAAGTCGCACTCAAGCGCGACCAGCTCATTCTCGCCGAGCGGGAGAAGGAGGCGGCCGCGAAGGCGTCGGCGCCTCCGACCGAGCCGGCGGCTCTGCCGGCCGCCGAGTAAGCGTCGGCAAATCGAGACATGCGAGAGGGCCGCCCACGGGCGGCCCTTTTGTTTTCAGCCGGCTGTTTTTGTCGCCTGGGCGCCATCGATCACGGCGACTGCCTGCTGCAGCGCGGCGTCGAGCACGCGCTCTGCTTCATCACCCTCCGGCAGCGCGCGCGCCACCGAGACGGCGCCGACCATTAGCGCCACAACGGTCCACGCCCGGCTCTCCGCAACGCCGACGTCTCCGCCGATGACGCGTGCGGTCTTGGCAATCAGCTCTCGCATCCGCTGCCGATAGATCTCGCGCACTGTGTCGCTCGACCGCGCCACGTCTGCGCTCAAGGCCGGCATGACGCATCCGTTCGCCGCATCGGCGCGATGGGCGCCGCTGATGTACATTTTCAGATAGTCCTTAAGGCGCTGGCGCCGCTGGGCCGCGGTGCCGAGTTCGTATCGATGAAAGGCTGGCCCAGGTTGGCGTCGATCACCTCTTTTAGCAACGCCTCTTTGCCGGAAAAATTCGATAGAACGCGCCGGAGGTGACGCCGGCCGAAGCCGCCAGTGCGTCAACGCCGATGCCGTTGAAACCTGATTGGCGCAGCGCCCTGGTGGCCGACTGAATAAAGCCGCGCGCGCCTTCGCTTTCTGATCCGCCGGATAACGCATTCGTTTCCTCTCTCGGTCACGTCCCTGTGAGCCGCCCCGAGGCGTCATTGGATTGTAAGATAACGTACGTTATATAACGATCGTTATCAAACCTGCCAATCTTCCCGCCGTTTGCGCAAACCTCTCTCTAACCTTCTGACTAAGAAAGGAAATCACAATGGCGACCACGTTTAACGAGGCTCCGACCAAGACTGTCAAAGTGGGCGGCGCCGACTTCGCTTACCGGGTCATCGGCGACGCCGGCGGCCCGCCGGTCGTCTTTCTCCAACACTTCACGGGCGTGCTGGACGATTGGGATCCGGCTGTCGTTGAAGGGGTGGCGCGGCAACACCGGGCGATCATTTTCGACAATCGCGGCGTCGGCCGCTCAACCGGCAAGACACCCGACAGCGTCGAAGCGATGGCGAAAGATGCGATCGCCTTCATCGAGGCGCTCGGATTAGCCCAAGTCGATCTGGTCGGCTTTTCGCTCGGCGGCTTCATCGCGCAAGTGATTGCGCACGATCGGCCGGAGCTCGTGCGCCGAGTGGTTTTTGCCGGCACTGGTCCTGCGGGAGGCAAGGGCACCAGCAATCTCGGCGCCGTCTTGCAAGACGCCTTTGCGAAAGCTGCGGAGCAAAAGAAGCACCCCAAGCACTTCCTGTTCTTCTCGCAGACACAGGCGAGCCAGGCGGCCGCGGATGCGTTTCTTGGGCGGCTGCAAGCGCGCCAGAACGATCGCGATCCGGCTGCCAGCGGCGAGACCACGCAGGCGCAGACCGCAGCCATCATCCAATGGGGCAAAGGCTCTGGCGCCAACAGAGCGCTGAGCGCAATCAGCAGCCGGCACTCGTCGCCAACGGCGACAACGACATCATGGTGCCGACGGTCAATTCGTTCGCGCTCTTCGAGGCGCTGCCCAATGCTGAGCTGAGTATCTTCCCGAATGCCGGACACGGCGGCATCTTCCAGTATCATCGCGAATTCGTGGAGCAGGCGCTGCGCTTTCTCGGCAGTTGACGTCCGAGCGCAGATCTTGTGGCTACGAAAGGCCGCCCGCCGGCGGCCTTTCGCTCTTTGCCGGCATTCACTTTGATTTCCGAAACGCCATATCGAAGGCCGTCGGCGGGATCGGAGGCGATGATGAACGTTGTGCTGGTGACGGGCGGATCAGGCTTTATCGGCAGCCATTGCATCGCGCAGCTCCTGGTCGGCGGGCACCAGGTGCGCACGACGGTGCGGGGCCTCGATCGCGAGCCCGGCGTACGTGCCATGCTCCAGCAAGCCGGCGCCGAGGCGGGCGAGCGGTTGGCGTTCTTCGCGGCCGATCTCACACGGGACGCCGGCTGGCGCGAAGCCGTCGCGGGCTGCGATTACGTTCTGCACGTTGCCTCGCCATTGCCGGCGCGCGCTCCCAAGCATGAGGACGAGCTGATCGTACCGGCGCGCGATGGGACGCTGCGCGTGCTGCGCGCGGCCCGCGACGCCGGCGTCAAACGCGTGGTGTTCACCTCGTCGTTCGCCGCGATCGGCTATGGGCATCCGCCGCAGCAGAAGCCGTTCGACGAGACCGATTGGACTGATCCGCACCGGCGTAACATCGTCCCCTACCCGAAGTCGAAGACGCTGGCCGAGCGCGCGGCGTGGGATTTCATCGGTGGGGAGGGCGGAGCGCTGGAGCTCTCTGTCGTCAATCGGTGATGGTCTTTGGTCCGGTTCTTGGCGCGAGCTATTCAGCGCCGATCCTCCTGGTGAAGCAGCTAATGGACGGTGCCGTGCCCGGCTGTCCGCGGCTGTGTTTCGGTGCCGTCGATGTGCGCGATGTCGCCGATCTGCACATTCGCGCCATGACTGATCCTGCGGCGAAGGGCGAGCGCTTTCTTGCAACTGCCGGCGATTTCATGACGATCCGCGAGGTGGCCGGGGTTCTCAAAAGCCGTCGGACGGGCCGCCAGACGCGTGCCGACCCGCGAGGTTCCCAACTGGCTCGTGCATCTGGTCGCCGTCTTCGATTTCTCGGTGCGCCAAATTCTGCCGGAACTCGGCAAGCGCAAGAACGGCAGCAGCGAGAAGGCGAGGCGGCTTCTGGCCTGGGCGCCACGTTCGCGCGAGGATGCAGTCGTGGCCACTGGCGAAAGCCTCCTGCGCCTCGGCCTGCTCAAAGACAGTGCAAGGAAAGCTGCATAAGCTGTAGCTTTACCCGGCCGGTACGGGGGAGACATGTCGGACATCAACGTCATCAGCGGCGGCGCCATGCGGCGCTTCCTCACAGAAGCCTTGCCGCTGTTTGAAGCGGCGACTGGCCACCAAATCTCGATCCAGTTCGGCCTGACGCGCGATATGCAGGCCGCGATCGAGGCGGGGGCCGCGTTCGATCTCGCCTTGCTGCCGCGTTCTGCCATCGACGCGCTGGTGCGGGCGGACAAGATCGCGGCCGGTACGGCGACGGATATCGTGCGCTCGCTCGTCGGCGTCATGGTGCGCACGGGCGCCGCCGAACCCGACATCGGCAGCGTCGATTTTTCAAGGCGGTGCTGCGCAACGCGCAGGCAATTTCGTACAGCAAAGGCCCGAGCGGCCTCTACGTGGCCGAGCTTTTGCAGCGCCTGGGGCTGACCGAGGAGATGAAGGACAAGACGATATTCGCCATCGGCCGCCGCGTGGGCGAGGTCGTCGCCAGCGGCGAAGCCGAGATCGGAATGCAGCAGATCATCGAAAATCAGCCGGTGGAAGGCGCGCATCTGGTCGGGCCGTTACCCGAAGCGCTCGTTAATTATGTGATGTATTCAGCGGGTTTTGCGCCGGCCGCCCCTCGCAGCCGAGGCGATGCGTTTGTCCGCTTTCTCGCTTCCCCCGAGGCGGTCCGCATCATCCGCGCCAAAGGGATGGAGCCGGCGTGACCCAACCAAAAAGCAAAAACGCTTGTGCCATCGCACTTTCGTGACCATATCGGCTTGACTTCGCACGGTATGGCCGATAAATAGCGCGCACTTTACGGCAGGCGGTGAGCTTCGCCCGTCGGAACGGCATGCCGGGTCCAGCATAAGCTATTGAAAGTTTTTACTTTCTGGCTCGTCGGATCGGGCGCGACGCCTCGACGAAGGAAGCTCAAACGCTGCCTCTGACGACGCAAAGTCAGGCTGACTGATGCGCACGACCGCGGGCGATGAGCTCTGCGGTCCTCTGCGAATTTACAGCGCCCTTCCGCTTTCGGAAGCGGATGGCGCGCTGTCGTTTGCGCGAACGTATTCGCGCGCGCGGGCGTGAGCCCGGAAGAGTTCAGGCCAAAGGGCGCGAGCCCGTGGAGCCACGAAAGGGCGCAAGCCCTGTTTTCGGAGCATGGGCGCGAGCCCGGTCTTAGGGGCGCAAGCCCGGTCTTGGAGCAGGTAACGAATGCCGACGGTCAATCAGCTCATTCGCAAGCCGCGCGTGGTGCAGCACGCGAAGAAGAAAGTGCCGGCCCTGCAGCAGAGCCCGCAAAAGCGCGGCGTCTGCACGCGCGTCTACACGACGACGCCGAAGAAGCCGAACTCGGCGCTGCGCAAGGTCGCGAAGGTGCGCTTGACCAACGGCTTCGAGGTGATTGGCTACATCCCGGGCGAGGGCCATAACCTGCAAGAGCACTCGGTGGTGATGATCCGCGGCGGCCGCGTGAAGGATCTGCCGGGCGTGCGCTACCACATCCTGCGCGGCGTGCTCGACACCCAAGGCGTGAAGAACCGTAAGCAGCGCCGTTCGAAGTACGGCGCCAAGCGTCCGAAGTAAGGAAGACACCGATGTCCCGCCGTCACAGCGCCGACAAACGCGAAATTCTGCCGGACCCGAAATTCGGCAACGTCGTGGTCACGAAGTTCATGAACTCGGTGATGCATGCCGGCAAGAAGTCGGTGGCCGAGGGCATCGTCTATGGCGCGCTCGATATGATCGAGGGCAAGACCCGCGCAGAACCCGATCGGCGTTTTCGAGCAGGCGCTCGACAATGTGATGCCGTCGATCGAGGTGCGCTCCCGCCGCGTCGGCGGCGCCACCTATCAGGTGCCGGTCGAAGTGCGGACGTCCCGGCGCCAGGCGCTCGGCATTCGCTGGATCATTGCCGCCGCGCGCGAGCGCAACGAAAAGACGATGACCGAGCGGCTTTCCGCCGAGTTGCTCGACGCATCGAACAATCGCGGCAACGCCGTCAAGAAGCGCGAAGACACCCACCGGATGGCGGAAGCCAACCGCGCCTTTTCGCACTATCGCTGGTAAGCGACAGCGAAGGAATTTTCCCATGGCCCGTACACACGCGATCGAGGACTATCGAAATTTCGGCATCATGGCGCACATCGATGCCGGCAAGACCACCACGACCGAGCGCGTCCTCTATTACACCGGCAAGAGCCACAAGATTGGTGAGGTGCATGAAGGCGCCGCCACCATGGATTGGATGGAGCAGGAGCAGGAGCGCGGCATCACGATCACGTCGGCCGCGACCACCGCGTTCTGGAACGGCAAGCGCCTCAACATCATCGACACGCCCGGCCACGTCGATTTCACCATCGAGGTGGAGCGTTCGCTGCGCGTGCTCGACGGTGCGGTCTGCGTGCTCGATTCCAACCAGGGCGTGGAGCCGCAAACCGAGACGGTTTGGCGCCAGGGCGACCGCTACGACGTTCCGCGCATCGTCTTCTGCAACAAGATGGACAAGATCGGCGCTGACTTCTTTCAGTGCCTGAAGGACATCGTCGATCGCCTCGGCGCCAGGCCGGTCGCCATTCAGCTGCCGATCGGCGCCGAGAGTCAGTTCAAGGGCATCGTCGATCTCGTCCGCATGGTTGGCGTCGTCTGGGACGAAGAGACGCTGGGCGCGAAGTATCACGACATCGAGATCCCGGCCGATCTTGCCGAGCAGGCGAAGGAATACCGCGAGAAGCTCGTCGAGGCCGCCGTCGAGCTCGATGACGACGTGATGGCAGCCTATCTCGAGGGCAAAGAGCCTGATGTCGAGACGCTGAAGCGGCTCATCCGCAAGGCGACCATCACCGGCGCCTTCTTTCCGGTGCTGTGCGGCTCGGCGTTCAAGAACAAGGGCGTGCAGCCGCTGCTCGACGCCGTGGTCGATTATCTGCCGTCGCCGGTGGACGTGCCGCCGATGAAAGGCATCGATTCCAAGGGCGTGGAGGTCGAGCGCAAGCCGATCGACACCGAGCCGATGTCGCTGCTCGCCTTCAAGATCATGGACGATCCGTTCGTCGGCACGATCACCTTCTGCCGCATCTATTCGGGCAAGCTCGAGAGCGGCACGGGCGTGATCAATTCGACCAAGGACCGCAAGGAGCGCGTCGGCCGCATGCTGCTGATGCATGCGAACAACCGCGAGGACATCAAAGAGGCTTATGCCGGCGACATCGTTGCGCTGGCGGGCCTGAAGGATGTGCGCACCGGCGATACGCTGTGCGATCCGCAGAAGGCCGTGATCCTGGAGAAGATGGAATTCCCCGATCCGGTCATCGAGATCGCGATCGAGCCGAAGTCGAAGGCCGACCAGGAGAAGCTGGGCGTGGCGCTGGCCAAGCTCGTGGCCGAGGATCCGTCGTTCCGCGTGCACACCGATCAGGAATCGGGGCAGACCATCATCAAGGGCATGGGCGAGCTCCATCTCGACATCAAGGTGGATATCCTCAAGCGCACCTATAAGGTCGATGCCAATATCGGCGCGCCGCAGGTGGCCTATCGCGAGAAGCTGACGCGGCCGGCGACGATCACTTACACGCACAAGAAGCAGACCGGCGGCTCCGGTCAGTACGCCGAAGTCAAGATCGTGGCCGAGCCGCTGCCTCCGGGCGGCGAGAACTTCGTCTTCGAGAACGAGATCGTCGGCGGCGCCGTGCCGAAGGAATTCGTCCCCGGCGTCGAGAAGGGCTTGGAATCGGTGCTCGGGTCCGGCGTGCTCGCCGGCTTCCCGGTGGTCGATCTGAAAGTGTCGCTGGTTGACGGCAAGTTCCACGAGGTGGACTCGTCGGCGCTCGCCTTCGAAATCGCTGCCCGCATGGCTTTGCGCGAAGCGCTGCAGAAGGGCGGGGCGGTTCTGCTCGAGCCGGTGATGAAGGTCGAGGTGGTGACGCCGGAGGATTATACCGGCTCGGTCATCGGCGATCTGAATTCACGGCGCGGTCAGATCCAGGGTCAGGACATGCGCGGCAACGCCAACGTCATTACCGCGATGGTGCCGCTCGCCAACATGTTCTCCTATGTCAACAACCTGCGCTCCATGAGTTCAGGGGCGCGCCACGTTCACCATGCAGTTCGATCACTACGCGGAAGTACCGAAAGCGATCGCTGAAGAGGTGCAGGCAAAGTTCGCCTGATCGCAGTCGCGAGATTTAGAGAACGGAGAGCCTCATGGCCAAAGAAAAATTCAATCGCACCAAGCCGCATTGCAACATCGGCACGATCGGGCACGTCGACCACGGCAAGACGTCGTTGACCGCGGCGATCACCAAGGTCTTGGCTGAAAAAGGCCAGGCCCAGTACACCGCCTATGATCAGATCGACAAGGCGCCGGAAGAGAAGGCGCGCGGCATCACGATCGCCACCGCGCACGTCGAGTACGAGACCGACAAGCGGCACTACGCTCACGTCGACTGCCCCGGGCACGCCGACTATGTGAAGAACATGATCACCGGCGCGGCGCAGATGGACGGCGCCATCCTGGTGGTGAGCGCGGCCGACGGCCCGATGCCGCAGACCCGCGAGCACATCCTGCTCGCCCGCCAGGTCGGCGTGCCGGCGCTGGTCGTGTTCCTCAACAAGGTCGACATGGTCGACGATCCGGAACTGCTTGAGCTCGTCGAGCTCGAGGTCCGCGAGCTTCTGTCCAAGTACAATTTCCCCGGCGACAAGATCCCGATCGTCAAGGGCTCGGCGCTGATGGCGCTCGAGGACAAGGATCCGAAGCTCGGCAAGGAAGCCATCTTCGAGCTGATGAAGGCGGTCGACGAATATATCCCGCAGCCGGAGCGGCCGAAGGATCAGCCGTTCCTGATGCCGGTCGAAGACGTGTTCTCGATCTCCGGACGCGGCACCGTCTGCACCGGCCGTATCGAGCGCGGCATCATCAAGGTCGGCGAGGAAGTCGAGATCGTCGGCATCAAGCCGACCACCAAGACCACGGTCACCGGCGTCGAGATGTTCCGCAAGCTGCTCGACCAGGGCGAGGCCGGCGACAACGTCGGTTGCCTCCTGCGCGGCACCAAGCGCGAAGAAGTCGAGCGCGGCCAGGTGCTGTGCAAGCCGGGCTCGGTGAAGCCGCACACCAAGTTCAAGGCCGAGGCCTACATCCTCACCAAGGAGGAGGGCGGACGCCACACGCCGTTCTTCACCAATTACCGGCCGCAATTCTACTTCCGCACCACCGACGTGACCGGCGTGGTGACGCTGCCGGAAGGCACCGAGATGGTCATGCCGGGCGACAACATCGCCATGGAAGTGACGCTGATCGTGCCGATCGCCATGGAGGAGAAGCTCCGCTTCGCCATTCGCGAAGGCGGCCGCACCGTCGGCGCCGGCGTGGTGGCGAGCATCATCGAGTAGAGGATCGTACCGTCGTCATGCCCGGCCTTGTGCCGGGCATCTCGATCTAAAGAACGCAGCGGTGCAAGGGAATCGGGATTGCCGGGGCATAGGCAAGCAAAGCGACGCCGTTATTCGAACGGCTATGCCCGGCAATGACGAGTGAAAGAGACGAAAATGAACGGCCAGAACATACGCATCCGGCTCAAGGCGTTCGATCACCGCATCCTCGATGCGTCGACGCGCGAGATCGTCAACACCGCCAAGCGCACCGGCGCGCAGGTGCGCGGGCCTATTCCGCTGCCGACGCGGATCGAGAAATTCACGGTCAACCGCTCGCCGCACGTCGACAAGAAGAGCCGCGAGCAGTTCGAGATGCGTACGCACAAACGCCTGCTCGATATCGTCGATCCGACCCCGCAGACGGTGGACGCGCTGATGAAGCTCGACCTCGCCGCCGGCGTCGACGTCGAAATCAAGCTCTAAGGCGCGAAAGGGATCTAGAATGCGTTCCGGGGTGCTCGCACAAAAAGTCGGGATGACCCGCCTCTTCACCGAGGCCGGCGAGCATGTGCCGGTGACGGTGCTGCGGCTCGGCAATTGTCAGGTCGTCGCGCATCGCACCAAAGAAAAGAACGGCTACGTGGCGCTGCAGCTCGGCGCCGGCGTGCGCAAAGTGCAGCGCACGACCAAGGCCGACCGCGGCAATTTCGCGGTCGCCAAGGTCGAGCCCAAGCGCAAGATCGCCGAATTCCGCGTCGATGCCGATGCGCTTATTCCGGTCGGTGCCGAGATCACCGCCGACCACTTCGTCGTCGGCCAATATGTCGACGTGACCGGCACCTCGACCGGCAAGGGCTGGGCCGGCGGCATGAAGCGCTGGAATTTCGGCGGCCTGCGCGCCAGCCACGGCGTCTCCATCTCGCACCGCTCGATCGGTTCGACCGGCGGCCGCCAGGATCCCGGCAAGACCTTCAAGAACAAGAAAATGTCCGGTCACCTCGGCGTCGATCGGGTGACCACGCTCAATCTGAAAGTCGTGCAGACCGACGTCGAACGCGGCCTCATCCTGGTCGAGGGCGCGGTGCCGGGCGTCAAGGGCGGCTGGATCACGGTGCGCGACGCGGTGAAGAAGAAGCTGCCGGCCGGCGTGCCCAAGCCGGGCAAGTTCAAGCTCGCCGAGGGAGCGGCCGCGGCGCCCGGCGCTGCGGAAGCGCCGGCGGCTGCCGAAGGCAAGGAGGGGGCGTGATATGGAACTGAAAGTCACCTCCCTCGACGGCAAGGCGTCCGGCTCGGTCACGGTGTCCGACGCCATTTTCGGGCTCGAGCCGCGCGCCGACATCATTCATCGCTGCGTCATTTGGCAATTGGCCAAGCGGCAGGCCGGCACGCATGCGGTCAAGAACCGCGCCGACATCCATCGCACCGGCAAGAAGATGTATCGCCAGAAGGGCACCGGATCGGCCCGCCACGGCTCGGCGCGCGTCAATCTGTTCCGCGGCGGCGGCCGTTCGTTCGGTCCGCATCCGCGCAGCCATGAAATCGGCCTGCCGAAGAAGATGCGCTCGCTGGCGCTCAAGCACGCACTGTCGGCGAAGGCAAAAGACGACGGCATCGTCGTTATCGACGCGCTCGATCTGAAGGAAGCCAAGACCAAGGCGCTGCGCGGCCAATTCGAGAAGCTCGGCCTCTCGAACGCGCTCATCATTGACGGCGCCGAAGTCAATGCCAGCGTGCGCACCGCCGCCCGCAACATCCCGAATATCGACGTGCTGCCGATCGCCGGCATCAACGTCTACGACATCCTGCGGCGGCACAAGCTGGTGCTGACGCGCGCTGCGGTCGATGCCTTGGAGGCGCGATTCAAATGAGCACCCACGATCCGCGCCACTACGACGTCATTCTCTCGCCGGTCATCACCGAGAAGGCGACGAACGCGTCCGAGCACAACAAGGTCATCTTCAAGGTCGCCCCGCATGCGACCAAGCCGCAGATCAAGGAAGCGGTGGAGAAGCTGTTCGACGTGAAGGTGAAAAGCGTCAACACGCTGCACCGGCGTGGCAAGTGGAAGGCGTTTCGCGGCCGCTACGGCCTGCAACCGCACACCAAGCGCGCCATCGTGACCCTCGAAGAGGGTCAGAAGATCGACGTAACGACCGGGCTGTAAGGGGAGCGCGCGATGGCACTTAAAACTTACAACCCGACCACGCCCGGCCAGCGTCAGCTGGTGCTGGTCGATCGCTCCAGCCTTCACACCGGCGCGCCGGTGAAAGCGCTGACCGAGGGAAAGAACCGCACCGGCGGCCGCAACAATTCCGGCTCGATCACCAGCCGCTATCGTGGTGGCGGCCACAAGAAGGCGTACCGGCAGATCGACTTCAAGCGACGCAAATTCGATGCGCCGGCCACGGTCGAGCGGCTCGAATACGATCCGAACCGCACCGGCTTCATCGCGCTGATCAAATACCAGGACGGCGAACTCGCCTACATCCTGGCGCCGCAACGCCTTGGAGTAGGCGATACGGTGGTGTCCGGCGAATATGTCGACGTGAAGCCCGGCAATGCGATGCCGCTGGCCAACATTCCGGTCGGCACCATCGTGCACAATATCGAGCTCAAGATCGGCAAGGGCGGCCAGATCGCGCGCTCGGCCGGCACCTACGCTCAGCTCGTCGGCCGCGACGGCGCTTACGTGATCCTGCGGCTCAATTCCGGCGAGCAGCGCCTGGTTCACGGCCGTTGCCTCGCGACGGTCGGCGCGGTGTCGAACCCGGACAACATGAACGTCTCGATCGGCAAGGCTGGCCGCAACCGCTGGATGGGCTGGCGCGGCCACGTGCGCGGCGAGGCGATGAACCCGGTCGACCATCCACTCGGTGGGCGCACGCGCGGCGGCCGTCATCCGGTGTCGCCGTGGGGCAAGCCGACCAAGGGCATGAAGACCCGCAAGAACAAGAGCACCGGCAAATTCATCATGGTCAGCCGCCACGCGCGGAAGAAGAAGTAGGATCGATAGGAACAAACATGACGCGTTCGGTCTGGAAGGGTCCGTTTGTCGACGGCTATCTGCTGAAAAAGGCGGATGCCGCGCGTTCGTCCGGACGCCACGAGATGATCCGCATCTGGTCGCGTCGCTCGACGATCCTGCCGCAATTCGTCGGGCTCACGTTCGGCGTCTACAACGGCCAAAAGCACGTTCCGGTGATCGTCACCGAGGAAATGGTCGGCCACAAGTTCGGCGAGTTCGCGCCGACCCGCTCGTTCTATGGCCATTCGTCAGACCGCAAAGCCAAGCGCTCGGGCGGCGAGAGCGCCCCGGCCGGCGGCGCATCGAAAGGCTGAGGAGAGCTCCGATGGGCAAGAAGAAGCACGAGCCTGCGCTCTCCGACTCCGAGGCGAAGGCGGTCAGCCGCAATCTGCGGGTGAGCCCGCAGAAGCTGAACCTGTTGGCGCAGCTTATCCGCGGCAAGAAGGTTTCGGCCGCGCTCGCCGATCTCGAATTCTCGCGCAAGCGCATCGCGCGCGATGTGCGCAAATGTCTGGAATCGGCGATTGCCAATGCGGAAAACAATCACGATCTCGACGTCGACGATCTCGTCGTCGTGCAGGCGCATGTCGGCAAGGGACTGGTCATGAAACGGCACGCGCCGCGCGCCCGCGGCCGCGTGGGCAAGATTTTCAAGCCGTTCTCGCACCTCACCATCATCGTGCGTGAGGTCGAGGCGCAGCAGGCGCAAGGCGGAGCGGCTTAGGAGAGCAACATGGGTCAGAAGGTCAATCCGGTCGGGCTTCGTCTTGGCATCAACCGCACCTGGGATTCGCGCTGGTATGCCGGCAAGACGAGCTACGGCACGCTCCTGCACGAGGATATGAAAATCCGCGAAGTGCTGATGAAGGAGCTCAAGCAGGCGGCGGTGTCGAAGATCGTCATCGAGCGCCCGCACAAGAAGTGCCGCGTGACCATTCATTCGGCGCGTCCCGGCGTGGTGATCGGTAAGAAGGGCGCCGACATCGAGAAGCTGCGCCGTCAGGTCGCCAGGCTCACCGACAGCGATGTCGTGATCAACATCGTCGAAATCCGCAAGCCCGAGCTCGACGCGCAGCTTGTCGCTGAATCGATCGCGCAGCAGCTCGAGCGCCGCGTCGCGTTCCGCCGCGCCATGAAGCGCGCCGTGCAGTCGGCCATGCGGCTCGGCGCCGGCGGCATCCGCATCAATTGCTCCGGCCGTCTCGGCGGCGCCGAGATCGCGCGCATGGAATGGTATCGAGAGGGCCGCGTGCCGCTGCACACCTTGCGTGCCGACGTCGATTACGGCGTTGCCACCGCTTTCACCACCTACGGCACCTGCGGCGTCAAGGTCTGGATCTTCAAGGGCGAGATCATGGAGCACGACCCGATGGCGCAGGATAAGCGCATGGTCGAAGGCGATGCCGGCCGGCCGCGCCGGGATGCGGCCTAAAGGCAACAACAAGAGGTTTGAGAAAAGGCATCCGCCATGCTGCAACCGATGCGAACGAAATTCCGCAAGGCGCACAAAGGCCGCATCCACGGGATCGCGACCAGCGCCGCTACTCTGGCATTCGGCCAGTTCGGGCTGAAGGCGATGGAGCCGGAGCGGATCACGGCGCGGCAGATCGAAGCCGCCCGCCGCGCGCTCACGCGCAACATGAAGCGGGCCGGCCGGGTCTGGATCCGTGTGTTCCCGGACGTGCCGGTGTCGAAGAAGCCGCTCGAAGTGCGCATGGGCTCGGGCAAGGGCGCGCCGGAATTGTGGGTGGCGCGGGTGAAGCCTGGCCGCATCCTGTTCGAGATCGACGGCGTGCCGGTCGCTGTCGCCAAGGAATCGCTGGCGCTGGCGGCCGCCAAGCTGCCGATCAAGACGCGCTTCGTCGAGCGCATCAGCGAATAGGCATGACGATGAAAGCAGCCGACATCAAAACGATGACCGTCGATCAGATCGAAGACGAGGTGCTCAAGCTGAAGAAGGAGCAGTTCAATCTGCGCTTCCAGCGGGCCACCGGTCAGTTGGAGAACACCTCGCGGGTGCGCGAAGTGCGGCGCGACATCGCGCGGCTGAAGACCATCGCGCGGCAGAAGCGCGGGCCCAAGACGGCGTTAAAGGCGGTCTTAAAGACGGCGGCGAAGAGTTAAAGAGGATTAGAAATGCCCAAGCGCAGCCTGCAAGGCGTCGTGGTCAGCGACAAGCAAAGCAAGACGGTGGTGGTGCGCGTCGAGCGCCGCTTCACCCATCCGCTGTTCAAGAAGACCGTGCGCCGCTCGAAGAAATACTACGCTCACGACGAGAACAACGAGTTCAAGGTGGGCGATACCGTGTGGATCGAAGAGCACCGGCCGATTTCCAAGCTCAAGCGCTGGGCGGTGGTGCGCGGTGAGAAAAAGCAGGCGTCGTAAACGCGGCGCCGGACAAGGAAATAAGTGGGGTAGCCCATGATTCAGATGCAAACCAATCTCGACGTGGCGGACAATTCCGGCGCGCGCCGCGTCATGTGCATCAAGGTGCTGGGCGGCTCCAAGCGCAAGTACGCGACCATCGGCGACGTCATCGTCGTCTCGGTCAAGGAAGCGATCCCGCGCGGCCGCGTGAAGAAGGGCGATGTGATGAAGGCGGTGATCGTGCGCGTCGCCAAGGACATCAAGCGTCCGGACGGCTCGATCATCCGTTTCGACCGCAATGCGGCGGTGCTGATCAATCCGCAGATGGAGCCGGTCGGCACCCGCATCTTCGGCCCGGTGCCGCGCGAATTGCGCGCCAAGAACCACATGAAGATCATTTCGCTCGCGCCAGAGGTGCTGTGATGGCGGCAAAAATCAAGAAGGGCGACACGGTGATCGTGATCGCCGGACGCGACAAGGGCCGCACCGGCGAGGTGATCGAGGTGCGCCGCGACGATGACCGCGCGCTGGTGCGCGGCGTCAACATGGTCAAGCGTCATCAGCGCCAGGACGCCACGCACGAGGGCGGCATCATCTCGAAAGAGGCGCCGATCCACTTGTCGAATGTTGCGCTGGCCGATCCGAAGGACAAAAAGCCGACCCGCGTCGGCTTCAAGATCATAGGTCAGGGCGACGATCGCAAGAAGGTGCGGGTCGCCAAGCGTTCGGGAGCAGAGATCGATGGCTGATAAAGAAGAAAAGAAAGCCAAGAAGCCGGCTAAGGCAGGCCCCGAAGCGGAGCAGGCGGCGAAGCCCGCCAAGGGCGACAAGGCCGACAAGGCGCCGAAGGCGGCTCAAGCCGGCAAGGGCGACAAAGGCGCGAAGGCCGGCGGCGAGAAAGCTTCCGGCGAGAAGGTCGCGCGCGAGCCGGAGCCGCGCGTTCCCGCGCGGCTGAGGGTGGAGTTCGACGAGAAGATCCGCAGCAAGCTCGCCGAGCAGTTCGGCTACAAGAACCGCATGCAGATCCCTGTGCTCGACAAGATCGTGATCAACATGGGCATCGGCGAAGGCGTCGCCGACCGCAAGAAGGTCGACGCGGCCGCTTCCGATCTCGCGCTCATCTCCGGCCAGAAGGCGATCATCACCAAGGCCCGCAAGTCGATCGCGACCTACAAGCTGCGCGACGGGCAGGCGATCGGCTGCAAGGTCACCTTGCGCAAGGCGCGCATGTACGAGTTTCTCGACCGGCTGATCAACATCGCGCTGCCGCGCGTGCGCGACTTCCGCGGGCTTAATCCGAAGAGCTTCGACGGCCGCGGCAATTACTCGCTCGGCATCAGAGAGCACATCGTGTTCCCGGAAATCGACTACGACAAGACCTCCGAAGTCTGGGGCATGGACATCACCGTCTGCACCACCGCGCGCTCGGACGACGAAGCGCGCGCGTTGCTGACGGCTTTCAATTTTCCGTTCCGGCAGTGAGGCGGTCACGGCCTCAGACGCGGAGCAGCGAGGAGAACTAGATGGCGAAGAAGAGTTCCATCGAGAAGAACAACCGGCGGCGGCGGATGGCGAAGAAATTCTCCAGCCGGCGGGCGCGCTTGAAAGCGATCGTCCAGGACAAGGACAAGCCGGTCGAAGAGCGCTTCGCCGCGACGCTCAAGCTTGCGGAATTGCCGCGCAACTCATCCGCCACCCGCATCCGCAACCGCTGCGAAGTGACGGGTCGCCCGCGCGCGTTCTATCGCAAGCACAAACTGTCGCGCATCGCGCTGCGGGAGCTCGGCTCGAAGGGGCTGATCCCGGGCCTGGTGAAGTCGAGCTGGTAAGGAGGATCGCACGATGTCAATGAACGATCCGCTCGGCGATCTGTTGACCCGCATCCGCAACGCGCAGATGCGCAACAAGAGCAAGGTTTCGAGCCCGGGCTCGAAGCTGCGCGAAAGCGTGCTCGAAGTGCTCAAGAGCGAAGGCTATATCCGCGGCTACACGGTCACCGAGCGCGAAGGCCGCGCCGAGCTCGATATCGAGCTGAAGTACTTCGAGGGCGAGCCGGTGATCCGCGAGATCGAACGGATTTCCAAGCCCGGACGCCGCGTCTATACCTCGGTGAAGAATCTGCCGCGCATCAACAACGGTCTCGGTGTGGCGATCGTGTCGACGCCGAAAGGCGTCATGGCGGATCATGCTGCGCGCGACGCCAATGTCGGCGGCGAAATCCTCTGCACGGTGTTCTAAGCGGATCCGGCGAGGAAAAGAAGAGAAACGGAACACAGTCATGTCCCGCATCGGTAAAAGACCAGTGGCGGTTCCGGCAGGGATCACCGCCAACGTCGCTGGTCAGACGGTCAAGGTGAAGGGCCCGAAAGGCGCGCTCGAAGTCGTGCTGCACGACGACGTTTCGGTGAAGCTCGATGGCGGCCGCATCAAAATCGATCCGCGCAACGAGACCAAGCGGGCGCGCGCGCAGTGGGGCACCTCGCGCACCCTGGTCGCCAACCTGATCACCGGCGTCACCAAGGGCTTCGAGCAGCGGCTCGAAATCAACGGCGTCGGCTATCGCGCCGCGGTGCAGGGCAAGAACCTGCAGCTCGCGCTTGGCTATAGCCACGACGTGGTCTATCCGATCCCGGAGGGCATCACCATTGCGACGCCGAAGCCGGTCGAGATCGTGATCAGCGGCATCGACCGCCAGAAGGTCGGGCAGGTCGCCGCCGAGATCCGCGAATTCCGTCCGCCGGAGCCCTACAAGGGCAAGGGCGTCAAATACGCAAACGAGCGCATCTTCCGCAAGGAAGGCAAGAAGAAGTAACGGAGCCGCCGATGACCAAGCTCAGAGACCGGATCGAGCGGCGCAAGGGGCGCGTGCGCGGCGTGCTGCGGATCGCCGCCGGCGATCGCAAGCGGCTCTCAGTGTTCCGCTCCTCGAAGCACATTTATGCGCAACTGATCGACGACAATGAGGGCGCCACGCTCGCTTCGGCTTCGTCGCTGGAGAAGGATGCGCTGGGCGAACTGAAGACCGGCGCGAGCGTCGCTGCGGCCAAGGCCGTCGGCAAGCTCATCGCCGAGCGCGCGAAACAGAAGGGCGTCAAGGACGTGATCTTCGATCGCGGCAGCTATCTCTATCACGGCCGCATCAAGGCGCTGGCCGATGCTGCGCGTGAGGCGGGACTGAATTTTTGAGGATGCAATGAAGATGGTTGGTAACAACTCGGCGGAACAACATGGCACGTGAACCACGCGAGCGGCGGCAGCGAGACGAAGAGCGCGATAGCGAATTCGTCGACAAGCTCGTCCACATCAACCGCGTCGCCAAGGTGGTGAAGGGCGGCCGGCGCTTCGGCTTTGCCGCGCTTGTCGTCGTCGGCGATCAGAAGGGCCGGGTCGGCTTCGGCCACGGCAAGGCGCGCGAGGTGCCGGAGGCAATCCGCAAGGCGACCGACGCCGCCAAGCGCGGGCTGACGCGCGTGCCGCTGCGCGAAGGCCGCACGCTGCATCACGACGTGTCGGGACGCCACGGCGCCGGCAAGGTCTTTCTGCGCGCGGCTCCACCCGGCACTGGCATCATCGCCGGCGGCCCAATGCGCGCGGTGTTCGAGACGCTCGGCATGCAGGACGTGGTGGCCAAATCGCTCGGCACCTCCAATCCCTACAACGTGGTGCGCGCGACCTTCGATGCGCTCAAGCGCCAGGATTCGCCGCGCACGGTGGCCGCGCGCCGCAACGTCAAGGTCTCCGCGCTGCAGGCGCGCCGCCGCGACGTCGAAGCCGAACAGCCGGCCGATTGAGAAGGCGGGAGCAGCCAATGAATAGCGCGACTGCGAACAAGCACGCCGGCAAGACCGTCAAGGTCAAGCAGGTCGGCAGCCCGATGCGCCGGGATCACACCCAGCGTGAAACGCTGATCGGTCTCAAGCTCAACAAGATCGGGCGCGTCTCCGAGCTTGTCGACACGCCGGCAACGCGCGGCATGATCGCCAAGGTCGCGCATTTGATCGAGGTGGTGGAGTAAACAACGGTCGTCATGGCCGGCCATGGCCGTTCGTAGAACGGCGTCTTTGCACTAGTCTATGTTGCCGGGCGTCTTGGGCGATCGTCGCAATCGAAGACGTAGACGGCCGGCATAGGCGAGCGAAGCGGCGCCGGTCTTCGAACGGCCATGCCGGGCCATGACGAAGAAGAGAACAGGGACTAACGACGATGAAGCTTCACGAACTCTCCGGCCGCGACGGTTCGCGCAAGGCGCGCAAGCGCATCGGCCGCGGCATCGGCTCCGGCAAGGGCAAGACCGGCGGCCGCGGCGGCAAGGGCCAGACCGCGCGCTCGGGCGTGCGCATCAAGGGCTTCGAAGGCGGCCAGATGCCGCTGCATCGGCGTCTGCCCAAGCGCGGCTTTCGCAACACCAAGTTCGCGCTGAAGCTCAACGAGATCAATCTCGGCCGCCTGCAGGAGGCGATCGATGCCGGCAAGCTGGATACGGCGGGCAAGATCGACGCAGACGCCCTGGTCAAGGCGGGCATTCTGCGGCGCGCCAAGGACGGCGTGCGGCTCCTCGGCAGCGGCGAATTGAAAGCGAAGATCGCCGTTTCGGTCCATGGCGCGTCGAAGTCGGCGGTGGCCGCCGTGGAGAAGGCCGGCGGCACAGTGGAAATTCTCGCGCCCAAGCGGGAAGCGGCCGAAGCGGCCGCCTGACCAAGCGCCGCGCCGGGCTTGTGCCGGGCGTTCACGGCTTCTACCTGTCAGGGGGCGTGAACGGCCGAGAACGACGCGGTCGCAGCGCGTAAGGAGGGGGCTCGGAGCAGGATATGGTCTCTGCAGCGGAACAACTCGCGGCCAATCTCAATTTCGGCGCGCTCGCCAAAGCCGAAGAGCTCAAGAAGCGCATCTGGTTCACGCTCGGCGCGCTGCTCGTTTATCGGCTCGGCACCTACATCCCGCTGCCCGGCATCGATCCGAACGCCTGGAATCAGATTTTCAATTCCCAGGCCGGCGGTATTCTGGGGATGTTCAACATGTTCGCCGGCGGCGGCATTCACCGCATGGCGATCTTTGCGTTGAACATCATGCCGTACATCTCGGCCTCGATCATCATTCAGTTGATGACGACGGTGTCGCCGACGCTCGAGGCTCTCAAGAAGGAGGGCGAGCAGGGGCGCAAGACCATCAACCAATACACCCGCTATCTGACCGTGATACTGGCTGCTTTCCAGGCCTACGGCATCTCCATCGGTTTGGAAGGCGCGACCAACGTCGTTACCGACCCGGGCATCTTCTTCCGGCTCTCCACCGTCATCACGCTCACCGGCGGCACCATGTTTCTGATGTGGCTCGGCGAGCAGATCACTCAGCGCGGCATCGGCAACGGCACCTCGCTGATCATCATGGCGGGCATCGTTGCGCAGCTTCCGTCGGCCATCGCCGGCACGCTCGAACTCGGCCGGCAGGGTGCGCTCTCGACCGGCCTGATCCTGATCGTGCTGGTGATGGCGGTCGCCGTCATCACCTTCATCGTGTTTATGGAGCGCGCGCAGCGGCGGCTTCTGATCCAATATCCGAAGCGCCAGGTCGGTAACCGCATGTTCGAGGGGCAGACCTCGCATCTGCCGCTGAAGCTCAACACCTCGGGCGTCATTCCGCCGATCTTCGCCTCGTCGCTGCTGTTGTTGCCGACCACGGTCGCCAATTTTACCGCCGGGCAGGGGCCGGAATGGCTCACCGCCATCACCACCCAGCTTTCGCACGGGCGGCCGCTGTTCCTTGCGCTCTACGTGGCGCTGATCGTGTTCTTCGCCTTTTTCTATACCGCGATCGTGTTCAATCCGACCGAGACGGCGGAAAATCTGAAAAAGCACGGCGGCTTTATTCCCGGCATCCGGCCCGGCGAACGCACCGCCGAGTACATCGATTATGTGCTGTCGCGCATCACCGTGATCGGCGCGGCCTATCTTGCCGTCGTCTGTCTGTTTCCGGAGATGCTGATCTCCTACGCCGCCGTGCCGTTCTATTTCGGCGGCACCTCGCTTCTCATCGTGGTCAGCGTGACGATGGATACGGTCGCGCAAGTGCAGGGCTACCTGCTGGCGCACCAGTATGAAGGCTTGATAAAAAGATCAAAACTGAGGGGACGCCGTAGATGAGACTAATCCTGCTGGGCCCGCCGGGGGCGGGCAAGGGTACTCAGGCCCAGCACCTCGTCGCCAAGTACGGAATAGTTCAACTCTCTACCGGCGATATGCTGCGGGCCGCAGTCAAGGCCGGCTCGCCGCTCGGCCAAAAGGTCGAAGGCATCATGGCGAGCGGGGCGCTCTGCCCGGATGACGTCGTGGTCAGCATCGTCGAAGAACGGATCGCGCAGCCGGATGCGCGCAAGGGCTTCATCCTCGACGGCTTTCCCCGCACGGTGCCGCAGGCGGAAGCGCTCGACCGGATGCTCGCGAGGCACGGCATAGCGCTCGACGCCGTGATCGAGTTGCGGGTCGATGAAGAAGCGCTGATCCGCCGGATCGAGAGCCGCATCGCCGAGATGCAAAAGCGCGGCGAGCCGTTGCGGCCCGATGACAATTCCGACGTGCTGCACCGCAGATTAACAGCTTACCGGGAGCAGACCGCGCCGCTGATCGCCTACTATCGCGACCACGGCATGCTGCGCTCGATCGACGGCATGGCTCCGATCGAGCAAGTGGCGGACGCTATCGAGGAGGCGCTGAGCGCGGCTCCGGCGGAGCCGAAGCCCGCGTCCAAGCCAGAATCCAAGCCGGAACCCAAGCCGGAACCCAAGCCGGAACCAAAGGCGGTACTCAAGTCTGCCTCCAAGCCGGCGCTCAAAACCACCTCCAAGCCGCAGCTCAAAATCACCTCCAAGCCGGCGTCTAAATCGACGGCTAGACCGGCTTCCAAGGCTGTATCCAAGGCTGTATCCAAGGCTGTATCCAAGGCTGTATCCAAGGCTGTACCCAAGGCTGGTGGTCGGTCAGCCGCCAAAACCGCGGCGCGGGCGCTTAAGGCTCGAGTAGGAAAAAAGTCCAAATCGCAAGCTTCAAAGCCGGCTTCTACCGCCCGCCGCAAACCCGCCCGCACGGCGGCCAAGAGGCCAGCCGGCAAGGCGAAATCCCGGCCGAAGGCAAAGTCCGCAGCAAAGAGGCCGGCTGCAAAGCGGCGACGCTAATCAAATTGTACACGAAATCGCTAGCCGGGTTGACGAAAGCGCGAGGAGTCCATTAATACGTTTCAAATATCCGGTCGGAGATTGAGCAGCGATGCCAAGCCGCAGCGGCAGGCATGCGTTGGCTTTTTACGTTTGTGGCCTTCTCAGGTGACAATCGAATCGGCAATAACGGCCGGGCGGTTGCGGGAAATCCCGCGCCGGTTGCATAAAGGAGCGAACTGACGTGGCCCGTATCGCTGGCGTCAATATCCCAACCAACAAGCGCGTGGTGGTCGGGTTGCAATATATCCACGGCATTGGCGCGGCCAAAGCCAAGGAAATCATGGACAAA
This sequence comes from uncultured Alphaproteobacteria bacterium, assembly GCA_963720115.1. Taxonomy (GTDB): domain Bacteria; phylum Pseudomonadota; class Alphaproteobacteria; order Rhizobiales; family Xanthobacteraceae; genus BOG-931. The sequence continues at coordinate 25,626 of CAVREN010000112.1, forward strand.
GTGTCGATACCCGAGGCCCGCAGGGTGTCGCAATTGACCGACCAGGAAGTGCTGCAGCTTCGCGAAGTGATCGACCGCGACTATGTCGTCGAGGGCGACCTGCGACGTGAAGTCGCAATGAATATCAAGCGGCTGATGGATCTCGGCTGCTATCGAGGGTTGCGTCACCGCCGCGGCCTGCCGGTCCGAGGGCAGCGGACCCACACCAATGCGCGCACCCGCAAGGGGCCGGCTAAGCCGATCGCCGGCAAGAAGAAATAAAGCGTCAAAGTACAGACACCGACGGCAACCGGTGCGGCCGGTTCCGATCCGAAAGGGCTCAGAATGGGTAAGGAAGCCACGCGCGTCCGGCGCCGCGAACGCAAGAATATCGCCTCCGGCGTCGCGCATGTGAATGCATCGTTCAACAACACCATGATTACGATCACCGACGTCCAGGGCAACACCATTGCCTGGTCTTCGGCCGGCACCATGGGCTTCAAGGGCTCGCGCAAGTCGACCCCTTATGCGGCGCAGGTCGCCGCCGAGGATGCCGCCAAGAAGGCGCAGGAGCACGGGATGCGGACGCTGGAGGTCGAGGTGGCCGGCCCGGGTTCGGGCCGTGAATCGGCGCTGCGCTCGCTGCAGGCGGCCGGTTTCACCATCACGTCGATTCGAGACGTGACGCCCATTCCACACAATGGCTGCCGCCCGCGCAAGCGGCGGCGCGTATAGGACGCTCGGCTGATGGAAATCGAACAAATGCCGCCGCTCGAACATGGCAACGATTTTGGCCCCACGGAGCGGAGTGGGGCGCGCGACGCGTTCGCGCCGCGCAAGGCGATGGGTGATAACGTGACGATCCAAAAAAATTGGCAGGAACTGATCAGGCCCGGCAAGCTGCAGGTCAGCGCCGGCGCCGATCCGCGGCGCGTGGCGACCGTGGTGGCCGAGCCGCTCGAGCGCGGCTTCGGCGTGACGCTGGGCAACGCGCTGCGCCGCATTCTGTTGTCGTCGCTGCAAGGCGCCGCAGTGCAATCGGTGCACATCGACGGCGTGCTGCACGAATTCTCCTCGATCGCCGGCGTGCGCGAGGACGTGACCGACATGGTGCTCAACATCAAGGACATCGCCATCAAAATGCAAGGCGATGGGCCCAAGCGCATGGTGGTGAAGAAGCAGGGGCCGGGCACGGTCACCGCCAACGACATTCAGACCGTCGGCGACATCGTCGTGCTCAATCCGGATCTGGTACTATGCACGCTCGACGAGGGCGCCGAGATCCGCATGGAATTCACCGTCAATACCGGCAAGGGCTATGTGCCGGCCGAGCGCAACCGCCCGGAGGACGCGCCGATCGGCTTGATCCCGGTCGACAGCCTCTATTCGCCGGTGCGCAAGGTCTCCTACAAGGTCGAGAACACCCGCGAGGGCCAGATCCTCGACTACGACAAGCTCACGCTGACGATCGAGACCAACGGCGCGGTGAGCCCGGAGGATTCGCTCGCTTACGCGGCGCGCATCCTGCAGGACCAGCTCAACGTGTTCGTCAATTTCGAGGAGCCCAAGCGCGAGGCCGCGCAGGAGGCCATCCCCGATCTCGCCTTCAATCCGGCGTTCCTCAAGAAGGTGGACGAACTCGAGCTGTCGGTGCGCTCGGCCAACTGCCTGAAGAACGACAACATCGTCTATATCGGCGACCTCGTGCAGAAGACCGAGGCCGAAATGCTGCGCACGCCGAATTTCGGCCGCAAGTCGCTCAACGAGATCAAGGAAGTGCTGGTGCAGATGGGTCTGCATCTGGGCATGGAAGTGCCGGGCTGGCCGCCGGAGAATATCGAAGAGCTGGCCAAGCGCTTCGAGGACCATTATTGAGACGCGTCATTCCGGGGCGTGCCGCGGGCGCGAGCCCGGAATCCATAACCATAGTAAAATTTGGCTTCGGCTGCTGCTCAGCCGGAGTGACAAAAAAGGGACTGTAGGAGTTCGACCGTGCGTCACGCCAAGACTCACCGCAAGTTCAACCGTCGATCGGACCATCGCCGTTCGATGCTGGCGAACCTTGCCGCCTCGCTGATCAAGCACGAGCAGATCACCACCACGCTGCCGAAGGCGAAGGATCTGCGTCCGGTCGTGGAGAAGCTTGTCACGCTCGGCAAGCGCGGCGACCTGCACGCCCGCCGTCAGGCGATCGCGCAGATGCGCGATCTCGCCATGGTCAGGAAGCTCTTCGAGGTGATCGGCCCGCGTTACAAGGACCGCGATGGCGGTTATACGCGCGTCATGAAGGCCGGCTTCCGCTACGGCGATTCCGCTCCCGTCGCGGTGATCGAATTTGTCGATCGCGATGTCGAGGCCAAGGGCAAGGATTCCGGGCCGGTGCAGGTGCGCGTCGAGGAAACCGCTCCGGCCGCGGCCTAAGCATGATCGGGAAAAGTGGGTAGCGGTCTTCCGCAAAGACATGCTCGACCAAAGAGGCGCGATGACGATTCAACTTAAAGCCGTCGCGCTCTAGGCAAGTCCCCGGCTTCCACCACCACCGGGGCGGGCGCAGGCGTATCCAGTCTGTATTCGCGTGATCCTGGACGGCCGCTTCCGGCGGCTTTGAGTGGGCGAGGTGCCGCCTTCTAAAGGCCCGCGTGCGCCTATATGTTGCGGCATTCATTTCGGGGTTTTTTCTATGCCGTTCGCGCGTCTGCCCTTTGCCACTCCAATCGCTCTCGTTGTTCTTGCCGCCTCGCTCGCAAGCGCACGCGCCGAAGACCAGCGTCAAGTGCCCACCTCGGCGGCGCAGGTCCAGTTGTCCTACGCGCCGGTGGTCAAGCGGGCGACGCCGGCGGTGGTCAACGTCTACGCGGCGCGCGTGGTCGAGAACCGCAATCCCTTCATGAACGATCCGCTGTTCCGCCAGTTCTTCGGCGCGGTGCCGCGCGAGCAGGTGCTGCGGTCGCTCGGCTCCGGCGTCATCGTCGATCCGTCGGGGCTCGTGGTCACCAACTACCATGTGATCGAGGGCGCGAGCGAAGTGAAAGTCGCGCTGTCCGACAAGCGCGAGTTCGACGCCGAGATCGTGCTCAAGGACGAACACAGCGATCTCACCGTGCTGCGGCTGAAGGGCGCGAACGAGAAATTTCCCGTGCTCGACTTCGCCAATTCCGACGATCTGCAGGTCGGCGACCTGGTGCTCGCGATCGGCGATCCGTTCGGCGTCGGCCAGACCGTGACGCATGGCATCGTCTCGGCCGTCGCGCGCACGCAGGTCGGCATCAGCGATTATCAGTTCTTCATCCAGACCGACGCCGCGATCAATCCGGGCAATTCCGGCGGCGCGCTGGTCGACCTCAACGGCCGGCTCGCCGGCATCAACACCGCGATCTATTCGCGCTCGGGCGGCTCGCAGGGCATCGGCTTTGCCATCCCGGCGAACATGGTGCGGGTCGTGGTCGCTTCCGCGAGAGGCGGCAGCGCCGCGGTCAAGCGGCCGTGGCTCGGCGCCAGGCTCCAGGAAGTGACGCCGGAGATTGCCGACAGTCTCGGGCTCAAGCGGCCGAGCGGCGCATTGGTGGCGAATGTCGCCACCGGCGGTCCGGCCGCGCGTGCCGGGATCAAGACCGGCGACCTGATCGTCAGCATCGACGGCACCGTCATCGACGATCCGAACTCCTTCGACTATCGCTTCGCCACCAAGCCGCTCGGCGGCAGCGCGGACGTGGCGCTGCTGCGGCAGGGGCGCGAAGTCGCCGTTACCGTCAGCTTGCAGACCGCGCCGGAGTTGCCGCGCGAGGAAGTCGAGATCCGCGCGCGCTCGCCGTTCCTCGGCGCCAAGGTGGCCAATCTTTCGCCGGCGCTTGCCGACGAGCTGCGGCTCGACGCGCAGGCCGAAGGCGTTGTGATCGTCAGCATCGCCGACGGCTCGACCGCCCAATCGATCGGCTTCCGCAAGGGCGATATCGTCGTTTCGGTGAACAATCAGAAGATCGAGCGATCAGCCGACCTCGATCGCGTCACCCGCGCCGGCGGGCGGCAATGGCGGGTAACCATCAACCGCGGCGGCCAGCAGATTTCGGTGATGTTTAGTGGATGAGGCACGGCCGGGCTTGTTCCGGCCATCCCCACGTCTACGTTTGTCGCGAAGAGACGTGGATGCCCGGCACGAGGCCGAGCATGACATGCTACACTGAGCGGCAAATGAGCTCGCGTCCCAAATCCAAGACCCCAAGCCTGTTCGCGGCTGCCGGGCTCGACAGCGGCGCGCCGCGGCCGCTCGCCGACAAGCTTCGTCCCGACAAGCTCGCCGATGTGGTCGGCCAGGATCATCTGCTCGGTCCGGACGGCATTCTCACCCGCATGCTGGAAACGCGCTCGCTCGGCTCGCTCATCTTCTGGGGCCCGCCCGGCACCGGCAAGACCACAGTGGCGCGGCTGTTAGCGCAAGCGACCGATCTTCACTTCGAGCAAATTTCGGCGATCTTTTCCGGCGTCGGCGATCTGAAAAAAGTCTTCGATGCCGCGCGCGCGCGCCGCGAAACCGGGCAGGGGACGCTGCTCTTCGTCGACGAGATTCACCGCTTTAACCGCGCGCAGCAGGATTCATTCCTGCCCGTGGTCGAGGACGGCACCATCGTTCTGGTCGGCGCCACCACGGAGAATCCGTCTTTCGAGCTGATCGCGCCGCTCTTGTCGCGCTCGCGCGTGCTGGTCTTCAAGCCGCTCGACCCGCCCGCCATCGAGAAGCTCCTGCAACGCGCGGAAGCGGCCGAAGCCAAGAAGCTGCCGCTCGATGACGAGGCGCGCGCGTCGCTGATCCGCATGGCCGACGGCGACGGCCGCGCCTCGCTCACGCTCGTCGAAGAGGTCTGGCGCGCCGCCCGCGCCGGCGAGGTCTTCGACGTCGCCGCCTTGCAGGAAGTGGTGCAACGCCGCGCCCCAATCTACGACAAGAAGCAGGATGGCCATTACAATCTCATCAGCGCGCTGCACAAATCCGTGCGCGGCTCCGATCCCGACGCCGCGCTCTATTATCTCGCCCGCATGCTCGACGCCGGCGAGGATCCGCTTTATCTCGCGCGGCGCATTGTGCGCATGGCAGTCGAGGACATCGGACTCGCCGATCCGCAGGCGCTCCTCGTCGCCAACGCCGCGAAGGACGCCTACGATTTTCTCGGCTCGCCCGAGGGTGAATTGGCGTTGGCGGAGGCGGTGCTCTATGTCGCCACCGCACCGAAATCGAACGCGACCTACACGGCCTTTGGCGCGGCCAAGCGCACCGCGAAGGAGGCGGGCTCGCTGTTGCCGCCCAAGCACATTCTCAATGCGCCGACCAAACTGATGAAGACCGAAGGCTACGGCTCGGGCTACGAATACGATCACGACAGCGAAGACGCGTTCTCGGGACAAGATTACTTTCCCGAACAACTCGGCCGCCAGCAATTTTACGATCCGCCCGAGCGCGGCTTCGAGCGCGAGATCAGGAAGCGCCTGGACTATTGGGCCAAGCTGCGCCGCGAACGGAGCGGACGGTGAGAGGCTCGCGCGGTCCTCGCCAGCCGGGCGGCGGCAAGCAGAATGCCGGGCCGCGGCATCGGCATCGCGAACGTATTTCCCGTCACCCTGAGGCGGCCGCGAAGCGGCCCACGAAGTCGGCTCGCGCCGACTTCGCACCAAGAAATCCGAAATCGGATAAACCCGGTTTCGGGCGGGGCGAAGGCCAACCAAGTCGGCAGTTGCCGACTTGGCCTTCTTCAAAACAATTGAAGTCGGACAAGCCGATTTCGGTTGGCCGTGCATCCTTCGAGGCGCGCCATCGGCGCGCATCTCAGGATGACGGTGAACGGCTGAGGGAAGTGTCGCGGAGCACCTCTAACTCCTCCCCACCGCTTCGCCCTGCTGCGCGGCCTGAGGGGACAATGCCGACCACCGTCCAAAACGTCGCCGTCACCGGCGACGAAGCTGGCATGCGCGTCGATCGCTTTCTGGAAGCGCGCTTTCCGGGCCTGAGCTTCTCCCACATCCAGCGCGTCATTCGGAAAGGCGAGGTGCGGGTCAACGGCAAGCGCACGCAGCCGAAGAACCGGCTGGAGGCGGGCCAGACTGTGCGCATTCCGCCGCTCCGGCTCGATCAGCCCAAACCGCGCGCGCCCGGCAACGAAGCCGACGAGAAAGCCCGCGCGTTCCTCAAATCGATCACGCTCTACGAGGACGCCGACGTGCTCGTGCTCAACAAGCCGATGGGGCTTGCGGTGCAAGGCGGCTCCGGCACCACGCGCCACGTCGACGGCATGCTGGAGGTCTTGCGCGATGCGCACGGCCAGCGGCCGCGGCTGGTGCACCGGCTCGACAAGGACACCGCCGGCTGTCTGCTGGTCGCCAAGACGCGCTTTGCGGCGGCCGCGCTGGCGAAAACCTTCCGCTCGCGCTCGGCGCGCAAGATCTACTGGGCGCTGGTCGCCAGCGTTCCCAAGGTGCAGCAGGGCCGCATCTCGACCTACCTCGTCAAGGAGGAGCGCGAAGACGAGTCGCTCATGCGCATCGCGCGCCACGGCGAGAAGGGCGCCAGCCACGCTGTGACTTACTACGCCGTGGTGGAAACGTCCGGGCCGTTATTGTCCTGGCTCTCGCTAAAGCCGGTTACGGGCCGCACGCACCAGCTGCGCGCTCACATGGCGCATATCAATCATCCGATCGTCGGCGATCCGAAATATTTCTCCCGCGAGAATTGGGAATTGCCCGGCGGCATGCAGAACAAATTGCATCTGCTCGCGCGCCGCATCGTGGTGCCGCATCCGCGCGGCGGGGTGATCGACGCCACTGCGCCATTGCCGCCGCACATGCAGCAATCGTGGAATTCTGCTCGGCCTCGACGCCGCGCGCTACGACCCGATTGTCGAAGCGCCGGAGGAATAGTTCCTCTCCGCTCATTCCCGCGAAGGCGGGAATCCAGAAGGCATTGCGAAGTAGGACTTCGTCCCCGCCTTCGCGGGGACGAGCGGATTTTGGCTGCTTCATATTTGACATGCAACCGAATGGTTGCCTATTATCATGCGGGATTTGCTGATGGATGCGGTGTTCAAGGCGCTAGCCGATGCGAGCCGCCGCGAGCTGCTCGACCGGCTTCGCGCCGACAACGGACTGACGCTGAACGAACTCTGCACGCGGCTTGCGCAAGCAGGCGCGGACATGACGCGGCAGGCCGTCAGCAAGCACTTGGCGATCCTGGAACAGGCCAACCTCGTCGTCACCGTGCGGCGGGGCAGGGAGAAGCTGCACTACCTCAATCCGGTGCCGATCCATGAGATCGCCGAGCGCTGGATCGGAAAATTCGAGCGCTCGCGGCTGCAAGCGTTGAGCGACATGAAAAGGGCGTTGGAGGCGCGTGATGAGTAAAGCCAAGTTCGTTATGTGATCTACATCCACACCACGCCCGAGAAAGTGTGGAACGCCCTGATCGATCCGGAGATGACGAAGGATTATTGGGGTCTCGCCCGCAACCGCTCGGAATGGATGCCAGGTTCAGCTTGGCGCCACGAAGACTATGAAGACGCCGAAAAGCTCCTTGTGACCGGCTCGGTGCTGGATAGCAACCGGCCGCGGCGCTTGGTTCTGACGTGGGCGCATCCGGACGACGCGGGCAATGCCGCGAAGACCTCGCGCGTGAGCTTCGATATCGATCCCTTTATGGATTCGGTTCGCCTGACCGTGACGCACGAGGAGCTCGAGCCGGACTCCGCGATGTTGCGCGGCATCAGCGCTGGTTGGCCGGCGGTGCTATCGAGCATGAAAACTCTGCTGGAGACCGGCGCGGCGATGCCAATGACGCAGCGCCGCTGGGGACGCGATGCTCAACCTCGGGGAGTGTGAAAATGCCCGGACAAGACAAGCCGAAATTCGTCTACGTGCTCTATATCGCTGCGACGGCGGAGAAGGTCTGGCAAGCGATGACCGATCCGAACGTTACGGAGAAATACTGGTACGGCTTTCGGGTCGCGGCCAATGGCGAGGCCGGCGCGTACATGACGGCGGTGGATCCCAGCGGCAAGGAAGTACATCGCGATGTTATTCTGGTCAGCGATCCGCCGCGCCGCCTGTCTTATGCCTGGCGCCCGCTCTATGACGAGTTCAAGCACGAGCGGCCCTCGCGTGTGACCATCGACATCACGCCGCTCAAAGACCAGGTGCGCCTCACCGTCACCCATGAGGACTTCGACGAAGGCAGCGTGGTGTTCGGAAAAATCACCGAGGGCTGGCCGTCGGTGCTATCGAGCCTGAAGACTTATGTGGAAACCGGGCGTGCGCTATCGGCCCAGGTTCGGAGTTCGGCTTCGACACCGGAGGTGCACGCGTGATCGATGCTGCAAGGTTCAAGCCGAGGACCGTGTACGTCACCTACATCGTCGCCACGCCCGAGAAGGTGTGGCAGGCGCTGATCGATCCGGCCTTCACGGCGCAGTATTTCTTCGGCCGGACCGTCGAGATCGAGCCGAAGGCCGGCGGCTCGTTCATGCTGCGCATGCCGGATGGGCGGGCGGACGTGAAAGGCGAAGTGATCGAGTGGTCGCCGCTGCGGCGGCTGGCGACGACATGGACCGTCGATTGGAACGCCGACATGCGCCAGCTGCCGCCATGTCTTGTCAGCTACGACATCGAGCCGGCCGGCGACAGCGTCAAGCTCACCTTGACCGAGTCATATTCATGGGACGTGCCGGAGGCGCTGCTCTCGGGCGGGCGCGCGGGCTGGCCCGCGATCCTCTCGAGCCTCAAGAGCATGCTCGAGACCGGCAAGCCGCTCTCCATCAAAATGGAGCCGCCGAAGGAGATGGTGGCGGCCTTGCGAGAGGTCCTCGCCAGCAAACCGTGGCGGAAAAGCTGAGGCGGGCCGCTCAAATCGTCATTGCGAGCGCAGCGAAGCGAAGCAATCCAGATGGACGGTCCAACCCTGGATTACTTCGTCGCTTCGCTCCTCGCAATGACGACCAGCGTGATCTGTGATGATCTTGCTGCCCAGAAATTCTACCGCAAGCTCGCGTTGAATTTGTCGAGCGCCGCCGAGCCCGGACACAGCTCTTTCTCGCCGAGCGCGTTCAGCGGTCCATCCACGGTGTTGAGATGGCCGTGCAGATCTTGCGTCTCCGCCGCCACATACAACAGCCCGGTCACGATCTGCCCCTTGGCCGCGTGCTGCTGCAGGAAATTCATCGCCGCCAGCCGGTCGTGCACGTCGTAGTCGGCGTCGAGCTTGCGCAACGCGAGTGTCGAGCCGTCATGCTGCATGACAAGCTCCACGCTGCCGGGCTCGTAATCGACATTGATCGGCGCGCGGCCGGTAATGAAGTCGAGCCGGTTCACAGCCTCGTTGTGCTCGCGCACATAGTCGAAGCTCTTGGTCGAGCCGGCGTGATTGTTGAAGGCGACGCACGGCGAGATCACGTCGATGAAGGCGGCGCCGCGGTGCTCGATGGCGGCTTTGATCAGCGGCGTGAGCTGCTTCTTGTCGCCGGAGAACGAGCGGGCAACGAAGGTCGCGCCGATCTGCAGCGCGATACCGATCAGGTCGATGGCGGCGTCGTTATTGACCACGCCGCGCTTCGATTTTGAGCCGAAGTCGGCGGTGGCGGAGAATTGGCCCTTGGTCAGGCCGTATACGCCGTTATTCTCCACGATATAGACCATGTCGACGCCGCGCCGGATGGCGTGCGCGAATTGGCCGAAGCCGATCGAAGCGGAATCGCCGTCGCCGGAAACGCCGAGATAGATCAGATCGCGGTTGGCGAGATTGGCGCCGGTCAGCACTGACGGCATGCGGCCATGCACCGAATTGAAACCGTGCGAATTGCCGAGGAAATAGGTCGGCGTCTTCGACGAGCAGCCGATCCCGGAAAGTTTCGCCACCCGGTGCGGCGCGATTGAAAGCTCGAAGCAAGCTTCGATGATCGACCCGGAAATCGAGTCGTGCCCGCAGCCGGCGCACAGCGTCGAAACCGCGCCTTCATAGTCTCGGTGCGTAAAGCCGAGCTCGTTCTTCGGCAGCTCGGGGTGATGGAATTTCGGCTTGGTGACGTAGGTCATGGATCGGCCCGTATTCTTCAACCGTGTCCCGGGCGCAGCGCAGCACGAAGTGATGCGCTGCAGAACCGGGATCTTATCAGTCCGTGACGATCCCGGATCAGCGGTGCGCCACTACGTGCTGCACCGCGTCCGGGTAACAACCCTTTTCTCACGACACCACCTTGCGCAGCGGCGTGACTTTAAGCGCGTCGAGGTGGTCGCCGATCGCGCGGGCGATGAAGCGAGCAGTGATCGGCGTGCCGTCATAGTGCAGGATCGGCACCAGCCGCACCGGGTCGATGTTGCATTCGTTGACCACGAGCGAGCGCAGCTGGGCGTCGCGGTTCTGCTCGACCACGAACACGAAATCGTGCTCGCCGATGAAGCTCGTCACGCTCGAATGGAACGGGAAGGCGCGCACGCGCAGCCGGTCGAGCGCATGGCCGTTCACCTCCAACAGCTCGATCGCTTCGTCCATCGCGGGCGAGGTCGAGCCGAAATAGATCACGCCGTATTTGGTCGGCTTGTCGGCATTGGCCTGCAACGGCCGCGGCACCAGGTCCTTCGCGGTCTCGAACTTGCGCAGCAGCCGCTGCATGTTGTCGGCATAAGCCGCCCCTTCCTCGGTGTAGCGCGCATAGCGGTCGCGCGAGGTGCCGCGGGTGAAGAACGAGCCCTTGGTCGGATGCGTGCCCGGAAAGGTGCGGTAGGGAATACCGTCGCCGTCGACGTCGAGATAGCGGCCGAATTCCTTGCCGGCTTCCAGCGCGGCAGCGGTCATCACCTTGCCACGGTCGAATTTGCGGCTGTCGTCCCAGGCGAGCGGGCGGCTCAAGCGATGGTTCATGCCGATATCGAGATCGAGCATGACAAAGACCGGGTTTTGCAGGCGATCGGCAAGGTCGAAGGCGGCGGCGCCGAATTCGAACGCTTCGGCCGGGTCTTCGGGAAACAGCAGCACGTGCTTGGTATCGCCGTGTGAAGCGTAAGCACAGGAAATAATGTCGGTCTGCTGGGTGCGCGTCGGCATGCCGGTCGAAGGGCCGGCGCGCTGCACGTCGAAAATGACCGCCGGAATTTCGGCGAAGTAGGCAAGTCCCAAGAACTCCTGCATCAGGGAAATGCCGGGCCCGGACGTGGCGGTGAAGGCGCGTGCGCCATTCCAGGCGGCGCCGATCACGATGCCGATCGAGGCGAGCTCGTCCTCGGCCTGCACGATAGCGAATTTGTTCTTCTTAGTTGCCGCATCGACGCGCATGCGCTGGCAGTGGCGCGTGAACGCCTCGGCGAGCGAGGACGACGGCGTGATCGGATACCAGGCACAGACCGTGGCGCCGCCATAGACGGCGCCGAGGGCCGCCGCCGAATTACCTTCGATGAAGATGCGGTCGCCGACATTGTCGCTGCGCTTCAATCGCAACCCGATCGGGTGCTGGACATTCATCATCACCCAGTCGCGGCCGAGATGCAGCGCGTGCTTGTTGGCGTCGAACAGCTTCTCCTTGCCCTTGAATTGCTCGCTGATCAGCTTCTCCATCTCGGCGACATCCATGTCGAGCATGGCCGACAGCGCGCCTACATAGATGATGTTCTTGAAGAGTTGGCGCTGGCGCGGATCCTTGTATTCGCGATTGCAGATGGCGGTGAGCGGCACACCGATGACCGTGACGTCGTCGCGGAATTTCGACGGCGGCATCGGCTTGGTGGAATCGTAGAGCAGATAACCGCCGGGCTCGATGCCGGCGACGTCTTTGTCCCAGGTCTGCGGGTTCATCGCCACCATCAGGTCGGTGCCGCCGCGCGCGCCGAGATGGCCCGCTTCGGAAATGCGCACTTCGTACCAAGTTGGCAGGCCCTGGATATTGGACGGGAAGATGTTGCGCGGCGCGCACGGAATACCCATGCGCAGCACGGACCGGGCAAACAGTTCGTTGGCGCTGGCCGAACCCGAACCGTTGACGTTGGCGAACCGGACGACGAAGTCGTTTACGCTCTGGAGTGGCATGCTTGGTCTGCGTGAGTCATATCGATCAGGTATTTCTGCATGTCCCAGGCGCCGGTGGGACAGCGCTCGGCGCACAGCCCGCAATGCAGGCACACGTCCTCGTCCTTGACCATGACGCGGCCGGTCTTGAGGCTGTTGCCGATATAGAGGTCTTGCGTGAGATTCTTCGCCGGCGCCTCGAGGCGGGTGCGCAGATCGGCTTCGTCGCCGTTCTCGGTGAACGTGATGCAGTCCATCGGGCAGATGTCGACGCAGGCATCGCACTCGATGCAGAGCTGGCCGGTGAACACGGTCTGCACATCGCAGTTGAGGCAGCGCTCGGCCTCCTTGAGCGCGAGATCGACGTCATAGCCGAGCTCGACTTCCGCCTTGATGTCGCGTAGCGCCACCACTTTCTCGCGGTGCGGAACGCGGTAGCGTTTATCGAGCGTGATCTCGTTGTCGTAGCTCCATTCGTGGATGCCCATCTTCTGGCTGGTGATGGCCATCTCAGGCGCCGGGCGCACATTCACGTTCTCGCCGCGGCAGAAAAGGTCGATCGAGATCGCGGCCTCGTGGCCGTGCGCTACCGCCCAGATGATGTTCTTCGGGCCGAACGCCGCGTCGCCGCCGAAGAAGACCTTCGGATTGGTCGAAGCCATGGTCTTGGCGTCGACTTTCGGCATGTCCCATTTGTCGAAGTCGATGCCGCAGTCGCGCTCGATCCAAGGAAACGCGTTTTCCTGGCCGACGGCGACCAGCACGTCGTCGCACGGAAAGTGCTGATCGGCTTCGCCGGTCGGCACTAGGTTGCGGCGGCCCGTGGCGTCGCGCACCGCCTTGACCTTCTCGAACACGACGCCGGTGAGCTTGCCGTTCTCGTGCGTGAATTCTTTCGGCACCAGATAATTGAAGATCGGAATGTCTTCGTGCATGGCGTCTTCCTTTTCCCAGGGAGACGCTTTCATCTCTTCGAAGCCGGAGCGCACCACCACTTTCACGTCGTCGCCGCCGAGCCGGCGCGAGGAGCGGCAGCAGTCCATGGCGGTGTTGCCGCCGCCGAGAACGATCACCCTTTTGCCGATGCTGTTGATGTGACCGAAGGAGACGCTCGACAGCCAGTCGATGCCGATATGGATATTCTTGGCCGCTTCTTTGCGGCCGGGAATGTCGAGATCTCGGCCGCGCGGCGCGCCGCAGCCGACAAAGATCGCGTCGTAGTCTTCCGCAAGCAGCGCCTTCATGCTGTCGATGCGCTTGCCGCCAATGAATGTGACGCCGATATCGAGGATGTAGCCGCATTCCTCATCGAGCACATTTTCCGGCAGGCGGAATTTCGGAATTTGCGTGCGCATCATCCCGCCGGACAGCGGGTCCTGATCGAACATCACGCACTCATAGCCGAGCGGGGCGAGATCGCGCGCTACCGTGAGCGAGGCGGGGCCGCCGCCGATCAGCGCGATGCGCTTGCCGTTCTTTTGCTCCGGCGCCTTGGGCAGGCGCCCGCGGATATCATCCTTGAAATCGGCGGCGACGCGCTTGAGCCGGCAGATCGCCACTGGCTCCTTTTCGACGCGCCCGCGGCGGCAGGCCGGCTCGCACGGCCGATCGCAGGTGCGGCCGAGCACGCCCGGAAACACATTCGATTCCCAATTGATCATGTAGGCGTCGCCGTAGCGGCCCGCGGCGATCAAACGAATGTATTCGGGAACCGGCGTGTGCGCCGGACAAGCCCACTGACAATCGACGACCTTGTGGAAATAATCTGGAACCGAGATGTCGGTAGGTTTCATCTATTCCTCTTACCCGCAGCGCCTCCGCCATTTTTGTTCGGCGGTATCAAGCTCGCTGCGCGGATCGGCGTCCCCCCCATTGAGTGTCTCCTCCCGTTCGCCGAAGCCGGGGCGCGGATACTAGTCGAGTGGGACGCGGATTTCCACCGCTTGGGCTTTGTTATAGCAAGCTTTTGTCGCTGCCGGATCGTCCATGGCGCAGCCGCGCAATGCGAAAGCTGCATTGCAGCGCGCGGCCCTCGCTCGATGCGTGGCGTGCCGAACCTTGGGAAATCTAAATATCTGAATATATTGGCAATTGCAGTTTCGGCGCGGCTGCTGCGGTGCAGCAGGAAAGGTCCGCACCAAGCTTCTTGAGTGGGCGAAGGGTCGCATGCGCGAATTTTTCGAAAATGCCGCACCGGACAATCCCATGGAAGCCGCGCGCCGAGGGGCCCGACCCATTCTGCGCAAGCGGTTCTATGAGCGCGCCTCGACGGCACCGGAGGGGCCGCATTACGCCGTGCGGCTCGATCACAAGCCGGTGCGCACGCCAGCGGGCCGGCTGCTTGCCGCTCCGACGCTTGCGTTAGCGGAAGCGCTCGCCGCCGAGTGGGAGGCGCAACGCGACGTCATCGATCCCGCCAAGATGCCGCTGACGCGGCTTGCCAATTCGATCATCGACGGCGTCAGCGAGCGTTCCGCTCCGGTCGCCGAAGAAATCGCGCGATATCTGGCATCCGATCTTATCTGTTACCGCGCCGGCTCGCCGCGCGGTCTCGTCGAGCGCCAAGCGCGCCACTGGGATCCGATTATCGAATGGGCGCGCGACGTTCTCGGCGCACGCTTGTTGCTCGCCGAAGGCGTCGTCCACGTGACCCAACCCGAAACCGCGCTCGCCGCCGCCGGCGCCGCCATTCCAAATGATCCCTGGCGGCTCGGCGCGCTTCATTCAGTGACGACGCTCACCGGCTCGGCGCTGCTGGCGCTCGCGCTTGCACAGGGGCGCATCACCGCCGACGAAGCCTGGGCGGCCGCGCACGTCGACGAGGATTGGAACATGGAGCAATGGGGCAGCGACGAGCTTGCCCTCGAACGCCGCGCCTACCGTTACGCGGAGCTGCAGGCCGCGGCGACCGTGTTGAAGAATACGTAGCCTGGCTTGAGCCGACGGCTCTGAGAAACGCGGGAGCGGCGTTTGAGCCGCACGGTCATTCCTGGGTTTCGCTGCGCTCAACCCAGGCTACCGACAAGAGCTAGCCGCCCGTCACGCTCATGTGGCGCGCCAGCGCCGGCCGCTGGTGGCGGCGGTCGATGATGAAATCGTGGCCCTTGGGCTTGCGCGAGATCGCTTCTTCGATGGCGGCGTGCAGAAGGTCGTTGCCCCCGGATGCGCGCAGCGGCCTGCGCAGATCGGCGGCGTCTTCTTGCCCAAGGCACATATAGAGCGTGCCGGTGCAGGTGACCCGCACGCGATTGCATGACTCGCAAAAATTATGCGTGAGCGGCGTAATGAAGCCGAGCCGGCCGCCGGTCTCGGCCACGCGCACGTAACGCGCCGGCCCGCCGGTGCGGTAGTCGAGGTCTTCGAGCGAGTAGCGTTCGGAAAGCCGCGCGCGGATGTGCGACAGCGGCAGATATTGGTCGAGACGGCCTTCGCCGATTTCGCCGAGCGGCATCACCTCGATCAGCGTCAAATCCATGCCGCGGCCGTGCGCCCATTCGATCAGCGCGGGGATCTCGTCCTCGTTTACGCCCTTGAGCGCAACCGCGTTGATCTTGATTTTCAGGCCGGCATTCTGCGCCGCATCGATCCCTTCGATCACGTTGTCGAGCGCGCCCCAGCGGGTAATGGCGCGGAACTTGTCGGGGTCGAGCGTGTCGAGCGACACGTTGATGCGGCGCACGCCGTGCGCGACAAGCTCGGCGGCATATTTGGCGAGCTGCGAGCCGTTGGTGGTGAGCGTGAGTTCGTCAAGCCGGCCGGACGAAAGATGCCGCGAGAGCGTGCCGAACAGGGTCATGATGCCGCGGCGGACCAGCGGTTCGCCGCCGGTCAGGCGAAGCTTGCGCACGCCGCGCGCGACGAAGGCAGAGCATAGCCGGTCGAGCTCCTCGAGCGTTAGGAGATCGGCTTTGGGCAGGAACGACATGTGTTCCGCCATGCAATAGACACAGCGGAAATCGCAGCGGTCCGTCACCGACACCCGCAGATAGGAAATCTCGCGGCCGAACGGATCGACCAGCGCCGGTCGTGAATCGTCGAGATCCCCGGTTTGGAGGTCGGTCGCTTCCGCGCGCTTCACGTCCACGCTGTCCATCGGCAGGCGTTTCCATGACGTTTCTGAGCATCGGGCCGAACCGCTAAGCCCCGAACTTGTGTCCGTGGCCGGCCTTCCCGAGCCTGCTCGCAGCTCCATATGAGCCGACATGGGTTTCATAAAAGTCCATGTAATCAATATTGTTGCCCGATAAAGGACTGATCGTCCATCACATTCTTCACAGGCGCGAGAGCCGCGATGGCAGCGGGGAGTTCCCCGAAGGCGCTGATGACCCGGTCGGGCCCGAGCGTCGCGACCGGCACGTCCGTATAGCCAAAATCGACCGCCACCACCGGCACATTCGCCGCGCGGGCGGTGCGGATGTCGGTGATCGAATCCCCGACCATGATCGCGCGGCGGGGCTCGCCGCCGGCCTTGAGGACGGTGGCCAGGAACATCTGCGGGTCGGGCTTGTGGATCCCAAACGTGTCCGGACCGCAGATGGCCGTAAAGCGATCGCTGAGCTGCAAAGCGTCAAGGAGACGCTTCGAAAGCCGTTCGAGCTTGTTGGTGCACACGGCAAACCGGTGGCCCGCCTGCGCCAAGCGGTCCAGCACCGGCTCAAGCTCGGGAAACGGCCGCGACCGGTCGGCGATATGCTCGCCATAGTAGGCCACAAATGCCGCATAGAGCGCATCGACATCGGCTGTCGCGGCACTGCGGCCTTCCAGGATCAGGGCCTGCTCCATCATGCCGCGCGCGCCGCCCCCGATCAGGGACCTTGCCTGCGCGTAGGGGACGGTCGGCAGGGCGTGTCCGGCAAGCGTGAAATTGAGCGCGTCGATCAGGTCGGGGGCCGTGTCGATCAGCGTGCCGTCGAGGTCGAAGACAATCGTAAGCATGGCTGTTTGCTAGCTGCCGAATGCGCGTGGCGCAAGAAATCTCGCTTCTCTCATGTGGCCGCGGAGGGTAGGGGAAAGGGCTGCGGGCGCATTCCATTGGGCGCTTTTTTGCCCTACACCCCCGCCATGGACGTCGAAGCCCTCAAGCGCGCCGCATCCGCCCGCGCCCTCGAATTCGTGCAGCCGGGCATGCGGCTCGGGCTCGGCACCGGTTCGACCGCCAGGCACTTTGTGGATTTGCTCGGCCAGCGGGTGGCGGCGGGGCTCGACATTATCGCCGTGCCGACATCCGAGGCGACGCGGGCGCAGGCCGAGCAACTCCGCATCAAGCTCACCACGCTCGATGAGACGCCGGAGCTCGATCTCACCGTCGACGGTGCGGACGAAGTCTCACCGGACTTGACCCTCGTCAAAGGCGGCGGCGGCGCCTTGTTGCGCGAGAAGATCGTGGCCACCGCTTCGGCCCGCATGATCGTGATCGTCGACGAATCCAAGTACGTACAGGTGCTCGGCCGCTTTCCGCTGCCCATCGAGATCGCACCGTTCGGGGCGGCGGCGACCCATCGGGCCGTCGATGCCGCCATTGCGGCGGCGGGCTGCTCGGGGCCGGCAAGCTTACGTAAAGCAAAAGATGAGCAAGTCTTCGTAACCGACGGTGGACACTGGATTTTGGATGCCCACTTGCGGGTTATTCCCGATCCGCGCGAGCTCGCCGCACGGCTCTCCACGATCCCCGGCGTCATGGAACACGGCTTGTTCATCGCAAACGCCCAGACTGTTATTCTTGCAGCTGCGAGTGGCATCCGCCTGATCGAGCGGCCTTGATCCCGACGTGAAAAAGGAGTGCTGCGGCACGCACCAGCCATGTCTGATCCCGCTATGTCTGATCCCGCCATGTCTGATCCCGGCATGTCCGATTACGATGTTGATCTGTTTGTCATAGGCGGGGGCTCGGGCGGCGTGCGCGCCGCGCGCATCGCTGCGCAGCACGGCGCCAAGGTGATGCTGGCGGAGGAGTATCGTGTCGGCGGCACCTGCGTCATTCGCGGCTGCGTGCCGAAGAAGCTCCTGGTCTATGCCTCGCGCTTTCGTGCCGACTTCGAGGACGCCGCGGGCTACGGCTGGACCGTGCCGCAATGGTCGTTCGATTGGCCGATGCTGATCGCCAACAAGGACAAGGAAATCGCCCGCCTTGAGGCCGCTTATACGATGACGCTGGAAAAGGCCGGCGTCACCGTCGTGAAAAGCCGCGCCGTGGTCGCCGATCCGCAAACGGTGCAGCTCAGCGACGGCAGGCGCGTGCGCGCGGCCTACATTATGATCGCGACCGGTGGTGCGCCGACCTATGGCGATCCGATTCCGGGTATCGAGCACGCGATCTCCTCGAACGAAGCGTTCTATTTGCCGAAGCTCCCGCAGCACGTGCTCATACAGGGCGGCGGCTATATCGCGCTGGAATTTGCCGGGATCTTTGCCGGTCTCGGCGCGCGTGTGACGGTCATCTATCGCGGCGACAACATTTTGCGCGGCTTCGACGACGATGTTCGTTCGCATGTACGCATGAATATGGAGCGGCACGGCATCAAGATTGTCACCGGCTGCAAGGTGGCGGCGATCAGGGAAATGGGCTCCAGGTATTCGGTGCGCTTGTCCAACGGCTTTGAGCAGACCGCCGATTGCGTGATGTTCGCCACCGGCCGCGCGCCGAATGTCGCCAAGCTTGGCCTCGAACAAGCGGGCGTCGAAGTCGCCAAGTCCGGCCACATCGTCGTCGACGACTATATGCGCACCCGCGTTCCCTCGATCTACGCCATCGGCGACGTGACCAATCGCATCAACCTCACGCCGGTCGCGATCCGCGAAGGCGCTGCGGTCTCGGAAACCTTGTTCGGCGGCAGGCCGACCAAAGTCGATCACACCAACATTCCGACGGCCGTGTTTTCCGATCCCGAAGTCGGCGTCGTCGGGTTGACGGAGGCGCAGGCGCGCGCGCGCTTCGCCCGCACCGACATCTACCGGGCCATGTTCAGGCCGCTGAAGGCCGCCCTGTCGGGGCGCGACACGACGGTCCTGATCAAGCTCGTGGTCGACGGCACGACCGACCGTGTCGCCGGCTGCCATATCGTCGGCGAGGGCGCGGCGGAAATGATCCAGATGACTGCCATCGCGGTCAAAATGGGCGCCACCAAAGCCGATTTCGACGCCACCATGGCGCTTCATCCGACCACCGCCGAGGAGCTGGTAACCTTGCGGACAAAAAGCGCAAGCTACGTCCGCGAAGCTGCGGAATAGCCGGCGCTTTTCGCTCTGTCGCGGCGGAGCGCTCTTGTGTATATATGCCCCCGTCATTCCGGCCGAGCCGCGCAGCGGCGAGAGCCGGAATCCATAACCACAGGTCGTGACTATGGATTCCGGGCTCGCGGGCTTGCCGCCCGCGCCCCGGAATGACCATTTGGAGATAATGATGTCGAAGCTCGCAAATTCCCGGAAGTGGAGCCCGGATTCCTGGCGGCACCAGCCGATCGTGCAGGTGCCTGAATACCCGGATGCCAAGGCGCTGGCCGAGGTCGAGGCTCAGCTTGCGAGCTTTCCGCCGCTCGTTTTTGCAGGCGAGGCACGCAACCTCAAACGCGCTTTGGCGCAGGTTGCCGCCGGCCAGGCATTCCTCCTCCAGGGCGGCGATTGCGCCGAGAGCTTCGCCGAGCATGGCGCCAACAACATCCGCGATTTCTTCCGCCTGTTTCTGCAGATGGCGGTGGTGCTGACCTATGCGGCGGCCTCCCCGGTGGTGAAGGTCGGCCGCATTGCCGGCCAGTTCGCCAAGCCGCGCTCGTCGCCGACCGAAAAGCGCGGCGGCATGGAATTGCCGTCCTATCGCGGCGACATCATCAACGGCACCGACTTCACGCCGGAAGCGCGCGTTCCCGATCCGCGCCGTCAGCTCGAGGCTTACCGGCAATCGGCGGCGACGCTCAATCTTTTGCGCGCCTTCGCCACCGGCGGCTATGCGAACTTGTCGAACGCGCATCAGTGGATGCTATCGTTCGTGAACGACAGCCCGCAATCGAAACGCTACCGGGAGCTCGCCGATCATCTAACGGCGGCGCTCGATTTCATGCGCGCCTGCGGCATCGATCCGGAAGTGCATCCGGAGATGCGCACGACCGATTTCTTCACCAGCCACGAGGCGCTGCTGCTCGGCTACGAGCAGGCCTTCTCGCGCGTCGATTCCACCACCGGCGACTGGTACTGCACCTCTGGCCATATGCTTTGGATCGGCGACCGCACCCGCCAATCGGATCATGCGCATATCGAGTTCTGCCGTGGCGTCAAAAATCCGCTTGGCCTGAAAACCGGGCCGACGCAAAAGTCCGATGAGCTTCTGAAACTCATCGACATTCTCGATCCGGACAACGAGCCCGGCCGTCTGACCTTGATCTGCCGGATGGGCGCGGAGAAGGTCGGCGAGCATCTGCCGCGGCTCGTGCGCGCCGTCAAACGCGAGGGCCGCAATGTGGTGTGGTCGTGCGACCCGATGCACGGCAACACCGTCACTTCGGTCACCGGCTACAAGACCCGGCCGTTCGATCAGATCCTCAAGGAGGTGCGCGCGTTCTTTCAAGTGCACGCGGCCGAAGGCACGTATGCCGGCGGTGTGCATCTGGAAATGACCGGCCAGAACGTCACCGAGTGCACCGGCGGCGCGCGCGCCATCAGCGACGAGGACCTGAACGACCGCTATCACACGGTCTGCGATCCGCGGCTCAATGCCGAGCAATCGCTCGATCTGGCGTTTTTGCTGGCCGACCTCTTGAAATCGGAACGCCAGGCCAAGGCCAAGCCCGCCGCCGCGGTGGCGGCCCTATAGATATCGCCGTTGCGAGCTGTCGGGCCGGCCACTTTGGGCCGGACCCGTCGGCTCCTCGCAATGACGAAGCGAAATCGCTAAATCATGACCATGAACACGCGTCCTGCCGATCGTCTGGCCATTGCAGTGGCGCAGCTCAACCCGGTTGTCGGCGACGTCGCCGGCAATCTGGAAAAGGCCCGTAAAACGCGCGCACAGGCGGCGCACGACGGCGCCGACATCGTTGCATTCTCCGAGCTGTTCATCGCCGGCTATCCGCCGGAAGATCTGGTGCTCAAGCCCGCCTTCCAAGCCGCCTGCCGCGCCGCGGTCGAGGCGCTCGCGCGCGACACCGCCGACGGCGGGCCGGCCGTACTGATGGGCACGCCCTGGGTCGAGGAGGGGAGGCTCTATAACGCCTATGCGCTCCTTGCCGGCGGCGAAGTCGAGGCGGTCCGCTACAAGGTCAATCTGCCCAATTACGGTGTGTTCGACGAGAAGCGCGTCTTCGCCGCAGGGCCTGTGCCGGGGCCGGTCAGCTTCCGGGGCGTGCGGCTTGGGCTGCCGATCTGCGAGGATACCTGGACCGACTGGGGCGACTACGAAAACGTGGTCGAATGCCTGGCCGAGACCGGCGCTGAGCTGATCGTTGTGCCGAACGGCTCGCCCTATTGGCGCGACAAGGCCGAGGTCCGGCTCAATGTCACGGTGGCGCGCGTCACCGAGGCGGGGCTGCCGCTCCTCTACATCAATCAGGTCGGCGGCCAGGATGAGCTCGTGTTCGACGGCGCCTCGTTTGCGCTCAACGCCGACCGCTCGATCGCCTTTCAGCTTCCGGCGTTTGAGGAGGCGCTTTTCACGACGCAGTGGACGCGCACGCCGTCCGGCTGGCGCTGCGCCGGCGGCCCGATCGCGCGGCCGGAAGAACTGGATCAGGCCGACTACACCGCCTGCATGGTCGGCCTGCGCGACTATGTCGACAAGAACCGCTTTCGCGGGGTCGTGATCGGCCTTTCCGGCGGCGTCGACTCCGCCTTGTGTGCGGCACTCGCGGTCGACGCCATCGGCGCCGATCGCGTGCGCTGCGTGATGCTGCCTTACCGCTACACGTCGCAGGAATCGCTCGACGACGCGCAGGCGATCGCGCGCGCGCTCAGCGTGCACTACGACATGGTGCCGATCGAAAGCGCGGTGCACGGGCTCGAGGCGTCGCTCACCGGCATCTTCGGCGAGGTGCCGCGCGATGTCACCGAAGAGAATTTGCAGGCGCGCGCCCGCGGCGTCATCCTGATGGCCATCTCCAACAAGTTCGGCCTGATGGTGGTGACGACCGGCAACAAGTCGGAAATGTCGGTCGGCTACGCCACGCTCTATGGCGACATGAATGGCGGCTTCAATCCGCTCAAGGACCTCTACAAGACTGAAGTCTATCGCCTGGCGCGGCTGCGCAATCGCTGGAAGCCGAAAGATGCGCTCGGCCCCGCCGGCCGGGTGATTGTCGAAAACGTGCTGACGCGCGCTCCCAGCGCCGAGCTTCGCGAAAACCAGACCGATCAGGATACGCTGCCGCCGTACGAGATCCTCGACCAGATCCTGGAGCGTATGGTCGAGCGCGAGGAGCCGCTTGCCACCATCATCGCCGCCGGGTTCGAGCGCGAAACCGTGATGAAGATCGAGCGCATGCTCTACCTCGCCGAATACAAGCGCCGGCAAGCGGCGCCGGGCGTGAAGGTGACGCTGAAGAATTTCGGCCGCGATCGGCGCTACCCGATCACCTCGCGTTTCAACGATCCCGGCACCGAGCCGCCGGTCGCCGAACCCGCGCCGAGCAAAAGCCCGGTCCGCGCCAAAGCCGGCGCTGCGGATTTTTGATTGCGCCGCACCGGCGAGTTGCGTCCTACCACCTACCACACGCGGGCAGGAGGATGGCCGCGCCTGTTGGCGTCGGACGATCTTTCTTGAGAACTTTGGCTTCGGCTCTCTCTAACGCTAATGCGCGGCCACGAAGGGCGGTCCGACGGTGCGTATGGTGCCCTTCGGCGTGTCGGTGCTCACATCGGCCGCGGTCGCCTGACCACTCGGAGTGGGCGCAGCGGGCGGCGCCGCCGTAGCGGTCCCGGGCTTCCCAGGCTTGGCGCCTTTCGGCGCGGACGGCGGGGCCGGCTGCGACAGCGCTTTGGCATTTTGGTCGGTGACGACGATGTCGCCGCTTTCGAGCGTCGAGGCGTCGTCGGCGCCCTTGAGGGCATCGGCCCAGCTTTGGCCGGGCTTTCGGCATGAGCAGGCCGCGTTGAATTCCTTGCGATATTGGAAGGCGGTCGGCAGCGCGGTGTAGGGCTGGCCCGACAGCGAGACGGCTTGGCCCACATCCTCGCCCGGATTGCGATAGGTATAGAGCTGCGCGTCGGTCGCCGGGCACTCGCGCTGGCAGGTGCGCTGATCGTCGGCGAACCGGCTTTGCACCGTCGAATAGGAAATCGGGAAATAATAGCCGTCGCAGGAGCGCACGCAGACGGTGCGGAACGTGCCGGACGGTGCACCATCGCCACCCGGATTGATGATGCGGGCCGCACCGCCGAACAGCGCATCGAGGAAGCCGCTCGGGCCCGCGGCGGCGGCCGCTGCGCGGTATTGCGGCCCGCAATTATTCTGCGCCAGTTCGCTGAGCAACACCCGGCGCTGACCTTCCTGATCGTAATTGCTGCCGCTCTTGAGCCGCTCGAGATCGCTCATCGTGCGATCGAGGCTGTCGCGCAGCTGCTGAATCTGCGCGTTGAGCGGCTGGCATTCCGGCGCCTGGCCGGTGAAGAGCGAGAAAAATCCGTTCTCGCAGCCGCGCCGTTTGGCGTGCGTCACGAGGCGGTCGAGATCGGCCTGCTGCTTGCCGTCGGCGTCTTCGTAGCGCTTGATCTGCTCGGCACGGGCCGGATCGCCGCCGCCGCGATTGATCGCCGCCATTTGGCTTTCGAGGCGCACGCAAACCGGGTTGGACGGCGGCTGCTGGGGCGGCTGCTGTTCGGCCGCGGGAGGCGGTGGCGCCGCGCCTGGCTGACCCGGAATGGGCGCCGGCGGAACGGGCGACTGGGCGGTGGCCGGGGTCGCAAGCAAACCGGCCACGAAAAGTCCAACGCCTAGACCAAGGCCAAGTACAGGACCAAGACCGCGCAAGCGCCTGATCATTCGAGAGACCCGACCCTTTCCCCTCGCGTCGCCGCGACGAAGCGATGGAATGGTGAGTAATGGTGACTAAAGTGTGAATGAAGGCCGCTCTTAGTAAGGCTGAGCGTTATTCACTCCGCATCCGGCTGGTTTTCCGGGCGGGCGCGATCGAATGCCGGTAACGCGAGGCAGGCGGCATCGATGGCCACGATTTTGGGGAATCTGTCGAGCGGAACCTTCAAACGGCGGGCGTTATAGACCTGTGGGACCAGGCAGATATCGGCGATTGTTGCCACGCTGCCGCAGCAATAGGGGCCCGGACCCACCAGGGCCTCGAGCGCCTCGAACCCTTCCGTGACCCAGTAATGGTACCAGGCGTCGATGGCGGGCTGCTCCTGGTGCATCTCGCGCTTGAGGTAGCGCAGCGCGCTGATGTTGTTGAGCGGGTGGATATCGCAGGCGACGATTTCCGCGAGCGCTCGCGCCTGCGCCCGCGCAATCGGGTCCTTTGGCAACAGCGGCGGGTTGGGATGGGTCTCGTCGAGATATTCGATAATGGCGAGCGACTGGATCAGCACTTCACCTGAGGGCACCACCAGCGCCGGCACGCGCATCTGCGGGTTTACCGCGCGGAATTCCGGGCGACGGTTGTGGCCGCCGTCCTTCACCAGGTGAATGGGCGCAGTCTCGTAGGCGATGCCCTTGAGATTGAGCGCGATGCGCACGCGGTAAGCGGCGGACGAACGAAAATACGAATAGAGCTTCATGCGTGATCCTGGAGCTACTCGTCGTCTTCGAGCCCGCTTTCGGCGACGAGTTCCGCCGAGCGCGCGGTCAATTGTTTGAGGGCGCGATCGAATGCTTCGCGGTCGCCCGGAGAGAGGATGTCGGTCAGGCGGCGCGCGAATTCGAGCGCGTGCGGAGCGACCTCTTCGTACATGGCGCGGCCGGCGGTCGTGAGAGACAAGAATGCCTCGCGCATATCGTCGCGGTTGGCGCGGCGCGCGACCAGCCGGCGCTTTTCCAGAAGCGCCACCGCGCGCGATACCTTGGTCTTGTGCATGTGCGTGTGCGTGCCGATCGCCTTTGCGGTCATGACGCCGTGCTGCCCGAGCGTCACCACCACACGCCATTCGGGCACGCCGATGCCGTAGCGCCGGGCATAGACGCGCGACAGCGCCTGCGAGACGAGGCTCGACACCACGTTGAGCTGGTAGGGCAGAAAATGCTCGAGCTTGAGCGGCGCTTGATCACCGAGCTTGGGCTCGTGCGCGCCCGCTTCGGCCGTGATCCCGCCTTCCGTCGCCCGCTGACCGCTCATGTGTCGTTCCGGAGCATGGCCATTTGCGCCTGCCGATCGCGCCGGCGCCCCTTTGCTTTGCCCCGCTACAGCATGATCCCGAAAAGTGGAAACCGGTTTTCGGAAAAGATCATGCTCCAGTGTAACATCTGGAACATGATCCGATCCGACTTGATCGGATCATGTTCCAGGGGCGAACATGAACGAAGTCAGGGGGCCGCGCAACGGCGCCCGCCTTGCCCACGGACGCCGGGTTCTTTAGAGCATGATCCCGAAAAGTGGGAACCGGTTTTCGGATAGATCATGCTCAAATGAAAAATCTGGATCGGGTGCCCTCCACAGCGCCGACCGGGAGCAAATCACATGAGTTCTGGTTTCGCCTCGACCGCCGATCTGGCGGACAAGACCATCACCTTCGACGCGATCGGGCCGGACCTCTATGCCTTCACCGCCGAGGGCGATCCCAATTCCGGCATCATCGTCGGCGACGACGGCGTGATGGTGGTCGATGCGCAGGCCACCCCGGTGATGGCGCAGCAGGTGATCGACCGGGTCAAGAAGGTCACCGACAAGCCGATCAAATACGTCTTGTTGAGTCACTATCACGCCGTGCGCGTGCTGGGCGCCTCGGCCTATCGCGGGGCGGAAATCCTGGCATCCGCCGGCACCCGCAGCCTGATCGCCGAGCGCGGCAAGGCCGACATGGATTCCGAGATCGGCCGCTTCCCGCGCCTGTTTCGCGCGGTCGAAAGCATTCCCGGCCTCACCTGGCCTTCGATCACGTTCCCCGACCAGATATCGGTCTGGCTGGGCAAGCGCGAGGTGCGCATCATGCATATCGGCCGCGGCCATACCGCCGGCGACGTGGTCGCCTATGTGCCCGACGCCAACGTCGTGTTCTCCGGCGATCTCGTCGAGTACCACTCCGCCTGCTATTGCGGCGATGCCCATTTCACCGACTGGCCGGCGACGCTCGATCGGCTGGCCGAATTTTCCGCAAGCGCGCTGGTGCCGGGCCGCGGCGCCGCGCTGAAAAGCGTCAAGCAGGTCGCCGAAGGCATCGCGCTGACCGAGGATTTCCTCACCACGCTCTATGACAGCGTCGGCGAAAGCGCCGCCAAAGGCCGCAGCCGCAAGGAGGCCTATGACGAAGCGCGCCGCGTCATGGATCCGAAATTTGCGAGCTTTGCCATCTACGAGCACTGCATGCCGTTCAACGTGTCGCGCGCCTATGATGAAGCCAAAGGCATCGAGCATCCGGTGATCTGGACGGCGGAGCGCGACCGCGCCATGTGGGCGGCGTTGCGCGGATGAATAGGGTCTCCTCGTCATTGCGAGGAGCAGAGCGACGAAGCAATCCCCATCCTAACCCTCCCCACTCGCGGGGAGGGGAGCGAGGGGGTCTGGATTGCTTCGCTTCGCTCGCAATGACGTGACGTGATAGCTTGCAGCGACCAATGACCAACATCCGCAAATCGGTTTATCACTACGACTATCGCCGCGCGGCCGATCAGGACGCCGCCGCGGTGGTGCGGCGGCCGGTCGTCGTTGTCGGTGCCGGACCGGTCGGCCTTGCGGCCGCAATCGATCTCGCGGAGCGCGGCGTGCCGGTAGTGCTGATCGACGACGCGGATCGCATCGGCGAAGGCTCGCGCGGCATCTGCTGGTCGAAGCGCACGCTCGAGATCCTCGATCGGCTCGGCGTCGGCGAGCGCCTGGTGGCGCAAGGCGTCACCTGGAAGCTCGGCAAGGTCTTTGTCGGCGACGAACTGCTTTATTCGTTCGATTTGCTGCCGGAGGAGGGGCACAAGATGCCCGCTTTCATCAACCTGCAGCAATTCTATCTGGAAAAGGCGCTGGTCGATCGCGCGCTCGAGCTGAAAAATCTCGATCTGCGCTGGAAGAACCGGCTCGCCGGCCTCGATCGCCTCAATGACGGTGCGCGCTTGACCATCGACACGCCGGACGGGCCTTACCGGCTCGACGCCGATTGGCTTATTGCCGCCGACGGTGCGCGCTCGACCGCGCGTCATCTGCTCGGCCTCGACTTCGCGGGCGTCACCTTCGAGGACAAATTCCTCATCGCCGATGTCCACATGGCCGCCGAGTTTCCGACCGAGCGGCGCTTCTGGTTCGCGCCGACCTTTCATTCCGGCCAATCGGCCTTGATGCATCGCCAGCCCGACGACATCTGGCGCATCGATCTGCAGCTTGGGCCCGACGCCGACCCGGTCGCCGAGCAGGCGCCGGAACGCGTGCGCGCGCGGCTCGACAAGGTGCTCAAAGATCACCCCTACGAACTGGAATGGGTCTCGGTCTACACCTTCAACTGCCGCCGGCTCGATCGCTTCGTGCATGGCCGCGTGATCTTCATCGGCGACGCCGCGCATCAGGTCTCGCCGTTCGGCGCGCGCGGCGCCAATTCCGGCATCCAGGATGCGGAGAACCTCGCTTGGAAGCTTGCCGCCGTGCTCAAAGGGCAGGGCGGCGGCGCGCTGATCGAGAGTTACGATCTCGAACGCATCCAGGCTGCCGACGAGAATATCGGCTACTCGACCCGCTCCACCGATTTCATGTCGCCGCACTCG
>CAVREN010000113.1:0-29453 GCA_963720115.1 uncultured Alphaproteobacteria bacterium
TCCGCCAAATCTTTTGGTGATCGCCGCAACGTTGCGTTCATCAACACGGCGAGATCGCCTTGACGCTGCCTGACCTGGAGTTTTAACGGAAGGTCCTACGGGCGAGCCTTAAATCCGTGGAAGTCGCGGAGGTTTTACCCGTGGTCTTTGATCAAAACACGCTGGCAGGCGAGTGGCGTGCACAGGTGCGTTGCTGCGACGAGCAGGACATCACGCTTGATCGCGACATTGTTTTCGCCCAGCGGTTTCTACTCGCTAATTGCCGACTCATCTTCCACTATTCCCGGCCGTCACGGCCGCCATATCCATACCGATGTGCCTCCGCGATCCTGCGAGCCTTGCTCACCTGAAAGTGGTGGCGCGGGCAGCCGGTCACCGGCACCAATCAGCGAGCTGTGTGGCAAGTGCTTGATCAGGAAAGGCACGTCGTTTGGTTTGTCGGCGGCTGCTAGCACTATCCGAAAGTCTGGCCTCAAGGGCGGCACGCTGGCAACTCATCCCCTGACCGGCCGGGAAATGCGCGAGCTCCGTCGGCACAAGCGCGACAGCGTGCCCTCACCCTTCGTCTTTGTGTCCGAGCGCGAGGCGCCGCTGACGCCGCCGGGGTTCAGTCGCATGGTCAAGCGTGCCGGCGTTGCCGCCAAGCTCGGCATCAAGGCGCACGCCCACATGCTGCGCCATGCCTGCGGCTTCAAGCTGGCCAATGATGGGATCGATACCCGGTCCCTCCAGACGTAGCTCGGCCATAGCAATATCCAAAATACCGCTCGCCACACGGCGTTGGCGTCGAACAGGTTCAAGAATTTTTGGCGGGACTAGAAGGCGTTGCCGCCGGCAAATGCGCGAGCCGCTGCAGGCGGGCGTCGAGACGGGCTGCTGATAAAGACCGAGTTGGCGGCGTAGTCAGTCATTGATTGTTCGCGGGAACGAGGTAGCCTACGGGTCGTTGGTGGGTTCTGTTGCCTGCGGTGCAACGATGTTCCCGGGTGGGGCAATCACCGTGACATGGCTGATGGTGACCGCGGCGGCGGCGCTGTACTACTTCGCGCCGGTCGCGCAGATCGTCGCCTACCTTGAATAACCGCTGGGCCTTGTTTCTCGGGGCTTGCAGCTATCGACTTGGAATTTTTGCAGTGGTGGATCAGCAATAGGAGCACCTCCAATGGCATCCAATGTCGAGGCAACTAAAAAGGGGTATGAGTTTTTTCAGCGCGGAGACATTGCGTCGCTATTAAGGGACCTCATTGACGACAATTGCACCTGGATAAGCCCCGGTCCCAAAGACAAATTGCCCTGGGCCGGCACTTTTAAGGGAAAGCAAGAAATTGCAGACTTCTTTGCGCACGTTGGTCAGAACTTGGAGTTCACTGAGTTTGCGCCGCGCGAAATGATCGAGCAGGGCGACACCGTAGTGGTTCTTGGCACGCTAACCGGTCGGTCAAAGAAAACCGGCAAGCCCGTAAAGAACGAGTGGGCTCACGTTTTTAAGTTCCGCCAAGGAAAGGCGATTTTCTTTCAGGAGTACATTGACACCGCAGCGGATGTTCTCGCGATGTCGTGAGACTTGCCGATTACCTTGCTTAACCCGTCGCGGATCATGATGGGCCACGAACGCACGCCGACCGCGATCATCCCGATAAGAATGGTCCAGAACTCACTTATTGACTAGCAACGCCTGAATAGCTTCGTCACTGACAGCGTTGCGGGCAACGAGAAGACTACAATCGGTATAGTCCATCAAGTCGAGTAACTCAATCATCAAAGAGAACACCAAGCGCGGCGGGGGCGCTCCTGGGACTAAGCAGCTTTCGTCGCACGCCGGTTACGCGTTCTTGTTTGACGCACGACCCAGCAAACTCGCCATCTCCTGTTCAAGATGGTCGTGTGCCGACGGATTGGCTGGAGGTGCGGCCTCACACTGATTACTTTGCTGAGGAGCCGGTACTGTCGCAGTGAGCCCCGTCGATTTGGGTTTCCTGAAGGCGACCTCCAAGCGTCGCGTCATTTCCGCGAGGCTTTCATCGACCGCCGAGCGTTCCGTTGCGTGTTGGCGCGGCGCTTGACGATCGTTTCGCGCGACGACTTCGGCGGATGGCGGGGCGCAGCGGCGCTGAGGGTCCCATCGGCCGTGGAATTTGATTCACCGGCGGCGCGGGTACAAACGGGGGTGGTGCCGTCACTTGCAGGGGCCCGGCGCCACGCTGCGGGCGCGGCCCCGGCTTGCCGTACATCAGCGGAATGTTTTCGTGTTCCTCGGGCTCCGGCCCTGTCCCCGGCGCATGCGGCCGAGACGGCGGCAGTTCCGGCTGCACCCGCCACGACCCGTTTGCTCCGTCTTCTGGTAGCGGAACAGTCCGCGCCAAGGATTTCCGCCGGCTCTGGGTCGCGCAAAATTGTGGTTTCCCACGGAGCCGGCACATCCCTCACGATTCGGGCTTCGACGACCACGTCGGTTGGCCCGCCGACCATCACCAGATGCTCGACAAGCGCCACCGCGGCGGACCAAGACCAATTGGCGCCGCGAATTGACTTTTGCATAATCACTTACTGTTAAACGCGGTAGCCGTTTCCGCGTTCCCCGGGCTACCCGTGCGCTGCCCAGTCGGCGCATCGCCCAAGCGGCTGCGCCGATCACGACCAACACAATGACGATCGCCAATGAGAACCACACGGCCACTGGCAGGTCGACGCTGAACAAATGGAACATCGACTCAACTCCCTCTCATCTCAACGATTTAGCAACTTGCGGTTTGAGCTCTGCTGCTTCGGTCAGTGCTGCCCCGCGTCTCTTGTTATCGCGGATTCTCACGGCAATGCTTCGGCAAGCACTCGCGGGCCGCAGTCGGTAATAAGACGCCGCCCGATCGTTGCAAGGCGTAGCGTTTTTCAACTATGCGAATTTGCAGCTCCGCAGTGGGCCTTGAATGAATGCACAATCATGCTCGATCGAGCCATCGGGGCATTCGGTCTCTAATGAGCCGTTGGCCTCGTCAGTGTCACCTAACACAACACAAAAACTTAGCGTTTCTGGCGATCTGCTGTTTTGGAACAGGAACCTCCAGCGCGAAGTTGCCAGCCCGCGCTTGGGGCCCGAAGCGAGGCGGTTGCTACGAGCATGATAAAGGGCCGCCGTCACCAGGCTGAGATCGAACCACACACAGGTTTAGGGCGCCATCGCGGTCGCGGATTAACGTTACAGCCGGCGCGGGAACCAGTGCCCCGTGTCGCGAGTCGCTTTAAATTCCCAGGAGAAACAGCTCGCTATGCTGCTGCGCCCGCGGCGTCGAAAGAGCGTCTAATCTAATCAGTGGACGTTTAGTGCCGGAACTAGCGCCAGGAAGTATGCCACACGTCCGCGGCGCTCCATGTCTCGACGCGAACGCTCAGGCTGGCAGCGGAAGCCGGTGATATTAAATCAATTCATCCCCTCCCGGATGGGCCGTGGATCTTCAGCCGTGCAGTTCTTGCGTCTTCATCGGGACGCGCAATTACCGAGCGCGCGCGGCAGAACCCGAAATACCCCACGGGATCGCATCCCGATCAGCAAAGCCTCTTTCCTTCAATCACATAGCCAAATGGGTGTTGTGATGCGTGGTTGTAGTGCTCGACGAAGCGCGCGATCTGGGCTTTGAGATCATCAGGCAGGTAATAGTTCTCGAGCAGAATGCGGTTCTTGAGCGTCTGGTGCCAGCGCTCGATCTTGCCCTGGGTCTGCGGATGGCACGGAGCGCCGCGAACATGCGCGATGCCACGGTCCTTTAGCCATTCGGCAAGATCGCTCGAGATGTAGCTCGATCCAGCTCCGATAGACCGGCTCTTTGAGAATTTGTGGCCCGGCGCGCCTGGTCATGCGACCGATAAAGTCCTTGCCGAAACGCTTGTCGCGCAGGATCGTGGTGATGTCGGCGTGGCGGCTCGCGACGTATAGGCCAAGCGGCATATAGTGCATAGGCTCGGTTTCGCGCAGCAAATGATAGGACGGATATGGATTAGCGATAAACTCGGGCGACCACGGATTGAACAGCGGCGCGCCTTTGGGAGGCTGTATCTGTTCCTTCATGGACCTCTCCTTATTGCGGGTGCGACCAATCGGTGCGCAGTGTAAGGGCGCCATGCTACGCCGCAAAGCCGCCGCTACCTCTCGTTCGCGATGGCGCGGGTGATGATGGCGCGCCCTTCGCTTCCGGCGTGGGCATCAACACGTAATTGTGCGGAAAACCCGGCTGCCGATGAAGCTCCACATGCATTACCACGCATCCAACAGGGCGACATGAGGACCACTGCCTTGGGCCGCAGGGGCTCCGACAGTATCGAACGGGCTGAGTGTACGCTTTTTTAATCACAGAGTGCGAAGCGGCCAAAAAAGGGTTCGCGGATACCGGATGGGCCCGCAATACTCGGCGCCGAACCGGTTTCACCGTCCTGAAATCTCTATGGTCGATTTGAGTGTTTGCTTCGCCGGCTGAATTGACACAAGCTGATCACCTGAACGAGCGGCACACCGGCGCCTGAACAAGCCGGAAGCGCTCGCGTAACGACGGCACGCCGTCGTGCACCGGGAGGATCAGACAATGAAAATCACGATCAACATCGATTGCACGCCGGCGGAGGCACGAGAATTTGTCGGCTTGCCGGACCTGCGGCCGTTGCAAACCGCCTGGCTCGCGGAGATCGAAAATCGGCTAATCGCCGACATGCAGAAGTTTTCGCCCGAAGGAATAGCGCGAAGCTGGCTTTCCGGCGCTGGCGCGGAGTGGCTACCGAACATGTTCGGTGCGCTGGCAGGCCAGGCACGGCCGGCGGAAAAGGACAAGAAACCGAGCGGCTGAACCCCGCCTCAGCTCGGTTGCTTGAGAAACGAATAGACACGATGAGCCAAGGGAGGTGGTCGATGAACGTGCAAAAAGCTCCGTCGCAGAAGGTCGACTATTGCCCACCGCCGCCGGAGGGCGACTTTTACCGGATTGCCGACATACTCGACGAAAGCGAGCGCGCCGTTCTCAAACGGGTGCGCGATTTCATGGATCGAGAAGTCGCGCCGATCATCGAGGATTATTGGGTGCGCGATCAGTTCCCCTTCGACCTCGTCCACAAGATCGCGGCACTCGGGATCGGCGGCGTCAGGTTCAAGGGCTATGGCAGCGCGGGCGGCAGTATGCTGCTGAACGGCTTCATCAGCATGGAGCTGGCGCGCGTGGCCTCCATCGTTCTCAAAGGGCATCGACCAGGGCGCTGTTCGCCTCTGCAATGACCCGCCCTCTGGAGAAACATGGGGAATGGCATCTTTCGGCTCGGTGTGCGGCTCACCATCCAAACGGAGGACGACCAAATCATTTCCGTTACATATAGTGGCATCAGCAATTGCCCCAAGGAAGCCCGTGATCGGTTCCTAAGGGGAGAAATGCTTCATAGCGGTGATTGCTATTTCATTACGGCGCCGACGTTCGCGACCAAGTCGGAGCGCTATAGCTGGCTCAACGGTGTCCAGGCCATCGGAAAAATGCTCGAACTCAAGGGGGGCGAAGGAGCCCACTTGTTGTACGACATCTTTGTCATCAGATAGCGATAATCGGTGTCTGCCTTTGGCCCCGTTGCGGACATTTCTCACCAACGCCAAAATAACTTCATAGACAGGACCCACGAAAGGGCGGTCGCAGTGAACCAGAAACAGCAAAAACACCTCTCCGAGATATGCCGATGCGGCAAGGTGAAATTGGAGGCAGTCGGCCGGCCGATTCTGACCGCCTCCTGCTATTGCGCGAGTTGCCAAGAAGCCGGAAGTCGCTTCGAGCAACTGCCTTCCGCGCCACCCGTCCTCAATCCCGACGGTGGAACAGACTACGTCCTATATCGAAAGGATCGAGTGCAATGTGTGACGGGCAGGAGTATCTCAAAGAGCACCGGCTCAAGCCTGATTCTCCGACCCGGCGGGTCATTGCCACGTGAAGGCTGAAGTCGCACATCGAGTGCACTCCTCTGCGGTGCCCCAGCCGAATGGTAAGCTTAGCCCTTTTCGTGGCCGGGCACCATCGGGCAAGCTGACTGCGGTAGCTCAACTGAAAGCGGCCTTCGTTGAGATAAACTGCTTTGATGAAATCCAGAGGTGTGGATTCTTCGCTCATGGCACGTTTAGCTCCGCCCCAGCTGCAAAAAACCTGTCCAACGAATGGTCAATTCCTGGACAGGTTTGGACAGGCTTTCCAGAGACTTATTGGCGTGTGGCTCGGGTCGCTCCTTCCCAGATAAAGAAATCAGTATCCGTGCAACGTATACTGCGGCTGACAAACCTCTCACCGGCTCAACCACCACACGGTCAACTTTCAGTCGACCAAAAACGTGCAACCGTTCAGCGCGCCCTACAGAGCGCAACTATGCAAAACGTGAAACGGTGTTACCTGGAGCGCGAAACTAGGTGCAGAGTTACGGGTGTGGCTGTTTGTTAGAAGCGAACTTGCAAACTGGCTCGTGTTGCCACGAGCTAATGTCCGTTATGTGGCGAATTGCCGACGTAAGCCGAACATATGGTGACTTCGCGTTGGCCCAATAGGAGACATCCCACGCCGGGCGGACGTGACCTTCTGCGCGTTATTTTTGCTGTGTGGGTCGCCGCCTGGCGTTCGGCGAGAGGCTCAACCGGTACGAGACTGCACCAAAAGTCGCGACGCAGTAGGGGACGGCATACGTCAAAATAATCTTTGTTAGGTTAAGGTGACCATCTCCGAAAAGCGCATCACCTTGATTGATAAGATTGAGTATTGTGCCGACGATCAACGCGACGATGAAGGACCGCCAAGGTACGCCGTCTGACACGCAAAACCGATAAATTTTTGATAGCTGGAACTTGGTCATCGCTCAAGAAAGTAGTAGCACATAAGTTGAGATTATTCAAAAAGCGTCGTTAGTAGATCCGTTAGGCCATTCGGTGACTGCGGCAATCGCACTTAGGAATTGTCAGTTAGTCTGCAGCAGAGGCGTGGACAGCCTAGTTGACGTCTCAATTTTGTAAGCGGCAAACTAAAGGCTCATTGGGTAGCCAAAGGGAGAGATGCCGATGAGCAGCGGACTGCCCGGATTGTCCCACGTCGACCACGTCGGGCTAACAGTGCCAAATCTTGAAGCGGCCGTGCGGTTCTATTGCGACGTAATCGGCGGTTATGAGCTTTATCGGATCGGACCGTTCGACGCAGCGGAAATGCCGCGCATGAACGATGGGCGCGACTGGGCCGAGGCGCACATTAACGTGGCCAGAGCGCGGCTCACCATTGCCATGCTCAGCGTTGGCCCATGATGCTTGAGCTATTTCAGTACGATCAGCCACCCGAACGGCAGGGACGGCCACCGCGCAACTGCGACTGCGGCGGACATCACATCGCATTTAAGGTCGAGAACCTCGAAGAATTTTGGCCCGTCTGGTATCTTGCTCGTCGCGTGCTCTTGACGATGCAAATCATGCGCTCTGCGTGCTCATGAATTATTATAGCGCAAAACAGCACGCGTGCCGGAACGGAGAATACGAGCGTGCGGTTTGGCGGTGATTTAGGCGGCGCGATCGAGGGGCGGCTTGCAATGGGCTGGAGCATGGATCGTCAGGGAATAAGGACCTCGTTTGACCGCGAAAGCAGACGCTTGAAACAAGTCGAACTTTCGGGACTACGCAGGGAGCGAGTTAGCGTCCACACCTATGCCAATGAACTCTCCGCCCGCGAGGCCGAAGTCTGTCAAGAAGCTAAATACAGCGAGTGGCGCGAACCAACAAATGCGGCGCCTGCTGCAGGAAAGCCGTTCGACAAAGTCGAACCGCAAGTCCGGAAACGGCACAACGGCCGCCGAGAGGGGTGTGAGAGCATCTGATTCAGAGAGCGCGTGCAATGTCTGATAGACCGCTTGATATGCTGGTGGTCCGTGACATGCCCGACAGCACGTTCGCCGTGGCCGATGCCGTGCAGGGCCTCCGCATCGTACAGGACGGGTTCAAAAGCCGCGCCGAGGCCGAGAAGTTCATTGAGGACTACTATTAGCCCGTGGCGTCATAGCGCCGCCCGCTCCAAAGACGCGTTGATCAGTTTTGGACGAGTGCCCGCTCTGCAAAGGGCGCGAGGTGCTGCTGGTAGGGGCAGCGTTCCGGAAACGCAGGGGGGTGGTCTGAGGCTGCAACCATGAAACTCACCAGGCCGCCGCGGAAGCGGACTCAAAGCGCGAGCAGTATCGTAACGATCGTCGTGTCCGCCGCTTTAGCTGCAAGCGCTGCAATCGCGGAGTCGAGACGGATCCAGCTGGGTACGCTCACATGCTCACTTTCGTCGAGCCTTGGGCTGATCATCGGTTCTCAACGCAACGTGAGTTGTTTGTTTAGGGGAGCACCCGGCGACCCGGATGAGCCTTATACGGGGACGATGACAAGGGTCGGTTTAGATGTCGGCTTGACCACTGGCAGCGTGATCATTTGGGCTGTGTTTGCGAACACGAACCATTACAAGGGAATGCTCACCGGCACCTATACCGGCGCGTCAGCATTGCCGCCGGCCTCGGTGCAAACGTCCTGGTAGGCGGATCGGGCGCCACTCTGGCTCTGCAGCCGCTATCGGTCCAAGGACAGCTTGGGCTCGACATTGCGGCCGGCATCGGATCCATGGACCTGCACCCGTCGTGGTGAACGGAGACCTCTGAAGCCCGTGGGTACTGAGGTGAATTTGGTGGTCTTGGCACTACACCCCTCCTGCGCAGCTCGCGCGCCGCCGCTTCATCGAGCCGTCCCCATACCTCACCGCCGGCGCCGCCCGCGATCGACCACACCATCGGCGCCGGCACCACTCCCGGCCGCCGGCCTTCCGCCAGCCACGGATTGTTGGTGAAAGGCGACGAGCCGTACGGCAACAGCAACAACTGCGCGATGCCTCCGCGGCCTGACCGGGTGCTTTGAAGACTTGTTTTTGTTGCAGGCTTTTAGGCTTGTGCCATAGTGGCGAGCGCGCGGTGCGCACTATGTTTTTCGCCACTTAAGGCTCTTACAGGCTTGCCGTACCCCGCGTGACTGAAGTGTACAGGGGAAAGTCATGAGTAGGCTGAATCCAGGCTGGCAAATTGCGGCTGCCTGGCTGTTGGCGGTGGCGGTTGCCGGCCTGAT
This sequence comes from uncultured Alphaproteobacteria bacterium, assembly GCA_963720115.1. GTDB lineage: Bacteria > Pseudomonadota > Alphaproteobacteria > Rhizobiales > Xanthobacteraceae > BOG-931. The sequence continues at coordinate 9,125 of CAVREN010000113.1, forward strand.
CTATTTCGTTCCGGTGACGCGCCTGGTCGACGTCCTGATCCCCGCCGAGATCACGGCTGACGCCGAATAGAAGTCGAATTCCTTTGGCGACGTGGAAGCCCCCGCGACGGTGTCGGTGCCCATCGAAGGCCGAGGCCCGCTCCTGACTTGGCTGGTGGCTCGATCATGGCTCCAATGTAAGCGCCAGCAATTGCCCCGCTCGGGTGCTGGCCGATTTCCGAAGCTATCTTGCCCAACAAAGATAAGCCCCGGCCGGGGAGACCGGGGCTTAAGAACGGAAGGCGGGTTGCGGGGTGTCGGGGGGATGCCTTCCGTCCAACTCGAATGTCGGTCACGTCGCGATGGCGGCTTCGCCGCCGGCGCCTCCTCGTTTAGCCGCCACGGGTCGCCACGCCCTTTAAGCTGCGCGACGGCGTGGTCGGCGACGGCGTAACGCTCGTCCTCGGTCAGTCCTTCTTCCAAGCCGCGTACGATCTTGCGGGAGCGCCTGAGTGCGAAAGCGATCGCGTACCGAAGCACTTTTCCCTTGGTCATGCCCCAGAAGAACATAAAGAGAACAAGAACTCAAGCCACTACATCTTGCGGGACTTCCGTGAACGCGTAGCTACGGCCAGACGACAAGGAGTTATCAAATGTGCGGGCGTTTCACCGTGAAGACGACCTGGGCTGAACTCGTCGCGCTCTTTCGGCTGACGATGGACGCGCCGCCGCACAATCTGCGACCGCGCTATAACGTCTGCCCAACCGATCCTGTCGACGTGGTGACCGCCGAGGAGGGCAAGCGCGAGCTCGTCCCGATGCGCTGGGGCCTGATCCCGCGTTGGTGGAGCAAAACCATCAAAGACGCGAAGATGGCGACGTTCAACGCCCGGGTAGAGACGATCGAGACGAAGCCGTTTTTTCGTGACGCATTCAAGCGGACGCGCTGCCTCATCCCGATGTCAGGCTATTACGAGTGGCAGGATGCCTCCGGCGGAAAGCAGCCGTGGTATTTCACGGCGCGCGATGGTTCATCGCTGCTGACGGCGGCCGGACTTTGGGACGAGTGGAAAGATCGCCAGACCGGCGAGCGGCTTAAGTCATGCACGATGATCATTGCCGAGCCGAACGATTTCGCTGCGGAAATTCACGACCGGATGCCGGTGTTTTTGACTGAAACGCAATTCGCGCCGTGGCTAAGCGGGGAGGCTGGCGCCGGAATCTTAAAGCCAGTGCCGAACGATTATCTGCAACGCCGGCCGGTGTCGAAGCGGGTCAATAGCTCTAAGGCGGACGCGGATGATGCGACGTTGATCGAGCCCGTCGAGTTGGCAGCTGCATAGGATGACTGAAATCGCTTCTCCCGACAATTCGCGATCAGCCAACGTCGTGAAATTCGCATTCTGCTGGGCGTGCTTGGCTTGCAGGCAATCCATTCGAACGACGGCGATCATGCCGCCAAGCTCATTCAGTCCGCGCTCGGCATTCAGAGCGATGACGGGCTTAACCAGCCTAGCATTGCGCCGCGCACGGTTTAAGCATTCAGCGACGAATTTCGTCTATCGCTGCCTGCAGGGCGGGACCGATCCCGCTACAAAACCGCCTCCTGCACTGGCCCAGCTGTGGTCCCCAAGGACGCCTGGGCCATTCTTTTTCCTGATAATCGGTCAATAACACTCTCAAATTCGGAACAGTGGGGGACCGAATTCGGGACGCATCCGCCACCAGACTAGGCTCCGACGCGCGATCGTTGCGACGGCTCTCGCTGCGCCAATCACATCAGTTGCCTTACGGTTACCGCGGCGCCTGTTGCGATGATCAGAAGCTTGAGCACTAAGGCGAGGCGGCGGTTTGTTTCGAGCCAGTCGACGCTCGCGTACAATATTGTCGCGACGCACCAGATCGTGAACACGTAGATGAAAGCCAACATTCGGACCCGCCGGGGCGTCGTCCATCGCCTTCCTCAAGATGCCATTAACTACGTCGCACCCGTAATAGGAACAATCCACAACAGCGCGCGTCATTTGACCAGAGGGGCGCCCCTCAAGTCGGAGAAATTAAATGAACGAGCGGCGCCGGCCCCGACGTCAAACCAGGTACTTGCGTGGTCGGGTTTACTTCAACAACGGTCGCAAGTCGCTGCCCTGCCTTATTCGCGATGTCGCCTACGAGGGCGCGCGCATCATCCTCACTGATCCGGCCGATATTCCGAATGAAATCGATTTGTACATTCCGAAGCGGAAGCGGATTGCGCACGCCAGCGTGCGATGGCGCCACGGTGATAAAATAGGGCTCGTACTCTTCGAGGTCGGCCACCACACGAAGGAACGTCCATCCCACGCACCAGCTACATCGGCGCGGCGACGTTGATCCGACCAGAAACGATGCCGTAACGCGCCCATGAAGGTCGAGAATTCGAGGAAGCCTAAGCCGGTTTTACAAGGAAGCTGGCCCGCGGGCTTTGCGCCCCCACTCCTCCTCGGCCTCGCGCTTCACGGCCGGAGCCGCTGGATTCTTGATTTTGAGCCAGTGATCGACCCGGCCGGAGCGATAGTGCGAGCCGAGTTGCTTCGAGACGATGCCTTCGCAGCCGAGCGCGCACGCATGACGGAAGATGCCCGCGCCGTCGCCCTCGAAATGCTGATTGAAGGCAATGCCATCGCGAACGTCTTGGAGGAGAGCCGCGAGCGTTGCCTTGCGGTATTCCAGCGGCCGCCAGCGAAGGTCCTTGCCGTCGAGTTCGACGAGATCGAAGGCGCACAGGACGGCAGCATCGTCGCAAAGCCGATAGCGGAGAATATCGAATACTGAGAGACCGCGCTCATCGACCACGATAGCCTCGCCGTCGACGACGCATGAGCGCACTGGGAGGCTCTTCAGCGCGGCGGCAATCTTCGGATAGCGCGCCGTAGAATCGAAGCCATTACGGGTGAATAGACGCACGCGGTCCTCCTCGCGCCAGGCCATTATGCGGAAGCCGTCGTGCTTAATCTCATGAACCCAGCCGTGACCGGTCGGTGGCGTACTGGCTGGTCGCGGAAGGCAGGGCTGCAATGGTATTGCACGCTGAATACGGCGCCGGTCGGAGAACACAGACATTGCGTCAAAAGGCGAAAACTAGTCCTGCAGCCAAGACAATACCAAATCCCAGGACGGCAATTGCAACTGGATCATACGCAGGAATAAACATTGTTGGGCCATCTATGCCCCGACGCCCACCCGGAAATAGTCACAGAACAAAAGTTCCGCAAGTTCGGATTCCGGTTAGTGATTTTTCGGATGGTCCTCGTCCGCCGCCAGCTTCATCGGCCCCGGCGAGCGGCGGAATGCGCCACTGCTTTTAGGTGAGCCAGGCTCCCAGGATCGCGGAGGCACGTCGGTATAGACATAGCGGCCGTCACGGCCGGCAAGAGCGGAAGATCGTCCGGCACGAATTCGTTGGGCGGCGGAAACGCCCCGCAAAGATTTTCGACTGTTGTTCCGAGATGGGGTGGCCCAAGTGGCCTAAGCTTTTTGTTTAGTTCGATAGTGCTTCGAGAGGGCTAGCAGCGGGGCGCTGAGGTGCTTACGTCCACGACCGTTGATGGGTCTTTAGAACCTAACTGGCCCCCGGCGCCTCTAATCGGCCCGTCCTCTTGCAAGGGCGTAGGCTCCCCGAAGGTGGGCGATGACTCTCATCGCCTCTTGATACGCATTTTCCGTCCAGTTCCGGTTTGAATACTGCAACCTGCCAGTTTGGGCTGCTGCCGGCCGGCTTTATCCGTTCAATTTTTACCGCTTCCAAATGTCAACTCAACGTCAGAATACGACACCTTCTTAGACACTCAGCCTCAAGCCAGACGATCAGCACGGCGCGGCAGTGAGCCGTTACGCTGGCCTATCCGGGAAGCTGACCACCACGCCTGCATCGGCGGCAACGGAGGCAAGTTTTGTGTCGTTCACGACTACCGCGCGACCATGCCGGACATGGCGAACGATCCTGTAGCTTGGAAACGCTATGATTTGCGCCGTGGCGGCCAGCTTATTGGTTGCGTACTCCGCCATAATGATTCTCGCGTTGTCCAAGGCCACAACGTGTTGGGCTTGTGATTGACAAGTGGGGTGTCGCCACTCAATGCGCCATGGTCCGGCTTGCCACTGGCGTCACGGGAACGCCTCAATACTGCGGCCGCCTCACTAGCTCGGGCAATCGGGCGATATTCGCCACGATCCGCCGCGCCTCATCCCGCGCGAGCAGCTTGGCCGCTGATCAGCGTCCAGACTCCTCCTCGAAATAAACGCACGCCAGCGCTTGTCCGCTATGATCCCGAACGATGAAACACGCACCGTTGTCCTCAATGTCCCATGGCGGAGGGAAGCGGCGGGGCTGGTCGGTCATGGCATCGATCTATGTGAGGACGATCGAGGCGACGAGGCGTCAAGCTGTGGCCGCCGCATCAAGATTGTAGGTCGCCCGCATATTTATGAGTGCTCGTCGGAACGCGCTTAGTTCTATGGTGCTAACGATTCCGATTTCGGCACTCCAGTTCGTCCGTCCCTCCTTGGAGACAATCGTGATCTTGTCACCTAAGTAGTGAGCGTCCTTCCCAAGTCGATGGCCGATCTCTTGAAGCAAGCACTCAAGCAAGGGGTCGCGAGCCAAGCTCCGTCGTTGGCCTTCGAGGCGAGGGGATTCTGTGAGTACGTTCATTGCGTAAGCCTTCCTTTGGATCAGGGGAACAGCGCATCATCGGCAGGGAAGCGGTGTGGTTCGGTCATGGCCACGGCAACCTACCGAGCGGCCACAGTAGAACGATTAGCACGAAGACAGCCGCTAAGATCAGCGCTACGGTCAAAGCTGTCGGGAAGCGGCGTGGCGCGGTCACAAGTCGTGCTCAACTATAGCGTCTTGCCCCCGCTGAGTGATCCGATATTGGACCGACTTCGTTAGTCTGTGGACAGCACGCATCGATCGCCTCGCCAACAGGTTCAGCTCGGCTCAGGACGGCGGGTCGCAGGACGCCGCGTCTAATAAGGCATTTTCTAAAAGCCAAGCTCGACGTACCATGACCGTTGCCCGTGGTAATCTTCAAACGTCTCATCCTCATGCGCGCCGTCCTGTCGCAGCCGCAGATTCTGCCACTGCTCCGCAGTCTAAAGGCGGTCGAATAGCGCTGGTGCGAACACGGTCAGGTCACGCAAAGACGGCTAGACGAGCGACGGCAAGCTGAGACCGCCCTCAAAGAGAGGCAACTGCATTTCGTCAATGATCAGTAGTCGTCCAGGGTGAAGCCATTCGTACCTGAGCCCCTTCGACTTAGCTTCTAAAGCTGCTTCCGGCGCCGGTCGTGCGGGCACGCCCGCGCCGGCTGCCGACGCTCAAGCTCATCGAACAAGGCGATGAAAACGTAGATGTGGTGCCAATCCGATCCGGCCTGGGGTTTCGGCTCGGCTACAACGTCGGCTATCTCAAATTCACTTCGGGTCCGACCTGGAACCCGTTTTAATCACGGTCTAGGCAATTCATTGCGACAAGCTCGTTAGGAGTTGGTCCACCGTGTAAGGCTTCTCAAGAACGGCAGACCCGGAAACGAAGAATGCCTTCATGTCATCTGTCACGGACAGCCCGGTCGAGTACACCACCTTAAGGCGGGGCTTCAATTCAACGGCTCGTATCGCCAATTCCAGACCGGCCTGCGTGTCCCCGTTCAAAATGATGTCAACGAAAAGGGCGTCAAGGGCCTCCGATCCGGTGAGAATAGCGAGAGCCTCGTCAGCCGTGGCTGCTGAAAGCGTCCTGTGACCCTGTTCCTCAAGAAATGACTGCACCAGCGTCAGAATTTGTTCTTGATCCTCGACGATCAAGACAGTCGCCATGGCAAGTCCCTCAGCACCAGCGCGCCGATGAGAGCCCGCGAGCTCGCTGGCCATTTTGGGCATCCTGGTCGGGCGCGCCTCCGAAACGAAAATAGCGGTACCTCGCAACCACCTTGCTACACCCTGGCCGCAACTGGCACAGGAAGAGATCCGCGCGCATCGCCATTGGCAAGGATTCGTTAACTGCGGCGCGGGCCTAATGCCTCTTTACCAAAAGCTCCCGAGGGCCAGTCGACATGCGAGTATTGCTGATCGAAGACGATAGCGCCACGGCACAATCGATCGAATTGATGCTCAAGTCGGAGAGCTTCAACCTCTACACGACCGATCTCGGCGAGGAAGGAGTCGATCTTGGTAAGATCTATGACTACGATATCATCCTCCTCGACCTCAATTTGCCCGACATGTCGGGCTTCGACGTTCTGCGCAGTCTGCGCGCGTCCAAGGTCAAGGCGCCGATCCTAATTCTGACCGGACTTGCCGCAATCGAAGACAAGGTGCGCGGGCTCGGCTTCGGCGCCGACGACTACCTGACTAAGCCATTCCACAAGGACGAATTGGTCGCGCGCATTCAAGCCCTCGTGCGTCGATCTAGGGGACATGCCCCAATCAGCCATTGAAGTCGACGACTTGCGTATCGATCTCGATACCAAGGGCGTCGAGGTCGGGGGCGCGCGTGTGCATCTGACCAGCAAGGAATACAAAATCTTGGAGCTCCTTGCACTGCGCAAGGACGCGACGCTCACCAAAGAAAGCTTCTTGAACCATCTCTATGGCGGCATGGATGAGCCTGAGGCCAAGATCGTCGACGTGTTTATCTGCAAGCTGCGAAGGAAACTCTCCGACGCATCGGGCGGCAAGGATTACATCGAAACGGTGTGGGGACGCGGCTATACACTGCGCGAGCCGAGCGCGGTTAAGGAAATGAGATCCGCTTAACGGTATCCTAGTGGGTTCAAGATGGTTTCAGAGGCGGCTTGTGATTATGCCGTCCTTTCCTTTTCGGACGCTTCTAGATATAAGCGCACGGTTCCAAATAAACGGAGACTGTTCATCGTGAAAAAATCATCAAAGAGACGGGCCTGGACTACCGACCAGGTTCGGGAATTGAAGTCGCTCGCACGGAAGAGCACGCCAGCACCGAAGATCGCTCGAGCGCTAAAGCGTACAGAAGGTGCGACGCGGCAAAAGGCATTCAGCATCGGATTGTCACTCAACTCGCGGGCTTCATAAAAGGCGTCGAGTAGTTCGAGTGGGCCTAAGTCAATAATCGGGGCTTTTTTCCCGCGGCTCGTTCGCCTTTCGGTGGAATTTCAGAGCTCTCCATGAATGCGGCGCTTGCGATGATCGAAGCCGCAGCGCCGAAGGACGAAATTGAGGGAGCGCTGGCGGTCCAGATGGCCTGCACGCACACAGCCGCGATGGCGGTTCTTGCTAAGTTAGACGTGGCCTTCGCAACGGAGCAGCGAGTAGCGGCCTTGGGATCGACTGCGGCTCGTTTGATGAGGGCTTTTGCAACGCAAGTTGAGGTCCTTCGACGGCTGCGCAATGGCGGTCATCAATTTGTCCGCGTCGAGCACGTCCATGTGAACGACGGTGGGCAGGCGGTCATCGGCAACGTGAAAAGTTGAGCGCAGCGTAATTTTTTTGCGCCAAACAGAGTAGCGGAGAGCCGGCCGGCAGCATCGCCCTGAGGGCGGTATCCGATGGCGTCGTTCTCAATTGAAGTTGTGTTCATTTGCATTGTCGTGTCGCACCGCCGGCCCGGAGAAGGTGCATGCCCTCTTGTTCGACGTCGGTCATTACATTAATCCTTGACCTTTTAACGCATGAACTCCATTGGTCCATAGTGAAGGAACGAGCGCTTGCTAGGCGAGCGTTCCGCAATGCGAGTCACCATCACTCGACAAAGCGCCACGATAAATGCACAGGCGACGATAAATTCCCCCAAAACCCCAAACCGCATCGCGTTCAAATCAAGCGACATAGGATCAGCTTTCCATTGCGACGCGAGACGCCTGAGTGTTCCACGATCTTGTCTTCCGATACTCGAAGGAAACCATACGTCGTGAAAGTGCCGATATTGTAGGTCATTACGCAAACTGCTCAGCCAGCGATAAGACCCGTGCCGACCTATCAGCTGCCCGAAAGAATCTAATTGTGCAAATACGGCCTGAGCATCGCTGGGCACCAGGGGTCCCTGCAACACTCCTGTTGTCGCGGCATTTAATCGATCACCAAACACGTTCCAAAATGATTCATGGGTTCCGCCGCCGATCCGTGCGAACTTCAATTTGGTTGCACTAGAATCGAGTGCGCAACGATATAGACCCGCTTCCAGCTTGAATCCCGGTGCCTTGCCGATCGCCTGTGCAAATTCATCAATTCGCGATATGTGCCGCGTATCAAGAAAAGAGCATCCTTCGCCCAACAATCGAATTACAGTGTGACCAGCATAAAATGCAGAGTAGTAGAGTTTGATTATTTCCCAAGGGAGGGTCTTTTTTTCAAAGACATCTTCCAGTGCAACTGACGAAACGGTCTGAAAGGCGGAACCCGAGAGACGACAACAATCCGATGCAGTTGCTGTCACGATCAAGGAGGCATCGCGAAAATCCAGCAATATTGCGCGATCTACATTATCGAAATCGAGGTCATACGCGGCTCGCGGTGAAATGATTGCATCAGGAAGGGACATAAGCTTTAAGCGCCCAGCTATTCCAAGTATGCCTTGAATCATGAGCGGCTGTAACGCATCGGCCATGAGCGACATTGGCCTATCGGCCTCTACCGATTGAGAAGCCGGATTCCATCGCCTTTTTGAATGTTTCGTGCAACGCAACTGGACTACCACCAGGGCGTCTTAGGTCGGCTTTTTTGATCCGAGAAAAGAATGGGTCGAGTACTTCGGAGAAATGTTCGACTATGTATTTCTCGCCATGGCGGTCAGATACTCGTTCTGCGGCAGCCGGAAAGAGTAACATGATCGCGCGGAACAGAGTCGGATTGGTGATGTTGCGCTCAGCATCGTTTCTTCGAAGAACGGGCAGCCATACATGCAAATACGCACTCAGGGCCAGATAAACGAAGTCCGCCGGATTACCAGCAAATGCGTTCCAAATTGGACGTAGAGCGGTATTAAAAGTAACTCGCGAAATTTTCCCACGACTGCGCGCCGCGGGACTCATAAGACCTAAGAGCGGACTATTTTTCTGCTTCGCGAATAGATCAAATACATCGCGCAAGAGTGCTTCGACGTCGGTTTCGGTTTCCGCCATTCTCTTAATATCGAGAAGAAGTTCATTTGGCACAGCCGCTGCTTAGTGTTGATGTCAATAAAAAGTCTAGCCTCCTCCGCCTTTCGCAAGCCGTTGTATATAACAACCGGAACCCTTAGGCGGGTTTGTGCCCTTTTGAATCCAAACACTCGATGCTGGCCATCCAGAATGAGAAAAGCGCGGCGTGCCTTCTTGAAGCTAAGCACCTGAGTCCTGCTGTTATAATCCAAGTTTGCTTCTGGCTGCGCAGATAGAACTATCGAACACGGAATAGTGCCAAGGCCCTGGTCAATATATTCAGCAATTTCTTGCGCCCGGTTCTCATCTAGCAAACGTTGAAAGCCTTCGTCTGGATTTTCTTCGCGGGTATCTACAACGCAGGTTTCAGCCAGAACGTCGCTTGGCATGGTCAAAGTGTAGAAGCGATGCCGCCCTTGCCGGATTAACCGGCCTGCGTAGCTAACGCGATTGCCGGTTCTTATGCCGCGATCATGTCCCTCGTCTTCGATCAACGCGAGTTGCTTCGCCATCGCCGATGCCCCGTAACCTACTGGAAAAACGCAATAGTTTTCGTACGCTTTTTTCATTGGCCGTGCGATCAAGCGACGATAGTGCGAGATGCGCTTTTCAGCTAGTCGAATAAGCTCATCTACTTTCCACCAGGCGCAAATGAACCGGGGTGTGACAGAGATGAAGGACGTCACGCGCACTCGAAACCTTCGCGAAAAAACGCCGATCAGGCTGCCGGCCGCGCGATCTGCTGATAGATAAAACCAGCCGAGTTCGCGGTTCTGTCCGAGGTCGATAGTCGCTCATAATGGGCGTCAGGGGCGGATGCTGCGAACCAGCGCGACCAAGGACCGCCACGAATACAAGCTCAATTGCGAGCGAAAAAGGGCATGCTCGCAACGGGACCCAAAGGTCGGGACCGGCACTGTGCAACGGGTGATACGGGAAATGGAGGCGGCGACGCGGCAGCCGCCTGAGGCGACCGTGAGTTTACACCGGGGCGGCGATGGTTCGTAGCGTAACTTAGCCAGCGCCGGGCGCTTTTTGCTCGCGGGCTTAAGCGGGCGGTAATTCGAGTTGACGGATGATCTGTCTTCCATAACCGCACAGTGGCGCACAAATGAATGCACGGCCACGTCTGAGTGATGGCGGGGCCGTTCCTATCAGCAAGTCCGAGAGAGGCTCGCGGTCTTCGCCGTCGGCTTGTAGTGGTGCTGTGCGCAACAGCAAGGCGGATTCATTGGGCAGCGTGCGCGATGAGATCCTCGGCAGGCGCGACCCGCCAGTCTCAGTCCATGGCAATTAGGCGCTCGGCATTTGGGTCGCGAGGATACTTTCCAACTTGGCCAAACGATCGAACATTTCGTTCACGAGCTCCTGCTCTTGCGGGGTCACTGTGGCTCTCCTGGCATCGACAGCCGCCCCTTTAGGTGGGCTGCAGGCGTCCGGCAGCGCAAGAGCTTTAACCGAAGGGTAGGCACCCGTTGGCACTGTTTGACACTACCCTTAGGCGAGAATGGCCCCTAGAGTACAACTCACTGCCCTTCCGAGTGCCCTCGTGAGCCCGCGATGTCGAACCCGTTCTTTGACCAACCGATATTGAACTCTCCGTACGGCTACCCGCGGCGGTATTGGGAGCTTGATGAGGCTGGCCAGCCAACACAGCGCATCATCGATACCCGCCGCAGCGCGAAATTCATCACCCCAATTCCCAAGCCGAAGAAGCGGAAGGCGCCGACCCAAACCGGCTTTGTCTTTGATGAGGGGAAGGGCCTGTCGACGAAGGAGCAGCAATACGATCCGACCTCGATCATCAACGAGGTCCGTGGCTACGTGGACGCTTGGCGACAGTTGAGCCCCAGCCAGTGGCAGGTCACCCCGGAGACAGCCCGCCTCTTGCAACATTGGCGACACCACGAGTTCAGCGGCGTCCGGCCGTTCTTCTGCCAAGTGGAGGCGGCGGAAACCGCGATTTGGATCACCGAGGTCGCGCCACAGTCAGTGCGGGGGAAACGTGTCCTGGATCATCTGGCCGCGGCAAACAAGGACGCCAACCCGGAACTGATGCGGCTTGCCCTGAAACTCGCGACGGGTGCAGGTAAGACCACCGTCATGGCCATGTTGATCGCATGGCAGACCATCAACGCCGAGCGCCGGCCCGGCAGCAAACATTTCACCCGTGGGTTCCTAGTGTGCGCACCCGGTTTGACGATCAAAGATCGGCTGCGCGTCCTGCAACCGAACGATCCCGACAGCTATTACGCGACCCGCGAGATCGTCCCGAACGACATGCTCGATGACGTGAACCGAGCGAAGATCGTCATCACGAACTTTCATGCACTCAAGCTGCGCGAGACGATCGGATTGGCAAAAGGCGGGCGACAGCTTCTCGAAGGGCGCACCGGAGAGAAGCTAAACACCCTGGAAACCGAAGGGCAGATGATTCAGCGAGTGATGCCCGACCTAATGGGCATGAAGAACATTCTCGTCATCAACGACGAGGCGCACCACTGCTATCGAGAAAAACCGCCAGACGCCGATGATGAAGAACTCAAAGGTGAGGATAGAAAGGAAGCCGAGAAAGCGAATGAGGCGGCACGGGTATGGATTTCCGGCCTTGAGGCGGTGAATCGCAAGCTTGGCGTAAGCCGCGTGATGGACCTCTCAGCCACGCCATTTTTCCTTCGCGGCTCCGGGTATGCGGAGGGAACGCTGTTCCCGTGGACCATGAGCGACTTCTCGCTGATGGACGCGATTGAATGCGGAATTGTGAAGCTGCCGCGCGTGCCCGTTGCCGAGAACATTCCAGGCAATGACATGCCCATGTATCGGGACCTGTGGAAGCACATTGGTCCAAAGATGCCGAAGGCAGGTCGCGGTAAGGCCGGGTCCTTGAACCCACTTGAGTTGCCTCCACAATTGATGACAGCCCTAGATGCGCTCTACGGCCACTATGTGAAGACCTTTGAGCTATGGGAAAAGGCAGGCAAGGTGCCGCCCTGCTTTATTGTGGTCTGCAACAACACGTCAACGTCCAAGCTCGTGGACGGAGTGCTCGGCATTGTGGATTGTCGTGCCGCGGTCGCGGTACTCGGGGACGATCCAGATTCACCATTCCCATTCATGAATTTCGAGCAATCTCCTGAAGCTGTAGCACTATGCACCGCTGGATTGCAGGCTGAGCGGAGCCTGGGATTCCCGCGCGCGTACGATTTTGAATGGCGGCTGGGATGATTATGCGATCAGCTATCACCGCAAAATGCGTGGAGGAGAGCGTGATTACGCCAATTCTTCGACTGGCCGATGCCGCGCCGTACTACAACGACTCAAATGGCTAAGCAGGCTAGGCTTCGATTAATTAAGACACCGACCTATGTCGGGATAGAACGGGCTATGATTTTAGGGCCCAACTTGGGGAAGCTGGTAGAAGGACAGGTTTATATCGCGCACTCGGACGGAAGTCTCAGGCCCCTCAATGGCAAGGAACTGATCGATCTCTTCTCTAAGTATCCCGGTTTTGTGAAAAGGTGGCGTCTTGAACGCTAGACCAACTTGTCTCTTCCTTGATGGTTGGATACTCGACCAGCTTCATACCTAACGGACGGTGAGATTTCAATAAATGGCAATGGAATGGATTGCAGTACTCCGCGCCGCAGATGCTGCCGCGCGCTGGCACGTACATCAGCGGCGCAAAGGCGCGGCGCAGGAGCCGTATATCAATCATCTCTTGGAAGTCGCAACTCTGGTTGCGGAAGCAACAGGTGGCAATGACCCGGATTTAGTAATTGCAGCACTGCTCCACGACGCTATTGAAGACTGCGAGGTTCCGCGAGAACTAATCGCAAAGACGTTCGGGACAGAGGTAGCCGACCTTGTCGCCGAGGTGACCGATGATAAGAGCCTCCCCAAAGAACATCGCAAGGAAAAGCAGATAGAAACGGCGCATCAAGAAGAGTCCGAGAGCGAAGGTTCTCAAGCTCGCCGACAAGACCAGCAACTTGCGCGCACTTGCAACAAGTCCAGCCCCGGACTGGTCCGTGCGACGCAAGCTTGAATACATCTCTTGGGCGCGAAAGGTTGTTGCAGGCTTGCGAGGCACAAACGAGATACTAGAAAAGCAATTCGATGCGGCTGCTCAAGCGGCCGAATTGTCCATTGCTCCCGCTATCTAGGGAATCTAACGACTCCAGCACAACGACTTTTGCCGGAGAGGTCAGGAGTTGCGGGGCATCTTCACCACGTTAGTACCGTCAATTCTTCCCTCAACAATTGAACGAATGTAAGTCGCCCCGGCGTCGAGCGCCACGCGTTTCTCAGCGGCACGATTGGGCCGCTGATACACTCCGGCTATTCCACCGCGGCTGCACCCGCCGTGGTTTGAACGGCTTCGCTGCCCTTGGCGTGGGCCGCGCTCGCCTTGTCGAGCGTACAGCTTCGCTTTCGATCAGCCGCCAATTAGGCGCATCTTTGGGCGGGACCAGCATACCAGCAACACGGCGATCACCAGTGGCTGCCTTGGCAACCTCCGCGTTGTCGAGCATCGATGACTGGGCACAAGATCGCCCGCCGGGGCGGCTCGTCCAATTTGTTGCCCCGGTTCGTAGCGCAGTTTGTGGACAGGATGAACGGTATTTTCCTATCGCTTTGATAACATGTCGTATTTGTTGGGCTTTGAGCGGACCTCGGCTCCACCAGCCTTCGCTCGCTGCGCGAGCTTCGGCTCGGCGAGCCAAGTGTCGGACCCAGGCCCCACGGCGAACAAATGAGGGACGGACCGGAGGTCGTGTTCTCAAAGGCCGGCGGGTTGCAACCTCTGGAATGTTCCATCTGCCTGCCGCATCATAGTCGCGACCCAATTCGGGTGCTGCATTACGCGCGGGACGAGCAGTAAGGGATTAGAATTTCATGCGACTGATGACCGGCCGACTGGCCATTTTCGTACTTTGGCTGGGCAGCATGATCATGCCGGCTGCGGCAACCGCCCCTTGCGGCGGCGATTTCGGCACCTGGCTTGAGGGCCTGAAAGAGGAAGCGGCCGCGCAAGGCGTATCGCAGAGCACGATCCAGTCGGCGCTGAGCGGCGTCACCTACGACCCGAACATCATCGCGCGCGACCATGCGCAGGGCGTTTTCCGCCAGAGCTTCGAGCAATTTTCCGGCCGCATGGTGCCGCCGCGGCTCGCCAAGGCCCAAAAACTCCTCAAGCAACATGCGCCGATCTTTGCCCGCATCGAGCAGCAATTCGGCGTGCCCGGACCGGTGATCGTCGCGATCTGGGGGCTCGAGACCGACTTCGGCGCCAATTCCGGCAAGTTTCCCACGATCCGGGCGCTGGCGACGCTCGCCTATGACTGCCGCCGGCCCGACAAGTTTCGCCCTGAAGTGATCGCGGCTTTGCAGATCGTCGATCGCGGCGACATGAATCCGGCCGATATGCACGGCGCCTGGGCCGGCGAGATCGGCCAGACGCAGTTTCTGCCGTCGTCCTATCTGAAATACGCCGTCGATTTTGACGGCAGCGGGCACCGTGATCTCATTCGCAACGTGCCGGATGTGCTCGCCTCCACCGCCAATTATCTCAAAGGCTATGGATGGCAGAGCGGCCAGCCCTGGGGCGAAGGCACGGCCAATTTCGACGTGCTGCTGCAATGGAACGCGTCGAAGGTCTATACCAAAACCGTCGCTTATTTCGCCGAGCAGCTCGCTGCCACGCAGTAAAAGGCCGTTGGCCCGCAACGGCACCGTGACATGAAAGCAATATCGATCGCAGCTCTGCTTGCCTTCTGCGCCATGTCGGCTGCGGCGGCGCAGGACGCAAAACCGACAGCGCTCGACCTGCCCGAAGGCGCCGCGAAGTCGGTCGTCGCGGCGCAATGCATCGGCTGTCACGACCTTTCGCGCATCCTCAACGCCAATCACTCCGCCGCGGAGTGGCGCAACGTCGTCAACATGATGGTCGCCGCCGGAGCGCGATTGTCGCAAACGGAAAAAGCCGCCGTCTCGCGCTATCTGATCGAAAGCTTTCCCGAAAGAGCAAGGCCGCGTCCGGTCGTGATCGCCGGGCCGGTGCAGGTTTCGTTCCGGGAGTGGGAGGTGCCTACACTCGGTGCGCGGCCGCACGATCCGCTGGCGACGCCGGACGGTGCACTTTGGTACACGGGCCAAATGGCCAATATTTTGGGTCGGCTCGAACCGTCGACAGGCGCGATCAAAGAATATCCCCTGAAGACACCCGCCTCCGGCCCGCATGGTCTGATCGACGACCCGGCCGGCCACATCTGGTTCACGGCGAACTTCGCCGGCTATATCGGCGAGCTCGATCCAAAGAGCGGCGAGGTCAAGGAATATCCGCTGCCCGACGCGGCGCGCGACCCACACACGCTGTTGTTCGACAATGACGGCGTGCTCTGGTTCACCGTGCAAAACGCCAACATGCTCGGCCGCCTCGATCCGAAGAGCGGCGCGGTCAAGCTCGTCACCATGGCGACGCCCGGCGCGCGGCCCTATGGGATGGCTTTGAGTGCAGATGGGCGATCCGTGTTCTTCGACCTGTTCGGCAGCAACAAGATCGCCCGCGTCGATCGCGCCTCGATGGCGATCACGGAATACCCGTTGCCGGACGGCTCAAGCCGCCCGCGCCGTATCGCCGCGAGCGGCGACGGCTTTGTTTGGTACTCTGATTATTCGCGCGGACGCCTGGGCCGGCTCGACCCGCAGACCGGCAAGGTGACCGAATATCCCTCTCCGGGCGGCCCGCAATCGCAGCCTTACGCCATCGCGGCGCTCAACGGCGCTGTTTGGTATGTCGAGACCGGCGTGCAGCCGAACGTGCTGGTGCGCTTCGATCCGGCGACGGAGAAATTTCAGACTTGGACCATTCCCTCCGGGGGCGGCGTGGTGCGCAACATGATGCCGACACGCGATGGCAATCTGGCGCTGGCCTGCAGCGGCGTCAACGGCGTCGCGCTTGCCGAGATCAAGAGCCGGGGTGGGACGTAGCGCCGGTTTTCCCGAAAAGCTCGTGCTGACCGAAATGACGAAAAGGCCATCCGTTCGTCATGGCCGGGCTTACCCCGGCCATCCACGTCTTGCTTTTTGCCGCAACACTAAGACGTCGATGCCGCAAGACATAGATGCCCCGCCACATAGGCGAGCGAAGCGACGCCGTTCTTCGAACGGCCATGCGCGGGCAATGATACCTTATAAAATCTCATGATCTCAGGCGGCTTCGCGTTCGCCGATCCAGCGTTCGAGAAAGACGGCGAGCCAGGCGCGCGCGCTGTAGTCGTAGACCTCGCGATCGGCGAAATGCTGGGCGCGCGGCTTTGCGCCCGGCATCTCCAGCCGCACATGCCCGCGCGTCGTCCAGCGGTGCATCATGGCGTGGGTCACGTCGGGATGAAATTGCAGGGCGAAGCTTCGCCGGTAACGGAAGGCTTGCACCTCGAACATGTCGCCTTCGGCCAGGAGCTCGGCGCAGCGCGGCAGCCCGAAGCCTTCGCGGTGCCACTGATAGACCTGCTCCGGCCAGTCGCTGACCAGCGCGAGCCCCGCCGACGTCGGCCGGATCGGATAATAGCCGATCTCGGCTTGTCCCTCCGGGTGGGAAAACACCCGGGCCCCGAGGGCGCGCGCGAACATTTGCGCGCCGAGGCAGATGCCGAGAAACGGCTTGTCCTCCTTCAACGGCACGGTGGTCCAATCGATTTCGCGCTGAATGAATTCGTCTTCGTCGTTGGCGCTCATCGGGCCGCCGAAAATGACAGCCGCGGCGTGATCGCGCATGGTCTGAGGCAACGAGTTGCCGAAACGCGGGCGCCGCACGTCGAGCCGGTAGCCGAGCCGGTGCAGCGAGTAACCGACCCTCCCGGGCGTGGAATGTTCTTGGTGCAGGACGATCAGGATCGGCAGTTGCATGGTCGAGAATTGGGCACCCCGCAGAATTTTTTTATCGTCTTTGGCGGCAAAAGCAAAGGTCTGTTCCGCTGCCCAGTTATGCGTGGCGGCTCGCCGTCGTGCCGCCAGCGTCCTTAGCTCCGGCTCGCTCCATCGGTCCGTTCTCCGGTCTCACCGTCAGCTTCCTTATCCACGTCCTTGTCAGATTCCTTGTCAGATTGCTTGTCAGATTGCTTGGCGATCCGTTGCCGCAGCTCAATTCTCTCCCGTGGCGAGACGCCCAAAAGGTCGGCCGCGCGCCACAGCAGGTTGTCTTCCAATTCGTCGCGCTGGCCGTCGGCGTAGACGATCTCCCACATCATCTCGATGATCTTGGCGCGGCCTTCCTCGTCGAGCACGCGGTTGAGCAGCTTGGTGAAGTGATAGAGATCCACCGCCTCGTGCTCGGCCGCCGTCGCGCGGTCGATCAATTCATCGGCCAGCTTGTCGTCAAGATCGAAGCGGCGCTTGACGACCGCATGCAGCTTATCGCGCTCGCGCGGCGACACGTCGCCGTCGATGCCAGCGGCATGCACCAGCAAAGCCACCGCCGCGAGGCGATAGTCGTTGTCGGCAAATTCGCTCGGATGCTTTTCGCCTTCGACAAATTCGGCAACGAAATTTCGGAACGATTTAAACATGGGTGATTGTGCTCGGGGGTTTTAGTCGTTGATCGCAACAGTCATATCGCGCGCGGGCGCGACCCGTGCAAGGCCGGGCGTCGTCCACGGTTTCGCAGTTGCTGAAAGATGGAATTCACTCCGCCGCCGTCGCTTTGGCCGCGACCTGCTCGTTGACCATTTTCTGGATCGTCTGCAGATCCGGCTTGCCAGTGCCGAGGAGCGGCAGCTTGTCGACGATGATGACTTCCGCGGGCATCATCAGTTCGGCGGCGTGTTTGCTGCGGGCATAGGCCTGGAAATCGGCGCGCGTGGCGGTGTGCTTGTCGGTGACCAGAATGAGGCGCTCGCCTTTGCGCGCATCCGGCACCGCCACCACCGCCGAATTGTAGCTCGGCCACAGTTCGGCGGCGAGCATCTCGACGGCGGCGAGCGAGATCATCTCGCCGCCCACCTTGGCGAAGCGCTTGGCGCGGCCCTTGATGGCGATATAACCCTGCTCGTCGATTGAGACGATGTCGCCGGTATCGTACCAGCCTTCGTGCGGCGGCTCGAGCACGCCGGGTTTTTCCGCGCGCAAATAGCCGAGCATGACATTGGGGCCCTTGACGAACAGCCGACCGGCGCCGTCGTCCACGCCCTCGACTTTCTCGGTCCGCGCCTGCATGCCGGGCAGCAGCCGGCCGACGGTGCCGAATTTGTTGAACATCGGCGTGTTGAGCGCCAGCACCGGCGAGGTTTCGGTCACGCCGTAGCCTTCGAGGATGCGCATGCCGAACTTTTCCAGATAGGTGCGGCGGGTGGTTTCCTTGATCGGCTCGGCGCCGGCGATGATGTAGCGCAGCGAGCGGAAGTCATACGGGTTGGCCATGCGCGCGTAGCCGGTCAGGAACGTGTCGGTGCCGAACATGTAGGTGGCGCAAATCCCGTAGATCAATTCCGGCACCGTGCGGTAGTGCAGCGGCGACGGATAGAAGAAAGTCGGCACGCCGGAAATCAGCGGCAGCACAATGCCGCCCATGAAGCCGAAGGAATGGAAAGCCGGCAGCGCCATGAACAGGCGGTCGTCGCGCCCGAAATCGATGCGCGCTTCCGCTTGCGCAACATTCGACAGGACGTTGCGGTGCGAGAGCACGACGCCCTTCGGCACGCCTTCGGTCCCTGAGGTGAACAGGATGACCGCCCAATCGTCGGGCTTGCGCGCAACAAGCGGCCTTTTCGCCTGCAAAGCGCCGAACAGCTTGTCGGAGAAGGTCACCGTCTTGCGAACGTCTTCCAGGTAGACGAGGCGGACATGGCCTTCGAGGCCGGCGATCAGTTTTTCCAGCCGGCCCTTTTCCACGAAGGCATGCGCGGTGACGATGGTGTCGACCTGCGCAGCGCGACAGGCGCCGAGCACATTGGCGGCGCCGGTGCTGAAATTGATCATCGCTGGCACGCGGCCGGCCGACTGCAACGCCAGCACCGAGACGGCGGCGCCGTTCGAGGTCGGCAGCATCACGCCGACCGGCTTCCCCTCCGGCGCCAGCGCCGCGAGCTTCGCGCCCAGGATGCGGATCGCTTGCCGCAGCCGCTTATAGGTGAGCTGCCCGCTGGTCGGATCCTCACAGATCTGCCAGCTGCCGCCGTGCTCGTGCGCCGCCTCCAGCACCGCTTCGACGATGGTGCGGTCGGTATGCGCAGTGCGAAACATCAGGTTCGACATGATGTCGTACATCGCCGCACCGGCTGCCAGGCGCCGCTTGCGGCCCTTGAGCGCCGGATCGACATTCATCTTCACCGGTTCGAGGATCGTCACCTTGATCTTCGGGAACCATCGGCGCCGCACCTGCGCGTCGGTCAATCGCGAGAAGATCGTGCGCTCAGGCCCTTCGATCCGGACCGGCACCACCATCGCGTCCGACTTGTCGGCGATCATCGCCGCGCCATCGTAGATTTTCATCAGGCTGCCGGTGATGGTGATGCGGCCTTCCGGAAAGATCACCAGCATGTTGCCTTCGCGCACCGCGTTGATGATCGTGCGCAGCGCCATCGGCTTGAGCGGGTCGAGCGCCATGGTGCGCACGAACGGCAGGAACGGCTGAATCCACCAGCGCTGCGCAATGCCGGTATCGACGGCGAACACCGGACGCTTGGGCAGGATCGCCATCGCCACCGGAGCGTCGAGGAAGCTCACATGGTTCATCGCGATGATGGCGTTGTGGCCGGCCTTGGCGACGTTCTCCAGCCCTTCGACTTCCAGCCGGTAGAAGGCGCGGAAGACGATGGAGAGGAGGTCGTTCAGCCAGCTCGTCGGCATGGTGCGGGCGATGAACACGGCGACGACGAGATTGGCGATGCCGATGAGCACAAACAGCACGGGGACGCTGAAGCCGAGCGTTTGCAGCAGGCCGAAGAAAACGGCGCCGACCACCATGAAGGCGGCGTTGAGCACGTTGACGGCGGCAACCACGCGGGCGCGATGATCGGGACCGGCCCACGCCTGCACGGCAGCGAATGTCGGCACGATGAACAAGCCGCCCGCGATCGCCAAGCCGGCGAGATCGATGGCGATATGGATCGAGCGCGGCGAGGAGAAATAATGCGCAAAGTCGATCGGGCTCGCTGGATGCACCAGTCCCGACGAAGTCAGGCCGAGGTCGATCGCGAACA
>CAVREN010000114.1:0-22877 GCA_963720115.1 uncultured Alphaproteobacteria bacterium
GAAGCTCATGACCGAGCCTTCGTGCCGGGCTGAAGCGGAAACCATGCGCCATGCGCACGAGACGCGGGCAGCCGGCGGCGAAAGCAAGCGGGCGGCTCCGAAGCTCACCGCCGCCGCTGGCGCTCTCATCAGAAGAATGGACGACCGCGATGCCGGGTGCGCGCGAATGGTCGAATCGCGCACCGAAGAGCGTGCAGGGAATTGTCTCGACGCGGACGAATCGATGCTCAACCGTTCTGTGACGCCGTAGAGACTAAACAGGGTAAGGTGCGTTGGCCATGTCGAAGCATAAGCGGATCGACGCGAAAGAAGAAGCTTGCTGCTGTGCGGATGGATCGAGACAGAACGGGAGCCGCTGCTCCTACGGGGCTGCTCCGTCAACCCGGATTCAGCGGGTCATACCGCTGCCTGCTTCGTCCTGCTGCTGTGCTGACTCACCCGTCCGGCCTCTGCTGCTGCCTGATGCTGCTCACGGGTTCTTGTTCGCTGCTGCCGCTGGCGGCTGTCCGTTGCGCCCGTCGGCGGGTCGCGCGGCGGGCGGGTCGCGCGGCATTCTGTTGCTCGTTGCCATTGGGACGTGCTCCAGGTCGATGTTGTGGAGCTCCGTTGATGGGACGATAACCGAAGGCGGTGGCGTAGTCCCAGAAGGACCGCTCGAAGTCTTCGGGGACGGATTCGGAAATCGACAAGAAAATGCGGCTCAACGATAAGCAAGGGAGACGCTCGGAGCTCCCGAACCGAGTCTCAACATCGCGCCGGCGCCGCTTTGCGGCGTGGGATGAGTCTGTTAAAGACTTTGAGGGACGGAAGGCGTTGACGTATGGCAAATTTGTTCAGCAGCTCATCAACGGCATGATGTCGGCTTCGACCCATGGGGAATCGCAATCGGCCATACGATGGTCGATGGATGATCGGTACGATCAATTTCGCGCACGGCGACATTTTCATGGTTGGCGCGTCCTGGCCTGATTGTCTTCTGGTGCTGGTGGCGATGGCGTTACCGCGGTGCCACTGGCGCTGTTGCTGGCGCTGCTGGTGTCGATGGTGCTGACCGCGCTGTACGCCGGACGGTCGAGCGTATCGCCTGACCGGCCGCGCGGCAGTCGTTCCGGTTCGCGCCGCTGATCTCCGCGTATCGGCATGTCGATCGTGTCTGCAAAACTATGTGCAGGTCGCACAGGGCGCGCGCGTAGCCGCTGCCGCCGCTAATCCGCGCGGTGACACACTGTTTGAAGGAACGATTTTGCCGTGCGGCTTGAACATCGAGATCATGGTCGTGGTCGCGACGCTGATCGTGATGGTGGCTTCTCCTATCTCGTGGCGCGCACCGGCTTGGCCGCAACATGCGGGCCTGCGAAAGGACCTTAAAACGGCGGCGCTTTCCGGGATCGATGTCGACCGCACCATCTCGGCTCACCTTCGTGATCGGGGCGGCGTTGGCGGCCGTCGCCGGCCTGATGTTCCTCCTCGATCACGGCGCGATCGATTTCTCTATCGGCTTCTGGCCGGCGTCAAAGCCTTCACAGCCGCCGCGCCGGCGGCATCGGCTCGCTGCCCGGCGCCATGCTCGGCGGCATTCTGATCGGCCTGATCGAAACGATGTGGTCGGCCTATTTCTCGATCGAGTACAAAGACGTTGCGGCTTTCTCCATCCTCATCATCGTGCTCATTTTCCTGCCGACCGGGATTTTAGGCCGGCCGGAAGTCGAGAAGGTGTGAGAGAAGCGGGGACCGCGTGCCGCGCGAAAGCGAGCCCTTCAAGCCATCTGCCCTTGCTGCCGCGCTGAAAGAAGCCGCCATAGCGGCCGCCATCGCGTTCGGGCTTTTCGTGCTGATGGTCGGCGTTAAGACAGATCAGGGACCGACCGGGGCGCTGGTGATCACCACGCGTTTTGGCGCCGTTAGCGTACTCGTCGGCGGCGTCTTTGCCGGCGCTTTCTTACGGGCGCTTTTTGGAGCGAGGATCAAGGCGTCATTCGACTTTTTGATTCCCACCTGGAAGACTATTGCGGCGCATATCGGCCCTTATGTGCCGGCGCTGCTTCTTGCGTTCGCGCTCATTGCTCCGATCATTTTTTACGCCGTTGGCAATCGTTACTTGATCGATCTCGGTATCCTCATTGTCACCTACACGATGCTCGGGTTGGGGTTGAACATCGTGGTTGGTCTCGCCGGCCTCCTCGATCTCGGTTACGTCGCGTTCTACGCGGTCGGCGCGTATTCCTATGCGCTGCTGGCGCATCATTTCGGACTGTCGTTCTGGATCTGCCTGCCTGTTGCCGGAATCCTCGCCGCATTCGCCGGCGTCCTGCTGGGCTTTCCGGTCTTGCGCCTGCGCGGCGACTATCTCGCCATCGTCACGCTCGGCTTCGGCGAAATCATCCGGCTGATCCTGCTCAACTGGCAGGACCTCACCGGCGGCCCCAACGGCATTGTCGGAATCCCCGGTCCCTCGTTTTTTGGCTTGCCCTTCAATTCGAGCGATAAGGGCTTCGCTGCAACGTTCGGAATCCCATTCTCTCCCAAGCAAAAGTACCTCTATCTTTATTACGTCATACTCGTGCTTGCTCTACTGACGAACTGGGTCAGCTTGCGATTGCGCCGTTTACCAATCGGTCGCGCTTGGGAAGCATTGCGCGAGGACGAAATCGCGTGCCGCGCACTCGGCATCAACACCACGACCACCAAGCTCACCGCGTTCGCCATGGGCGCGATGTTCGGCGGTTTTGCCGGCGCTTTCTACGCGACCCGTCAAAACTTCATCAGTCCTGAATCGTTTAATTTCAGCGAATCGGCTTTCGTTCTCGCCATCGTCGTGCTCGGCGGCATGGGCTCGCAGCTTGGCGTCGCCGTTGCCGCTACGGTGATGCTCGGCGCGTTCGAATTACTGCGCGAATTCGACCAGTATCGGATGCTGGTCTTTGGAGCCGCCATGGTCGCGGTGATGATTTACCGGCCTCGCGGGCTTGTTTCAGCCCGCACGCCGTCCGTCTTCCTGCGCCGGCGCAAGGACATCCCGCCGGAGCTCGTGGCCGAGGCGCGCTCGGAGAGCCCGGCGTGATCGCGGCGCCGCTGCTCACGGTCGAACATCTGACCATGCGCTTTGGCGGCCTCGTCGCCGTCAACGATCTCAGCTTCACCGCGCGCGCGCGCGAAATCACTGCGCTGATCGGGCCGAACGGCGCCGGCAAGACCACGCTGTTCAACTGCATCACCGGCTTTTATCGGCCGACGGTCGGGCGCTTGCGGCTCGCACACCCGGACGGCGCCTCGTATCTGCTCGAACGCCTTCCGGGCTTTCGGATCGCCAAGGAGGCGCGCGTGGCGCGCACGTTCCAAAACGTGCGGCTGTTCGCCGGCATGACGCTTCTGGAAAATCTTTTGGTCGCACAGCACAACACGCTGATGCTGGCTTCGGGATTCACTTTGCTCGGCCTGTTCGGCGCGCCGTCCTATGCGCGCGCGCAGCAGCGCGCCATCGACAAAGCGCGCTACTGGCTCGACCGCGTCGGGCTCACTGGGCGCGCCGACGATCCCGCCGGCGCGCTCCCCTATGGCGCGCAACGGCGCCTCGAAATCGCGCGCGCCATGTGCACCGACCCGGTGCTGCTCTGTCTCGACGAGCCGGCCGCCGGCCTCAACAACAACGAGAGCGCCGACCTCAATCGGCTTTTGCGCGCC
The DNA here is from genome assembly GCA_963720115.1 of uncultured Alphaproteobacteria bacterium. GTDB lineage: Bacteria > Pseudomonadota > Alphaproteobacteria > Rhizobiales > Xanthobacteraceae > BOG-931. The sequence continues at coordinate 3,682 of CAVREN010000114.1, forward strand.
ATCCGCGACCAGCACAGCACCTCGATCCTGTTGATCGAGCACGACATGGGCGTGGTGATGGAAATCTCCGATCACATCGTGGTGCTGGATTACGGCATCAAGATCGCCGACGGCGCGCCGACCGACGTGCGCAGCGATCCGAAAGTGATCGCCGCCTATCTCGGCGTCGCGGACGAGGACGAAGCGGTCGCGCAAGCGGAGGCGCGACCGTGAGCGCGCCCCTGCTTTCACTGCGCGGCGTCAAAGCCTCGTACGGCAACGTGCTCGCGCTCAAGGGCGTCGACCTCGACGTGCATGAAGGCGAGATCGTCGCGCTGATCGGCGCCAACGGCGCCGGCAAGTCGACCCTGATGATGACGGTATTCGGCAGCCCGCGCGCGCACGACGGCAGCATCAGCTTTGCCGGCCGCGATATCACCGGGCTGCCGACGCACGAGGTGGCGAAGCTCCGCATCGCGCAATCGCCCGAAGGCCGCCGGATTTTTCCGCGCATGACCGTCCTGGAAAATTTGCAGATCGGCGCCACCGTCACCGACGAGACTCGATTTCGCCGCCGATCTCGAACGCGTGTTCGCGCTATTCCCGCGGCTTGCCGACCGCCGCACCCAGCGCGGCGGAACGCTCTCGGGCGGCGAGCAGCAGATGCTGGCAATCGGGCGCGCGCTGATGGGCCGGCCGCGGCTTATCCTCTTGGACGAGCCGTCGCTCGGCCTGGCGCCACTCCTCGTGCAGCAGATTTTCGCCGCCATTCGCGCACTCAACGAGCGTGACAAGCTGACCGTGTTTCTGGTCGAGCAGAATGCCTACCATGCGCTCAAACTTGCCCACCGCGGCTATGTCATGGTCAACGGCGCGATCACGCTGCAAGGCGAAGGGCGCGAGTTGCTGCGGCGACCGGAAATCCGCGCCGCCTATCTCGAAGGCGGAGCTCGCTGAGGAAAGATGGACGGGCTCTATTCGGGCGAAACCATCGTGCAGATCTTGCTGCTGACGGCCGTGATCGGCGGCGGCGCGGCGGCTTTGTCGGGCCGCGCCATCGCTCACGCCTGGCGGCCGCCGTGGCAGGTGGTGATCGCCGCGCTTCTTCTCGGCGCCGCCGCGCGCTTCTTTCATTTCGCCTTATTCCAGGGCGAGCTTCTGTCGCTGCCTTCCTATGCCTGCGATACCGCGGTCTTCGTCATCGCCGGCATGCTGGCCTGGCGGGCGACCCGCGCCAACCAGATGGTGCAGCAATATCCCTGGCTCTATGTCCGTTCCGGCCCGCTCGGCTGGCGCGAAATCGGGCGAGAAAACCAGACCTAGCAGTGTTATCGTGCGGCAACGTCAATCCTCCCGCATGCATGAGAGGACGCATATGAACAAACTTTCGCTTACCGCCATCGCGCTGCTGTCGATGCTTGGAACCGCGCCCGCGTTCGCGCAGGACATCCCCGTCGCGGTCGCAGGCCCGATGACCGGCGGACAGGCAACCTTCGGCCGCCAGTTCCGCGACGGCGCCGAACAGGCGGTCGCCGACATCAATGCCTCAGGCGGCGTGCTTGGCAAAAAGCTTCGGCTCGAAGTCGGCGACGACGCCTGCGACCCGAAACAAGCGCGCTCGGTGGCGGAGAAACTCTCCGGCATGGGAGTGGTCGTTTCGGTCGGCCATTATTGCTCCTCGTCCTCGATCCCGGCCTCGGACGCGTATCTCGACGGCGGCGTGCTGCAGATCACGCCGGGCTCGACCAATCCACAATTCACCGATCGCGGCATGTGGAACACGTTCCGCACCTGCGGACGCGACGACCAGCAGGGCGGCTTTGCCGCCAGCTATCTGGCGAAGAACTTCAAGGACAAGAACATCGCCATCATCAACGACAAGACCACCTACGGCAAAGGCCTCGCCGACGAGGTGAAGAAGGCGCTCAACGCCGCGGGCGTGAAAGAGAAGCTCAACGAGTCCTACATTCAGGGCGACAAGGATTTCACCGCGCTCGTCTCCAAGCTCAAGCGCAACAATATCGATGTCGTCTATGACGGCGGCTATCACCAGGAAGCCGGCCTGATCGTGCGCCAGATGCGCGATCAGGGATTGAACACCATCCTCATGGCCGGCGATGCGCTCGCCTCGCGCGAATTTGCTTCCATCACCGGCCCGGCGGGCGAAGGCGTGCTGATCACCTTCCCGCCTGATCCGCGCAAGCGTCCGACGGCTGCCCCGATCGTCAAGAAGTTCAAGGACAAGGGCATCGATCCGGAAGGCTACGTGCTCTACACCTATGCCGCCTTTCAGGTGTGGGCGCAGGCCGCCGCCAAGGCCGGCACCACCGATCCGCAGAAAGTCGCCGCCGCCATGCGCGCCGGAACCTGGGACACGGTGCTCGGCCCGATCTCCTTCGACAAGAAGGGCGACATCACGTCGGGCGGCTGGGCCGTCTATCGCTGGGACAAGGACGGCAATTACGACGAGATCTACAGCGAGGCCGGGCGGAGTTGAGGCTCGTCATTCCAGGGCGCCGCGGAAGCGGCGAGCCCCGGAATCCATATCCACCGCCGAGGCGGTGGCGCTCAAATAGTCCTGTCAGACCTGTGCTATGGATTCCGGGCTCGCGCCTTCGGCGCGCCGCGGAATGACGCTAGCCAATCTTCCCCAGCAGCGGAAACGTCTCGAGCAGCCAGAAGCTTGCCTGCGAGACCGCGCCGGTGAGGAAGGCGACTCCGGTGAGAACAAGAAGCCCGCCCATCGCTTTCTCGACCAAGCCGAGATGGGCGCGAAAGCGCGTAAGGAATGCGGCGAACGGCTCGATGGCAAAGGCCGCAACAATGAACGGGATGCCAAGCCCGAGCGAATAGACCGCGAGCATGCCGGCGCCCTTGGCCACGGTTTCCTCCGAGGCAGCGACCGCCAGGATCGCGGCCAGGATCGGACCGATGCAGGGCGTCCAGCCGAGCGCAAAGGCGAGCCCCATCAGATAGGCGCCCCACAGGCCGACCGGCTTGACCATCTCCATGCGCTTTTCGCGCATCAACAGCGCGATCGGCGTCAGGCCGAGGAAGTGTAGCCCCATGACGATGATGACGACGCCCGCGACAATCGCGAGCTCGCCCGAATAGGCGCGCAGCAGTGCGCCGACGGCGCTGGCACTGGCGCCGAGCGTCACGAAGACCGTGGAGAAGCCGAGCACGAAAAGAAGCGCCGCGGCCGCGGTTTCACGGCGAACCCGCGGCTCGGGCTCGGCGTCGGCAAGCCGCTCCAGCGACGTGCCCGTCATATAGACGAGATACGGCGGCACCAGCGGCAGCACGCAGGGCGAGAGAAAGCTCAGCATGCCGGCCGCAAACGCGGCGGCGATAGAAACTTGCATAGCGCACTCCATGCCCGGCCAGTCCTGCGCACGCAAGCGCCGCAGGCGCGAGCCCGCGAGGTTGTGATGGCCTCGTCATTCCGGGGCCGAGCCAACGGGTCCGGCCCGAAGTGGCCGGCCCGATGACAGGCTCCGCGAGGAGCCCGGAATCCATACCCTCCAGCGTCCAAGGGGAAACTCTCGTGTAATGTTCACGAGTTTCGTGGTTATGGATTCCGGGCTCGTGGACTTCGTCCGCGCCCGGGAATGACCGGAGTGCAACTTGCGCAATCTCATTACCGACGTCCCCGGAATAAAAGTCGGCCATGCTGAGGATATGCGGCTCGGCTCGGGCGCAACCGCGATCATTTTTGACGAGCCGGCGGCTGCTTCCATTGACGTGCGCGGCGGCGGACCGGGCACGCGCGAAACCGCTCTGCTCGATCCGGCGCAAACCGTCGAAGGAATCGACGCCATCACGCTCGCCGGCGGCTCCGCCTTCGGGCTTGATGCGGCGTCCGGCGTGCAGGCCTGGCTGAGGGAACAAGGCCGCGGTTTTGCGGTGCGCACGGCGCGGGTGCCGATCGTTCCGGCCGCGATCCTGTTCGATCTTCTCAGCGGCGGCGACAAGGATTGGGGTCGCTACCCGCCCTACCGCGAGCTCGGCTACGCCGCCGCAGCAGGCGCGAGCGCAGATTTTGCGCTTGGCAGCGTCGGCGCCGGCACCGGCGCGACTACAGTCAACTGCAAGGGCGGTATCGGCTCGGCCTCGGCGGTAACCGCGGAGGGCCACACGGTCGGCGCGCTTGCCGCCGTCAACGCGGTCGGAAGCGTCACAATCGGCGATGGCCCCTGGTTCTGGGCGGCGCCGTTCGAACGCGCCGGCGAATTCGGCGGGCTTGGCTGGCCGACAAGCTTTTCCGAACAAGCGCTTAGGCCGGTCACCAAGGGCTCGGCCAACCAGAGCACGACGCTCGTCGTAGTCGCGACCGACGCGATATTGAGCAAGATGCAGGCGAAACGGCTAGCCGTGATGGCCCAATCGGGCCTTTCGCGGGCGATTTACCCGGTCCATACCCCGCTCGATGGCGATGTGGTTTTCGCCGCTTCGACCGCGCGTAAGCCACTGGCCGATCCGCTGATCGGATTGGCCGAGCTTGGGACCATTGCGGCCAATGTGGTGGCGCGGGCAATTGCGCGTGGCGTTTTTGCCGCAGCCGCTCTGCCGCTGCCCGGCGCTCTGCCGAGTTGGGCGGACCGATTCAAGCGGTAACTGACAATTTATCGGCATTTGCGTGACGCCGGGCGTGCCGAAGAAAGCACAATCCCCATCTTTCCGGCGTAGCAGCGCTACCGCCGTTGACTTCGATTGCCGATTTGGCCTTCTCTCTGCCAAGTATCTGTCAAGGTTCCGCGCTGCTTAAAGTGCTGTTTAGTGCGTTGTGACACAGTGCGTGCGAGCACCATGGGTTACTATGTGTGCAGGCACCATGCGTTAGAGGGTTATGATGCGCTTCGTAATCAGCATAGTCGCAGCTTTGATGATCCTGGGCCTCGCGGCTTTCGGCGTCGTCTCGGCACAAAGGATGTCCACGGCGCCCTCGCAGGCGACCGCTTCCGATTCGGCTGCCGCCCCAGCGGCACAAGCAGCGCCCGCTGCCGCGCGGCGTCATCCGGTCAATCCCGTCAGCCAGGTGGCTCAATCGGGCGCGGAAGCCGCCCCGGCGGCAAGCGCTCCGGCTGCACCCGCTCCCACGCCCATGCGAGTGGCGCAAGCGACCCAGACGACGCCGGCCGTTCCGAGCGCCGCCGCGGCGCAACCGAAGCCCGCGCCTTCGGCGACGGCCATTCCGCCGTGCGATAAGCCCGGCGGCATGGGGCTGACCCGCATTGTCGAAATCGACACGACCGGCGGTCCCGGCTTCGGTTTCGAGCATTTCAAGCAATATGACTTCCTGCGCGACAAGGAAGTCGTGCTGACCTTCGATGACGGGCCCTGGCCAGGCAACACGCCGGCCGTGCTCAAGGCGCTGGCCGACGAATGCCTGAAGGCGACCTTCTTCGAGATCGGCAAGCACGCAAGCTGGCACCCGGAGATCACCAAGCAGGTGCTCGCGGCCGGCATGACGCTCGGCACCCATACCTGGTCGCATAAGGATCTGGCGCGCAACCCCTACGCCAAGGACATCGAGCAGGCCAAGGCGGAAATCGAGATGGGCTTCAGCGCGGTGCACATGGCGGCCGGCGGTGGAAAGGTCGCGCCGTTCTTCCGCTTTCCGGCCCTGCAGCATCCGCCGCAACTGATGTCGTACCTGGCCGAACGCAATATCGGGGTGTTCTCGACCGACATTGATTCACGCGACTTCAAGCTGCACAAGCCCGAAGACGTGATCAAATCGGTGATGAGCCAGCTCGAGAAGCACGGTAAAGGCATCGTACTGATGCACGATTTCAAGCAACACACAGCCGAGGCGATGCCGGAACTGATCCGACAGCTGAAAGCGGCTGGCTACAAGGTGGTGCACATGGTGCCGAAGGGCGACGTCGCCACGGTGCCGAAATACGACGAAATGCTCTCGCACGAGGACAAGCTGTCGTCGAACAATACGCGGCCTGAGAGCAGCGTCATCCGCACGATCGGCGAGTAAGGATGGTCATTCCGGGGCGGCATCGATCTCGGGTGTTCCCGAGATCGACACTATTTCAGGTCCAAGTCGGCATCAGCCGACTTGGTTGGCGCCGAACCCGGAAGCCGCATTCACAGACCGCGCAGAACTGGCACCGATTCAGGATTATGGATTCCGGGCTCGCGACTTCGAACTTCGTCGCGCCCCGAAATGACGATCCCTCTGCGCTTTTCGCCAGAATGATCCCCATCCGACTTTCAGGCCTCACTTCCCGAACCGCTCGACGCTGAAGGGCTTGGGGTCGCAGAACGGCGTGGCACCGGTCATCATTTCGGCCATCAACCGGCCGGTCGCCGGCCCGAGCGTCAGCCCCCAATGGCCGTGTCCAAACGCCAGCCACAGGCCGCGCTGACCCGGTGACCGCCCGATCACCGGCCGGGAGTCCGCAAAGCACGGCCGGGCGCCCAACCAGGGCTGCGGCTCGACCGGCTCGCCGAGCGGAAACAAAGCCTTGGCCGCCGGCATCAGGCGCGCGAACTGAGCAGGCGTCGCCGGCGCATCGCGGGGCGCAAACTCCGCCCCGGTGGTGAGCCGGATGCCCTGCTCCGTCGGCGCCAGCACGTAGCCGTATTGCGCATCGAGCACCGGGCGATTGAGCGTGGCATTGCCCTGCGGGCGGAAATGGCGGTGATAACCACGCTTGACCGCAAGCGGTAGCGTGATGCCGAGCGGCGCCAGCACGTCGAGGCTCCACGGCCCGAGCGCGACCACTACGTCGCCGGCATCGACCGGGCCCGACTCCGTCTCAACCCGCCAGGAGCGGTCGGAACGGTGCAGCGAGCGCGCGTCCCCGGTCAGCATCAAACCGCCGAGCGTAGTGAAGAGCGCGGCGTAGGCACGCGTCACCGCCAGCGGATTGTTCACGCTCACCGCGCCGGTCCAATGCACGGCATGGCGGAAGACCCCATCGAGCGCCGGCTCGAGCGCAAGCGCCCCGTCGCGGTCGAGCGGGACGTTGGCGATGCCGAAGCGCGCGGCGAGATCGAGCTCGACCTTTTGGGCCTCGAACAGCCTGCGCGTCCGATAAACCTTGAGCCAGCCGCGCCGGCTGAAATGGCGCTGCGCGCCCGACTCGGCGGCGAGCGCATCGTGCTCGGGCACGGCGCGCGCCAACAAAGGCCGCATGATCTGCGCGGTTTCAACCAGACGCGCGGGCTGCGAGGCCGCGCGAAAGGCCAGAAGCCAGGGCGCGACCTTGGGCAGGAATCCGAGATGATAATTGGCAAGCGTGGAACGCTTCAGCGCGATCCGCGCAAGTTCGGTGAAGCTTGCCGGAAAGGCCGCCGGGAAGACCGTATTGCCTTCGATAATGCCGGCATTGCCGTAGGACGTGCCCTCCCCCGGCTCGCCGCGGTCGATGAGCGTCACGGCGAGGCCGCGCTTGACCAGATGAAGCGCGATCGAGGTGCCGACGATACCGGCTCCAAGCACGATAATGTCAACGCGCGCCAGGAGAACCTCCGTTGCGGCTGGGAGCTAGAGCGTGATCAGGAAAAGTGGGAACCGGCTTTTCCGAAAAGATCATGCTCTACCAAAATTTAGAGCGCCAAATCGATTTGGTCTGAAGCTCGCGCTTAAGTAAGGAAGCGGAACCTATTGCGCAACAATCCCGTTGCGCAACACAGCATCGCTGAACCGTGTCTTGGCTGGCGCGGCACCCGGCGTATGCTCATGCGGCGGCCTTCGGCAATCGGCGCTGGCGAGCGCCATGCGGGGCCACCGGGCAGATCGCGCCACGATTTGATCGCGAGGCTTCTGCCCATGCAGGCCAACTTCCGGAGGGAAGCGCGATGGCTATATCCAAGACGTTGAACGTAAACGGCGAACGGGTCACGACTACGATGGACGACCCGGATATGCCGCTCCTTTATTTGCTGCGCGGCAATCTCGGCTTGCACGGGCCGCGTTTCGGATGCGGGCTCGCGCAATGCGGCGCGTGCACTGTGCATCTTGACGGCCAGGCGGTCCGCTCGTGCGTGCTGCCACTTTCCGCGATCAACGAAAAAAGCAAAGTCGTCACGCTGGAAGGACTTGGCACGCCGGACAATCTGCATCCAGTGCAGCGCGCCTTCATCCAGGAACAGGCGGCGCAGTGCGGCTATTGCATCAACGGCATGATCATGCAGGCGGCGGCGTTCCTCGCCGGGAGCCCGAAGCCGAGCGAGGCTGACGTCAAGAATGCGCTTGCCACCAATCTCTGCCGCTGCGGCACCCACGCCCGGATCGTGCGCGCTGTCATGCGCGCCGCCGACGTGGTGCAAGGGAGGCAATGATGGGTAAGCCGTTCATTCCCTCGCGCCGCGAGGTACTCAAAAGTGGTGGCGCGCTTGTCGTCAGCTTTTCATTTGGCGGGCCGGCACGCGAAGCATTGGCCGAAGAGGCCGTCGCGGGGAAGCCGTTGGCGCTGACCGCGGTCGATAGCTTTCTCGCCATCGATTCCGTGGGCGCGGTAACCATCTACTCCGGCAAGGTCGATCTCGGCACCGGCGTGCGCACAGCGCTGACCCAAATCGCGGCCGAAGAGCTCGATGTGCCGCTGAGCAAAGTCACGGTCGTGCAAGGCGACACGGCGCTGACGCCCGATCAGGGTCCGACATTCGGCAGCCTCGCTGTCCAGATCGGCGGCGTGCAGATTCGCAATGCGTGCGCCTTGGCGAAGAGCGCGCTCATTGAGCTCGCGGCGAAACAGCTCGGCGCCGGCGTCGCCGAGCTGAAAGTCGCCGACGGCATCATTCGCAGCGGCGACAAACAAGCAAGCTATGGCGAACTGATCGGAGGCAAGACCTTTTCACTCACGCTCGACCATCAAAAGCCGCCGGCGACCAAAGATCCGAAGACCTTCACAATCGTCGGCACCTCGATCCCGCGCCTCGATATTCCGGACAAGGTCACCGGCAAGTTCACCTATATGCAAGATGTGCGCGTGCCCGCAATGCTGCACGGCCGCGTCGTCCGGCCGCCGGCAATCGGCGCGCAGCTGCGGAGCGTCGATGAGGCGTCGGTTCAGGGTATTCCCGGCATTGTCCGGGTTGTGCGCGAAGGCAACTTCCTCGGCATCGTCGCCGGGAACGAATGGGCCGCCATCAAGGCGGCGCAACAGATCAAGGCGACCTGGTCCGCCTGGGAAGGATTGCCCGAGCAGACGAAGCTCTTCGAGCACGTACGCGCCAGCAAAGTCGCCAAGGACGAGGTCACCGCGAATGTCGGCAACACCGCCGAGGCCATGACCAAGGACGGCGTCAAGAAGAATCAACGCCACCTACGAATTCGCTATTCATACGCACGGCTCGATCGGACCTTCCTGCGCGATCGCCGAATTCAAGGACGGCAAGCTCACGTCCTGGTCGGCGTCGCAGGCGACCCATAACCTGCGCAAGCAGCTCGCGAAGATGTTCGATCTGCCGCCCGAGAATGTGCGCTGCATCTATGTAGAGGGCTCCGGCTGTTACGGCCGCAACGGACATGAAGACGCCGCGGCCGATGCGGCATTGCTCGCCAAGGCGGTCGGCCGCCCGGTGCGTGTGCAATGGTCGCGCGCCGACGAGCATGGCTGGGATCCGAAAGGTCCGCCGACGCTGGTCGATTTGCGGGCCACGCTGGACGCGGCCGGCGCCGTGACGGCCTGGGACTCGGAATTCTTCATCCCGCAGCAGACGCCGAACGCGTTCGTGGTGCCGCTGGTGGCGGCGACGCTCAGCGGCACGCCGTCCGACGAGACCATCGCGCCGGGCAACATCTTTCAGAACTCGAACGTCCCGTACAAATTCGCCAACATCAAAGCCGTCTGTCACCGGCTGGAGACGACGCCGTTCCGGCCGTCCTGGATCAGGACGCCAGGCCGGATGCAAAACACGTTCGCGAACGAATGCTTCATGGACGAACTCGCGGCGGCGGCCGGCGCCGACCCAATCGCGTTTCGGCTGAAATATCTCGATCCGGCCGATACGCGCGGCGTCGAAATTCTCAACCGCGTCGCCGCGCTCGCGCAGTGGGAGAAACGCCCCTCCCCGCGCGGCGGGCAGAGCGGCGACGTCGTGACCGGCCGCGGCGTGTCCTATTGCAAATATGAGCTGGTGCGCACCTATATCGCCGTCGTCGCCGAGGTAGAGGTCAAGCGCTCGACCGGCGAGATCCGCGCCAGGAAGTTCTTCGTGCTGCACGATTGCGGGCAGATAATCAATCCCGACGGCGTGCTGAGCCAGATCGAAGGCAACATCATCCAGACCGTGAGCCGGACCTTAAAGGAGGAGCTGACATTCAGCCGCTCGGCCGTGACCAGCCTCGATTGGGCGAGCTATCCGATCCTGACGTTCCCCGAAGTGCCGGACATCCTCATCGACCTGATCGACCGCCCCGCCGAAAAGCCCTGGGGCGCGGGCGAGCCTTCGGCGGCGGTGGTGCCGTCGGCGATCTCGAACGCGGTGTTCGACGCGACCGGCGTGCGGCTTCGTTCCGTGCCGTTCACGCCGGAGAAGGTTAAGGAGGCTTTGCGGCGTGGCGCGTGAGCTTGTTGGGTTTGGCTTCCATCAACCTATGTCGAGCGGCGCGCGTTGCCCGCCGTTGTCCAGCGTGTTAGGCGAACGCTGACAGGTGACGCCTAATTCCCGCTCATTCCCGCGTAAGCGGGAATCCAGTCTGGGTCCCCGCTTCCGCGGGGACGAGCGGAGTCGAATATTCTACGAGGAATTCAGGTGCAGCGCCCACTCATCATTGCCCCTTCGATTTTGGCCGCCGACTTCGCCAAGCTCGGCGAGGAAGTGCGCGCGGTCGATGCGGCCGGCGCCGACTGGATCCATGTCGACGTCATGGACGGCCATTTCGTGCCCAACATCTCGATCGGCCCGGATGTGGTGAAAGCGCTGCGCGGCCATACCAAGAAGGTGTTCGACGTGCATCTGATGATCGCGCCGTGCGATCCTTATCTGGAAGCGTTCGCCAAGGCGGGCTCCGATATCATCACCGTGCATGTGGAGGCAGGCCCCCACATTCATCGCTCGCTGCAGACGATCCGCGCACTCGGCAAGAAGGCCGGCGTGACGATGAACCCCGGAACGCCGGTCGAGAGCATCGAGCCGGTGATCGATCTCATTGATCTCGTGCTGATCATGTCGGTCAATCCGGGCTTCGGCGGCCAGAAATTCATTCGCGGCGCCGTCGAGAAGTTGCGCAAAGTGCGCGCGCTTACCGGCGCGCGGCCAATCGACATCGAGATCGACGGTGGCATTACGCCCGAGAACGCCGCCGAGGTGACGCGCGCCGGCGCCAATGCGCTGGTCGCCGGCTCCGCGGTGTTCAGGGACCGCACGCCGGAATCCTATCGAGCAAACATCGCCGCGATCCGCCAGGCGGCGGCGCTGGTCCGCGGGGAGGCTGCGTAATGGGTATGCTGGTCGACGGCCGATGGCGCGACGAAGATCCGGCCAGCGAGATCGGCAAGGCCGGTAATTTCCAGCGCGTGGACAGCGTGTTCCGCGACCGCATCACGGCCGACGGCTCGTCCGGCTTTCCGGCCGAGGCCGGGCGCTATCACCTCTATGTCGCTTATACCTGCCCGTGGGCGCACCGTACGCAGATCTATCTCGCGCTCAAGAAGCTCACCGGCCTCATCAGCGTCGCCATCGCCGTTCCGGGCCTGCGCGACCAAGGCTGGACGTTCGAGGACAATCCCGCCTTTCCCGACTGCACGCCCGACCGCGTCAACGGCTTCCGGTATCTGTACGAGGCTTATTCAGCCAGTCATCCGCATTACACCGGCAAGGTGACGGTGCCGACGCTGTGGGACAAGAAGACCAAGCGGATCGTCAACAACGAGTTGTCCGAAATCATCCGCATGCTCAATTCGGAATTCGGCGCGCTCGGCGCCGACCCGACCGATTTCTATCCGAAGCATCTGCGCGCCGAGATCGACCGCATCAACGCGCAGGTCTATACCAACGTGAACAACGGCGTGTATCGCTGCGGCTTCGCCCGCTCGCAGGCTGCCTACGACGAAGCCTATGACGCGCTGTTCGCGACGCTCGACGAGATCGAGGCGCGGCTCGGCCGCCAGCGCTATCTGGTCGGCAACCAGATCACCGAGGCGGACTGGCGGCTGTTCCCGACGCTGGCGCGCTTCGACGTTGCCTATTTTTCGCTGTTCAAGTGCAACCGCAACCGGATCGCCGATTTTCCGAATTTGCTGAATTACGTGCGCGAGCTCTACGCGGTCCCCGGCGTCGCCGACACGGTGAAGCCGCGCTATTATGTGATGGGCTATTACTCGATCACGCGCGTCAATCCGACCGGGATCATCCCGAAAGGCACGCCGGTCGATTTCAAGAAGCCGCACGACCGCGCGCGCTTCGCGGCGTGAGCGGCGGCAGCCGCGGGAGGATCAAATGCTCGAGCTCTACAACAATACGAACTCGGTCTGCGCCCAGAAGGTCCGCCTGGCGCTGACGGAAAAAGGTTTGCCGGTCAAGGAGCATAAGCTCAAGCTGCAAGGTGACCAGTTCGACCCCGCCTACCTCAAGCTCAATCCCAATGGCGTCGTGCCGACGCTCGTCCACGACGGACAGCCGATCACGGAGTTGGCGGTGATCCTTTACTATCTGGAAGACGCGTTTCCGCACCCGCCGCTGATGCCGGCGGCTCCGATCGATCGCACGCGTGTCCACATGTTCAACAAGCTGATCGATGAGTATCTGCACCACTCGTGCATGATCCTCACGTTCGGCACGGCCTTCCGCCCCCGCTTTCTCAAGATGACGCCGCAAGAGCGGGACGCCGAATTTTTCAAATCGCCCATCCCGAAGCGCGCGGAGTACAAGCGTGATGTGGTCAATAACGGGCTCGATTCGCCTTTCGTCCGCGAGGCGCTGGCGCATCACCAGAAGCTCTTCACATGGATGGAGGAGGCGCTCGCACGCGGGCCGTATCTAGCGGGCAGTTCATCCTCGCTGGCGGAATGCGCGGTGATCCCGTATCTGCTGCGGCTGGAATTGCTGCGGCTGAACGGGCTCTGGGATCGGCACGCCGGCGTTGCCGACTGGTGGCGACGCGTGCGTGCGCGAGACTCGACCCAAACGTCGATCTTCGCACGCATGACCGAGGCGGATTGGGCCCCGTTCAAGAATTTGCCGTCCGACCCGTGGCCTAAAGTGCAGGAATTGCTCAACGCGGCTTGACGCCGAGCCGGCTTGGGTCAGCGGCGACGACGCGCCGGCGCGGCGTGTTGATACTGAATGTTGATCGACGACAGGTGCTCGCCGAAATGGCGGTCGAGCCAGCCGAGAAATGACGAGAGCAGCCGCGCCTCGTCGCCGCGTTCCGGCGACGAGATCGCGACCTCCACTGCCTCCGACAATCCCGGTTCGAGATTGACAGACCCCTTGTAGCGGACGTGCGTCCATCGCGCGGCCTTGCGCTTTCTTGCCCGGGCCCGGGAAAACGTCCCGCGACCGCTGCGGCGGATTTCGGCCTGCTTCTTGATGATTGCGCCGTAAAGACGCGTGCCCTCACGCGGAACGATCTGAAGCAATTTCATGGCTGGCCCCAATGATCGCTAGTGATTCGCTGTCGCTTCTCAGCATTGCACAGTGAAGCGCAATTGTTCAGCATGGCGCGATCTGCTACAGCGCGGGCCTAGAGCGCGATGGCTTTAAGTTGAGTCATCATCGCGCTCTGGGCTTTTGGTGGAGCATGATCTTTTCGGGAAACCGGTACCCACTTTTCCGGATCATGCTCTGGCCGGCGAGGTGACGATGATACCGCGCTACAGCAGACCAGAAATGGCGGCGATCTGGTCGCCCGAGACGCGCTTTCGCATCTGGTTCGAGATCGAGGCGCATGCCGCCGACGCCATGGCGGAGCTCGGGATCATCCCGAAGGAAGCCGCCAAGACCATCTGGGCCAAGGGCAAGAACGCGACCTTCGACATCGCGCGCATCGAGGAGATCGAGCGCGAGACCAAGCACGACGTCATCGCCTTTCTGACCCATCTTGCCGAGATCGTCGGGCCGGAAGCGCGCTTCGTGCACCAGGGCATGACGTCGTCGGACGTGCTCGACACCTGCCTCAATGTGCAGCTCGTGCGCGCCGCCGACTTGCTCATCGCCGACGTGGAGAAGCTCAATGCCGCGCTCGAGCGGCGCGCGCGCGAGTTCAAGCGCACGCCGACAATCGGCCGTTCGCACGGCATCCATGCCGAGCCGACGACCTTCGGGCTGAAACTCGCCTATGCCTACGCCGAGTTCGACCGCGCCAAAGCGCGCCTGAAGGCCGCGCGCGCCGAGGTCGCGACTTGCGCGATTTCCGGCGCGGTCGGCACTTTCGCGCAAGTCGACCCGCGGGTGGAGGCGTATGTGGCGAAGGCAATGGGGCTGTCGGTCGAGCCGATTTCCACGCAGGTCATCCCGCGCGACCGGCATGCAATGTATTTCGCCACGCTTGGCGTGGTCGCCTCCTCGGTCGAGCGGCTGGCAACCGAAATCCGCCATCTACAGCGCACCGAGGTGCTGGAGGCGGAGGAGTATTTCTCGGAGGGGCAGAAGGGCTCCTCCGCCATGCCGCACAAGCGCAATCCGGTGCTGTCGGAGAATCTGGTCCGGATTGGCGCGCATGGTGCGCGCCTATGTGACGCCGGCGATGGAGGATGTCGCGCTCTGGCACGAACGCGACATCTCGCATTCCTCGGTCGAGCGCATGATCGGGCCCGACGCGACGGTGACGCTCGATTTCGCGCTCGTGCGCCTTGCCGGAATTATCGACATGCTGATCGTTTATCCCGGCAACATGCTGAAAAACCTGGACCGGGCCGGCGGGCTCGTGCACTCGCAGCGCGTCCTGCTCGCGCTCACGCAAAAAGGCGTGAGCCGCGAGGATGCTTACCGCCTGGTGCAACGGAACGCGATGAAAGCCTGGCGCGGCGAAGGCGAGTTTTTGGGCCTGCTCAAGGCCGATCCCGACGTGCGCAAGCATTTGAGCGACAAGGAATTGACCGCCAATTTCGACCTCGATTTTCATCTGGCGCAGGTCGATACGATTTTCGCACGCGTGTTTGGCCGCGCCTGACGCTTCGCCTTTCAAGCCGCGAATCATCCACAGGGCCGACAATTCCTGTTGGTTCTTGTCGCACTGCGTTTGCCAGACTCAGTCACGTTGACGTAGCGTCATGCAACTTCTCAGCGAAACCATCCTTTCGAGAGCAAAATATGGGCCGATTGGTGCGCAAGCCGCAGGTGCCGGATCTCGATTCGCGAGTCGCTGGGCTTAAGGACCGGCAGTCTGCCTCGGCCGGGATGCCAATGGTCAAAGCCGACCCCGGCGACGGCTATCTGGAACGGATGGTGAAATATGTGCCGGCCGAAATCATCGCGTTCTCAATGGTGATCAATGCGATCCTCGAGCAAGCGATGAAGTCCGGCGGCGATCATGCCGCCATGGCCGGGGTTCCGGTGCCGATCATCGCCACCGTCGCCTTGGTCGTCGCTTGCCTGCTGACGCCGTTATTCTGCTGGTATGTCCGCCATTTGCTAAAATAACATATTGAAAAATTTGTCATATTTTGACTGGCGCCGGGTTGTGCCCTAGCAAATGCCCTACTTGTTGCCGCGCCGTTGCATTGCATCCAAGGATCGTCTTACTGGCTGTTCCGGAGACCTCCACGACGGTTTGGGTCCTGATTTTGCTGTTCGGAACGCCGACTGCCACCGCCCCCATGCTGACCACCCTGGCCGCCTTGATAACTACCTTGGTGCTGACCATCTTGGCTAACCTTGATCTCCTTGCTGGCCACTCTGATTCTGACTTTGATTTCGCTCCATCATTGTCTTCCCTAGTTGAGATTTTCCACGGTGATCCAACGGCACGGTCTTAACACGTTCTGATTCTTGGACCATGCAAGCATTTCTGCATGCCCTCAAGCGCCTCACTCACTTCGGGAACTTTAGCCGCGACGCCCCGCGGCTTAAGGCGCGGTCATCACGGTCATACTGACGGGAACGGCGAAAACCCGATATCGGCGCCGCCCCAACCCGGATGCTGAATGGTCGCGCCCTTGCTGCCGCAGGCGGTGCAACGCGCACGCTACCACAGCACGTCGCTCGACGTGTCGCGGCCCCACCTGATGACCGCGACCACGCACGCCAGCGGCGCGTGGTGCTGCCAGCGCTCGCAGTTCAGACACAGCCATGGCGTGGCGCGGTGCAGATCGCCGAGCGTGGTGGTGGCGCGGAACGTCTTCATGGCCGGTATTCGACGCCCGCCGGGCGCGTCGAGTCCAGCCGCTAGCTTTTGTGGTGGATGCTGAAAGCAACGCCGTCGCCGTCGCAGCGATCATGCCAAGAATCACGTCCCCCGGTCGCTTCACGCCGTGACGATAACATGACGGCACAGCCGCCCCTCGGTAGCGCGGCACCATACTCCTCGCTTCCCGTCGCCATGGACGATCGAAGATAACGGCGCGTGCGTCATCGTGAAGGCGCAGAGCGGCCAACCGCTCGCTTATGTCTATTTCGAGGATGAGCCCGGCGGATGCGCCGCCGCCAACCTACTCACACGAGACGAGGCTTGAGTTGGTGCATGTGGTAGGACCTTGATGGATGTTAGGGTCACTAGGCCGGCACCTGGCGGGGGGTAGGTCCCGCAGCCAGAAGGAAGTGGGGTAGGACCCTCTGGTTCGCCACCGCCATTTCGCGCACTTGGTTTGCGACGAGGGTATGTGATGAATTGGATATTTTCTCCACTACTGATCTTGCTTCTTGTTGCGTTGCCAATTCAAGCCGCATCGGGAGCGTCGGCAAAGGTCAGCGGCGGATTTGGATGCGATCGAAGCAGTGAGGGTGCCATTTGCTTCGATGATGGATGCGTGTGCGGATTTAAGCTCCGTATTGAGGGTGAGATCGTCTCCGCGACTGTCGAGCAGGTGAGGAAGCTGCTCGCCGTGAGACGTGCGATTGAAGTCAATTACTCTGAAATCAATCTCCATTAATAGTCCCGGCGGGAGTGTCGTTGCTGCAATGGAAATTGGCAGAATGTTTCGAAATGACAGGGCCTATATTGTTGTTGCCCCGGGCGACTCTTGCGTCAGCGCCTGTGTTCTAATTCTTGCGGGGGCAGTGGATCGGTGGTTGCGTAAGCCTGCCAGGATCGGCATCCATCGGCCGTATTTAGACACTGCCCCGCAAAAGCGTCTGACGGCTGATGAGGTGCGAGAAAGTTACGGGCGCCTATTGCAGGACCTGCGCTGCCCGGCGCGCGCATCCTCGACGGACGGTTTACATCGGTTCAGCAGGCGATCGGCACCTCGCGGACAAACTCGGCTGGTGCCGCATTCTTGCGCGACTTTGTTGAAGAAGCAAAGGCGTCGGGCTTAGTCGCTCGGCTCATCGAACGGTATCAGGTCCGTGGCCTCTCCGTGGCACCGCTGGCGCCGTAGGCCATCCGCGAGCTGGCGAAGGTCCCATGGATGACAGCGTGTTTGCCGGCAAATGCTGCCAGGAGGGAGCATCATGAAAAGCGGGTTTCGCGTGACGACGATAGTGGCGGTGCATGTCATGATGGGCGTCGGCGCGGTCTCGGCCGAGACCTTGTCAACTCATCGCATTCCCGCCCTGCTCGCGGCGGAGGCGGCGGACGAAGTGGTCGCGGCCTGCGGGCGGCAAGGCTATCACGAGACTGCTGTGGTGCTCGACGCCGATGGTGCCACCATTGCGGTCTTGCGCGGCGATGGCGCCGGCATTCACACGCTCGATAGCGCGCACGACAAGGCCTACACGGCGGTCACGTTCGCAACGACACGCTGGCACTCGCGGAACGCGCCAAGGGTGAGGACTCGATCGCGCCGCTGGCGAAACTACCGCATGTAATGTTCTTCGGCGGTGGTGTGGTGATCAAGCTCGGCGACGAGGTTATTGGCGGCATCGGTGCCGCTGGTGCGCCAGGAGCAAAGCTCGATGACAGTTGCGCGCGCAGTGGCCTGGACAAGATTCGCGACCGGTTGCAGTAATAGCTGCTAGACGGGAACCTTCTCGTGTGTTTCGTTCACTTGGATTTCCCCGCATCGGACCGCTCAATGAGAATTGCTTGCTTACAACGGAAGAACGACCGTGCCCGACCGTCAGGCGCTGAGAGCGCTCTATGATGAGACGGTGGCGGAAATCAACGAACCGTGGTTGTTCACGTTTTCCGGTTACTTCTCCCCCGCGCTATAAAGATTCCGTCCAAAAGGCCGCCTGATTGACCTCTAAGCTCATCGCTTTCGAGGCGGCGCAAGCGTCAGCGGGAGGAAAGCCATGCCAACACGACGCGCAATAGTGCTCGGCACGATCGCGACCGGAATTGCCGTGCGAACAGGAAGGGCATTGGCGAAGGCGTCGCAGCCGGCGACGCCGGTGAATTTCGACGTGCCCGCAGGGGCATGCGATTGTCACACGCACATTTTCGGTGAGCCGGAGAAATTCCCGTTCTTTGCCGGGCGGGTCTATACGCCGGAGATGGCGCTGCCCGAGGAGATGGCGGCGCTGCATCAGAGCCTGCACATCGAGCGCGTGGTGATCGTCACACCGAGCGTTTACGGCACCGACAATGCCGCGACCCTCGCCGGCATGAAAGCGCGCGGCGCGGAGGCCCGCGGCGTCGCGGTCATCGACGACAAGACGCCGGAGAGCGAGCTTGACGCCATGCACTGCGCCGGCGTGCGCGGCATCAGGATCAATCTGGCGACCGGCAACGTCAGTGATCCGGCGCTCGCACGAAGGCTCCTTGAGACCGCCATCGATCAAGTCAAGGACCGCGACTGGCACGTCCAAATCTATGCAGACCTGAAGGTGATTGCCGCGCTCAAGAAGCAATTCGCAGCATCGCCGGTGCCACTTGTGTTCGACCATTTCGCCGGCGCGCAGGCGGCGCTCGGTCTAGGGCAGCCGGGCTTTGCCGACGTGCTCGATCTCGTGCGCAGCGGCAGAGCCTACGTCAAGATTTCCGGCGCCTATCGCGCGTCAAAGGCTGCACCCGACTACAGCGACGTCGTCCCGCTTGCCAAAGCGCTGATCGCCGCCAACCCCGATCGCATCGTTTGGGGGACCGACTGGCCGCATCCCAACTCGGTCACGCCGCCGGGAAAAAAACCGACCGATGTTACGCCACTTCTCGAGATCGACGACGGCCAGCTGCTCAACCTGCTGCCGCTCTGGGCGCCAGATGCGGC
>CAVREN010000115.1:0-35508 GCA_963720115.1 uncultured Alphaproteobacteria bacterium
ATGTCGAATACCGGCTTGGTGTCGGGCTGGTCGCCGGCCTTGGGGTCGTCGCCCGTCAGCACCAGGATGTTGTGAATGCCGAGCGCGGCCGCTCCCATCAATTCGCTCTGCAGCGCGATGCGGTTCTTGTCGCGGCAGGTGACCTGCAGGATCGGTTCGATGCCGGCGTCGATCAGGATCGCCGACGCGGCGAGCGCCGCCATATGCGCCCGCGCGCCGGCGCCATCGGTAATATTAACGGCGTCCGCGAGCCCGCGCAGCGGAACGGCCTTGCGCAGCAGGTCCTGCGCGTCGCAGGAGACCGGCGGGGCGACCTCCGCCGTCATCACAAAGCGGCGCGCCCGCAGCCGCTCGGCGAAGGTGCGGGGGAGGGGGGCAATTGCGTCGGGCATGGCAAGCTCGCTTAAGCAGCGTGGGCGAAAGGGAGCGCTTATATCTTTTGCGGATTGACTGCAATTGCGCGGTCTCGCGCGCCGTTCCTGGACAGGAAAGACCGCGACCGCTAGAGAGTGCCCGGCATGAGCGGCGTCAACGATATCAGATCGAACTTCCTCGGCTATTTCGCGCGCGAGGGGCACGAAATCGTGCCCAGTTCTCCACTCGTGCCCCGCAACGATCCGACGCTGATGTTTACCAATGCGGGGATGGTGCAGTTCAAGAACGTTTTCACCGGGCTGGAAAAGCGCCCCTATGTGCGCGCCACGACCGCGCAGAAATGCGTGCGCGCGGGCGGCAAGCACAACGACCTCGACAATGTGGGCTACACCGCCCGGCATCACACGTTCTTCGAGATGTTGGGTAATTTCTCGTTCGGCGACTACTTCAAGGAACGCGCCATCGAGCTTGCCTGGAAGCTCGTGACCAAAGAGTTCGGCGTTCCCGCCGACCGGATCATGGTCACGGTCTATATCGACGATGACGAGGCATTCAATCTCTGGAAGAAGATCGCCGGGCTGCCGGACAGCAAGATCGGCCGCATTGCCGGCTCGGATAACTTCTGGGCCATGGGCGATACCGGCCCGTGCGGACCGTGCTCCGAGATATTCTACGATCACGGCGATCACATCTGGGGCGGGCCGCCCGGGAGTGCCGAGGCCGATGGCGATCGGTTCGTGGAAATCTGGAACCTCGTGTTCATGCAGTACGAACAGCTCGCCGGCGGCGGCGAGCGTGTCGATCTGCCGCGGCCGTCGATCGACACCGGGATGGGGCTCGAGCGCATCGCCGCCGTGCTGCAAGGCACGCACGACAACTACAAGATCGATCTGTTCGGCGCGTTGATCGAAGCGATCGCCGACCTCACTCATGTCGATCCTGACGGCGAGCGCAAAGCTTCCCATCGCGTGATCGCCGATCATCTGCGCGCCTCTTCGTTTCTGATCGCCGACGGCGTGCTGCCTTCGAACGAAGGGCGCGGGTACGTTCTTCGCCGGATCATGCGCCGCGCCATGCGGCACGCCCAGCTTCTCGGTGCCAAGGACCCGCTGATGTGGCGGCTTGTGCCTTCGCTGGTGCGCGAGATGGGACAGGCTTATCCGGAGCTGCATCGCGCCGAGGGGCTGATTACCGAGACGCTCAAGCTTGAGGAAATTCGCTTCCGCAAGACACTGGAGCGTGGACTCGCGATCCTCGATGAGGCCAGCAAGTCGCTCAAGAAGGGCGACATGTTCGACGGCGTAACCGCGTTCACGCTCTACGACACCTACGGCTTTCCGCTCGACCTGACGCAGGACGCGCTCAAGCCGCGCGAGATCGGCGTCGATATTGCGTCCTTCACCGATGCCATGGAGCGGCAGCGCGAGAAGGCGCGCGCTTCGTGGGCGGGCTCGGGCGAGTCTGCGGACGAAGCTGTCTGGTTCACGCTGCGCGAGAAGCACGGCGGCACCGATTTCCTCGGCTACGAGACGGAGACCGCCGCAGGCGTTGTGGTCGCGCTGCTGCGCGACGGCAAGGAAGTGCCTGCCCTGCAAAAGGGCGAGAGCGGCGCCATCATTCTCAATCAGACGCCGTTCTATGCTGAGTTCGGCGGGCAAGTCGGCGACACCGGCGTGATGACGGCGGACGGCGTGCGCATTGCCGTCACCGACACGCAGAAACGCGCCGGCGACCTGTTCGTGCATTTCGGCACGGTCGAGCAAGGCAGCCTCAAAGTCGGGGCGGCGCTCGACCTGAATGTCGATCATGCGCGGCGCAGCGCCATCCGGCAAAATCACTCGGCCACGCATTTGCTGCACGAAGCGCTGCGGCAGGTGCTCGGCGATCACGTGGCGCAGAAAGGCTCGCTGGTCGCGCCCGACCGCTTGCGGTTCGATTTCTCCCATCCCAAGCCGATGACGCCCGAGGAGATCGAGCGGGTCGAGGATATCGCCAACGACGTCGTGCTGCAGAATGCGCCGGTGGTGACCCGCCTTCTGAGCCGCGACGACGCCATCGCCTCCGGCGCGCGGGCGCTATTCGGCGAGAAATATGGCGACGAGGTCCGTGTCGTCGTCATGGGCGAGGGCAGCGGCAACA
The DNA here is from genome assembly GCA_963720115.1 of uncultured Alphaproteobacteria bacterium. GTDB lineage: Bacteria > Pseudomonadota > Alphaproteobacteria > Rhizobiales > Xanthobacteraceae > BOG-931. Next base: position 2,515 of record CAVREN010000115.1, read on the forward strand.
CGATGGGCTGGTCGGTCGAACTATGCGGCGGCACCCATGTCGGCCGCACAGGCGATATCGGCATCATTTCCGTCGTCGGTGAATCCGCGGTCGCGTCAGGCGTGCGCCGGGTCGAGGCGCTGACCGGGCGTAGCGCGCGCGCAAACGCCAACCATCTGGCCGCGCTGGCCAAGGCCACAGCCTCGGAGCTCCGTGTGCCGGTCGACGAGGCGCCGGCGCGGGTTGCCGCGCTGCTCGATGAGCGCAAGCGGCTCGAGCGCGAGCTTTCCGAGGCGAAAAAGAAGCTTGCCATGGGCGGCGGCGGCAAGGCCGAAGGCGCCGATGGAATGCGCGCGGTAGGCGACATCAAGCTCATGGCGCGCACCGTGGAAGGCATCGATCTGAAAGACCTGCGCAGCCTCGCCGACGAGGGGAAAAAAGCCGTCGGTTCGGGGGTCGTCGCCATCGTCGGCGTCACCGAGGATGGCAAAGCCGGCATTGTCGTCGGCGTGACCAACGATCTCGTTGCTCGCTTCAATGCGGTCGACCTTGTCCGCAAAGGCGCCGAGGCGCTGGGCGGCAAGGGCGGCGGTGGCCGGCCGGATATGGCGCAAGCCGGCGGCCCTGACGGCTCGAAGGCCGGCGCTGCGCTCGCCGCCGTCGAGGCTGCGCTCGGCGCGTGAGCGTCTAGGCGCGATTGATCTTCCGCTCATTTCCGGCGAAAGCGGGAATCCAGCTCTGGGTCCCCGCCTGCGGGGCGCCCAACGCGCTTGTGCGATAGCGGGGACGAGCCGGATGATGGATGGACTGGATCTAAGTTAGAGCTCGACGACCATTCCGTCCTCGGCCGTCTCGAACGAGAGCTCGGCCCGCCGCGCGAGCATGTCGTTGCTCATATGAGTCAAGATCAGCCGCTTTGGCCGGATCTGCCCAAGGTGACGTTCGAGCGAAGACAAGGCCATGTGGGTGGAGATGGGCTTGTCGCGGGTGTAGGCCTCGCAAATAAACAGATCCGCCTCGTGCCCGATATCGATGACGGTGTTCGTCCATTCGGTGTCGCCGGAGAAGGCAATCACTTTGCCTTCTGCTTCAAACCGAAACCCAAGGCAGGGTCCGGCGCGGTCGTCGTGCACGACATGAAACGACGTAACCCGAAGCGCGCCGATGTCGGTGCGCTTGCCGATCTCCAGCTCCTGCAGATGCAGGGGAAATTGAAGGTCGAGATCCTTGGTGCCCGGAAATCCCGCGTCCATGAGGCCCGAATAGCGCGATTTGAGACTAGGCGGCCCGACGAGCGTGAGCGGGCGGCTGCGCTTCAACACGTAGTTGGCTTCCAGCAGGAAGAACGGCACGCCGCCGATGTGATCTTCGTGGAAATGCGTGAGGAAAATGGTGTCGACGTTATTGCGGTCGATCGCAAGCTTGTTCATCGCAACGAGGGAAGTCGCGCCGCAGTCGATGAGCACGTTGATGTTGCGTCCGACGAGATGAAAGCAAGTGTTGAATCGCCCCCCCGACCCGAACGCGTCGCCGCAGCCGACGAACTGAAGATGCATGCAGAAGATCCCCGGCTTCTTATGGACTGCGCACGGTCGTTGGAGCCAAAGATGATTTTCGTGCCGGCTTGAAGAAGGGTCTGTGATGAAGGTCACATTCGGGGCTCTGCTCGCCTAAGGTCGTGCAAAATCCCGCAAATGCTTGTAGTCCCATTGCTTTTTAAGCATTACCCGCTCGTTCCGCGTGGCGCAATGCGGCCGAAAGGGCATTCGGTTCTTACGGTTTACGCCCCCGGTCGCCCAACGATGCGGCGCGTGCTTCAATGTCGGCTGCTTGGGGCAAGAAGGGTTGCCGGCGTGTCGACTCGATCGACTGGCCCTGTCGCGATAGTCGTTGTGGGCATCGCGGTTTCACTCTCTGGTTGTGACCACACGGCCAAATGGTTCAACCCGGGCTACACCCTATTCCTCGCTCGGCTGGGACAGGCGCGACCGCCGTGAACTTCGGGACCGGCATATGGATCGCGCAGCGTTGTGCTGATCTACAACGCAGGTCCGTGGCCGGGTATTTATCGATTCGAAAACGAACGCGTCTTGGAAATCGATCGTGTCGATGGGCTGCCGCCACCGGCAGAGAAGAAGACGACCAAGGAAAAAGCCGGCGAGTCTGGTGAAGCCAAGAGCGGCGACGGATCGTGACCGATCTCAGTCCGAAGCTGAAGCGAAGTCAGAACAAGCACGCTGCGCTCGCCAGGTGCGGTTGCGTTCCAAGGCGAAAATTTTGCAGCCGACAATACAATAGAGGGCGCCAATGAGTGCGGATTTCAGCCATCGAACAGTTGAAGCGAACGGGATTCATTTGCATATCGCCGAGCAAGGCGAGGGGCCGGCGGTGCTGTTGTGTCACGGCTTTCCCGAGTCCTGGTATTCGTGGCGCCATCAGCTTTCAGCGCTGGCGGCCGCCGGCTTCCATGCCATTGCGCCCGACATGCGCGGCTATGGCCGATCGGATCGGCCGGAAGCGATCGAGCAATACACTCTCCTGCATCTCGTCGGCGACATGGTGGGTCTGCTCGATGCCTTGGGCGTCGAACAAGCGGCGATCGCCGGTCACGATTGGGGGGCGCCGGTCGCTTGGCACGCGGCCTTGCTGCGTCCCGACCGCTTCGGCGGCGTCATCGGTCTCAGCGTTCCCTATCGTCCGCGGACGTCGGTCGTGCCGACCTTAGTGATGCCGCAGCGCGACGACGCGGTGTTCTATCAGCTCTATTTCCAGACGCCGGGCGTGGCGGAAGCGGAATTCGAGCGCGATGTACGCGCGACGCTCGCCAAGATTTTGTATGCCGCATCAGGCGACGCACCGCGCCCGCCGGGAGCGGGCGGCGGCGAAGTGGCGATGGTGCCGCGCGACGGCGGTTTTCTCACCCGAATGCCGGTTCCCGATATTCTGCCCGCTTGGCTGAACAAGGCCGATCTGGATTTCTATGTCGGCGAGTTCACCCGCACGGGATTTCGCGGCGGTCTTAATTGGTATCGCAACATCGACCGCAGCTGGGAGCTGTTGGCGCCGTTCGCGCAGGCCAAGGTCACGGTTCCTGCGCTCTATATGGCCGGCGACCGCGATTTGGTGGTCGCCTTTCGCAACATGGACAAGGCGATTGCCAATTTGGCGACCTACGTGCCGCAATTGCGCGGCTCGGTCATTCTTCCGGGTTGCGGCCATTGGACTCAACAGGAACGTGCAGCCGAGGTCAGCGCCGCGATGATCGATTTCCTGCGTCGGCTCTAGCCGGATCCGGGTCGGCCTCTTGAAATCCGGCGCGGCGCTTGCCCGAGGCATACGCCGCCGCTATAAGCCGCGCTTCCGGCCGTCCGCACTTTTCAAAGGATATTTTGATGGCGATCGAGCGTACTTTTTCAATCCTCAAGCCCGACGCAACCGCCCGCAACCTGACAGGCGCGATCAATGCCATGATCGAGAAATCGGGTTTGCGGATCATCGCGCAAAAGCGCGTGATGATCACCCGGGCGCAGGCCGAGGCATTCTATGCCGTTCACCGTCAGCGGCCGTTTTTCGGCGAGCTCGTCGACTTCATGATTTCAGGCCCAGTGGTCGTGCAGGTTCTCGAAGGCGAGAACGCCATCACGGGCTATCGCGATCTCATGGGCGCGACTGATCCGGCCAAAGCCGCCGAAGGAACAATTCGCAAAGCCTTTGCGAAATCGATCAGCGAGAATTCCGTGCACGGCTCTGACGGTCCGGAAACGGCGCAAAAAGAAATCGCGCAGTTTTTTTCAGGCAAAGAAATAGTCGGCTAACGATCTGATTGATCGACGCTGCGCGTAGATAAAAGTCGCAAAGGCAACAATCGCGAACACGTCGGTGCGTGAAGCACGCGACTCATTACAGCCATGCTTGCGCCGCATTTGTCGGTTTTTTTTTACGCGCAATCGGATTTTGGCCTTCCGGCCGGGGCTGTCTTGGCGACGCGATCGTTTCGGACTTTCCCTAATCTGGCTTGTGGCATGGAGCGCGGCATTCGCACGCAGCGTGTGGCCGCGGTCCCATGTCTTTTCTGGCATACGGACTGAGGAGACAGACGATGCAAAAGGGCACCGTCAAATGGTTCAATCCTACCAAGGGCTACGGGTTCATTAAGCCGTCTACCGGCGACAAGGATGTGTTTGTTCACATTTCGGCAGTTGAGCGCGCCGGTCTGCGTACGCTCAATGAAGGCCAAGAGGTCGAGTACGAGCTCGTTACCAATCGCGGCCGCACGTCGGCGGAAAATCTCAAGGTCGCCTAAGCGCACTTGTATGCACGGACTGTCAGCCCCCGGTGATTAGCTGGGGGTTTTGTATTTGGACCGTCGCCTTTTTGGCAAGGGTTTTCAGGACTGAGTTGATTGACGCTCTAGCTCCTCGGTGGAGCACGATCTTTTCGGAGAGCCGGCTTCCACTTTTCCGGATCATGCTCGAGCGCCACGGCGCGCAGTGCGCGCGGATAGATTTGATGCTCGAGTTCAAGCACGCGCGCCGCAAGCGTCTCTTCGGTGTCGTTCTCGTGCACCGCGACCGAGCCCTGCACAACGATCGGTCCGGCATCCATTTCCGGCACGACGAAATGCACGGTCGCGCCGTGACGCTTGACGCCGGCTTCAAGCGCGCGCCGGTGGGTGTGTAGCCCTTTGAACTGCGGCAGCAGCGACGGATGGATGTTGAGCATCCGTCCGCTCCAGCGGTTGACGAACCACGGCGTCAAGAGCCGCATGAATCCCGCCAGGCACACGAGATCGATCCGGTGCTCGCGAAGCTCCCGGTCGAGCGCCTGCTCGAACGTCTCACGGTCGCCGCCGAATTTCGTGTGGTCGATCACCGCCGTCGGAATTCCGGAAGCACGGGCGCGGTCGAGACCTGCTGCGTCCGGCCGGTTCGAAACCACCAACACAATCTCTGCCGGATAGTCTTTCGCCGCGGCGGCTTCGATCAGCGCGGTCATGTTCGAGCCGCGGCCGGAGATCAAGATCGCGACGCGCTTTTTCATGAGCGCCGTTGCTCAGCGGGGGTCATGACGACAGATCGAGACTTCCGCGAAAATTCACGACCGCGGGGCCGCTGCCGGCGACGACTTCGCCCAATCGGACGACGGTCTCGCCATGGCCGGTGAATTGCTCGATGGCTGCTTCGGCGTGATTGGGATCGAGCACGGCGACCATGCCGATGCCGCAGTTGAACGTGCGCAGCATCTCCTGCTCGCTGACGCCACCTGTTGCAGCGAGCCACTTGAAAACCGGCAGGACCGGCACGCGGCCGAGGTCGATGCTGACCGCGGTTTCTCTCGGGAGCACGCGCGGAATGTTTTCAACAAATCCGCCACCGGTGATGTGAGCGAGCGCCTTGACTGCTTGTGTCTTGCGTGAAGCGGCGAGGCAGGAGCGCACATAGAGGCGCGTCGGCGTGAGCAACGCTTCACCAAGGCTGCGTGCAGGCTCGAACGGCGCCGGCGCGTCCCAAGCCAGTCCGGAGTCGGCGACAATGCGGCGCACAAGGGAAAAGCCATTCGAATGCACACCGGAGGAGGTGAGGCCGATCACCACATCGCCCGGCGCGATATCTTTGCGGGGCAGCAGCGCTGTGCGCGCGACGGCGCCGACGGCAAAGCCGGCGAGATCATAGTCGCCGTGCTGATAGACGCCCGGCATTTCCGCCGTTTCGCCGCCGATGAGCGCACAGCCCGATTCACGACAGGCCGCCGCGACGCCGCTCACGATCGCCGCGCCGGTCTCCGGATCGAGCTTGCCGCAGGCAAAGTAGTCGAGAAAGAACAGCGGCTCGGCGCCTTGGACCACTAGGTCGTTCACTGACATGGCGACGAGGTCGATGCCGATCGTGGCGTGACGCGAGGTTTCCACGGCGATCTTGACCTTGGTGCCGACGCCGTCGGTTGCCGCCACCAGGATCGGGTCGGCAAAGCCAGCCGCTTTGAGGTCGAAAAGGCCGCCGAAGCCGCCGATCTCGGCATCCGCTCCGGGACGGGCGGTCTTGCGCAGAAGCGGCTTGATCAAATCGACCATGCGGTTACCCGCATCGATATCGACGCCAGCGGCCGCATAGCGTCCGTCTTTCACGAGTCCACCAATGGCGATGACCTCCCCGGCGGGGCGATGCGGGGCCTCCTACGTGGGAATCGCGGGGTGCGCAAGCCGTGCCGCCCCGCTATATAGGTGATTTAGAGCCGGGGCCTGCGTTTGAGTATTCCTAATCTCATCACATTGGGACGCATTATTCTCGTGCCGATTGTGGTCTGGGCGATCACGTCGGGCGAGATGCGGGCCGCCTTTTTCCTGTTCGTGGCCGCCGGGATCAGCGACGCCGTCGACGGCTTTCTCGCCAAGCGCTTTCATATGACGAGCGAGCTTGGCGCTCTGATCGATCCGCTGGCCGACAAGGCGTTGATCGTCTCGATCTATGTGGCGTTGAGCGTCGCCGGCGCGCTCCCCATACCGTTGGTCATTCTGGTGGTATCCCGCGACATCATGATCGTCTCGGGGTTCATGCTGTCCTGGGTTGTAGGGAAGCCGATGCCGATCCGCCCGCATCCGGTGTCGAAGGCCAATACCGCCGCGCAAATCGTGCTCGCGACCCTGGTCCTGGCCGAGAGAGGCTTTGGCTTCGATGCCTCTTTGGCTTCGAAAGTCATTATTGGGCTGGTTGCGATCTTGACGCTCCTTTCCATCGGCTTCTATCTCGCCGAATGGCTCCGCCACATGAACTCCGTCGGGGCTGGACACTGACCGGGTCCGTGGCTCGTGGAATGACGGCTGCGCTGGCCGACAAGCGAACACCGGCCTGGAAGGGTAGTGCGATGCGGATTGAGCGGCAGTTCGTATTCTGGACCTCCGCGCTGCTGGTCTTCATCGGCGTGCTCTTGCTGCTGCGCCACATTCTCTTGCCCTTCGTGGTCGGCGCCGCGCTCGCTTATTTGCTCGATCCGCTGGCCAACCTTTTGATCCGGCGCGGCATCAACCGGCTTGTCGCCGCGTTGCTGATCATCGCTCTGTTCGTGATCGTCTTCGCCGGGATTTTAGTGGTTATCGCGCCGGTGCTCGTCGACCAATTGGCGGCCCTCATCGGCAAACTGCCCGGCTATCTGGAGCGGCTGCAGGCGCTGGTCGCCGACCCGAGTCATTCCTGGCTGATCAAGATCATGGGCGGCACGTCCGGCGGCAACCAAGGTTCGCTCGGCGTGCTGATGAACAGATTGGTCGGCTATTTAACCGACATGCTTTCCACGTTGTGGACCAAGGGCGAAGCGCTGCTGTCGCTGTTGTCGCTCTTTGTCATCACGCCGGTCGTGACGTTCTATTTGCTCGTGGATTGGGATCGGGTCGTGAGTTCGCTCGACAGTCTTGTTCCGCTGCCGCAGCGTCAAACGGTGCACGAGCTTATGGCCGAGATCAACAAGGCGCTTTCCGGCTATGTGCGCGGTCAGCTTCTGGTGTGCGCCATACTCGGCTTCTACTATGCGGTCGGTCTGACCCTGGCGGGACTAAGCTTCGGCTTGCTGATTGGCGTGGTGTCCGGCTTCCTGACCTTCATTCCCTATGTCGGATCGCTGACGGCGCTCGTCGTCTCGTTCGCCGTGGCGGTGGCGCAGTTCTATCCTGACTGGACGCGCATTCTCATTGTCCTGGGCGTGGTCCTGGTGGGCCAATTCCTGGAAGGCAACGTGCTCTCGCCGAAACTTGTCGGCGGCAGCGTGGGTTTGCATCCGGTCTGGCTGATCTTCGCGTTGCTCGCATGCGGCTACTTCTTCGGCTTTGTCGGCCTGCTGTTGGCCGTGCCGCTTGCCGCGGCGATCGGCGTGCTGACGCGGTTTGCGGTCGCGCGCTATCGCTCGAGCGCCTTCTATACCGGAAACGGGCCGACTTAAGCGCCATGTCGGAACGCCCGCGTCAGCTCGCGCTCGCGCTCGATCACGCCGAAAGCTATGCGCCGGAGGATTTTCTGGTTGGGCCATGCAACGAAGGTCCGTTCCAGCTCGTTTGCTCCTGGCCCGACTGGCCGGCCAATGCTCTGGCGCTCGTTGGGCCTGAAGGATCCGGCAAGACCCATCTTGCCATGATATGGGCGGCCATGGCTGGCGCGAGGATCATCTCGGCGCGCGCCTTGCGCGACGCCGAAGTTCCGTCCGCGCTCGCGACCGGTGCGCTGGTGGTGGAAGACGCTACTGCCGACGCCGACGACCGTGCACTCTTTCATCTCATCAATCTTGCCCGCGAAGACAATGCTTCGCTGCTGTTCACGGCGCGGCGTGCGCCGGCAACGTGGCCGGTCGCCATTCCCGACCTTTTGTCGCGCCTGCGCGCGCTGCCGGTCGCGACGCTGCACGCGCCGGACGACGCCATGTTGCGGGCGGTCATCGTCAAGCTCGCAGCCGACCGGCAGCTCGCATTGGATGAGAGCGTCGTTGCCTTTATCGCGACCCGTATCGAGCGGTCGTTCGCCGCTGCCCGGGGTGCGGTGATCGCGCTCGACAACGAAGCGTTGCGGCAACGGCGCGCCCCGACGCGCGCGCTCGCTGCCGAGATATTCAGGGCCAATTGAACAGCGCCGCCGCCCGGCTTCCAATGACGGAAGCGAATGGGCATTTAGTCCAGGCCCTCTTGGTTGCTATGCACCCGAAAGCGGACCTATCATAATTACTTAGAGTTTTATGGTCGTGACCCGGAAGGGACACGCGGATTCATTTCCTTGATCCATCTCAATACGGGCCGCAGTGACGGCGGCAACCTCGCGACTGCAGGCATCGGTCAAGACCGACGCGAGCAATGGCGTGTGGCGCATAGCTGGCCGTGAGGCTGGATCACTTTCCAAGGATTAATGATGCTTATATACGGAACGGGAAAAAAGCAGACCGCGATCGGAGAGTAACATGGACGCAAAGACTGATGAGAAGAGCGTGGGCAAGTGCCCGGTCGTGCATACCAATCGGGACTGGTGGCCGAACCAGCTGAACATTCAGGTTCTCCACCAGCACTCCGCCCTGTCCAATCCAATGGGCGAGGCCTTCGACTACGCCAAGGAATTCAAGAGCCTCGACCTGAACGCCGTGATCAAAGACCTCCATGCCCTGATGACGGAATCGCAGGAGTGGTGGCCTGCGGATTTCGGTCACTACGGGGGGCTGTTCATTCGCATGGCGTGGCACAGCGCCGGCACGTACCGCATCGGCGATGGCCGCGGCGGCGCCGGATCCGGCCAACAGCGCTTCGCGCCGCTCAATAGCTGGCCGGACAACGCGAGCCTCGACAAGGCGCGCCGCCTGCTGTGGCCGATCAAGCAGAAATACGGCCGGAAGATTTCATGGGCTGACCTGATGATCCTCGCGGGCAACGTCGCGCTGGAGTCGATGGGGTTCAAGACGTTCGGTTTCGGCGGCGGGCGCGTCGACGTCTGGGAGCCCTCAGAGGACATCTTCTGGGGCCCCGAAGGGAAGTGGCTGGCGGACGAGCGCTACAGCGGCGACCGCGATCTTCAGAATCCTCTCGCCGCCGTGCAGATGGGTCTGATCTACGTGAATCCCGAAGGGCCGAACGGCAACCCGGACCCGGTCGCTGCGGCGCGGGATATCCGTGAGACGTTCCGCCGCATGGCGATGAACGACGAGGAGACCGTCGCGCTCATCGCCGGCGGTCACACCTTCGGCAAAACCCACGGCGCCGGCGATCCGACACTGGTGGGCCCGGAGCCGGAAGCGGCCAGCATCGAGGAGCAAGGTCTCGGCTGGAAGAGCAAATTCAGCACCGGCAAAGGCGCTGACGCGATCACGGGCGGCCCGGAAGTCATCTGGAGTCAGACGCCGACCAAGTGGAGCAACAACTTCTTCGCGAACCTGTTCGGCTACGAATGGGAGCTGACCAAGAGCCCGGCCGGTGCGTATCAGTGGAAACCGAAGAATGGCGCCGGCGCCGGCACGGTGCCGGATGCCTACGACTCGTCAAAGCGTCACGCGCCATCCATGCTGACAACGGACCTCGCCCTGCGGTTCGACCCTGCTTATGAAAAGATCTCAAGGCGCTTCTACGAGAATCCGGATCAGCTTGCGGACGCGTTTGCCCGGGCGTGGTTCAAGCTGACGCACCGCGACATGGGCCCGGTCGTGCGTTATCTCGGCCCGCTCGTTCCGAAGGAGCACTTGCCGTGGCAAGACCCGATCCCGGCGGTCAATCATCCACTGATCGGGGAGCAGGACATTGCTGCTCTGAAGGCCAAGATCCTCGCGTCTCGCCTGTCCGTGTCCCAGCTGGTCTCGACAGCGTGGGCGTCGGCGGTGTCGTTCCGCGGCTCCGACAAACGCGGTGGGGCGAACGGCGCGCGCATTCGCCTCGCGCCGCAAAAGGACTGGGAGGTCAACCAACCGGCTCAGCTGGCGAAGGTGCTGCAGACCCTCGAAGGGATCCAGAAGGAGTTCAACGCTTCACAGTCCGGCGGCAAGAAAGTTTCGCTTGCCGACCTTATCGTTCTCGGCGGCGGTGCCGCGATCGAGAAAGCGGCGAAGGCCGCCGGGCACGACGTGAAAGTCCCCTTCACGCCGGGTCGCATGGACGCGTCGCAGGAGCAAACCGACGTCGAGTCCTTCGCGCCGCTCGAACAGGTCGCTGACGGGTTCCGCAACTACGTGCGCGGCAAGCAGCGCCTGTCGGCCGAGGAGCTGTTGGTGGATCGGGCGCAATTGCTGACACTGACGGCGCCTGAAATGACGGTTCTCGTCGGTGGTCTGCGTGTCCTCGGCGCCAATGCCGGCAAGTCCACGCACGGCGTTTTCACCAAGCGGCCGGAGACGCTGACAAACGACTTCTTCGTCAACCTGCTCGACATGGGCACGCAATGGCAGCCGACCGCCGGCTCTGAAGGCGTGTACGAGGGGCGCGACCGGAAGACGAAGGAGGTCAAGTGGACCGGCACCCGCGTCGACCTGATCTTCGGTTCGCACTCGCAGCTGCGGGCGCTGGCGGAAGTCTATGCCTCCGCAGATTCGAAAGAGCAGTTCGTGAAGGACTTCGTGGCGGCGTGGGCCAAGGTGATGGACCTCGATCGGTTCGACCTCGCCTGACCTCTGCGGGTACGTTCTCAAAGGCTTTTTCGAGCAAGAGGCGGCCGGGATTTTCCCGGCCGCTTCGCTGTGTGACCGGCCGGGCGTATTTAAACGCTTGCAATTAATAGGGTTTCTTCGCTGAACGGCGGGTCGCGGAGAATTCTTGGGCGGCCCGACGGCGTCTTGACGGAGCGTCACCGCGCCGCCTTATCTCAGTGTTGTGGTTTATCGAATCGTTACGCTAATGCCCGCTTCCAAAGTACGCCGGTGCGCGGATCGCCCGCTACGAACCTCGGACGTTGCACGGAGCTGGTAAGTATGCGCGTTCATCCGCTTACGATTTGAACTTCATCAACCCGCCTGCGGCAATGTGTGCGGGAACTTCAGATCGGCGGCACCGGGACGACGAGTGTGAAGTTCGAGGAGCAAGGAGCAGTCATGGCTGATCGTGGCCAAGCGACCGCGGTCGCACTCGACCATGGTCCTACGCAGCGTCTGGAGGCCCCCGAGCGGCTCGCGGAGCGTGCGGAAGGCCATGCGGCATCCGAACTTGCCGCCAGCCCGGAACGGTTCATCAACCGGGAACTGTCCTGGCTCAACTTCAACCGCCGCGTTCTTGAGGAATCGGAAAACCGCGAGCACCCGCTGCTCGAGCGGCTGCGGTTCCTGTCGATCTCGGCGAACAACCTCGACGAATTCTTCATGGTGCGCGTAGCCGGCTTGCGCGCGCAGGTGCGCGCCGGCATCTCCACCAAGAGTCCGGAGGGTTTGACGCCGGCCGAGCAATTGGTGCGCATTGCCGAAGCGGTCGTGCTCTTGGTGCGCGATCAGCAGGAACAGTGGCTCGAGCTGCGCGCGGCGCTCGGCAAGGCCGGTATCGTGCTCATCGACGGCCCCGACGTCACCAAGTCGGAGAGGGCTTGGCTGGAAGATTATTTCCTTTCGCACATCTTCCCGCTGCTCACGCCGCTCGCGATCGATCCGGCGCACCCGTTCCCGTTCATTCCCAATCTCGGCTTCTCGATCGCGCTGCAGCTTGCCCGCGCCAAGGACGGCCGAGCGATGAACGCGCTCATCCGCATGCCGAACCGCATCGAGCGGTTCGTGCGGCTGCCGCAGAACAGCGGCGATGGCGAGGCGCGGCTGATCTCGGTCGAAGGTGCGACCAGCCTGTTCATCAACAAATTGTTCCCCGGCTACGTGGTCAAAGGCGTCGGCGCGTTCCGCGTCATCCGCGACTCGGAATTGGAAATTCTCGAAGAAGCCGAGGATCTGGTGCGGCTGTTCGAGACGGCGCTCAAACGCCGCCGCCGCGGATTGGTCATCAGGCTCGACATCGAAGCGAATATGCCGCCGGAATTGCAGCGCTTCGTGCAGCGCGCGCTCGGCGCTGGCGACGACGGCGTGTTCAAGGTCGATGGGGTGCTGGCGCTCAACGAGATGTCGCAGCTCGCAAGCCTCGACCGCCCGGATCTTGAATTCGTGCCCTATACGCCGCGCTATCCCGAACGCATCCGCGATCACGGCGGCGATTGTTTTGCCGCCATCCGGCAGAAGGATCTGATCGTCCATCACCCCTACGAGTTGTTCGATGTGGTAGTGGACTTTCTGCATCAAGCGACCCGCGATCCCGACGTGGTCGCCATCAAACAGACGCTCTACCGGACCTCCGCCAATTCACCGATCGTGCAGACGCTGGCGGAGGCAGCTGAAGCGGGCAAATCGGTCACCGCCGTCGTCGAGTTGAAAGCGCGCTTCGACGAGGAAGCAAATATCCGCTGGGCGCGCGATCTCGAACGCGCCGGCGTGCAGGTCGTCTACGGCTTCATCGAGCTCAAGACCCATGCCAAGCTGTCGTTGGTCGTGCGGCGCGAAGGCGCTTCGCTTGCCTCCTACGTGCATGTTGGCACCGGCAACTATCATCCTGTGACGGCGCGCATCTATACCGATCTGTCGTATTTCACCGCCGAACCGGTGATCGCCCGCGACGTCACCCGCGTGTTCAACTACGTCACCGGCTATGCCGAGCCGGCCGAGCTCGAACGCATGGCGGTATCGCCGCTGACATTGCGCAATCGCATCCACGAACACATCGAAGCTGAAATCGCCAACGCCAAAGCCGGGCGCCCCGCCGCCATTTGGATGAAGATGAATGCGCTGGTCGACCCCGACATCATCGATGCGCTTTATCAGGCATCGAGCGCCGGTGTCCCCATCGAGCTCGTGGTGCGCGGCATCTGCTGTCTGCGCCCGGGCGTGCCCGGCCTGTCGGAGAATATCCGGGTCAAGTCGATCGTCGGCCGCTTTCTCGAGCATGGCCGCATCTATTGCTTCGGTGCCGGCCACGCTTTGCCGCACCCCAAGGCGGCCCTCTATATCTCGTCCGCCGACATGATGCCGCGCAATCTCGATCGCCGCGTCGAAGTTCTCTGCCCAATCGTCAACCCGACGGTGCACGAGCAGGTGCTCGATCAGATCATGGTTGCCAACCTTAAAGACAATGAACAAAGCTGGGAGCTTCTCGCGGACGGCTCGTCGTCCCGTATCAAGCCAGGGCCGGACGAAGAAAAATTCAACGCGCACACTTATTTCATGACCAATCCGAGCCTTTCCGGACGTGGAAAGTCGCCCAAGGATGCGGTGCCGCGATTGCGCCACCGCGGAGAGCGGATGTGAGGAAGGCTCGAAACGTCCTTGCCTCGCTGATTTGAGCAAATGAACAACGCGACACTTGATGCCGCCCCCGGACGCCTTGACCGCGGCACGCCGTTGGCCGTTGTCGACATCGGTTCGAATTCCGTGCGGCTTGTGGTTTATGAAGGTCTCGCGCGGGCGCCGACCGCGCTGTTCAACGAAAAAGCTTTGTGCGGACTCGGCCGCGAGGTGCAAACCACCGGTCTGTTGGCGGCCGACGCGGTAGAGCAGGCGCTGGGAGCGCTCAAGCGCTATCGCGCGCTGTGCACGACTATGGGCGCAAAGCGCGTGCTCGCGATCGCGACCGCAGCATGCCGCGACGCCAAGAACGGTCCGGCCTTCATCAAGCTTGCCGAAGCGATCATCGGCACCGAGATCGAGATGCTCTCGGGCGCGCGCGAGGCGGAGCTGACGGCGCTCGGCGTCATTTCCGGCGTGCACCAGGCGGACGGCGTGGTCGGCGATCTCGGCGGCGGCTCGCTCGAGCTCGTCGATGTTCACCGCACCCACGCGCGGCGCGGCCTGACGCGGCCGCTCGGCGGATTGGCCCTGGCCGACATTTCGGCGAAGTCGCTCAAGAAGGCGGAGAAATTCGTCAAGAAGACGCTGAGCGAACTGCCCATGCTCAAGGACTGCAAGGATCGCACCTTCTACGCCGTTGGAGGCACCTGGCGAGCATTGGCGCGGCTGCACATGTGGCAGACCGGTTATCCGCTGCACGTCATGCATGGCTACGCGATCCCGGCCGGTGAGGCGCTTGAATTCTCTCGGCTCGTGCACCGCGTCAACGTCGACACGCTGTCCAACATCGAAGTGGTGACCAATGCGCGGCGGCCGCTGCTTGCCTATGCGGCGCTGGTGCTCGAATACGTCATCCGCATCGGCAAGCCGAAACAGATCGTGTTCTCGGCGCTCGGCGTGCGCGAGGGACTGCTCTATTCGCTGCTCAAACAAAAAGACAAGGAAAAGGACGCACTCATCGAGGCGGCGCGCGATCTCAATCTGTTGCGCTCGCGGTCGCCGCAGCATGGCGAGGAACTGATCGACTGGACCGATCGTTTCATGGCGTCCTCCGGGCTTGACGAGCCGGCCGAAGAGCGGCGGCTGCGCCATGCGGCATGCCTTCTGGCCGACATCGGCTGGCGGGCGCATCCCGATTATCGCGGCGAACAATCGCTCAACATCATCGCGCATGGCGGCTTCACCGCCATCGACCACCCCGGACGCGCGTATCTGGCGCTGGCGGTGTTCTACCGCCATGTCGGGCTGGTCATGGACGACGAACTGTCGCCGCGGTTACGCGAATTGGCCTCGACCCGCATGATCGACCGCGCCCGCGTGCTCGGCGCGGCGCTGCGGCTTGCTTATGTGGTCTCCGCCGCGATGCCGGGCGTCCTGCCGCGCACGCCGCTTGCGGTCGAGCGGCAGCGGCTGGCGCTGCGTCTGCCGGACGAATTCGCCGCGCTTGGCGGCGAGCGGGTCTTGAGCCGCCTGCGCGCACTCTCCCGCCTGATCGGCCGCGATCCCGTGATGCTGATGGGGTAGGGCTGGGGGCTCTTTTGATTTCCACCCGTGCGGCAAACAAGAGGCGATCGCTCGCCAGCGGCGCCGCGGTGACCGCCTCAATGATTCTTTGCCTCTGAGTGACGCCGCGGGCTCTTTCTGAGCTTAACGAGCCGAACAAGGGCAGGCGCGTTGCTGGCTCATACGGTCCCCGTTATGGGGACAATGAATGATGTATCCATTTTGGCGCCTCAGTGAGGACGTGCCCGACAATCTGGGACTTGCTTGCACCGATGACGGCTTACTGCTCGGGCAAACGCCGCTGATCGAGCGGCGCGACGCGCGCTTTGTCGTCCGCGAGCGCGACGAGATCGAGCGGCCGTTGAAGCGCGCCTAAGCGGGCGAGTCGCCCATCGACCGGCTCATGTCCGGACTTGCGACCGTTGCCTCCGCCTTAAACGCCAACGATCAATGCTTGGCGCGGATCGCGGCGGTGCATTTGCAGATTCCCGATCTGCAAAGCTTGTCCGTACGCGACGCGCTAGCGGCGGAAGATTCGCTCATCAAATACGCGCGCGATGAAGGTGGCAGCAGCAACTGGAATCCTGCTCTGCACCCGCGCGCGGGCGTACCGCCGAATCCCGGCTGGTTCGCGCCGACAGACGGCAGCCAATCAAGCCATGGCGAATCGAGACTGCGCTTCGCCGAAAATGACGATCGTTCACGCCGCACCGACGCTGAAGCGCCGCACGCCGACTGGGTGAGACTGCCGCCGCGCGAGGACCGTATCGACGAATTGGCCGATTTCTTAGAGTGGTTCGCCAATGCGAAGCCCGAGGATGAAAAGGCAATACGGCGCGAGATCAAGCGATATTTTTATCATGTTGGTGATCGCGTTGGAGGTGACCAACTCACCGCTGCGCTGGCGCACGTGATCGATCCCAACGTTGATCGCGAAACTCGACAGGAGATATTGAACGATCTCGAAATCTTCTCACGGTCCGATCCAACCGTCGCAGGGCAAATCGAGAATTTATTCCATTTGGGATTGTCCTTCTTTCTGCCCGGCGGCCTTCCAAAGGCACCAAGGGGCGCGCCGAAGAGCCCTGCAATTCCCGAGGGTCGCACCGTCGAGTCTTCGCCAGCAGAGCCGGCGGCCCCGGTTGAATCGGCGCTGGGATATACGCCATCGGAAGTATGGAATCTTGGCTTCACCAAACGTGGTCGGATAATTCACGAGATTTTTGGTGACGGCTCTCTGCCACCGCTATTTCGGACCATAGACAAATTTGACTTTGCGACTGGCGCCGCAACGAACATAAAATCCATTGATGTTCGGGCGGCGACATACCAGGACGCGAACCGCTTCATGTATAGGCTGAACGACTACGTCAATCGTTTGTCTGAATACGAAGGCGGCAGCCTTCAAAACGTGAAGGTGAATCTTTCCCAGATAACAGATCGCGTGCTTGAACTCATCGTGCCAAAAGGCAGTTTATCGGTAATGCAGCGAGCCGTCGTCGGGGCGGCGAGGATTAGATCAGAAGCAACCGGAAGCTACCCGGTCCGGATTATCGTCAAGGAATTCTAGGCCCACCATGACATTCAACGCCTATTTGAGAAACGGGATCGTGTATGTGCCGACAGTGGTTCAATTGCTCAAAGGCGGCGCCTACATGGATGTCGAGCCCGTCGCGGTCGAGCCAATCGCCAATTCGGAGGGTCTTCGCCGAGCATTTTCCGAGACAATCGCACGGAAAAATGTGTTCGTGCCCAATCCGCCCAAGAACAAATGGCCGCAACCGATTCTGCTGAAATATTCAGGTGCCAAGACATGGTCGGCGTTCGCGCGCGATGCGTCGATGTGGAGTATCGACGAGGAGAACGGCGTGTTCGCAATCATCGCGTATCGCGAGCACCCCGACGGCTATTGGGCGCCAGATAAAAATCGGAAAACCGAATTCTCGCCTGGCACGGCGGTAGGCGTGGTGATCAACCGCATGATTGCGATTCTGCAGGAAGCGGCGCGGAAGTGAAGCGGCCCAGCAGTCTTAGTTGAACCAATGGGACCGGCTGAAGTGGGATGTCCGGCGACTCCTTCGCGACATCCGGGAACGACAGAAAGGCCCAGTCAAAATGCCGCCCCCCGGGTTTCGCTGCGCTCAACCCGGGCTACCATCTCGCTTGCTCGTCGCGCGATCGTGATGTTGATGGGGTAGGCACAGTTCGCCAAAGCGTTGCGGTCGGCGATGAAGCCGTGCGGAACAGATTGCGCAACGAAAACCCGCCCGATTTTTGTACATTTCCGCCAGTCTCGTTCTGTCAGGCGCGTTGCCAAGGTCGCCGCCTTGCGGTTGAATGCCTTCGAATCACCAGAAGGACGGTCGGGCTCGCCGGCCGCGCGCTGAAACTTCGGCAGGGGACGAACGTAATTCCAACAAGCCAATTTGCCGCCTGGTGGCACAGGCAACCCAGTGGGGCGAATATGGAAAATGTGAAGCTCAAACGTTTCTTGGCGCTCGCCGCGATCATCACCTTGATCAACGGCGTCAGCTACACGCTGGTGCCGGGCGCGCTTCTTCCTAATTACGGCCTGCAGCCGGCGCCCGCCGCCGTGCTTGGCTTCCGGCTGTTTGGCGCCGCGTTGCTGACCTTCGGCCTGATTTTGTGGTTCTTGAGGGAATCGCGCGAGTGGGTTGCGATCCGCGGTCTTTTGATCGGCGCGTCGGTCGGCAATATCGCGGGCCTCATCGTCTCCGTATGGGCGACGGTCAACGGCGTGATGAATGGCGCCGGTTGGCTCTTCGTCCTGACTTACGGCCTGCTGCTGCTCGGTTACGCCTATTCGCTGTGGGCATTGTACCGAAAACATGCCGGCGAGGCAGCGCACTTGTAGTGCCGGAATAGGACGTAAAATCCGATCCTCTCCCGCGCCTCCGAAATATCTTGAGCGTCAGGAGCGCGGCTTGCGCGCCGCCGCAAGCACGGCCGGCCAGGCGATCTCGTAAGCCCCGTCCTGTGCAAAGCGCTCGGCACTATTGTGGATTGCTTCGTGAATGCGATCGCGCGCAGCGGGCGTCTGGCGCTCGAGCACCATCGAGGTGCGCACGGTGCTTTTGTAGATACAGTCGAGGATCGCCTCGATCGACGGCGCGCGCCATTTCAGCGCCAATTCGACGACCGAGGCATCGACAAAGCCTGCCCGCGTCAGAGCCTTTCGGCATTCGACCGGGTCGCTGAAGCGAAAGATCGGCGGCGCCGGCGGCAGTGAAACCTCCGTGTCGCCGTGCGCTTCCAGGGCTTTGAGCACGATTGCGAAAAAATCGTGCCGGTCCCGCCCAGACCGTGAAGGCAAAACGCCCATCAGGACGCAACACCCGGTATGCCTCAGCGATCGCTTTGTCGGGATCGGCGATGTGAAGAATGCCGAAAGCGCAGACGACTGCGTCGAAGCTTGCGGGGTCGAACGCAAGGTTTTCGGCGTCGCCCTCGCGAAATTCGATCCTCGGATGGCGCCGTCGCGCCTCCGCGACCATGTCGGCGGCGAAGTCTATTCCGATCGCATGGGCACCGCGTGCGTCGGCGCCGGCGGCGACATAACCCGGCCCTGTGGCCACGTCGAGGATCTGCGTGCCGGCGTGAACGCCGGTTGCGTCAAGCAGCGGCGCGACGGCGCCGGCGGTGATCTGGCCGGCCAACGCGTTGTAGTTGTTGGCCTTGGCTCCCCAGCCCTGCCGTTCAAGTTCCTTAAAGGTTGCCGCCGCCGGCTTGTGCTCCGCCATTGGCGTCATTTCCCATCGTGAAGGATTGATCCGGCAACCGGCGGCAGGTCACTCGCGCTCGACGGCGGCGACTTTGCCCTTTTCGATGGCGAGCGCAAGCTTGCCGTGCTTGAGCGCTAGCGCCTTCTCGCCGAATAGCTCGCGCCGCCAGCCGCTCAACGCGGGAACGTCGGCATGGTCGTCGCCGGCGATGCGCTCGAGATCGTCGACCGTCGCGATCACCTTGGCGGCGACGTGATGCCGTTCCGAGATCATGCGCAGCAGCACTTTCAGCAATTCGACCGACGCCACGCCGTTCGCGGATTGCGGCATGCGCGCCGGACGCGGCAGCGTCTTGGGGTCGCGTTCCAGTCCGCACGCCACTGCGGCTACGATCGCCTCGCCCCAGCGCGATCGTTCAAAGCCCTTGGGCAGTGAGCGCAACTGCCTGAGCTTCTCGAGCGTGGTCGGCGCATGCACGGCGATGTCGGCGATGACCTCGTCCTTGAGCACGCGCGAGCGCGGGATGTCGCGAAGTTGCGCCTCGCGCTCGCGCCAGGCGGCGACCTCGATGAGCACGGCGAGCTCTTTGGGCTTACGCACGCGTGTTTTCAGCCGCTGCCAGGCGTTTTCCGGATCCATCCGGTAGGTGTCGGCGGACGTCAGCACGTGCATCTCTTCCTGCACCCAATCGACACGGCCGCGGCGGCCGAGATCGTCGACCAGTGCCTGATACACGTCGCGCAAATGGGTGACGTCAGAGACCGCGTAGGAAAGCTGTGCCTCGGCGAGCGGCCGGCGGGTCCAGTCGGTGAAGCGGTGCGATTTGTCGAGCGTGTCGCCGGTGATGCGCTGGACGAGTTGATCGTAGGAAATCGAGTCGCCGTAGCCGAGCACCATGGCGGCGACCTGCGTATCGAAAATGGGGTGGGGGATCAGCTTGGCCCGATGCCAGACGATCTCGATGTCCTGCCGGGCCGCATGGAAAACCTTCATCACTTTTTCGTTCGCCATCAGTTCGAAGAACGGCGCGAAATCGATGCCGGGCGCCAGCGCATCGACCACCACCGCTTCCTGGGGCGAGGCCATCTGCGCCACGCACAGCAGCGGATAGTACGTGGTCTCGCGCAGGAATTCGGTGTCGACGGTGACGAAAGGGAACGAGGCCATGCGCCGGCAAGCCGCGGTGAGTTCCGAAGTCGTCGTGATCGGCTGCATTGAGACGGTCGTGCCGGAATCGGGCATCATTGTTGGCGCATAGTGTTGGCCGGTTACGGCAGCGCTGGCAAGACCGGCTGCGGAAGAGCCGAACTACCCGCGGTGCCGTGCTTTCGGCTCGTTGCCGCGCACCCGGCCCATGAGGATGAACTCCCAGGGGCTTGGCAGGGCGCCCACCGGCACCTCGATGAGGGTGGGGCCGTCACGGTGCGCCAAAGCGCGGCGCAAGGCTTGGCCCAGTTCCGACGGACCCGCCGCGCGGATCGCCATGGCTCCGAAGCTTTCCGCGAACTTGACGAAATCCGGGTTGGCGAGGTCGTTGGCGATCTGGCGGCCGAAACGCTCCTGCTGGATGCGGCGGACGTTGCCGAAGGCGCCGTCGTTGAACAGCACGGTGACCAGCGGAATGCGGTGACGCACCGCCGTCGCCATTTCGGTTGCCGTGAACATGAAGCCGCCGTCGCCGGTGATCGACAGCACCGGGACATCACGGCGGGCATCCTGCGCACCAAGCGCGGTGGCAAAGCCGTATCCCAGATTGTCCTGATATCCGGGCGACAGGAAGGTGCGCGGCCGATACACCGGGAAGGCGAGCCGCGCGGCGAAGCCGAGCTGGGTCACCTCGTCGACAAAGATACCGTCTTCCGGCAGCTCGGCGCGAATTGCCGAAAGATAGTCGAGTTGCGGCGCGAGCTTCGCGAGCCGCTTGCGCACGCGGTCGTGACGCTGGCGCATATCGTCGGCGCGCGATGGCCGGCGGCTGTTGTAGGCGGGCAGAAGGTCAAGAAGCCGCTGCAACATCGGCCGGGCATTCCCGATCAGCGCGACCT
The DNA here is from genome assembly GCA_963720115.1 of uncultured Alphaproteobacteria bacterium. GTDB lineage: Bacteria > Pseudomonadota > Alphaproteobacteria > Rhizobiales > Xanthobacteraceae > BOG-931. The sequence continues at coordinate 23,594 of CAVREN010000115.1, forward strand.
TTGGTTTGGCAATGCGCGCAGGCGCCTTTGAATCCAGGTCGACGGAAATAACAGCGAGATCACGATCGAAGCCCCATTGCAGGAGCGGCATGTGCAGATGCGTGCCGATGCCGAGCACCACGTCCGCTTCCGCCCATAAGTCGTGGCCAATCGGAAGGTTGACGGAAAGCGGATCGCGATCGCTCAGCACACCGCGGCCGCGGCGATAGGAGAGAACCGGCGCTTGCAGTTGATGCGCCAACTCGGTCACCTCCGCGGACGCATCGAGCGCTCCGCCGCCGGCGACGATCAGCGGCCGCTTTGCGGCGCCCAGCCTCTTGGCGGCGGCCCTGAGTGCGTCTTCGTCGACTGGCGGGGCGCGGAGCGGCAGCGGCGCGACCGGCCGTACTGGACCCGAGCGGCCCCAGACATCGATGGCGCATTCAAGCGCCGCCGGCCCGGGGCGCTCGACAAACATTGTTTGCATGGCTTTGGCGATCAGCCGCGGCGCGTCGTTCGGCGCTCGGATGTGCGCCGACCAATCGACCAAACGCGCAATGATCCCGGCTTGGTCGCCGATCTCGTGCAGGTGTCCGAAGCCCTTGCCGATGGCGGCTTCGGGAATTTGCCCCACGATGGCCAGCACCGGGGCATTCATGCCGTAGGCGGTCAGGAGTGCGGCCGAGGAGTTCAGCAGGCCCGGGCCAGGGACGACGCAATAGACCTGCGCTGCGCCGGTCGCGAGCGCTGCGCCCAGCGCCATATACCCCGCGCCCTGCTCGTGGCGGGGGTGGACGGTGCGGATCGTTTTACTGTTGCGGGCGAGCGCGTCGAAGAAATCGTCATTGTGGACGCCGGGCAGCGCGTAGATCGTATCGATCCCGTGCGCGGCGAGCGCCGCGACCGCAGCGTCGGCGGTCGTCATCTCCTGCCCCGCTGTGGCTTTTTCCGTTCGGGTCTTGGGTTTGGTCTTGGGTTTGGTCTTGGGTTTGGTCTTGGGTCGGTTCTTGGCCATGGCGGAACCTGTTATCGCCTCGTCGGCGCCACGGCTTCGCATGTCCTGCCGCGCTGTGCCACCCCGCATCATCGGCGCCGTCCCGGCGGGCGGGAACCCAAGCCTTGCGCGCCTTGACAAAGGCGGCCTCGCATGCGCTTTCCGCCTTCCGAACGGAACACCAAAAGAGCCGACGAGCGACAATGCACCGTTATCGCAGCCACACCTGCGGCGCGCTCCGCGCGAGCGACATCGGCAACGACGTGCGCCTTTCGGGCTGGTGCCATCGCATCCGCGACCATGGTGGCGTGCTTTTCATCGATCTGCGCGATCATTACGGCATCACCCAAGTGGTCGCCGACCCCGACAGTCCCGCTTTCAAGGTTGCCGAGACGTTGCGTTCAGAATGGGTGGTGCGCATCGACGGCAAGGTACGGCGGCGGCCGGAGGGCACCGACAATCCCGACCTGCCGACCGGCGATGTTGAAGTCTATATCCGCGAGATCGAGGTGCTGGGGCGCGCGGCCGAATTGCCGATGCCGGTGTTCGGCGAGCAGGAATACCCGGAAGACATCCGGCTGCGCTATCGCTTTCTCGACCTGCGGCGCGAGCATCTGCATCGCAACATCATGAAGCGCGGCGCCGTCATCGACTCGCTGCGGCGGCGCATGAAAGAGCAGGGGTTCTTCGAATTTCAGACGCCGATCCTCACCGCTTCGTCGCCGGAAGGCGCGCGCGATTTTCTGGTGCCCTCGCGGCTTCATCCCGGCAAGTTCTACGCGCTGCCGCAGGCGCCGCAGCAGTTCAAGCAGTTGATCATGATATCCGGCTTCGATCGGTATTTTCAGATCGCGCCGTGCTTTCGCGACGAGGATGCGCGCGCCGACCGCTCGCCCGGCGAGTTCTATCAGCTCGATCTGGAGATGAGCTTCGTCACCCAGGACGATGTGTTCGATGCGGTCGAGCCGGTGATCCGCGGCGTGTTTGAGGAATTCGGCGAGGGCAAGCCGGTGACGGCGACATTCCCGCGCATTCCTTACGGTGAAGCTTTGCGCAAATACGGAGTTGACAAGCCGGACCTGCGCAATCCGATCGTCATGCAGGATGTGTCGGACATTTTCCGCGGCTCCGGTTTCAAGATTTTTGCCCGCATATTGGAGACGAGTGGAACGGCAGCGGTGTGGGCAATACCGGCGCAGCGCGGCGGCTCGCGCGCCTTCTGCGACCGCATGAATTCGTGGGCGCAGGGCGAGGGACAGCCGGGCCTGGGTTATATCTTCTTCGCGCAGGAGAATGCCGCCACGGTTGGCCGCGGGCCGGTCGCCAACAATCTGGGGCCGGAGCGAACGGAGAAGTTGCGTTCGCAGCTGCAATTGAACGACGGCGATGCCGTATTCTTCGTCGCCGGCGAGCCGCAGACTTTCGTCAAATTCGCAGGCGCCGCGCGCACCAAGGTCGGCGAAGATCTCGATCTGATCGACAAGAGCCGCTTCGAACTGTGCTGGATCGTCGATTTTCCGATGTACGAATGGAACGAGGAAGAAAAGAAGATCGACTTCTCCCACAATCCGTTCTCGATGCCGAATTTGCCGGCGGAGGAATTTCTGGCGCTCAATCCGGCCGACAACGACAAGATCCTCGGCCTCAAGGCGATCCAATACGACATCGTCTGCAACGGCGTGGAGCTCTCCTCCGGCGCCATCCGCAATCACCGCCCGGATGTGATGAAGAAAGCGTTCGCCATCGCCGGTTACGACGAGAGCGTGCTCGAGCAGAAATTCGGCGGCATGCTGCACGCGCTGTCGCTCGGCGCGCCGCCGCACGGCGGCATCGCGCCCGGCGTCGATCGCATCGTCATGCTGTTGTGCGGCGAGGAAAACCTGCGCGAGGTCGTGCTGTTCCCGATGAACCAGCGTGCCGAGGATTTGCTGATGGGCGCTCCGTCGGAAGTCTCACCGAAGCAATTGCGCGAGTTGCACATCCGCGTGGTGCCGCCGGGGCCCGGGCGTGACAACGCCTAACCTTCGGCGCCCCAGGCGTCCGTCGCGATCAGGCCCGCCTAAGGATCAACAGAGTTTCAAACAACAGAGGACCTTTCCGACCACATCAAGCTCATTCAACGGAATTTCTTCGCTGGGATTTTTTGGATTATCGGAGATCACTCTAGCACTCGCAGGCTTTGACGAGCGTAGCACGTGCAGCCGACGAACAACGACAAAGTCCAACGCGTCGCGAATTGCATAAAGCCCGTCAGGCGAGGGTGTCTTATGCTCAGTATCAATGATCACACGCTCGCCCGAAGCGATTGTCGGCGCCATGCTGTCACCCTCGCACTGAACCACGAGTAGTCGTTCCACCGAGGAATGCAGGACTTCGTGCATAAAGGTCGCCGGGAAGACCCACTGCTCGCTCAGTAAGGGATCCGCGTGGCGTCCCTCCTTACGCACGTTTCGCTTGCCCGCGGTACCGCTGGTACTTGCGCGGGTGTCGAGTTCGGGGACTCCTCGTAACGCCGGCTCGGCTGCGAGCTTCTGCCCGGAATCGGGCATTTCGGTCCCGGGCAATCGGCCCCACAACAACATCTGTTCGGGGCTGTAGCCCAGGTGGGGCGCGAAGGGTTTGAGGTGATCGAGACGAAGCCTAATCAGACCGTTTTCAAGACGAGACAGCTGCTGTTTGGAAACGCCCGACAGCCGCACAAGCTCCGAGCGGCTCATACCGCGAGCCTCCCGGGCGTGGTAAAGGCCGGTGTGCTGTGAACCTGGTTTGCTGCGTCGGGCCATGGTAGCGCCCACCCTCCGAATCTCGGCGTCACAGACTAGCTCATTTTCAGTGACGCTGCCAGTTTGTGCGAGGCTTTTTTGCAGTATTCGTCACCCGTTGATGCATCCCGCGACGGGTGACTTGCTTCTACAAAAGTTGACTGAAGTGGTTATTGCGCGCAGTCGCCGTCCGCAAACCAAAGTGAATTGATCGCACGGCGAAACATCGCGTGAGGGCGGAATTAAGCGACTTCGGAAGGTACACCCGCCCATGATGGTTGGCGGCTGGGAGCATCGCCTAGTGCAACCGCGGCGCCACTGTCGATGTCGGGCAGCGGATGGCTTTCAAGCCAGAGTGCGCGTGCTGCCGACGTCGGGTCGATACCTTGGCGGTCCCACCATGCCGCCTCGTCGCCAGAGTGGTGCACCTCGCGATGGTGTCCCCGGCACAGCGGTACGGCGAACTCGTCGCTGACCTTTTGTCCCATGGCGCGGCTCTGCGCGAAGCGAAGATGGTGCGGATCCGACGGCTTCCGCCCGCAAACCAGGCAAGCCTTCTGAGCGACTGACCGCAAATGCTCGCGGTCACGGACTCGCCGTGGCTCCGGCAGTGTCAGAGCGGACTTATCGACACGTTTGGTTCGGCGGGATCGTACCGCATTGCGCTCGCGCGGCGGCTCGCTTTTGCTCACTGAAAGCCTTTCCAGCGTCGCCTGGAATGCGTCTTCAACCCTGCGCGCATCGGCCGGCAAAAGTCTGTTCTTTTCGGCCATACCCTGCTGGGCCCATTCTGTGGCCCGTTGCACTTGATCGAGAGCATCGATCTCGGCGACGAGCCGGTCAGCCAGCGCTTGGGATGCCGTGGCGTCGAGCGTACTCGGCGTTGGATTTCGCACAATCGCGCCAGGCCGCTTAGATGATGGTCGGGTGGAACGGTCGCTATTTCCATTCAGGCCGTTCGTACCGTTTTGGGAAACGCGTTCGGGCAGCGGTGCCTGGCTATCAGGCACGGCAAGATCAGGCGCGTCCATATCGTCCTCGCCTGCAATCCCGACCAGGGTGAAAAGGGCATAGCGGCGTGCATAGGTAAGTGCCTCCCCGAGGCGACGCGGTGCCGACGTTTCAGTGATGGCGCAGACCGGCCACTCGGAGGCGATCCATTCTCCGGATGCGTGCGCCAGCATCGTGGTGAGATTGATCATTCCGGCCGAATGATCCGTGGACGTGATCTGCACGACGGCAATTTCGTGCGGTCCGAGCGTCTTGCGCACGATCTCGAGCCCCCTCGATAAAGGTGCGTAGCGAAAGGTCTGCTGGGTGGCGCCGCCGTCCGTCTTGATGGTGGCGGTCAGCGACTTCTCCGGGTTGATGAGTTCGCCTTGAGCCTTGGCCAGTGCCGCCGCAAGCTTTGCGATAGATTCACTAGAGCGCTGCATGAGGGCCACCTCGATCAAAGTAGACCAAGACTGACCGCGCCCGACTTTGAGCGCTTGGCCCGAATGCCGTGACCGAAGGCCTGTTGCGCGTCGTCAGGTATAAGGCTTTTGAGCTCGGCCTTGGCTCGTTCGTGCTCTTGGTGGGCGTCATGTGTTCTGGAGAAAATTGCCGCAAACTCGGCCCAGGCGTTCGATGAGGTCATGTCGACGATGCGCACCGCCTCGATGCGGGGTTTCGGCGGATCAATTCCGAACAGGGCAGGGGGCTCGCCGTTCTCGACACAGCGCCAGAACTTTTTCTCGGCGGTGATGATCAGATGCTGGTAGAGCGGATCTGCGTGAGTCTTGATCTCGACCCACTTGCCACCGCCCGAGATCACCGACAGTACCGCTGACCGCGAAGCAACCACCCACATATTGTGCTGCAGCTGCGGGGCGTACTTCTCCAAGGCCGCCTCCTCCGAAAACGACCACGGCAGCATGAACTTCGCCTCGAAAACGGCGCCGGTTGCCTCCACCCGGCCGTCAAGCGTCGCTCCCATCCATCGTAGGACCGGGTGCCGAACATGCCTTTGGACATCGACCACGTCTTGACTGGTGCTGGTCTCAAACCAACGGCGATTCAGGTCCTCGGTCACTTTCCCGAGCTGAACAATGAGGTTCGTCGATAGGTCTTCCGGTGCGACTTCCCCACGCTTCTCCCGCCATAACCGGAGTAGGGCCGCTTCATCCTTGCCCATAATGGTCCGCACGTCGGAGCCGCCGATAAAGTGCCGTCGATCCCATTTTGGTCTTGAATTCCAAATGCCTTGAGACATTTTAAGGCCCCTCCCAAGTGGTTCGTCCTGTCGATACTAAAAGTATAAATGACCCAGAAGCCAATATCAATACTAAAAGTATCGATCAGACAGATAAAGGCGGCTCGTGCCCTGCTTGGTTGGTCCCAAGAGACTTTGGCAGATGCGGCCACTGTCTCAGTGCCGACGATAAAGCGTCTGGAAGCAGAGGACGGGATGTTGGGTGGGCGAATTGAGACGGCGGAGAAAATAAGATCGGCTCTCGAAGCGGCCGGCGTCGAATTCATCGACGAGAATGGGGGTGGTCTGGGCGTGCGTTTGCGTAAACGTCTGAAGCAAAAATAATTCGCGCAACGAGGTCCACACTTAGAGAAGGTATTTTGGATAGCGGCTAGTGGTTTCACTTCTTCGCCTACGGGGCCTTTGAACGAACTATCTGTCCAGGACGGCAGGCTCAACAGTTGAGCGAAAAAACGGGCTGAGCTGTTGAAACCAAGAGCAGTCGATCCTCGGGTCCCCAGGGCGAGATCGTCGAGCGCAAGTTCGCTGGTATCAAGTATCGCCTCGACGCATGTCACGTTGTGCACAGAAAGCCGTGCCAACAAGTAACCGAGCGCATATCTCACGCAGAAGTGGAACGGACAGAGGTCGGATGCCCGACTTGACCCGACGATCATTTGTAACGCGCGCCGTTAGTGGCGCCGTTGCTGCGCGCCCTATTATTCCGGCTTGCAGGGCAAGCGCGCAACTTCCCGCACTTCCTCCGTTGTCTTCAAACGACGCTTTGCTTGTGCGTCCGGGTGATCCTCACTTCACCGACTATCAGGCGGCTTTCAATCTTCGCACCGCGCTTAAGCCCCAGCTACGCGCACTCTGCAAAACAGCAAGGGCGGTTGGCATGATGGTCGATTGGTGCCACAGCAACAATCTTCCTTTCGCCGTGCGATGCGGCGGGCATTCCTACGAGGGCTGCTCCCAGAGCACGAGCGTCGTCATCGACATACGGTTGATGAACGCGATTGCCGTTGATCCGAAGACCAGTACAGCCGTGGTGGGAGCAGGGACCTCGCTCGGTAGTCTGTACCGAGCAATCACCGCGCATGGCCTGGCGTTCACCGGCGGGAGCTGTCCGACCGTCGGAATCTCCGGCCACTTGCTCGGCGGCGGTTACGGATATCTGGCCCGGCCGTATGGCTTGGCCTGCGACAGCCTTCTGTCAGCCACTTTGGTCAATCCCGATGGCCAGCAGGTGCGCGCTGATGCGCATCAAAATACCGATTTGTATTGGGCTTGCCGGGGCGGCGGTGGGGGAAGCTTCGGTATTGCGACGGGCTTCACTCTCCGATTGAAAAAGGTGGCCAAGGTCATCGTCTTCAGGGTTGTCTGGCTCGGTCTGTCGACAAAGGCCGCAAAGAGCGTGATGAAGGCGTGGCAAAGCTGGGCCCCGCAGGCACCACGGACAATTGATTCCAATCTCGTGGTGGCCAAGGGTGCAAACGGCACCATCAATATGCACGCCGCCGGTCAATCGGTGGGTACGCTCGCAGAGCTCCAACGCGAGCTGAAGGAATTGCCGCATTCACGATCGGTATTGATCCGGAGGATGGCGTTTAGCGATGCCGTCGACTTTTTCGCCGGCGAGCCCGGCTATCCGACCCAGTTCATAAAAGGAAAATCGGACTACGCCACCGCGCCAATTTCAGACGAAGGATTGGATGTTTTTATGAGTGGATTGGCGCGAAGCCTCCCCAAATACGTCGTGTACGACGCTTACGGTGGATCACTGGCTGAGATTGCGACGGATGCGACTGCCTTCGCCCACCGGAATGAAACCTTGTTCTGCTTGCAGTACGGGAGCGTCTGGAGCAATCCTGCCGACACCCAAGAGCATATCGACGACATGCGCCAATTCTACGCGTCGTTACGGCCATACATGTCCGGCGGTGCCTACGTGAACTACTGTGACCTCGATCTGCCTGATTATGCGACTGCATACTGGGGTGAAAACCTACCGCGGCTAAAGCAGATTAAGGCAGCCTTCGACCCAGGCAATGTCTTCCGACATGCCCAAAGCGTGCCGCTGAACTAACCAGTTGACAGAGTCTTCAGGGCGTTGTTGCAACCTCGAGAGAAGTCACCAGAAACCGTCTTTTGCTCGTGCCTATCGACCTCAGCGCCTGTTGCTGCGTGATGGAAAGCATTCGCTTTTCGCCGGATGACGCGCGGAAAGCGGGTTCTTGATACGACAGCACAGCCGTCTGGCGTTTTAGTACGCGTCACGCCGCATTAAACTGCCGCTCATCCGCACTGTGTCGATAACCATAGGTACGATGCTTTGTGTGGCGGCGCTGATCTATCGTTTCCCGGTGATTTTACCGCCACTCAACTACCTGCTGCGTCCTTTGTTTGAGCGCGCCGCAAGCTAAATCGCGGCTTGCCTATTTTTCGCCGCAACAAGCCATCGCCCAAAATTGTTGGCTGGCCATTCGATCCAGCGGTGACAGGCTGCGGCCAATGCGACGGCCGCCGCTATGGTGATCCCCGATCCGAGCAGGAAGCGGGGCGGCGCGGAGCCGATGTTCGGCATGTGGTGAAGCAGAAAATAGATGATGGGAAAGTGCAGGACAAAGATGCCGTACGACCATCGTCCCAGCGCAAGCGGGCATGGTGAATTCAAGAACTGATGCGCCGCGGTGCGCTTACCGTACGCAAGCCACGCTATCAGATGAAAGCAAGCAAATTGCGTCACCGTCTCAAGATCGACCTGAGTTGTCGGGGTGACAAAGCCATACTCGTGAAAATCGCGATACCAGCGCGCGATCTCCGGCAGCATAAGGCAGGCGACTGCGACCGGCACGAAAAATACGGCGTGAGACGACAAAACGCGAATGACGGCGCGTCCGACGGTCGAAACCGAAAGGCCAAGAAAGAACGCAACAACCGGAAGCCCGGTGCCTTGGCATTGTCCATAGTAGAGCGACGGCGGGATCCTCCCGAACAGCCAGACCATCGCTGCAATGACGACGAGTTGCACGGCGATATCGTAGCGCGCTACAGCGAACAGCATCAGCGGATAGATCAGGCAAACCGCGATCTCCAACAGCAGCGTCCAGGTCACAGGATCAAACGACAAGTCGAGCAACAGAAAGTAGCTGAATATCTTGCCGATCGATCCATAGCCGATCAGGATAGAAAACAACGCTGCGGTCCACAACAACGGCATTAGGCGAAAAAAGCGCCGGACGAGAAAGCGCAGATAAATCGGTAGCGTGAGCGGGGCTTCTCTGTTGAAACCGAGCGACAAGACGAAGCCGCTGAGCACGAAAAACAGGGTAACCGCGACGCGCCCGTTGAAGATGACAATGCCGATCTGGGCGGTCAGGAAATGTGCAGTTCCAACCTCCTTCAGCACCTCCGGTCCGAGAAATGGATGGCCCGACAGTGCGAATTCGATGATGCAATGAAGCATGACTACGCACATCGCGGCGATGCCACGAAGGGATTCCAGTTCGGGATAGAAAGCGTGTCGTGCCCCGATGGCCGCGCGGTCCGGGCCGTGCATGCGGTTTCCCCTCGCGGTTGAGTAGAGCCGCGTGACGCCACTCGCGTCAAGGCGCCTGTTTCTTTCCGAAAATTGAAAGTTCCACCGTGCGAACCATCCTCGCCGCGCTGATCCTTTGCGCCTGCGCGGCAGCGCATGCCGAGGTCGCCTCCTGGTTACGTCAAGCCGCAGCGCCCGCATTCGGCCGTGGCACCCGCCTGCGCGTTTGCCGCCGGCCGATGCGTGGTCGTGCGGATCAATGAATCGCGGCCCGGCCGCGTGGGCCTCGGACTGCGCCACTGTCGAATATTTTGATGCTCGGTGGACATGCGCACGTACTGCGCGGCGCGCAGGCTTAGCGATGCCTTGGCTTCCATCTGCGCCTCGCAGTGCGGCATCGGGCCCACGCCACAATTGGGTAATGGGCTGACGGACGCTTGCCATCGCGGCTAGCCGCACAATTTATTGGGTCCATGCCAATTGTTAAGTGAGTGCCGTAATCACTCTATTGGGAGCTCGGACGAATCATCTAATCTGTCCTTCAATTGTGACTGATCTTGCAAAAATCCGTTTCGGAGTTGTGCCGCAATTGCCTCGGGATCGTCTGCCATTTCAGTCGCCGACTGCAGCGAGCTCGCCGGAAACGGAGCGCCGGGGCTGTAGAAACGGGCAAAATCGACATGCGTGGAAAGAGTCTCCGGACGGTATGGGCCTCTGATGTCGTACACAGGGACAGCCTCTAAATCGAACCGCTCGTAGACCGAACGATGCATGATCGCGCTTGTGCTAGGTAGCGTGCGGGCCTTCTTGGTCCAGGTCAGCCCGAACAATGCGGTGACGAGGCCCCAACCGCGCTTGACCTCATCGTGTTGCCGCCCCTGAGGATACGGCCATCGTCTTAGGACGTCCGAATCGTATTTGATCCCCTCGGGGACTAGGCTCGCCCACAGCAGCATCCAGTTCAGGGTTATGTCCGACAGACGAGACTCGTTCTCCGGATAGCCGCCGCCGATGTCGGCATGCACGCCCGCAAACCAGACTTGCTCGAACCACTGCAGCCCGCGTTTGTCACGCATTGTCTGCTTTACGCTATGCCACGGCACGCGTTCGAAATTGGCTCGATTTTCGTCGATCGAGATGGCGTGTCGCGCGTATCCGACGTGGGGGTTGAGATCGTAGTCGTAGAACCGCATCCATAGATCGTTGAGATGCACGGTCCTGGCAGATGACCAAAAATCGTATTCTGGGATCCGAAAGTCCCATTTGAGGTGAGTAAAGAAGTAGAGCCCGATCGCCGCGAGGACGGCGGCCCCGAGCACTGCTTCGAAGACGTTCCAAAACGTAAGATAGGCCAAAAGCCATCCGATAACCGGAGCATCGTCATAGTACGATAGGAATTCGCCAAGCAGCGCCAGCCCCGCCGCGAACAGCAGGAAGACTCCGCTGAAGAGCGTAGTTGTCACCGGGTTCCCGAGTGCCGCGACGGTGTCAAAGACGCCGATGAAATATGGATACACGTTCGCGAGCTCAGGACCTGAGCCGGATCCGTAATCTTGCCGAAACCGAGCGGCCAATTTTGCGCGTGTTTCAAGAAGGAATTTCTGCCGGGGCGTCGCGTCCGAGAGCTTGCGGGGATAAGTGAATTGATAGACGTGCCTGACAGCGTAGGCCGCAAGCTTCTGGGCCGACGCGCTGTCGATCTTTAACGGCTGATCTGGCTGGTTGGGTCGATGGCGCGGGATGCCGCAGAAGGCGATGACACCTCCGAGGCAACGCACCGTGTAGGCGCCTCGGCTGAACCCGAATAGGAATATTCGGTCACCAGGCTCCCAAAGCTGAATCAGCGCGGCGTAGCAATCAATGATGTTGCGGGTGATCCCAAAACCTGTCGCCTGCGCGACCTTGTTATGGAGCCAACGCAGGACGCGCCAACCAAGATGGCTGCCATCCGCCGGCGAGCCAAGCCCGGGATCGTAGAAGGCAACCTGCTCGCGAGGATCGATCGATGAATCCGGCCCGCAGCGGGTGGCGCGGAACAGCTTGTAAATGTTTGTTCGATTTTCGTCGAAGCGTAGGCCGCCTGCTTGCCCTGTACCGTCGGAGAAGATGAGGACGCTCTTGCCCATGGCGGCACCACATCGTTGAGTAGAAATGGCTCTCGAACTCTGCCCTACCTATTAGAGAACGATATCCAAAGAAAACTCAAGGTTGAGATCGGGATCCTCGCGAAACTCTCCCACCCTACGATGGCGCAAAACGGGGAGGCCACAAACGTTACTGCTTGTACATGCGTGCCATCACCCGGCGGCGGCCCGCCAGCAGTTCCTCGATGTCGAGCTCCGTAAACTCTCCGCGACTGATGATTTCGCGTCCGTTGTCTGCGTTTGATGCTGTGGACGGCTCCTC
>CAVREN010000116.1:0-46056 GCA_963720115.1 uncultured Alphaproteobacteria bacterium
ACACGGCCGGTTCGTGGGTTGACCCAATGTGATCGCGAGCACGCGATACACTTCACCGATTGATACGCCTCCGGATCGTCAGCAACAGGTGGATCATCGGTCCATCCCTGCACATTCTGTCCAGTGCTGGGGCAGCGGTAGATGAACGTGGTCATGATGTGCGGCTAACATGGCTTTTCGTGACAACGCCTGAACTGACGGAACTGATGCTCCCGTAGGTTCTTGTTGTCCGAACGGTTAGAGTGCAATGAACAGCACTGAAGAAAGCAAGGGTCCTCAGCGTTGCAACTAACGCGCTGCGTGTTGTTCGGGCAAATGCTATCGTCGCGCTTACATCATGCCGCCCATTCGCTTCGGTGGAAGCGGATAGCAAAGTGAGGACCGCGAAGATCAGCAGGGGGACAACCACAATATGGAAAACCGCGAGACACGCCGGAAGATCATTCGCCAATGGACATCGCTCCCCAAGGACAAGCGGCAGACAGAAGAGCAGGCAGCAGAGTTTGCGAAGAAGGTGATCGAGCAGAATGAACTTCAGGCCAACCGGCGAGCCGTATCAGGGGTGATGGGCTGGCTATTGCCACGCACCGGCAGGTGACCAACAGGAATGGACCGATGATCCACCTGTTGCTGACGATCCAGAGGCGTATCAATCGGTGAAGTGTATGGCGTGCTCGCGGTTACATTGGGTCAACCCACGACCGCGAAATAGGCACGGGGGAGAACCACAAATATGGAAAACCGCGAGATACGCCGGAAGATCATTCGCCAATGGGTGGTTGACGGCTAACAATCGCAACATGAGCCCGGGCAGTATTAAGGTGAAGTCGGACGGAAGCAAAATAGTCGTGACTGTTGAAGGGTAGATGTGGGAACGTTGACTTGATGGTGGGATAAGCCGGTGGTATCAATCAGCACGGCAGGATAGCGTAGTTATTCAGATTTGACGGGCATTTCTGATCGGCCCCTACGTCTCCCGTAGGGAGCGCCATGCGCAACGATTCTCAATCAGTGATTTTTGCCGGATTGAACTTAGCGCGTCATTGCGAGCAGTTGCCCTGTGGCTCGCGCATCGGCACGGTTGCCGCAGCGCTCAGTTTGCTCATAACAAATTATCGCATGTTAACGTTTGAACATCCAAACCATTAAGCAACGGCGCCACTTTTCCCCGATAGCCGAGACAGATCAAATCGCGGCGCCGGCGCATCCGCTATCCTGTTACGATGTATAGGGTGCTTGACTGCCTCACGACGCAGCATGACGGGCGCTTGGTGCTGCTTGCTGTGGGTGTTTGCTTTCTGGCAAGCGGCGTCGCTATCAGCCTCTTTCATCGCGCTCAGATCGCGCGAGGGCGCGCTCGTCTGATCTGGCTCGGCTTGGATGCAGCTGCGGCCGGCTTCGGCATTTGGGCCACGCACTTCATCGCCATTCTGGCGTTCGATCCAGGTCTGGGCGCCGGCTATGACGCCGTGTTGACGATCCTGTCGCTCGTGATCGCCATCGTGATCACCGGCGTCGGCCTCTCTATTGCGCTAAGCCAACCCAGAGCGAAATTCATCCCCATCGTGGCCGGTACCGTCGTCGGCGGCGGCGTGGCGGCCATGCACTATACTGGGATGCTGGCACTCGAAGTGCCCGCCCGCTTGACGTGGTCGGTTCCGCTTGTGATCGCGTCGGTGATCCTCGGCTTGGTTTGGTCAGCCGCGGCGCTGTACGTCGCCTGCCGATCTATCGGGACGTGGCGCACATGGCTGGCGGCGACGCTGCTGACCGTCGCCATCGTGACCATGCACTTTACGGCGATGGGCGCCGTGCAATTCGTGCCGGATCCGGCGCGCGCACCGGCTTCGTTGTCGTTCTCGCCCGATGCGCTGGCGCTCGTCCTTGCCGGGGCAGCGGCGATCATCCTCGGGATGTGCTTTGTCGCCGCGATCGGCGAGCGGCGCAGCGATGACAAGCTGCAACGGCAGAAGCTTTTGCTTGATGCTGCGCTCACGAACATGTCTCAAGGGCTGTGCATGTTCGACGCCAGTGGCGGCATCATCCTCTTCAATGATCGTTACGCGCAATTGACCAGAATGTCCGCGGCCTCGCTGCAGGGCCGCACGTTGTTGGATGTCGTAAGGACACGAAATCTGCCGGTCAGTCCCGAGGCCTTCGTTGCCGAGGTGGTCGAAGCCATGCGCCAAGGCAAGACCAACACGCGCGTTATCGAGACGGCGGAGGGGCGCATGCTTCGCGTCATCGAGAGGTCGAGACCGGAAGGTGGCTGGGTCGCCACGCTGGAAGACATAACGGAGTGGCAAAAAGCCCAAGCGCAAATCGCGCACATGGCCCGGCATGATGCGCTCACCAATCTGCCAAACCGCACTTATTTTCGCGAGAAGCTCGAAAACGCTCTCGGCCGCATCGGCCGCGGCACGCAGGTTGCGGTCTTTTGCCTCGATCTCGATCGTTTCAAGGAAGTCAACGACACGCTCGGACATCCCGTCGGCGATGAACTTTTGCTGGAAGTGGCTCACCGGCTGCGGGAATGCATCCGCGACGAGGATACCGTAGCAAGACTGGGCGGCGACGAGTTCGCCATTGTCCAGGCGGGGCGGGCGTTGAAGCTCGCCGAGACCTCGGCTTTGGCAACCCGGCTGATCGAGACGATAGGCGCTCCCTTCACGATTCACGGCCATCAGATCCTGATCGGGGCGACGCTGGGAATTTCGATTGCTCCCGATGACGGCGCCGATCCCGATCAATTGCTGAAAAACGCCGATCTGGCGCTCTACCGCGCCAAAGGCGACGGCAGGGGCAATTATCGATTCTTTGAAGCCGGGATGGATGCCCGCGCGCTGGCGCGCAGGACATTGGAGCTCGAGCTGCGAACCGCGCTTGCCAAGGGCGAGTTCGAACTGCAGTACCAGCCGCTTCTCGACATCAAGACCAGCACCATCAATTGCTGCGAGGCTTTGTTGCGCTGGAACCATCCGCAGCGAGGCCTGGTTCTGCCGGCGGAGTTCATCTGGCTTGCGGAAGAAACCGGTTTGATCATTCCGATCGGTGATTGGGTTCTGCTGCGTGCGTGCGCAGAAGCTACACGCTGGCCGCAAGCCGTTCGCATCGCCGTCAACGTATCGCCGGCTCAATTCAAGGACCGCAACCTCGTCTACGCAGTGGAAGAGACCCTCGCGTCCACTGGGCTGCCCGCCGATCGGCTGGAAATCGAAATCACCGAATCGGTCCTGCTGCAGGAAGGCGAGACGCTTGCCACGCTCCACGCGCTGCGCGGTCTCGGCGTGCGCATTGCGATGGATGATTTCGGTACGGGCTGTTCTTCGCTGAGCTACCTGCGGAGCTTTCCGTTCGACAAGATCAAGATCGACCGGTCTTTTGTCAGCGAGCTTGCGGCGGGCGGCGAGTCGATGGCGATCGTGCGCGCCGTTACCGGTCTTGGCAGGAGCCTCGGAATATCCACGACTGCGGAAGGCGTCGAGACCCGCGAGCAACTGTCGCTGCTGCGCGCCGAAGGCTGCAACGAAGTGCAGGGCTTCCTATTCAGTCCGGCCCTGCCGGCCGCCGAAGTCGAGAAAATGCTGCGCCGGCGGCTGCGTATTGTGGCTTAACACTGGGCCAAGAGAGCGCCATCCCCCCGCCGCCGACATTCCGTGTTCAACGAAAGCGGAATAGAGCTCAGCTCAGCACGCCGGCTTTCCGCAAACCTTCCGCGATGCGCTCGACATCTTCCGGTCGCTTGAAGGGCTGACGGCCAACATGACCGGCGAACGAATAGTTCGCGTTGATGTCCATCAGTTCCGCCCACGCGCGCCGCGCCTCGTCGATTTCGCCGAGATGGCCGAGCGCGGAGGCGAGAATGGCGCGGGAAAAATCCGTATTCGGTACCAGAATAATCCGCTGCCGCAGCAGAGCGGCTGCGGTCTCGTATTTGCCGGCTAGCAGATAGGCGAGCCCGAGGAAGTGCAGAAACTGCCCACTCAGGGCCGGATCGATCCGCATCGCCTGCTCGATTTCCGGAATCGCCTCGAGCGGTTGTCCGGAAAAGGTGTGAATCGTGCCGCGAAGATTGTGCGCCAGCGCCAGGCTCGGATTCAATGTCAGCGCCTTGTCGATTTCGACCTTCGCCCGGTCGAGATCCTTTTCATAGGACGCCGCCAACGCCGACACGCATCGTGCCAGCGGCTCGTTCGGATCTTTCTCGATCGCCTGTTCGGCATATCCTTTGGCGATCGGCAGCGACTTGTCGGGATCTTCGGTCCAGCGATTCTGGTAGTCGAACATGTAGCCGAAGCCGAGGCAGGCATAGGCGACCGAATAATTGGGATCGTGCTTGAGCGCTTCCTTGAAGTATTTGATCGCTTGCTGGAACGTTCCGAGATTCTTTTCCTTGCCGAGCATGAATTCGCGGCCGCGCAGCACGCAATCATAGGCGACGACGTTGGAGGTTTCGGTGTCGGCGAGCCGCTCTTTCTCCGCCGGGCTGAGCGTGATCTTCAGCGCCTCCACGATCCGTTGCGTGACGTCGTCCTGCACGGCGAAGATGTCGGTGAGATCGCGGTCGTAGCGGTCCGCCCACAAATGCGCGCCGTTCCCCGCATCGATCAGCTGCGCCGTGATGCGCACGCGATTGCCGGCGCGGCGGATGGAGCCTTCCAGCACCGATTGCACGCCGAGTTCGCGCCCGACGGTGCGGATGTCGACCGAACGGCCCTTGTAGGTGAAGCTCGAATTGCGGGCGATCACCGTCAGTCCGGCAATCTTGGACAGGTCGGTGATGATGTCCTCGCTGATGCCGTCGGAGAAATATTCCTGCTCCGGATCGCCCGACATGTTGGTGAACGGCAAAATGGCAATGGAGGCGGTCGCTACGTTCGGCAATGCCTTGTCCGCCGGTTTGGCGAGCTCGGGACTGGCGCGGGGATGCCATTTCCAAACGCGGATGGGGCGGTCGATATTCTTCACCGTGATCTCGCCCGCGTCCTCAAAGCCAACGTCGACCCGGTTGCCGACGCTTTCATTGACGATGGAAGAGACGCAGATGCCGCCGGGCTCGGCCAGCGGCTCGAGACGGGCGGCGATATTGACGCCGTCGCCGTAAATGTCGTCGCCTTCGATAATCACGTCGCCGAGATTGATGCCGATCCGCAAAACGATTTTCGGCTGGCGCAGCGCTTCGTCCGGCACCAGGCCGTTCGAGCGTTGCACCGCAAGCGCGCAATGGACGGCGTCGACGACGCTGCCGAATTCCACGATCGTGCCGTCGCCGATCAGCTTGACGACGCGCCCGTTATGGGCGGCGACCGCGGGATCGAACACCACCTGGCGGTGCTGCTTGAGGGCGGCGAGCGTGCCCTCCTCGTCGACCCCCATAAGACGCGAATAGCCGACCACGTCGGCCGCGAGGATCGCCGCGAGCTTACGGTTGACGCGTTCTTCGGCCATAGCCGGCAGAGCCTTACCCGGAGGAATTCCACTCAACGTAGTGCGCCGTTTTGAAAAATCTACGACCGAAGGTCCGGCAGCCCCGAAAAAGGCCGGCAAGGCCGAAGGGCGGCGCTACCTCTAAAGCATGATCCCGAAAAGCATGCCCTCGGGCTTTGACCCGATGGGTGGGACCGGGTTTTCGGGAAGATCACGCGCAAGCAAATGGCTAGAGCAGGATGACGATTCGAAGAGAAGTCATCCTGCTTGGTCGTGCAGCCCGAATTCCGCATGGAGCGCCGGTAGAAATCGCGCCAAATGCTGCATTTCCTCGGCACAATGGACCAAGAGGGCGCGCGCGTCGGCCTCGCTCGGCCGCATGAAGAGGCGCGCCGCCTGCGCCATGGCTGTTCCGAGCGCGCTGTTCCGGCCCGCCGCATAGGGTCCGCCGATCCAGAAGCGTGAACGCATCTCGCTGCCGCCGGCGGTCCGGCGCACATGATGCGCGAGGTAGCCGACATCGATCGGGAAACCGCCCAGCCCGGTTCGCGCGCACACGATGGTCGCCAGTTCCGGATCGTCGAGGGTCGGGTCGGCAAAGCCCAGACTCGCCGGCTCCACGAACCGGATGGCCGCGCGGATCAAGGCGCTGCCGATATATTCATCGACGATCGAGGTGTGCCCGACGTAGCGCGCGCGGCCGCGGGTTCCCTGCGGAGGCGGAGAGAGCCACGCCGCATGCACGTGTGCCAACGGATGCCAGAGCTTGTAGCGTTCCGGACTGTCGCTGTGCCAGCCGAACCACCAGTCGATCATGGCCGGCGTCACACCAGGAAGGTCAGTGCGCGCGGCAACGACCATCGCGCCATCGGCGCTCAGCGCAAAGCCATTCTCGATCGCAGCCGCGCGACCGAACAGGCTCTGCGCGGCCGCGTCGAGCCGCGGCAGCAGCGGCTCGGGGAGGGGACCGCGATCGAGCGCATGGCGGATGTGGTCGGGCAGCGGCTGGATGTCCGGATCGAGAAAGCGCGCATAGGGTTTGGCGGCGCGATCGGTCTCGTCCCAGCCGAGATGCCGGCCGGCTATCGGTTGACTGCGCATCATGGGGCTGTCGCGGGCCTGCCCATATAGTTGTGAAAGCGACCGGCCGCATCGAGCCTCGCCCTGAGCTGATCGAGCCGCGCCAGATTGGCCTCGGCCATGAAGCGGGCCGGGCGGGCGCCGAGATTTTCGTCGGCGAGTTGAATGCCGGTGGCGTGCGGCGCCAGATCCGTCATGCCGTCGAGCGCCCAGGTTGCGGCCTTGGCTTCGTCGATCGCATGCTGCCAGACGCCGTACATCGCGATATAGATCTCATCCTCGGACGAAAAGGCCATGTCGGGCCGCCGCCGCCTCGGCGCCCAGTTCATCCACAGAATGTGCGACGGCGCCGGCGGCAGCTTGGCGACGGCCCGCTTGAGCGCCGGGAGGAGATCGTCCGGCGATGCGCGCGTCCACATATTGTCGACCGCGTAACGGTGATTGTCCGGATAATGATGCATGACCCGCTCGGTCAGCGTCGCGAGCCGCATCGGGACAAAGGGCGTCGAGCGCTTTGCGCCGCGCGGCCGCGTTTTCATGAAGTCCAGGTCTTTCCACGCCGTAAAAATGCTGTCGGCAAGGACCGGCGCCACCACCATGATCCCCGGGCCGTCGATGAACGGAATGCAGCGCGAAACCATGAACATCAGTTCGATCGAAAGCGGCACCTGCGGTCCGACCTGATGCGCCCAGCGCACGATCTCCTCGAGATGATCGGCGGTGTAGAACGCGAGCTTGGCGCCGATCACTTTGGGCCGCGGGTAAAGCTTCAAATGAAAGCGGGTGATTACGCCGAAAAATCCCGGGCCCGCGCCGCGCGCCGCCCAATACATTTCGGTATTTTCGCTCGGGCTCGCGTGGCGCAATTCACCGTCGGCGCCGACATAGTCGATCGCCAGCACGTTTTCGCAGCCCATTCCCATCGCGCGCGAGTGCCAGCCGAAGCCGCCTTGCAGGAGAAAGCCGCCGAGGCCGACGCCTTCGCAATGGCCGATCGGAAAGAAGAGTTTTTGCGCGGCCAACAGATTGTTGACCTGATTGCCGCGGCAGCCCGGCCCGACCATGGCGCGCATCTCGCGCGGATCGATTGTCACCGCGTTGAGACGCGAGACATCGAGCAGCATGCCGCCGTCGCGCACATGGTTGCACGACCAGCTGTGTCCGCCGGAACGCACGCCGATCGTCCAGTTGTTCGCGTTGGCAAGCTGGACGGCCGCGACCACATCCTCCTCGTTCGTCGCCTGGACGATGATGTCGGGGTAGCGATCCGGCAGTTCGACATTGCGGCAGGTGACGCGCCGCGCCGCTTCATAGCCCGCATCGCCACGCCGAAACACCTTGCCGATGAAATTCGCCTGTTGCTGCATGATCGGGTCGCTCTTCGTTTTTGTCGCGCGTCGCGCTATGCCGCCGCCCGGCGCGGCCACAGAGTTTTCGACGCGAGCCGGGCGCCTTCGACCAGCGCGCGCAATTTGGCCCACATGATCGACGGATGCACGCGCTGCACGAACGGCCCCTGCGCGAAGCCGCAATCGGTGCCGGCGATGACGTTGTCGCGTCCGATGAGCTTGGCGAGGCGCACCAAACGCTCGGCCACGAGCTCGGGATGCTCGACCACATTGGTTTGATGCGAGATCACGCCGGGAATGAGCGTGCGGTCTTTCGGCAGCTTCACATGCTCCCACACCCGCCATTCGTGCTCATGGCGCGGATTGGCCATTTCCAGCAGATAGCCGCCGGTGCGCACCTTGAGGATGAGATCGGCGATGTCTTTCAGCTCGACATCGTGCACATGCGGACCGTTCCAGCTTCCCCAGCACACATGATAGCGCGTGCGCTCTAGCGGCAGGCCCTCGAGCGCGTGGTTGAGCGCCTCGATGCGGACGCTCGCCCATTTGCGATAGTCGCGCGGCGTCTTCGGCGGCACCATCACCTCGTAGGTGTGGGCCAGATAAGCGTCGTCAACCTGCAGGATTAGGCCGGCATCGACGATGGCCTTGTATTCGTCGCGCAGCGCCTCGGCGACGGCAAAGACGTAATCCTCATCGCTTTTGTAGTATTCGTCCTTGCGATCAGGCGCGACGCTCGCCGGCGCGACGGCAGCCATGAAGAGATCCTTGACCTTCGCGCCTGAGCCGGCCGCCTTGAAATTCGCGATGTCGCGCTGAAGGTCGGCGTGGCCGGTATAGCGAATGGGACCGCTCAGCACCCAGCCGCTCATGCCGCTGAAGCCTTGGCTGCGGTCATAGTCGGCGTAGAATTCCGCGAATTCGCGGCGGTCGCGCCCGACGACGGCGGCCGGCATGCCGGCTTCGCTTTGCCCGCGCTGCTCGAAGCCGCTCAGCCGCCGCAGCACATAACGCGACCAGCTGATGGTCTTGCCGTATTCGCCGTCGTTGACGATGTCGAGGCCGATCTCGGCTTGTTTGCGCACCACCTCGGCGACGCTGTCATGCAGGCAGGCTTGGAAGGCCGCTTCGTCGGACGGCCGCCCGTCGCGCTGGGCGGCGAGAAATTCTCTTAAGCCCGGCGGTCGGACCAGACTGCCGACATGCGTGGTCAGGATGCGACCGCAGCTTGGGGGCGAGCGCCGCGGCGCTGCGCTTTTTCGGGCAGGCCTGCGCACAGACTTTGCCGGCATCGCGAATTTTCCTCCCTCACGGCCGGCATTTTTGCCCGGCCCTCATCGGCGTGCGGCCGCTATGGCGTGCCGCCGCGCACGACACTGGAATATCGCGCCGGGCTCATGCCGGTTGCGCCGTCTCGATTTTATGCACGACGTGGGTCTTGCCGTCCCATTCCTGGGCGGCCTGATACATCGTGTGAAATCCTTGCTCCGCCGCCGTATTCATCTCGATGACTTCGAGCATGCCCGGTAGATCGCGCGTCGTATCGAAATAGACGACGCGAAAGCCCATGGGCGCGGTATCGGAGAACGCTTCGGCGTATCCGAGCGAACGGTAGTGCGCGACGCTTTTCTCGAAATCGCGCGCCCCGACCGCCCAATGATGAAAGCCGTGCGCGCCGCGCTCTTTGAGCGTCTCGCGAAATACCGATGGCTCCTCGTCGTGCTGCTGGATCAATTCGATGTTGGTCTCTCCGGCGAAGGCGAGCGCGAGGCTGACCCGCATCTTGGTGGTGACGCCGCGATAGAGCCCTTTCGGCGGCACGAACGGGCCGACCAAAAACCACGGCCCGACGCGAAGAAGCTCCGTGTACTGGCGCATGGCTTTTTGAATATCGGCGACCGTGTAGGCGATTTGGATAATGCCATTGTCGCGCGCGCCGAAACTGAATTGATCCATAGGCTCCATCCGCCGTCGTTGTTGGAAGTGTCGTGTGCCGGCCTTGTCAGTCGTCAAGCAGAGCGACGCAGCGGGTCCAGCCGGCGGAAGCCTTCTCGATCTTCACCGGAAAGCAGCACACCTTGAAGCCGAACGGCGGCAGCTCTTCGAGGTTGGTCAGCTTCTCCATGTGGCAATAGCCGATGTCGCGGCCGGCCTTGTGGCCTTCCCAGATCAGGCTCGGATCGCCGGTTTCAAGGAAGCGCTTGGCCGTGAATGAAAACGGCGCGTCCCAGCTCCAGCCATCGGTGCCGGTGACGCGCACGCCTTGCTTGAGCAGAAAAAGCGTGGCCTCGCGGCCCATGCCGCAGCCTTTGTCGAGGAAGTTCGGCTGGCCGTAAGCAGTGCCGGCCGCGGTGTTCACCAGCACGATGTCGAGCGGTTTCAGCGCATAGCCGATGCGGTCGAGCTCGCGTTCGACGTCGGCGGCCCTGCACACATAGCCGTCGGGCTTGTCGCGGAAGTCGAGCTTCACGCCCGACGAGAAGCACCATTCGAGCGGAATTTCGTCGGACTTCATCGCCGGCTTGCCGCCATCCATCGTGCTGGCGAAATGCCAGGGCGCATCGAGGTGCGTGCCGTTGTGGGTGGTGAAGGTGATGCGCTCCATCGCCGCGCCTTCGCCGTTCGGAAGCTGTTCTGGCTTGAGGCCGGGAAACATCATGGCGAAATCCTGCGCGCCTTGCTTGTGGTCCATGTATTCGATCTTCGGCAGCATGCTCGGAGGATCGGAAGCAATTCCGGCCTTGAGCGCTACCGACAGGTCGATGATCCGCATTTGCATGTCTCCCGGCGCGGCGTTGGTCCGACGACCGCCGCGATCTGTTGTCCGAGCAAGCCTAGAGCATGAGCCCGAAAAGTGGAAACCGGTTTTCGGTCGAGGTCATGCTCAAACGAACAATCCAGACGCGCCCGGCGCAATGAAGAAGGCGGCACTCGCGCGCCGCCAGGCCGCGTGGCTTTGCTGCCCTCGCGCCGCTATCCCGCGATGTCGGCTGGCGGCCTTACGCGAAAATCTCGTCGAAGAAGTCGCTCATCGCGATCCAGGACCGTTGGTCGGCCTGTTTGTTGTAGACGGCGGGCGGCGGGCCGTCCTCCGGCATGAGCCAATTGGTGAAGGTGTGAAGCGCTTTGCCGTAAGCGACGAACTCCCAGTCTGCCTTGGCATCGCGCATCTCCTTCCAGAAGCCCATGGTCATGTCGTCGGGCACGACCGGATCGTCGACGCCGTGCAGCGCGAGGATCTTGCCTTTGTAAGTATTGGGCTTGAGCGGCATCGGCGTGGCCAGCACGCCATGGAAACTGACAATGCCCGCAAGGTCGTTCTGCCCGTCGCGCGCCATCTCCAGCACGGCCATGCCGCCAAAGCAGTAGCCGATGGCGGCCAGTCTGCCCAAATCCGTATTGGGCACCTTGCGCAATTCGTCCAGGCCGCAGCGCGCGCGCTGCCGTAGCAGCGGCCGGTTGGTGGCGTATTTCATCATCTCGGCCTGGCAGGTTTCCGGCGTGTTCGGACGGATGCCTTTGCCATAGACGTCGACAACGAAGGCGTTGAAACCAAGCTTGGCCAGCATTTGGGCGCGCTTTTCGGTGTATTCGCCAACGCCGCCCCATTCCGGGAAAACCAGAATCCCCGGGCGCTTGCCACCGGCATCGTCCCAGACCGCAAATCCCTCAAACGCATGACCCTCGTGCTGATAGTCGATAGCCGCGGATTTCTGCACGTTCCTCTCCCTCGGATCAGAGCTCAGTGTTGGCCTCTTTCTTATCGCTGAAGATGCGCTTTGGCGACGTTCAATCCCATCTACCAGATTTGGTTCGGCAGCCGGCGGGGACCCAGCTGCTTGCAGCCGCCCTGGATTCCCGCCGGCGCGGGAATGAGCGGAGATTTGAGTTCGCCTGCCCAGATCATGCGCCAGCCAGCACGCAAGGCCTGGACGTCCGCATTCGGACCGGACAATCCCCCGGCGCGAGCTGCCAAAATCCCTAAGGCCTCCAGCCCTGCTCCCACGCGACAGGGGTCTTTGCGTCGATCAGAACGAATGCGACCCGGCACACCTTGCCGCTGTTATTGACCCAGGCATGGTTCGTGCCCTGCTGAATCAACACGTCGCCGGCTCTCAGGTGGACCTCCGCTTCGTCCATCAGCATGTCGATTTCGCCGTCGAGGACGATGGCGTAGTCGACGCTCTTGGTGCGGTGCGTATTGCGATGGCGCGCGTAGCCTTGCGTCGCCGGATCGATGCCCATGTCGGTGAGGATCTTTTCGTGGTCGACATGCGAAGGCGGTGCGGCGGTCGATGCGGGCGGAAAGTCGACGATGCGGAAAATGGTGCCGCCCGCCGGCGGCGGCACGCCGACCTGGGTCTGCGCCCTGTCCGCCGCGCCGTTCGGATCGACGGGAAATTCGCCGGTGATCCACAGGTTTGCCACCGCATTGCCGCCGGGGCTGCGCTGCTTGGGAGCGACATCGCCATCGAACACCGCTACGGCCTTGCCCTGCGCGTCGTGACCGACGACCACCCGCCTGATCGACTTGAACTCCACCTTTGGTCCTCCTGTGAATCTTTTGAAATGTCATCAGCCCTGCGGGATGATCGGCAGCAGCAGATGCGATGGCCTCTTGGCGTCGTGATAGATTTTGTGCAGCGTCGTACGGCTCGAAACGATGTGATTGGGCACGTATTCGGCGTTGGTCGCGCCGGCGACGCCGGTCGGCATGTCGGCGCTCGCGATCTCCACGCAGATGCGATGGCCGCGCCGGAACAGGTTGGCGGTCGCCAGGATTTCGACGGCGTATTCAGTGATCTCGCCGGGCGTCGCTTTTCGTTGCGCCTCCCTGGTCAAAGGGTGCCACGGCCGCCACGGTTTCGAACGCTTGGGGTCGAGCGCGCGGTGCGAGGCCTTCAGCCAGCCGCGCGTCAACTCGCGCTCGCGAAGGTCATGCGGAATGTCACGTTCGCCCTCGCGCACCGAGCGCACGGAAACGTCCGGGCCGACATCCTTAAGGGTGACGAACCAGTTGGTGTCGTCCTGGTCGATTGCTGCGAACAAATTCAGGACGGACGGTCCGGCGATCAGCACATCGTTCGGCAGCGGGTCTGTCATGTAGCGCAGGCGCGCGACGCTATTCGTTTGGGTCGGCGGCATTTGCACAAAGGCGTCCGGCGGCAGTTCATCCTCGGCGCTCGATGGCGTGAACGGCGCGGTCTGCAAACGCTCCCAGCTGTTCAGATAGAGCTTGGTCCATTGCGTTTCCGGCAGCGGCCAGTCGGACCCTGAGCGCCATTCGTTGGCGCCCATGACCCAATAACGGACAGCAGGCTCGTCCATGATGCCGGTATCGATGTTCTTCAGCCAATGATCGTACCAGCGCAGGATCTCGCCGTGCAGGGAGTGAAACGGCCGGTTGAGGTGCGCAGGTCCCGCGAACGTCAGCTTTTTCGGCGCCGTGATTCTTTCGAAGTAATTCTGCGCGCCGTTGAGATGGGTCTTGTAGGTGTAGGCGTACCAGCCGGAACCGGTGTAAGTCGGAATTCTGATCTTCGGAAAACTCTCTTCCGCCTCCTTCACCGTCGCTTCGTTGTCGTAAGGATCGATCAGAAGCTGGAAGTATGGCGGCATGTGCTGACCCTTCTGGGTCAGCACATTGTAGATGTGCGGATACATCCGGTAGTCGGGATTGCGCATCGCCTCCTGCCACAAAGCCTCCTTGCCGGGCGGCAACGCGCCAGGCTTGCCCTTGGCGCCATGGATGGCCGCGAAATGCATCAGCAGATAACGGAACAGGTGCAGCACGCCGCCGGGATACTCCTCGCGAAAGCTTCCCAGATTTCCATAGGCGCCGCGCGGATCGAACGGGAAGATCGCTTTCAGATGCGGCGGGTTCTGCCGCGCCGCGAACAACTGTTCGGCGCCGAAGCCGGAAATGCCGACCATCCCGACATTGCCGTCGCACCATGGCTGCTGCGCGATCCACTCGATGAGATCGTAGCTGTCCCATTGCCGCGAGCCGCCGCCGTCGGATTTGCCGACGCCGCGCGGCGAGCCGATGATGTGGACATAGCCGCGCGACACGAAGAACTTGGTGTCGCCTGCCTCGAGCGGCCCGGCCCACAGCGAAGACCAGGCCGGCTGCGGCGGCAGTGCAGTCGCCACGTCCGGCCCTTGCAGGTCCTTGTTGTAGATCGCAAACGCCAGCAGCGCCGGAAATTTTCCGCCGTCGTCGGGCCGATAGATATCGACCGACAGATTCACCCCGTCACGCATCGGCACCGCCACATCCTTTTCGGCGATCATGCCGCTGAAGGTCGGCGCGCGGTCGTAAGCGACCGGCATCCGGTCTCCGGCGGATTGCACCGGGTCTTGTCGAAGTGTCGTGGCGTTCATTGCGCTTCCCTTTGTCATATTCGTTCCCGACTTGTTGCGGCTTCGGGCGTGACAGCGACGCGCTTGGCGGCCGCCGCCGCATCGGCAAGCTTGCGCGAAATGCTCAACCACTCGATGCCGAAATGATCGCGAATGAACGGCCAGATGCCGCGCGGCGCTATCAGCATGACAGTGACGGCAACGGCTCCCAGCGTCACCAGATACCAGCTTCCCGAGAGCGCAAAGACGTTGGTCAACAGTTCGCGTATTCCATAATAGATCGCCGTGCCGATGATCGGGCCCTCGAGCGTGCCGATGCCGCCGATGATCACGATGAAGATCATCGCCACCACCCAGTTGAGGTCGAAGCCGATGGTGACGGTGATGAACAGCGCCGCCATGAAGCTGATGCCGCCCGCAAGGCCGCAGCCCGCGGCGGCGGCCACGTAGGCGATGAAGCGATTGCGCCAGACATTGACCCCGATGCTGGCGGCGGCGATGTCGTCGTCGCGCACACTGAGCATGCCGAGCCCCAGCGGCGAGTGCAGCAGCGCATAGATGCCGATCGCGACTCCGGCGGCGAGCGCGCCCGCGATCCAGAAATTCACCAGCAAGAAGGTCTCGTAGTCGATCTCGCGCGCGGTCGTAAGCGTCATGCCGGTGACGTGGCCAAGCCCCGGCGCGATGAAGACCAGCATGGCGACGACTTCGGCGAACACCCAGGTGCTGATCGAGAAATACGCATCGCGCAGGCGGAACAGGAAAAGCGCGCTGGCGGCGCCGATCAGGCCGCAGACAATCGGCGCCAGCGGCAACACCCAATAGGGCGAAACCGACAGCGTGTTGGCGGCAAAAATCGTCGTATAGCCGCCAAGCCCGACAAAGCATTGCAGGCCCATGGAGACGAGGCCGGTATAGCCAGCCAAGAGATTCCAGAGTTGCGCCATCGCCAGCATCAGCAGCACTTCGAACAATAACCCGACGCCGCCGTCGCCGACCAGCCAGGGAGCCGCGGCGGCAAACGCAACGAAAACGCCGAGCGTCGCGATGGGCACCGCCTGCTTCCTCACTGCCGCGCTCCAAACAGGCCGTTTGGACGCAGCATGACGAAGGCGAAGAATACGAGATTGGCGTACAGAAATCCGGAATTGGGGTTGAGGCGGAGCCCGACCAGTTGCGCGACGCCAAGCGCGATGCCGGCAAGCATCGCGCCCCAGAACGATCCGAGTCCGCCCATGACGACGACTTCAAACGAGATGAGAAGCCGCTCCACACCGGAGAACGGCGTGAACGTCGTGCGCAGCGCCAGCATCAATCCCGCGACGCCGGCCAGCGCGAACGACAGGCCCATCACGATATTGTAGACCGACGCCGGCCGCACGCCCATGAGCCGGACGATTTCGGCGTCGTCGGCGGTGGCGCGAACGATGCGGCCGAGCCTGGTTTGCCGCAGCACGAGCTGCAGGATCACGAACAGCGCGATGGCGAGCCCAAGCGTTACCAGCGGCAACACGCCGACCGGAACGCCAAACACGTCGATGCTGAGCTGGCCGAAATCGCCGGTCTGGATATGACGCGGGTTCACGCCGAATCCTTCGATCATGAGATTGCGCACGATCACCGACAGGCCAAAGGTCAGGAGCAGCGGCGCCAGCGGGTCGGGCAGGCGCATCGAACGATTGACGAACACCGCTTGCAGCGCGTAGCCGAGCACAAACGAGACGACGACCACGGGCAGGATCAGAAGGAGCGGATGCGCATCGGGAAACAGCGTCGCAATGCCTAGCGCGATGAAAGCCGAAAGCGCGATGAACTCGCCGTGCATGATGTTGACGATGCGCGTCACACCGAACACCAGTGCCAGTCCCACTCCGAACAAGCCATAGAGGCCGCCGAGCAGCACGCCGTTGATGATCGTCCCCGTCCACCCCATGCTCGTTTCCGTGTGTGCGCTTCGCTGGCGCGCCTCAGCTGCCGAAATAGGCGCGGGTCAGCTCTTCGGCATCGAGCTTCCGGCTCCGCCCTTGCAGCGTGACGCGTCCCTCCAAAAGACAATAAATGCGGTCGGTCGCCGACGCCGCGCGCTTGACGTCCTGCTCGACCACGACGATGGCGGCGCCCTCGACACGAATGCGCACAAACGAAGCGTAAATCTGATCGACCGCTACCGGCGCGAGCCCGAGCGATATCTCGTCACAGAGCAGGAGATCGGGATTGGCCATCAGCGCGCGGCCGATGGCGACCAATCCTTGCTGACCGCCGGACAGCGTGTTCGGCATTTGCCGTCGGCGCTCCGCCAGCAGAGGAAATAGTGCAAAGACGCGCCGCAAATTCCAGTAGCCGGGGCGCTGGCCGAGCGCGCCCATCAGCAGGTTCTCCTCGACATTGAGGGAAGGAAACAGCATGCGGCCCTCCGGCACGAGCGCGATGCCGCGCCGTGCGATCGCCTCCGCCGGCATGCGCGAGATGTCGTTGCCGCCAAAAGTGATGGTGCCGCGTTTTTGCTCGATGAGCCCGGCCAGGCATCGCATGAAAGTCGTCTTGCCGGCGCCGTTCGCCCCGACCAGCGCGACGCTCTCGCCGCGATCGACCTCGATGTTGAGGCCGTGCAGCGCCTGCAGATCGCCATAGAAAGCGTCGAGGTTTGCGACCTCAAGCAGCATCGGCCGGCAGCCCCATATAGATTTCGCGGACCATCGGGCTCGCCATCACGTCCGCGGGCGCGCCGTCCAGCACCTTGCGGCCGAAATGCAGCACCATGATCCGGTCGGCGACCGCGCGCAGCGCGTGCGGAATGTGCTCGATCCAGATGATGGCGTGATCGGCCTTGAGCGCCGCGATCAAGTCGATCAAAGCGGCGACTTCGTGCTCGGTCAATCCGCTCGCGATCTCATCGAGCAGCAGAAGCTTGGCGCGCGAAGCGATCGCCTTGGCCAGTTCCAGCCGCTTGCGGTCGAGCAGGCGGAGGTGACCGGCCGGTTCATCGGCGTGCCCCAGCAGCCCGGTCTTGTTGAGCACATCGACTGCGAAATGCTGCGCGCTCGCGCTGGACAGTCCGGCGCCGTACAGCGCCGCGGTCAGCACGTTCTCGTATACGCTCAATTGCGCGAATGGGCGCGGGATCTGAAATGCGCGCACGATGCCGAGCCGCGCGCGCCGATGCGCCGCGATGCCGCCAATATCGCGGCCCTCGAACCGGATGACACCGTCGTCGGGTGCGATGATGCCGGTGAGCATGTTGAACAGCGAGCTCTTGCCGGCGCCGTTCGGCCCGATCAATCCGACGCAGGAAGCGCGATCGACCGTGCAGCAAATATCGTCGGCGACGACGACGGCGCCGTACCGCTTGTACAGATGATCCACTTCGAGCAGTGCGGCCATCTCTCCTCGCGGCCCGCGGTTTGTTCAAGAAGAAAGGCGCGTTCCGGCCGCGCCTGTTAGGCTTCGGCCGGAACGCAAGTTGCCAGGGACGAAGCCGCGCTCAGCCGAGTTGCGACAACAGCTTGAATTCGGCGTCCGGCTTCGCATTCGAGGTGCCGGCATTGACGATCAGCAGTTCGTATTTGTATTTGCCGGATTTGGCTTTGCGCCATTGTCCGCCGGTCAGCGGCTGCACGGCGACGCTCCTGATCGGCGATTTGCCGAAATAGAGCGGGCCGAGCACGGTGTCGATATTGAGCGTGGCGATGCTCTCGCGCACCGACTTGTTGTTCTTCGGCTCGGCGGCAGCCTTGAGCGCGCCGATGCCGACTTCCCAGAGCGAATGCCCGATGCCGAGCGGCGCCGTCCACTGCTTGCCGGTCGATTTCTCGTATTCGTCGGCGAGCTCTTGCGCGCTCTGCCCGGTCAGCGAGGAATGATAGGGCAGGTGCGGATTCCACAAGACCTCGGTCGACACGCCGTCGCCGTGATCGCCAAGCGCCTCGACACCCGAGGGGAACAGGAACGGCCCGGCGACGGTGACGATGTCGGGCTTCAATCCGGCTTGCGCGGCCTGGTTCCAGAACGTGGTGAAGTGGTTCGGATAGCAGGTGCCGGTGATGATGCTGGCGCCGCCGGCTTTCATCGCCGCGATCTGGTTGGAGAAATCGTCGTTGGTGATCTGGAAGTATCCGGTCGGCACTTCCTTGTAGTCGTATTTTTTCAGGATCGGCGGCAGTCCGTGTTGCGGATCGGAGAAGCCGCGTCCGGCCGGCGAATCCATGTACATGGTTCCGACCACCTTGTTGGTCTTCACCGTGTTCCACATGTTGGCGTAGAGATTGAACACGTCGCCGGCGCCGATGCAGTAGTGGAACGTGAAGGGAAAGCCCTTGTCGGGCGCGCCGTGGCGGCCGAAGAACCAGGCCTCCCAGGGCGATAAGGTTGAAATCAACGGCACGCCGCGGGCGTCGGCCAATTCGTCGGCGGCGCCGGCGATGTTCTCGCCGTCATCGGTCAGCACCAGATCGCATTTTTCGCCGAGGATCAGCTCCTTGGCGACGACATTGGTCTGGTTGGGATCGGATTGATTGTCTTTCAGGATGAATTCCACGGCGTAGTTCTTGCCGCCGATGTTCAGTCCATCCTTCAGCACAGCCTTGACGCGGTCGAGCACCCACGGCGCAGTGATGCCGAAATCCGTGCGCGGGCCGGACATGCAGGCGATGTAGCCGATCTTCAGCTTGGCCGAATCCGCGCGCGCGACGCCGACCAGCGGAAATCCCGCCGCCGCCGCGGCGCCGGTGGCTCCGGCCATGCGCAACACTTCACGCCGGCTTTTGCCGTTCCGGCGCGCGTTCCGATTTTGCGTGCTGTCGCTCATTTAATCCTCCCTGTGAGCGCTTTGCCCTTTGCGAGCTTATGGATATTTATTGATCATGTTCATAATTGAGTGTGATCAATTTTGTCAAGAACCCCCGCCATCACACCCGATAGTCGCCGGCAAGCGCGCGCTCCTTGGGCGCGGTGCCTGGCGCGAGCGGCGGGAAGGCATCGAACAGATAACCGTCGGGAATCATGGCATTGGGATTCCAGGCATTCAGAGAGCCCTGCGACACCTTCCACTCGAACGGGAAAATGTCGGGCGCGTACAGCATGTAGCCGCCGGAGAAGAGCTCCACCCGCATGCCGCCGGGCTCGCGCACATAGAGAAAGAGATTTTCACCGACGCCGTGCTTGCCGGGGCCGTATTCGATCTCCAAGCCGGCTTCGCGATAGAGGTCCGCGGTGCGCAAGACGTCCTCGCGGCTGTCGACCCAGAAGGCCACGTGATTGGCGCGTCCCCTGATGCCGGAGAGCTTGCCGGTGCGATCGACCGCGTCGAGCACCAGCCCGAGATCGTGCGACATGGGCGTCGATGACACGAACGCCGTCACCACGACGTCGGCGTGATCGAGCTTGGCGAATTCCATGAAGCGGAAACCGAGCGTTTCCTGGAACCAGTTTGCGTCGCGAAACGGATCGTCGGTATTGAACGTGACGTGATCGATGCGGCGCGCGCCGGCGCCGCGCGTGATGTAGCGCTGCGGCCGGTTGGGGACGCGCGGCGCCAGCTCGGCGGGCGGATGGTAGCGCTCCGATTCCCAGAACACCTCGTGCAACTGGCCGCCCGGCGAATGGAAACGATAGGCGGCGCCGTGGCCGGTGACCGGCTTCTGCCAGCCGACGCCGGCACCGCAAGCTTCCAGCCGCTTGACGCAAAGCTCGAGCTCCTTCGGCCCTTCGGTGCGCCAGCCGGTATGAGCGATGGCCGGCGCCGGCCCTTCGGTGAGCTGAAGCGAATGATGAAAGAACTCGCCCCAGCCGCGGAAATAAGCGGACTGGCCGGCGCGGCCCGATTCCTCCAGGCCCAGGACATTCTTGAAGAAGGCGGCCGACTGTTCCGGCTTCGGCGTGATGACTTCCACATGCGCGAGCTGTGCAATTAAGCGTTCGACCATGAATCTCTCCGTTGGAGTTGGCGCCCGGCCGCGGATGCCAAAACAGCCACGGCGAACATTCGTGTTTTCGTCATTGCGAGCCGACGGATCCGGCCCGAAGTGGCCGGTCCGATGGTGAACTCCGCGAAGCAATCCGGGAGGACGCGGAAGAACCGGATTGCTTCGTCGCTATCGCTCCTCGCAATCACGATGATGATCGGGCTTGAAATCACTGCCCTAGAAACTCTCGCCGAGCAGCGCGTAGCCCTTGCCGGTCAAGGCGTAGATTTGGCCGACGTCCGGCTCCGGCGCCTGTTCGAGTTTGCAGATCGCGAGCGAGATATCGCAGGCTGTGCGCACGCGCTCGAAGCGCCGCTGCATGAATTCATCGAGCCGGCCGGGCAGGGGGCCGTCCTGCGCAAGCGCTTCCGCCAGAATAACCGCATCCTCGATCGCCATGCCGCCGCCGGCGGTCAGATGCGGGGTCATGGTGTGGGCGGCGTCGCCGATGAGAACCGCGCGCCCGCGATACCAGGGCGATGGAACGAGCGTATTTTCAAACGGTCGCCAGATCACTTTATCCGCAGAGCGCATGCGCTCGCGCACTTCGACCACGATCGGCGCCGTGAAGTCTTTCAGCGCCTCCTTCAGAATGAGATGCGTCTTGCTTTCGTCGATCCGCGTGTGGGGCGGATAGCTCATGGTCGTGAACAAATACATCGCGTCCTTGCTCAACGGGATGAAGCCGGCTTTGAGCTTCGGCCCGACAAAGACGTGGATTTGATCGATGGACGGGTCGCGCTCGGTCATGAACCGGTAGACGCCTTGTCCGACATAGACGGGCTCATGCGCCTCGCCGAAGATCCGTTTGCGAATGCTCGAGAACACGCCGTCGGCGCCGACCACAAGGTCGTAGCGGCCGCTGCTGCCGTCGGTGAAACTCACGTCCACGCCGGAGGCGTCTTCGCGCATGTCGGCGACGGTCAGTCCGGAGCGGATGGAGGCGCCCTTGGCGTCGGCGGCTTTGGTCATGAAATCGGCAAACACCGGCCGCTGCAGGCCGACGGCGGCGGGAAGCCCCGGCACCGATGGCGGCAGCGGATTGGTCGCCTGCAATTTGCCCTCGCCGTCGCTGACCAGGAAGAAATCGAAGCCGAAGCCGCGCTCGGCGCAGCCGGCGGCGAGGCCGACCCGGTCGAGCGCGCGCAAGGTGCTGCCGGTCAGCGTGATGCCGACGCCCACGACCCTGGCTTCGATTTCAACGACCTCTGCGGCGATCCCGCGTTGCCGCAGTGCAATAGCCAAAGTCAGTCCGCCGATGCCTGCGCCGACAATCAAGACGCGCTGTACCGCCGCCATCGCTCCTCCCCCCTGAATAAGTTGCTGTTCGTTCGCCGCTGCGTTGCCGGCGCGCTTGCGCCGGTCGCAACAATCGTCGCTAAGAGGGACTATAGAAGCGCGGTCGACGGCCTCGAAATCGAATGTATCGATACCAGCCATCCGCGGCGTACATGATTGCCGCCGGCGGGCCGACCCGCTCCAGGCGCTGCGCCGCCTTGACAGCTGTCCTATCGGGGAAAAAAGTTGCAGTACGACTTTCCGGCAAACTCTTCGTTGGCGCCGTTTGGCGTCCCGGTTTGGTCCACGAGCGGTAAAAGACGATGCGCTTTCACGGCCTCGATTTGAATCTCCTGGTGGCGCTGGATGCGCTGTTGACGCATCAAAATGTCACGCGTGCGGCCGAGCAGCTCAATCTCAGCCAGTCGGCGCTCAGCGGCGCACTCGCGCGCCTGCGCGAGCACTTCGACGACGAGCTCGTGGTGCCGATCGGCCGGCGCATGGAGCCGACGCCGCTGGCGCGAACGCTCGCCGAGCCGCTCCACGATATTTTGCTCCAGACAAAGTCGCTGGTGACGACGACGGCGAGCTTCGATCCGCAGACGTCGAACCGCCGCATCAGCATCATCGCCTCGGATTATTCGACCGAGGTGTTCATGCTCGATCTGTTGACTGACATCGCGCGCGAGGCGCCGGGCGTGAAAGTCACCTTGGAGGAACACACCTCCGAAACGTTCGAGCGCTTCAACCGCGGAGAAATCAACCTGCGGATCATCCCGAAGTGCTTTGCCTTCGAGGGCCATCCGCACGAGCGCTTGTTCGACGAGAAATATGTCTGCGTTGCCTGGAAGGAAAACGAGCTGATCGGCGATATGCTGACGCTCGATCAATATCGGACGTTGCCGCACGTCGTGCGATATTCACGAGGCTCGCTGCAAACGACATTTGAACAGCAGTTTCTCGATCAGGCCGGGGTGTCGCGTAACGTTTCGATCGTCGTTCCCGCCTTCACCTTGGTGCCGCGCCTGGTCGTCGGGACGAAGCGCATCGCCACGGTCCATGCCCGGCTCGCCGAATTATATGCGCGCACGCTGCCGATCCGCGTGCTGGCGCCGCCGATTGCCTTTCCGGCCCTCACCGAGGTCGTCGAGTGGCATTACCACGAAGAGGACGATCCCTCCCTGGTCTGGTTTCGGCAGATGATCGTCAGGCGAACAGCTTTGCTGTTCGACGCCGCGGCTTAAAGCATGATCCCGAAAAGTGGAGACCGGCTTTCGGAAAAGATCATGCGTTCTGGCGGCGCGCGCCTCGCGAAAGGAGCCGGAATGTGCTGAAGATGATGATCACCTGCTGCCGCAATCCCCCAATGTCGCGCCCGCAGTTTTTCCATCATCTCCGCCACGTCCACTGGCCGCTTATCCAACGCCATCCCGATGTGCTCGACGCTTTGCCCGGCTATGTGCAGAACCACGCGGTCCTGCCGGAACCGGGCATCGATCTCTCGGCGCCGTTCAAACTCGCCGTCGAGAGATTCGGTCATTGAGCTGGCATTTGACGGCGTGGCCGGCATCCACCAGCTCCTCTCCGTGCCGGCCTATATGCAGCACATCCGTCCTGACGAGGCGCACTTCAATGATCTTGCTCGCAACATCATGGTCCTCGCCAATCCGTCGACCGTGTTCCGGGCGCCGCTGGTGGGGCGTTGCAAAAGGTTC
The DNA here is from genome assembly GCA_963720115.1 of uncultured Alphaproteobacteria bacterium. Classification (GTDB taxonomy): domain Bacteria; phylum Pseudomonadota; class Alphaproteobacteria; order Rhizobiales; family Xanthobacteraceae; genus BOG-931. Next base: position 23,173 of record CAVREN010000116.1, read on the forward strand.
GATTTCATTCGCCGATCGCCCGCGATGGATGCTTCAACTTTCCTCGCCAAATTGGGCAACCATAGCCAGGCTCTCGCGCTTGATCCCATCTACGCGGCCCATGTCGACCGCCACGCCGACAACATTGTAGCGACTGCGGAAATGAACGCGGGATTCGGAGAGGGCGCCTTCGACGCCGTTCGCGAAGTGTGGGCAACGAGTTTTGCGGCCTTGTCCCATGTGGCGAACCGCTCGGCAGCCGATTACGCGGATGCTGAAAAGTCCTTCTCGGTTTTCGCCACCGAATTCCCGACGCACGGCACTATCGATTGATCGTCCGCCGCGATCGGGCGACATAGTGAATTAGGGAACTCGTTCACATCTCGGCAAATCTTTCCGCGACCCAATCGGCAATGTAGCTGCGCACCGGCTCCATATTGTCGGCGCCGACATGCTCCACACCGCCTTCGCGATCGGTGAAGATTTTTAGTTCGCGAAGCGGGCTGTTCACCGCCTCATTGTAGCTTTGATGGGCGTCCGCGAGCGGTATTTGCCGGTCGTTGGCGCCGTGAGTGATCAAGAACGGCACGCGGATGTTCTCGACGACCCCGACCAGCGAGATTTTTGGAACGAACGCCATGAAGGATTCGAGGCTGTCCTTGCCCCACACCCACATCACGTGGTCCCAGTAGTGCGGCACCGGCCGGTCGCCTTCGCGGGCGAGGCGGCGGCGCTGCAATTCGCCCCAATTGTGGTTGGCGCCCCAGGCCACGCAGAGCTTGAAGCGCTGCTCGAAGGCTGCGGCGCGCGGCGCGTAATAGCCGCCGAGCGACCAGCCGATCATGCCGCAGCGCCGGTGATCGACGTCCTTGCGCGTTTCCAGATAATCGAGTGCGGCGCCCGCCCAGCGCTCGCTTTCCACGGCGGCATGGAGCCCGCGAAGGCGCAGTGCTTCGCCGACGCCCGGCTGGTCGACCATCAGGCAGGAGACACCGCGTTTGGCGAATTCGTCGCGGATCGAGAGATAAATCATCTCCTTGACGCTATCGAGCCCGTTGCAGAACACCATGCACGGGCGCGGGCCGGCGCCTTCACCCCGCACAAAGAGAGCGGCAAAGCTCTTGCCTTCGTACGGTATCTCGACCCGTTCGCAATTGAGCGAACCGCAGACGATCGCCCGTTCCATGATTTGCAGCATGGTGCGGTAAGCAAGCTTCCGCGGCGCATAATGCCGGCTCTGCATGCGCTCGGCCGTGACGTAATACGCGGTGGCGCGCTTATATTTTTCCGCAGCGCTTAAAAAGTGCCCGGCCGCGGCGGCTTCGTCGGCAAGCCGGATCACGCCGTCGGCCATGTCGATCCAGGATGAGAAGAATGCTTCCGTGCCGGCGTCTTCACCCTGCTTAGCCAGGTCGCGAACACGCTCATTCGCCCTGTCGATCTCGCCGATGGCGCCGCCCATGCCGATGCAGATATTCACCGACAGATTCCACACGTAATTTCCCGGAAACGGCTCGTACATCGATCGATCCTGAACTTTGTTCGAAACTTTAGAGTGGAATCTCGCCGTGCGCTTTTAGAGCCCGGTAAGCCGATTGCCTCGCCCAGATCGGGTGCGTGCAGCAGTCCGGCGTTCAGCGGAGACGGGGACATGTTTAGAGCTCCGCGACTTTGCGATGGAGCTCGAATATCTCTTCCACTGTATGGGGGTGAGCCGCTTCCCGGCGACTTGGTTGAGCCAGTCCGCAGAAGGCGCCCACGCCGAAATCTGCGACAGCCGAGGCGGCCGCCGCTATCCTGCGACTTGCGCCTTCAAGTCCGTCATCCATGTGGATGACGCCGAGAAAGAATTCCGTTTCCGGGTGAAGCTTGAGCCGCCGCAACGGCGCAAAATCTGCGGCTTGATGCTCCGGGATCGTCGGTATGTGAAAATAGCCGATCGGGCGGTCGATCTTCCGCGACAACGCGTTGCACCAATCGACGTGGACATTGTTGTCCTGCCCCTTGCTTTGGTCGATGTGCCAGATCGAGCACAGGTGGAAACCGAGCTCGATGCTTGATGGAATGCGATTGCAGATATTGGCGATAAGCGTGGCCTGGTCCTCCAGCGTCCAGTCGACGCCCTGGTAGACCGGCATGTCGAAATCGTTTGGACGCCGCTGGTATTCCTCAAGCTCGACCTCAAAGGCGAGATCGATCTGGATGGTGAGATCGTCCGCTGGGATCGCCTCGACAATCGCGCCGATTTCGTGCGCCGTGGCCTCTTCGGCGAGGGGAAAGAGCTCGCCTTTCGGCAGTTCAACAACGAATGCGCAGTCCAATGGGCCGGGCAGGGTAGCCTGAAAGCGCGCTCGCCTGGGAACAGCCGCGTTCTCTTTCATCTGTTTGAATTGCCGGTATGATGCGATTGCGTTCTCGGCGATGCCGTAAGGCCCGAGCGTCACGCCTCGCTTCATATATTCCGGTTTGACGCCGTAATACTGGATCGCGAGCTGCCTGAAGAAATCAGTCGATTCGCGGGTGCCGACCAGCGCGACTTTCCGGGTTGGCTCGAGCGCCGGATTTTGCGCCATGCGCTGCCAGACCCCCGGCAGCCAGCCGACTTGTTCGCCGTCGGGAAATCTCGTCATCACCTCCGCGAGATGACGTGTGGCGACACGAAAAACCTCCGACGCAGGCTTGAGCGGTACGCTGCCGACCAGCAGGACCGGCCTGCGGCTGCCTTCTTTCATCGAGTCCTCCCGGTATCTCGCTTGAGGCGGAATTGTCCCTAACGTCGGTGCGATCACCGCTGCCGGATGCAGGCGCCGCCGCCGTCAGGGACGGCCTGTTGCTCTTGCGCGGACGCTATTCGCTCGCAGCCGGAATGGGAAATCGGTAATCGCGTTGGCAGGTATCGGCGAAACTCATGGCGGTGCGGCCCTTCCGGCGGCGGGTGCGCAGGCATTCCGCCCGAAGCGCGCAGCGCGTCCGGCGTCAGCGCGCGGGCCGCGGCGACAGGCCGTTTATCAACAGAACGAGCTGGCGGCGCAACGCGTTGAGCCCGCGCCGGAGATTGAGCTCGTCCGAAGAGAGCCAGTGGCGGACCTCGATCTGATAGATCGAGAAGATGACCCAAGCGATCAGTTCCGGGCGTTCGGTCGACGCGATCGCCTTCTGGTCGAACGCGATGCGCACGATGTCGGCGATTAGCGCGATCAACTGCTCGCGCGTCTTGAGGAATTTCTGCGCTTCCGGCCCGGTGTCGTAAAAGCTCATCTCGCGCAACGCCAAGCGCGAAAGCTGCGGTTCCTGCGCGAAATAGCGGTAATGCCATTGAAATATCCGCAGCAGATTGTCCAACATGGGCCGCTCGGCCCGCACGCCGGCGGCGGCTTTCTCGACGACCTCTTGCAATTCGTCGTTCACGAGCAGGAACAAAAGATCGCGCTTGGTCGCGGCATAGACGAAGATGGTGCCGAGCCCCACGCCGGCGCGCACGGCGATTTCGCGCGTCGTAGTGTCGTCGTAACCCTTGCGGATGAACAGCTCGGACGCCGCTTCTTTGATGCGGCGAAGCTTATCGAGCTTGTTGCGCTCGCGAAGACCCGAGACTTTGTGCTGCATCAGTTCGGACAAAGCATGTTCCTCGCCGGCTTCGATCCGGCAGCGCTTCCCGGGATTGCGAATGCGTTTCATTTAGCTGCGATCGCGCAAGAAGGGAAGCAAGCTCCTGCGCGGCCCGCCTGAAGTCTTCAAGCCCACATCCGAACGACGTCGTCACGATCCAAGAAATGATGATCCTTGACAAGAAAATTGAACATGTTCAATTATCGCTTTGTTCAATTATCGCCTGGCGCAACTGACGAGAACGGAGCGCGGCATGGGGAGTGAACGGTTGGGAGCTGCCACACGTGCGCCGTTCATCGCGGCTGCCGCAGCGCGGCGGGCGCGGCCCGGTCACGCGCTTGCACCGTCAAATGCATAATGCTTACCGAGTTGCTTCATTGGTTGGCCACGCCCATCAGTGGCGCGAGCGAGCACGCCATCGCAATGCCGCTGGCATGGCATGGCCGGCTGATGGTGCTGGCGATGGGCTTACTGACCCCGCCGCTGATCATCGTGGCGCGCTTCTTCAAAGTCACCCCGCAGCAAGATTGGCCGCGCCGGCTCGACAATCCCTTCTGGTTCATCACCCATCGGCGCTGGGGCCATATCGTCGGCGCGATTGCCGCGATCGCTATGGCCTTCGTCCTGGTCGAGCGCGGCTGGGAATCGCCCGTGCACAATCTGCACACCGCAGCCGGCTGGCTGGTGGTCTTGTTGGTGCTTGTCCAATTGATTGGCTCGTGGTTGCGCGGCACGCATGGCGGGCCTGTGGATCCGTTCACCCGCAAACCTCGCCCGCGCGAGCTATGGCCCGGCGATCATTTCAGCATGACTCGCCGCCGCATCATTTTCGAGCACGTGCACAAAGGGGCCGGATATCTGTTGCTGGCGCTGACAGTGTTGGCGCTGTGCACCGGGTTGATCGCCGCCGATGCGCCGCGTTGGATGCCGCTCGCGCTGGGCGCCTGGTGGCTTATGATGGTGGGCGTCTTTATCGCGTTGCAGCGTGCCGGCCGCTGCATCGACACTTACCAGGCCATCTGGGGCCTGGATCCGGATCTTCCCGGCAACCGCCGGCGTCCGATCGGATTCGGTATCGTACGCCGGCCGATGACGAACATAACCCCGCGCGAGCGGGCATCTGAAAAATGAGGCGGCCTTCGAGCCGCCCGATATTGCAAGGGAGGGAGTTGCCTTGGCTACGCAAGCGTCAAGATTGGTTGAAGGAAAAACCTGCATCGTCACCGGCGGGGCCGGCAGCATCGGCCTCGCCAGCGTGCGCACGCTGCTCGCGGAAGGCGCCAAAGTGATGCTGGTCGATCTCGACGCCGATAAGCTTAAGCGCACCGTGCGCGAGCTCGGCACCGACAACGCGGCTTTCGTCGCAGCCGATGTCACCGACGCCGCCCAGACGCGCCGCTATGTGGACGAGACCGTCGCGCGCTGGGGCAAGATCGACGTGCTGTTCTCCAACGCCGGCAACGACGGCCCGTTGATGCCGATCACCGAATATCCCGAGGATCTGTTCGACAAGATCATCGCTACCCACGTGCGCGGCTGCTTTCTGTCCTGCAAATACACCATCCCGCAGATGAATGACGGCGGCAGCATCATCATCACCGCCAGCATCGTCGGCATCAAAGGCGTCCCGGGCAACTGCTCCTATGTCGCCGCCAAGCACGCGCTGATGGGTTTGATGCGCTGCGTGGCCAGGGAGGTCGCCGCGCGCGGGATCCGCGTCAACAGCGTCAATCCCGGTCCGGTCGACAATGTGTTCATGCGCACGGCCGAGAAGACCATGAGCCAATTGCTCGGCCGCGATGCCGGCGAATGGTTCGACGAGCAAATCCCGCTCGGCCGCCATGCGCGACCGGAGGAGATCGCCCAGGCCGTGTGCTTTCTCGCCTCGGACCGCTCCAGCTACACCAGCGGCACGGCGCTGATGGTCGACGGCGCTTTTTGCGCCTGATCGGGGACGCTGCCAAGAGGCTGCCATGAGCAAGTTCGGTATCGGACAGGCGGTTCGCCGCGTCGAGGATCAGCGCTTCACCACCGGGTCGGGGCAGTTCGTCGCTGACCTGGCATTGCCGCGGCAATGCTATGGCGTTGCGGTCCTCTCGCCGCACGCGCACGCGATCATCAAGCGGGTGGATGCCAGCGCGGCCAAAGCTGCGCCGGGCGTGCTCTGCGTGCTCACCGGCGCGGACGCCGCGACCGACAAGGTCGGCGGCATTCCGCCGTTCTTCATGCCGGATTCCTGGGGCGGACCGCCCGGTTTTCCGACCACGCGTCCGGTTCTGCTCGCCGACCGCGTCCGCTGCATCGGCGACCGCGTCGCCTTCGTCGTTGCCGAAACGGAGGCGCAGGCGCGTGATGCCGCCGAGCTCGTTTCGGTCGATTACGAACTGCTGCCGGCGCTGGTCGATCTCGAGCAGGCGGCGCAGCCCGCAGCGCCGAAAATCTGGGAGCAATGCCCGGGCGGCAATATCGGGGTCACGATCGCGTTCGGCGACAAGGCCGCGGTCGATGCGGCTTTCGCCAAAGCCAAGCACGTCGCCATGGTGCGCCTGGTCAACAACCGCGTCACCGCCAATCCAATCGAGCCGCGCAGCGCGCTCGGCGCCTACGACGCCGCCGACGGCAAATACACGCTCTACACCACCTCGCAGGACCCGCACAGCGTGCGCGCGGCACTGTCCGCGTCGGTGTTTCACGTGCCGGAATCGAAGATCAGGGTGCTGTCGCCGGATGTCGGCGGCGGCTTCGGCATGAAGGCCAATATTTATCCCGACGACGTGCTGGTGCTGTGGGCCTCAAAACGCTGCGGCCGGCCGGTCAAATGGACGGCGACGCGCAGCGAAAGCCTGTTGCTCGACAATCACGCCCGTGATCAGCTCGTCCACGCCGAGCTTGCGCTCGACGAAAACGGAAAGTTTCTGGCGATCCGCTCGAGCGCCTATCAGGCGCTCGGCGCCTATTGGTGGGGCGCCGCGACTGCGCCGCTGTTCTGGTCGTTGATGTTCATTCCGAGCCTCTACGATGTGCAGACGATTCACGTCAGCACCAGCGCCGTGTTCACCAACACGGCGCCGACATCGGTCTATCGCGGCGCCGGCCGGCCGGAGGCGATTTATTTGATTGAGCGGCTGGTCGAGCAGGCGGCGCGCCTGACCGGCATCGACCGGGTCGAGCTGCGCCGCCGCAATCTGATCAAGCCGGACGCGCTGCCCTATCACACGCCGACGCATCACAATTACGACAGCGGCGAATTTGAAAAGCTGATGGACCAGTGCCTGAAGCTCGCCGACTGGAACGGCTTTCCGGCCCGCCGCAAGGACAGCGAGCGGCGCGGCAGACGGCGCGGCCGCGCGGTCACGCCCTACATCGAGCTCGGCGGCGTGTTCAACGAGCGCATGGAGATACGCTTCGACCCGGGCGGCATGGTCACGATCATTGCCGGCACGCATTCGCACGGACAGGGCCACGCGACCGCCTTCGCGCAGCTCGTCGCCCAGTGGCTCGGCGTGCCGTTCGAGGCGATCAACTACATCCAGGGCGATACCGAGAAGGTCGCGTTCGGCCGCGGCACCTTCGCCGCGCGCAGCTCGCTGGTCGGCGGCAACGGACTGCGCGTCGCCGCCGACGCCGTCATCGCCCGCGCCAAGGAGATGGCGGGCGCGCTGATGGAGGCGGCGCCAGGCGACATCGAATTCAGCGCCGGCACTTTCACGGTGATGGGCACCGACAAGCGCATGTCGATCGGCGACGTCGCGCGGGCGTTTTTTGCTCCGGCGGGTCCCGTGCTCAAGCTCGGTCTCGGGCTCGACGGCGTCGGCACCTGGTCCGGCGTGCCGGGCGGCGCGCCCAATTATCCGAACGGCTGCCAGGTGTGCGAAGTCGAGGTCGATCCGGAAACCGGCGAAGTGCATATCGATCGCTTCGTCGCGATCGACGACATCGGCATGGTGATCAACCCGATGATCTGTGAAGGCCAGATTCACGGCGGCATCGCCCAGGGCGTCGGCCAGGCGCTGATCGAGAACGTCGTGTACGATCAATCCTCCGGTCAGCTCGTCACCGGCAGCTTCCTCGATTACGGCATGCCGCGCGCCGGCGATTTTCCGTCGTTTGTCTCGGAGCTTGTCGAGATCCCGGCCAAGACCAATCCGCTCGGGATCAAGGGCATCGGGGAAGCCGGAACGATTGCTGCGCCCCCGACCGTGGTCAATGCCGTGCTCGACGCACTGCACGATCTCGGCGTCGAGCATCTCGACATGCCGCTGACGCCGGCGCGCATCTGGCAGGCGGTGAACAACGCCAAGCAAGTGCTGCCGCGCGCGTAGCGCCGGTGCGCGCACGATTTCACAGGAGCCCAGGTGAACAAGCCCTCGACCAGGCCGGTCATCCGCGAGCACAAAATTCCGACACCGGACAGCGGACCCTACATTGTCGTCGAAGGGCCCGACGGCAATCTGTGGTTCTGCGAGAGCCGCGCGGGGAAGATCGGCTGCTTCAATCCGGATACCGGCGCCTTCCGCGAGTTTCCGCTGGCCGACCGCGACTGCATGCCGGTCGGAATCGCAGCCGGCGCCGACGGCAATCTCTGGTTTACCGAGAAACAAGCCAACCGGGTCGGGCGCATCACCGTCGACGGCACGATCGCCGAGTTCGCGCTGCCGACGGCGAAAGCCTCGCCCGACGGCATCGCGCTCGGGCCCGACGGCAACATCTGGTTTTCCGAAAGCGATATCGATCGCATCGCGCGCGTCACCCCCGACGGCCGGGTCAGCGAATTCGGTGCGGGCATGACGCCGGGCAGCCGGCCGCTCTCCATTGTGGTGCGCGATGGCGCGCTTTGGTTCAGTCAAGCCGCGGGCTGCCGCGTCGCGCGCATGACGCTCGACGGCGCCGTCACCGAATTTCCCATCCCCGCCGCGGATAGCCAGCCGCGCGCGATGGCGCTTCATCCCGACGGCAGTATCTGGTTCGTCGAGACCGGCGCCAATGCGCTCGGCCGCATCGCGCGCGACGGCTCGATTGCCGAATTCGCCATTCCCACACCGAATGCCTCGGCGCGCGGCGTCACGATCAGCGCCGACGGCGATGTCTGGTTCACTGAAAATTTCGCTAACAAGATCGGTCGAATAAATAAAAACGGCGTGATGATCGCCGAATATGATGTTCCGACGCCCGCCAGCGGCGCCCGTTGCATCGTAGCAACATCGAACGGCCGGCTATTTTTCACGCAATATGACATCGGTGCGCTTGGTGAGATAATTTTTTCGTGAATGTCCGGCAACGAACATTTGTGTTTCTTTGAAACGCGCGTTTGATGAAACGCCGGCTGCCAGATCCGGGCTGTGCATCCTCTCTTGCGAAATTCGCGACTTCTCGCTAAATAGGCGCAATCGAGTTTTCGGCCGAACGACTAGGCCACGCAGCAGCGACGATACCGCGCCTGACTGACCATCTTTCACCAAAATCTCGAGCGAACCGGGCCGTGCACTTGCGCGGCTCAAATCGTGATTCTTCAAAGGAGTGTCTCCCGTGAGCAACGGAACCGTCAAATGGTTCAACGCGCAAAAGGGTTACGGATTTATCCAGCCTGAAGGCGGCGGCAAGGACGTGTTCGTCCATATCAGCGCCGTCGAGCGTGCCGGCCTGCGTGAGCTGCGCGAAGGCCAGCGTGTTGCGTTCGAGGTCGTGGTTGATCGCAAGACCGGCAAGTCGGCTGCCGAGAATCTGAAGACCGTCTAAGCGAATACCAGGCGAGGGCCGCATAGCGGTCTCGCCTCTTTTAGTTTGATCTCAAATCCGCTTTGCGGCGGGCATCGCATTGCCCGCCGCGCCGAAATCGGCACGGAGCATGATCAGGAAAAGTGGCAGCCGGTTTTCCGAAAGGATCATGCTCAAACAAAATGCATGATCCGGAAAAGTGGCAGCCGGTTTTCCGAAAGGATCATGCTCGAACAAAAATTCTTCACCCCGCAGCCGAGAGGTCGGGTATCTGCAGGCCGATGGCCTGCGCTATCAGCACCATGTTCAGCATCAGCACAACGCCGGCGCCGGCGAGCGCGGCCGCGCGCGTGACCTTGCCGTTGACAAAGCCGCCCATGATGTCGCGCCGGCCGGTGAAGATGATGAGCGCGATCATCGGCAGCGGCAGCGCGATGCTGAGCACCACCTGACTGATCACCAGCGCATTGGTCGAATTCACGCCTATGGCCACGACCGCGAAGGCGGGCAGCATGGTCACCAATCGGCGCACCCAAACCGGAATCCGAAAGCCGACGAATCCCTGCATGATCAATTGGCCGGCCATGGTGCCGACCGTCGACGCCGAGATGCCGGAGACGATCAACGACAGCAGAAACACGCCGGCGGCGCCGGCGCCGAGCAGCGGCGTGAGCGTGTGGTAGGCGGTCTCGATCTCCGCCACCTCGGGATGGCCGGCGTGGAACGCGCTCGAGGCCATCATCACCATCGCCATGTTGACGACGCCCGCGATGGCGAGCGCACAGACGACCTCCCAATTCGAAAAGCGCAGCAGCCGGGCGCGCTCCTTGTCGTCACGCACCGGCATGCGGTCTTGGGTGAGGCCGGAATGCAGATACACTGCGTGTGGCATTACGGTCGCGCCGATGATGCCGACCGCGAGCAGCAGCGCTTCCGCGTCGGGGATTTGCGGCGTGACCATGTGCACGGCAGCCGACGCCCACTCGATCGGCGCGATGAACATCTCGACCAGGTAGCAGAGCGCGATGACGCTCACCATTGCGCCGATGATGAGTTCGATCGGCCGGAAGCCGTAGCGCTGCAACATCAAAAGGCCGTAAGTGACGATTGCGGTCACGACCATGCCGGCGAGCAGCGGGACGTGAAACAGCAGCGAAAGACCGATGGCGCCGCCGAGGAACTCGGCCAAGTCGGTCGCCATCGCCGCGATTTCGCTGATCCCCCACATTCCCCACACCAGCGGCGGCGAAAAGTGATCGCGGCACATTTCCGCGAGGTTTTTGCCGGTGACGATGCCGAGCTTGGCCGAAAGCGCCTGGAACAGCATCGCGATCAGATTGGCGACCAGGACGACCCAGAGCAGGGTGTAGCCGTATTTGGCGCCGGCCTGGATGTTGGTGGCGAAATTGCCCGGATCGACGTAGGCGATCGAGGCGATGACGGCCGGACCGGCAAACGCCGCATAGGCCCGCCAGGCGCGCCAGCCGCCGCGGTCGCCGGCAAGCACCGCGCGCCCGGCCGCGACTGTGCGCTCCGACAACGAGCCGGCGGACTGAGCTATCACCTCGCACTGGTCGTTCGACATAAGGCCCTTGCAGCAACAACTCAAAAATGTAGCACAGGCTACATTGTAGGGATCGCGCCTCGTCGGGTCAATGGCAACAACGGGTCAATGGTTGCAAAATGTAGCCATTGCTATACTTTGTCACGACCGGGACGGCGCGAACCGCGAGCTTACGAACCGCGATCTTGCGAACCGGGACCTTGCCGAGCGCGCAATCGCGCGACACGGCAAGCCACGGCGGTGCGAGCGATGACATCGGCGATGGTAAAGACGGCTAAGGGCAGGCGTGGACCGGCCGCGGAAAAGCTTCCGGCGGAAGGCACCCAGGCGCGGCGCTTCGGCAAGACCCGCTCGGCGCAGTCGACCGCCTTGCTGGAAGACTATGTGGAGTTGATCGCGGACCTGCTGCAGGACGTGGGCGAGGCGCGGCCGACCGACATTGCCCGGCGTCTCGGCGTTTCGCACGCCACCGCGATCAAGACGATCGCGCGCCTCAAGCGCGCCGGGCTCGCGACCGCGCGGCCCTATCGCGGCGTATTCCTCACCGAGAAGGGGGAAGCGCTGGCCGAGCGTGTGCGCATTCGCCATCGGCTCGTGGTCGATGTTCTCTGTGCGCTCGGCGTGCCGACTGAGGCGGCGGAGGCGGACGCCGAAGGCATCGAGCACCACGTCTCGGAAACGACGCTGAAGGCCTTTGCCCACTTCCTGAAGTCGCGGCGGTGATGTTTCCGTCGAGCGGCGGACGGGCCGAAGCTTGCTTTGCTGAGAATGGGCCGTGGGCCGTCCGGTGCGCGCGTTTCGACTAAACTGCGATTGTCAGCCTATCCTCAATGTGCCTGTTTTTGCAGTGGCTGCGTGCGGCCCGGGAGTGGACTTCGTCATCGAGCTGCGCGACCATGGCGTCCGGTGATAGCAGCAGCAGCCAAGTTCTTTTGGATCCCAATAGGCTCACCTTCAGGTTGTTGCCGACGCTCGTCGTGAGCATCGGTATTCTCGTCCTGCTGTCGGTCGGGTCGGTTCTGGTCGTCAATTGGATCGCCGACCGTCGCATCGTGCGGGAATACACCTCCCGCCTTATCGCGCGCGGGCTTTCCGCCGAGGAGAGATCGCTGCGGGCGCACCTTGACGCTGCAGTCAATCAGGGCGATTTCATCGCCGCAGCCATCGGCAGCGGCCGCTTTCAGTTCGGCGAGCCTGCGCTGGCAGACTTTGTCAGTGGAACTCTGGCGGCGGCCCCGCAGGTCTATGGCTTGATTGTGTGCGACCGTAATGGCGAAGCGCTACGCGTGGTCCGCGGTGCTGCAGGCACGCAGTTTGGGATCGACCATTTTAACGTCGCGGCGGACAGCCAGTTCGCCGCGCTCGCAGATCAGATTCGCACGCACAAATACCCCTATTGGGGAGCGCCGATTTATCGCCCACAATGGCAGGAAACCTTTCTGAACTATTTCGTCCCGATCTGGAGCGGGGACAGCTATTTGGGGCTGGTCGCCACCGGCATTACGACGCGGGCTCTTTCTACGCTTGCCAAGGAGTTGAGCGATCCGCCGCGATCAGTATCCTTCATGTTGTATGGGCCGGATCGGGTGCTTGCCCATCCGCTGATGACCGAAGGCAGCCCTCGCCAATCGGAGAGCGCGTCCTTTCCCTTGCTGCGGAATTTCGGCGATCCGATCATTGAGAATCTCGACAGCTTGCCGCCTGTGCACGAGATCGGCCTGACGCCCCCGGCCGGCGTTCTGGCGCGTGAACCATCGGTCGGCGGCGAACGCTATTTCGTCTTTGCACGCGAGGTTACCGACTACCGCGAATTGCCGATCACGGTCGGGACCTATTTCCTCAAGCGCGCAGTCGATGGCCCGATCCGGCTGTTCTATTGGGCGATGACCGTCGCGCTCGGATTGCTGGGGCTGTCACTCATCGTCGCGGCGCTCATGGCCGGCGCCATTGCGCGCCCGGTCCGCCGCGCGGCCAAGGGCGCGACCGCCATCGGCAATCTTGATTTCGATGACGTGGTGCCGCTGGCCGGCAGCTATTTTCGCGAGATCAACAGCCTGGCGCGATCGTTCAACGCGATGCTCGATGGCCTGCGCGCATTCGGACGCTACGTCCCCCGCACTTTGGTCATGCGGCTTGTCAGCGAAGGCCGGGTGGGCGCGGGGACCGAAGAACGCGTGCTCGCCATCATGTTCACCGACATCGTCAGCTTCACATCGGCATGCGAAAAAATGTCCGGCGCCGAGGTCGCCGACTTCATCAATCACCACCTCTCGCTCCTCTCCGCTTGCATCGAGCGGGAGGGCGGCACCATCGACAAGTTCATCGGCGATGCCGTCATGGCCTTTTGGGGCGCGCCCGGCCGCATCGAGAACCCTGCCGCTTCGGCTTGCCGCGCTGCCGTCGGGATCAAGCGGGCGCTCGCGGCGGACAATAAACGCCGCATCGCCGCGGGACTAAATCCGGTTCGTATCCGCATGGGCATCCATATGGGCCCGGTCATCGTCGGCGATATCGGCGCGCCGAACCGGATCAACTACACGATCGTCGGCGACGTGGTGAACGCGACGCAGCGGTTGGAAAGCCTCGGCAAGACTATCGATCCCGACGCCGAAGCCATCGCTCTCGTCAGCGAAGAAATCTTTGCGGCGGCCCCTGACGGTTTTCAATTCATTGAACGCGGCAGCCATCTCGTCAAAGGCAGGCAAGAGAGCCTGAAAGTCTTTCAGCTTATCGGGGATCAAGAAGGCGGCAGCCCTTCCGGTTAGGGCGCATTCGTTCATTGGCGCGGTAGCGATGTCCGCTATGCGGAGATGTTCAGTCTCAGCGCGGACCTGGCGGCACTTGCGCCAAGTGCCCGACGGACATGACTTGTCCGGTCCTAAACTCGGCAATTTCGGCTTTGGCCAGCAGCTTCGCGAGATCCTTCGCCATCGGGTTGACGCGCACCCATGATCCGACGTCACGAGCCTTTGCCAGAGCAAGCCGGTCAACCTTCTCATGGCGAGCAAAGACACCCCGTCCCACTCGAACATCGGCAAGGTGACGTTAACCGGCCACAGCCTAAGGTAGCAGCACAAGCTCGTCAGAACATACGAGCGGAAATTCCATAGCGGACAATCTTCCAGGCATTCGCGTGATCAGTTCTTACTTTCAGAGGTCCGGGATTTATGTCTTCCTTATTTCATTCGCGTGTTTGTATTACCTGATAAACGCGCCGCTCCTGCTTAGCCACTGGGATTTGGGATGGCACCTGGCCGCCGGAGACTTGATCAGGGAACAAGGTCATGTTCCTTTCCACGATCCATGGTCATTCACGTCCGGAGGCAGGCAGTGGTTCAATCTTTCGTGGCTTTGGGACGTGTTTGCCAGTGTATTGTTTCAACATGCGAGTTTTAGCGGTCTGATATTATTTGTCGTCGCGTGTGGCGCAGTCATCGCCGGATATCTTGCGTCCGTCTGCCTGAGCAGCGGCGCCTCGGCGATTGCGGTTTGTATTTCCGTTTTATCCGCGTGTTTGTTCTACCCCGCTTTTGCAGCGGCTTATCCAAATATCTATCTCGCTGCTTCGCCAAATATTTCTACCATGCTGTTTTCCGTAATATTCTACGGAGAATGTTTGAAACGAACGAGGGGCCGTTTTTTGCTGCCCGCACTCATGGTCCTGTGGGCCAATCTGCACGGCGGTTTTTTGCTCGGTCTTCTGATAGTCGGTATTTTTTGCGGCGTGGCGTTGCTCAGACGTGATTGGGTGAATTTCAAAATCTACGGCTTGGTCGGAGTCGGTTGCTTTGTGGCGACGCTTATCAATCCGCTTGGCTGGCATATCTACGAAGGCTTGGCGAGCGTATTGGGCCACTTTTCGCAAGCCTACATCACCGAGTGGTGGCCCTACTATCGGAATATAACCGTGCCGGGGAGCATTCCCGGCATCATATATATTTTGGTGTTCGTTGGGTTTGAACTGCGCTACGGAGGCGGAGTGTGCCCTATCGAGGCGCGGCTGATTTCGTGGCTGTTTTTGTTTTTAGGACTTTATCAGTTCAGATACATGTCTTTCTTTTTTATGTTCTCAGCGGTCCCGTTGGCGCTCCACCTTGATCGGCTGCTGCCCAAACAGCCGGATGATTTTCGAGTCCAAAGATCGTTATTGGCTGCCGGCATCATCTTGGCGTGCGCTCTGCCGTTGACCTATATGCGAATAGATCCGGCTCTTGGACTTCCGCAAATACTGTCGGAGCAGGATGTTCGTTATCTTCGAACACATTTTTCGCATGCGCGGATTCTGAACCACTGGAACTACGGTGGAATTCTGATCTTTCACACGCGAGGTGCGATACCCGTCTTCGTGGACGGTCGAGCATCTACCGTTTATCCGGACGGTTTATTGCGTGACTATTTCAAGCTGGTCCAATCGGAATTTGATGAGGCCGCTTGGGACGCCGTGCTTGAGAAATACCGAATCGATGCGGTGCTTTGGGTGAAGGCCCATGAAGACTTGAGGCGGTTTCTCGTGGGGAAGCGAGGTTGGAAGGAGGCATACGCGGGAACGTATGCGAGCATTTACGTCAAGCCATAACGCAGTAGGAAGTGCGCGGCGCCATCGCGGCGGCGGCATGGCCTAGCCGGGAGCTTCGAATCATGGCCATGAACCCACTGACGATGAATGGGCCGCCATCTGATCCATGCTGCTGAACAGGCGGCGCTGCACGCACGGAACGGCCGCCGCGTCGCGTCGCCCCAAAATGGCGTCGCCGGTGCAGTGACGTTTTGCTTGACAAATGTCCCCATTTAAGGTACATTGTTTCTATCGAATCTCGCTCACCGAAGGGCGCATTCCGGATGCGATCTAGATGCGGAGCGAGTGCGGTGCCCGCGCGCGGTCTCGCAAACCATGCGAACTGCTGAGCAAACAAACGCTTAGCTACAAAACGCCCCTAGACTGCTCCACTAAAAATCAATGGCTTAGCTGCGTTTTGCAAAATGCCGCGGCGGTGATCTTGACCGCTGCTCCCGTCATCGGCATTCCCCAACACGAAGGCCGGCGGTGGGCCTTCACACCTGCTACTGGCCCAACTTCTTTGACCTGGCAGGTGCGGGCCCAAGTCCGGCCACATAAGACTCGCGAAAAGAATCCTTCCTCCGCACGCAAGTTGCGTCCTCGGTCGGGGAAACTCCTAGCCGCGGGGCTCTCTAAACAACAGCGCTACTCGACGATCCCATCCGCCAGAGCGTTCGGCTTTTTGGCTGTGACCGATGGCACGATCGCAGTTGGGACTGTCATGGAGCGGGACCATAGCTTTTTTAGTTACGGAACTGATGAGGTCCTCATCGGTGAGTATCCAACGCTGGCCGCAGCGGTGCGCTCATTGCCGGGTACCGATGGCGCACAAGTCCGCAGAAATCGGCGGCAAGGAGGCAAGCGATGACCGATAATAAAAATGTCGTCCCGTTCCCCAGCTCGGACGAAGAAAAAGCTGGCCGCGTAATCGCCGAAGCGGAGCGGCTATCCCGTCAGTCGGTGCTAGAGCGAAACTTTTGGATGAAACGCAGCGCCGAGCGGCTCGGCATAAACGTGGAGGAGCTTAAAATACTCGTCGAAGCGACGGTCAAGGAAAGAGAAAAAAAGGAGGCCGAGGCCAAAGCCGAGGAGCGGCGCCAAGAGCAGCGCGTCGAAAGGCAGCGCGCGAGCGAGGAGAAAAAGCGCCTTGCTTCCGAGCGGGCGGAAGAGCGTCGACGCAAGGCCGAGCAGGCAGCGATCGACAAGGCGGCCCAAGCGAAAGAGAAGGCCAAGCAGAAGGCGCTCGCTGACATCGCCAAATTGCCGGTGGCGCAGCACCAGACGAAGCTTGTGCAACTCGCCACCAAGCTTGATCTCGACCTTTATCAGCTTCGTGACGAGCTTTCAGAGCTGATCGACGAAGGCAAAGAAACCAGCGAGCCTCTGTGGGCCGTAGAGCTATGGCCGGAGCCGGTACCGACCGTGGTCGTACTGTCTGAATTAGTTGCTAAGATTAGCAAGCACGTTGCCGCGGAACCGCACGAAATCCTTGTCATTGCGCTGTGGGCGATGATGACCTGGGTCCACCAAGATGCCGCTCGTCATTCTGCGTTCTTGGTCATCACCAGCTCCGACCCTGACTTCGGCAAGACGACGGTACTTGAAGTGCTTGGCTTCACGGCGCTCAGGCCGTCGCACGACACCGATATCACCGGACCAACGCTTTATCGCTTCATCGATCAGATAAAGCCGACGATGCTAATGGACGAAACTGAAGATTTACTCAAGCGGCGTGACATCAAGGCCATCGTCCTGAAGTCCCATTCGCGCGATGGCACCATCAAGCGGCAGGAGAGGGTGGCTGGGAGATTGGTCACGGTGCACTTCTCCCCGTTTTGCCCGAAAGCCTTTGCCCTGATTGAGTTGAATGTGCCCGCACCGTTGATCAGCCGCAGCATCACAATTCAGGTCTGGGCGAAGTTGCCGAACAGCAAAGTCTCGTTCGACCACGTCGACGACGAAGAGTTCGCTGGGTTGCGACGGAAGTTGGCGCGCTGGGCAAGCGACGAGGTCCCTAACCTGAAACAGGCGAAGGAGCCGCTCTTTCCGACCGGATTCGATAATCGATTGGCTGACCTGTGGCGGCTGCTTCTGTCGATCGCCGAACTCGCCGGCAGAAAATGGCCACAACGTGCCAGAAAGGCTGCCGAGGGGCTGTCGCGTTCCCATACGACCCCGAGCTGGCGGCGCCGGCTGCTGGAGACCATAGCCAAGATGGCCGCTGATAGGAGGAGGTATGTGCTGTCGGAATCGCTGATCGATGAATTGCTCGGCGACCCGACCAGCCCGTGGCAAGAGTACGAGAACAGACGCGGTCGCATTAGCAAAGTCACGCAGCGGCAGGTAGCCCATCTGCTCGAAGGGCTACAAATTCGTCCAACAGCGTGCGGTCCGCGGCGCCTCAGAGGCTACCTCATCTCAGACTTCCACAAGGCGTTCAAACACTACCGGATCCACTCATCCACTCTGAGCCAGCGTAAGGTGAACAACGCGCGAAAGCTGTACAAAAAGAAGGTGAGAGGATGAGTGGATCAGGGATGCCAAAAAGAAGCAAAGTTGAGCAAGGAGTGCCCATCGATGACATCGGTCCGAAAAAAAACTTCCAGCGAAATCTTTCGCACGCCGCGTTGGCTGCGAGGCACGCCAAAGTCTCTGCGGTCGATAATAAGTCCCGAGGAGGTTTCGATCTACCGCCACATGCATAAAGCGATCATTCAGGAACTCCGTCCTAAGACTCCAATCGAGTGGATCTTGGTCAATGAATTCGTGAACGCGCAATTTTCCGCGATGCGGTACGGGACCTGGCAGGCGGCGGTGATGCAATTTTCCGTCGGGGAAGGCTTGAGGCGGGCAGTCAAAAATCGGTTGCGCAGCACCAACAAGGGTAGCGAAGCGGATCTCGATTGGAGGGCACAAGAACTGGCGGGTAGCATGCGTCCCTACATCAACGATCACGCCATCGAAGCTGAGATGTACTTGTCTCGACGAAGCGAGATGGACAGCATTCTAAAAAGGCAACTCAGTGCTCAACGTCGCCGGGATTCATCGTTGCGCCAGTTGGAACAGAGGCGAAGCCGTCAGCAAAAGGAGGCCGCGCAAATCGCGAGAGCTCTCATTGACGAGCGGAACCGCGAGGAATTTGCGGCTCCTGAAATGGCGACCGTCGCAAGAAAAAATGGCGCGGGTGACGCTCCTGAACTGAAGACCGCGGGATCAGAACCATTGCGGAAATCTCAAAATGGCCACGGATAGACAGATTGCTGCTAACCGGAGTAATGGCTCACTAGGCCGCGGGCCGAAAACTTCCGCCGGCAAAGCGCGCTCGAGCCGAAACGCGTTGAAGCACGGGCTCTCAATTCCGATAAACCGAGACAAAACCCTACGCAGGCAAATTGAGCTGCTGGCCCGGATATTGGCGCAATCGGAAGCCGGGAATGTATTTGGGCAAGCGCGGGCCGCGGCCGAAGCGGAGCTCGAGCTTGCTCGCGCTCGAGCCGTATTGGAGGCGGTTCTTACGCGCGCAGGGATTACTGCCGAGTGGAATGGTGGACCGGAACAAGGCACTGCGCTGATTCACGTCCTCCCCGAGTTGCAGAGGCTCGAACGCTACGAGCGTCGGGCATTCTCCAAACGAAGGCGAGCGCTACGGGATCTCTGAACCAGCACGGCTTACGAGAAAATCACCTGTGTTACTTCTTAAAGTTGAATTTGGGTTCGTTCTGCCATTTGGCCCCTGCGCCTCGTCCATTCTCGTCGATGAACTCGACGCCCGCCCGCTTCAGCCGGCTGGGTTGCGAAGCTTACTTTCGGGCACCACGAAGCCGTGCCGCTTTGCCCACTGCCCAACAAAAGCATTGGTTGGAACGGGCCGCCCGTGACCATGTATCTGTTGAGGCAAGCGCGGTGCGCCGGCGCTGATTGGCATGCGCCCGATGATTGGAAGTGCAAGTTGTTGAGGCTATCGAAAGATCGGCCAACGTCGCCCGCGTGTTTTTATTGGTGGCACGGGCCGACGAGGGCTGGGTCACGAATTCCGTCGTATGCAAACAACAACGGACCACTCGCCTCGTTCAGGGACCTATGGAGAGGGGGATGAAGACACCGCTTGAGCGCCGCGTCGCATTGGCGCTTCGCGCTGGCCTCCGCCCAGAGGCAGTTGCACGGCTGCTGCGGATCAGTGTTGGCGAAGCCACAGACAAGTTCGGCGCTAATTGGATGGGCTTGGAAGCGCTCGCCAGCCAGCTGCGAGGCAACTGCACGCCAAGAGGAATTTCGAAACCTGCAAACGTGGTTGTAGAATTCAAAAATCGCTCAAATCGCAACTTGATCTAAAAAATCGCACTGCCTCCCAGTGGGGCCTACGCTGGCGTTTGTCTTACGGGAAGATCATCTGGCGTCCCGATGCCCGTACCGGCTCGATTTGCCGGCCGTTGCCATCAGCTCTTCGACCTCGTTGGCCGCGTCTGAGCAGCGAAAGCGCGCTCGCTTATGAGCCTTATGCGGCTGGCGCGGGCAGAGCTAAATGCCGAGCACGCGCGGTTTGGATGAAAATTGGAGTGAATTATTCAAAGCGTGGACAATCAAGGTAGCTCTAGAATTGTTGCGGTTAGTGACTGACAAAGTCGCGAACGTCAAGGAGAGAGGAATACAAACTGGAGGACAAACCATGTTTCGCAAAAGTTTGCTACTTATCGGGACCTTGGGATTGGTCGCCACTGGTTCGCCAGACGCCAGAGCTGATTTGTGTTTCCGCTACCAGACGACGGGCGGAGGAACTCTTGTCGCGAGAGGGGCGAAGCTTCCCGCAGTCAACACATGCGCACCTTTGGCTATGTTCGAGAGCGGAGGCCTTGGGGGCGCCGCAACCGGATCGATTTGTGTGGATATCAATGATTTCACCATCATTTTCCACTACACCTACGACGCTTGCATTGGCCCCGGCAACTATTTCGAGTCGGCGACCTGCCGCCTACAGATGCAAAACGGCGATCTCCCGTCCGTCTCTAGCAGCTGCCGCGGAACATTGGCCAACGGGGCTGGTTTTCTTGAGATTAATGACGCGATACTTCAATACTGTGACGGAATCCCGGTACCCGGAGGGGGAGGAGGACAGTGCGTAGGGGGATTTTCGCATCATAAGTTTGAACCACAGACGGTCCCGAGCAGGTAGCTTGCGCTACAGAATCTGCTCCGCAACCTCGACCCGCAACAAGGTGCGGACGTTCTCGATCTGAATAGCGATCATCGATTGAGCGGAACCATTGGTTTCAGACCTCCTCCGGCGATCACAGAAGGTAATTGCCACTATCAAATAGCTGATCAATGGAAGTCGGCCCAAAGATGCGAAGACGCGCGGTGCGGGCTCGCCCTCTGCTATTCGCCGTCTTCGTTCTTCTCGTCGGCGCCGGAAATTTGACCGTTATTGCCGACAGACTTCGCCAAGGACGTGTCTTTAGTGAAACTCACTGTCCCTGTTTCTTCGACGAGGAGCCATGAGCATTGGCACGCTTTCGCAATGCGCTCGATCTTTGTACACGCCGGGGTATCGGGCCAGACTGTCGACAGCGACTCGGCAAGTTGGGCGGTATTACACGTAAGTGTGCTCGCCTCGGGGAGCGCCTCTAAAGTCTTCGCAGTGAGTTTTGACGCCTGATCTGGAAAGTACCCGATGTTATCGTCGGCCGTCAGCACTTGCTTCGTTGAAGTCTCTGCAGTTGTTGGAACAAGCTTGGGCGCTGACGGCAAATCGGGTAGCACATTGTCACACGAGCTTGCAGTCAGCGCCTCTAAAGTCTTCTCAATGAGTTTTGACGCCTGATCTGGAAAGTACCCGACGTTATCGTCGGCCGTCAGCACTTGCTCCGTTGAAGTCCACGCAGCAATCGTTGGAACAAGCGCGGACACTGACGACACTGACGGCAAATCGGGCAGCGCATCGTCATACGAACTTGCAACTCTCAGCAGAAGCAGAGCGGCGTCGAAAAGTTCATCGCGTTGTTGCGTGCTGCGAGCAGTCCGCGCCAATTGCATGCACTTGTCGACCATGGCGCGGCATTCATGCGATACAATGATATCGTTAGGTGTGGATGGGCTTCCCGTGTGCGAGCCGCTCTTCCTGATGCAGTTGTCAGGATCGGGAGGCAAGCGTCCGTTTCTGGTGAACGCCTTTGGGATGAATGGCAAACGCACCTAAGAATTCCGCGCTTAGTTCCATCCGTTTCTAAACATACATCACATACATCGGCTTTTTTACGGCAAACAGCGGATGAGTGTTCGAGGCCGACTTACGGTTACCGGTGTGCAGTCTCCTGTCTGGGGGCGCTTCGCCCGCATGGTGGGTCACCGCCTCGGATGGTGATGTAGTCGCCGAAATCTATCTCCATCTGCGGCTTCTACAGCATCTTTTTTTGGTCAGCCCTCCTTCTGCAATGCTGTTCATTGCCAGTTCTCAGTCGCTCGGTGGAAAAGGCGGAGATCTCATTGCACGTGATTGGCGCGATATTGCGCGGTGCTGGAAGGGGAAGGGGAAGGGGAAGTGCTCATCGCAGTAGGGCCAGAGAACTTGATACGATCCTTACAAAGCTTACCGCGCGCCCGACAATGTAGAACTGGTATTCAAGTTACTAGAACCTATCTCAAAATTCCCGACTGCTGTCGATCCGCTATAAATGAGAAATGATTCGGCTGACGGACGAACAGTGGGAGCGCATTCGGAAGCATTTTCCGGAGGGAGCGTATTTCCCGACGGGCGTGCTGGACGCAAGCCGATCCCGACCCGTCATGTGCTGGAGGCGGTGCTGTGGATTCTCAACACAGGTGCGCAATGGCACATGCTGCCGCAAAGCTATCCGAACTACAAAACTGTGCATCGACGCTTTCAAACTTGGTGCTGCAACGAGATTTTGCGTCTGATTTTGACGGACGTTGCCAACGAGCTTCGTGAAAACGGCGCGCTGGATGAAGAAGAATGCTTCATCGATGCGACGTTCGTTATGGCCAAAGGTGGCGGGTCGGAAATCGGACCAACGAAGCGCGGAAAAGGCATGAAAATTATGGCGATTGTGGATCGCCATGGGTTGCCGCTCTCGGTCAGCACGCACGCGGCGAACCATCACGAAGTCCGCTTGGTGCAGCTATGCTTCGACTTCTACATGATCGAAGCCAAGCCGGAGAATTTGATCGGCGATCGCGCCTATGACAGCGATCCGCTGGATGAGGAGCTGCGAAACAACGGCATTGAGATGATCGCGCCGCATCGTTCCAATCGCAGCAAGCCGCCCACACAAGATCGGCGACGGCTAAGCCGTTACATGCGGCGCTGGCTCGTCGAGCGCTTCTTCGCCTGGATACAATGGCAACGTCGCATCCTCGTCCGCTGGGAGTACCACGCTCAGAACTTCCTCGGCTTTGTCCAGCTCGCCTGCCTCGTTGTCCTCTTCAGACGATTTTGAGATAGGTT
>CAVREN010000117.1:0-17348 GCA_963720115.1 uncultured Alphaproteobacteria bacterium
GGGCGGCTCTGGGCCACCGCTCGACCGGCATGACGACCGGTCTCCGAGGAGCTCGGTAGACTCGAGACAGATCGAAGCGGGTAACACCCGCCAGATCGGGTCTCAGGAAACGCGGGAACTGGAGCTGAGCCAACGGCGGATGCGTTCGCCCTGGCGAGTGCCGCAGCGTAGCGCCGGAAGGCGGGCGCGCCCGGATTGGCGCGCTGCCGCGCCTGTTCGCGCAGGCGCGGAATGGTTGGCATGCGCCTTTCGGCGCTCCGCTCCCTCTTTTTGTTGGAAGCGGGCCTATTTTGGAAATGGCGTCGTGGTCGTGGACAAAGCTCGGACGCATGGAAGCGCCGCGAGAACGATTTTGCTTAATCCGTCCCCCGCGCGCAGCGCGGGGGCAGGACGATCGGTGCAAAACATTGTCAACTAAGCGCTAGGATAGTGGTGCTGGGTAACCAACGAACGCGGCGCCTACGGCGACGAGAAACATGGCCGGCTTGAAGCAAACCATCATCCGCGGCGGGTTGGAGTCGCTCTATTTCACCGGCGCGCATTGGGCGCTCAAGCCGTTTGTCGGCGGCATCGGCGCCATTCTCACCCTGCATCACGTGCGGCCGCCGCGGCCCGATCGCTTCCAGCCCAACCGCATCCTGGAAGTCACGCCGCGCTTTCTGACCCGGGTGGTCAAGCTGCTCGGCCGCTCCAGCATCGACGTGATCAGCCTCGACGAGATGTATCGCCGCATGACCGAGCGCGATTTCGGACGGCGCTTCGTGTGTCTCACCTTCGATGACGGCTACCGCGACAATCTGGAATTCGCCTATCCGATCCTGCGCGAGGCGGGCTTTCCCTTTGCCGTCTATGTGCCGACGAGCTTTCCGGACCGGCTCGGCGAATTGTGGTGGCTTGTGCTCGAGGCGGTGATCGCCAAGCGCGACCGCATTGGGCTCGTGATCGACGGCGAGAACCGGAGCTTCGATTGCGGCACCGTCGCCGAAAAGCGCACGCTCTACGACGAGCTATACTGGTGGCTGCGCCGCCGCGAAAGCGAAACGGAGCTGCGCTTCATCGTGCGCGATCTGGCGCTGCGCTATCAGGTCGATGTCGCCGGCTTCTGCAAGGATCTGTGCATGGGCTGGCAGGAGATCGCGCTGCTCGCGCGCGATCCTCTCGTCACCATCGGCGCGCACACGGTCAACCATCTGGCGCTGGCAAAGCTGCCGGAAAAAGCCGTGCGTTCGGAAATGGATTTGAGCCGCACGGTGATCAAGTCGGCGCTCAACGCGCGGCCGGCGCATCTGTCCTATCCGTATGGCGATGCCGGCTCGGCCGGCGCGCGCGAATTCGCCATCGCCGCCGAACTCGGCTTCAAAACCGCGGTAACGACGCGACCGGGCGTCCTGTTCCGCTCGCACGCCGAGCATCTCACCGCGCTGCCGCGCATCTCACTCAACGGCGAATATCAGCAGCTCCGTTACGTGCGCGTTTTGTTGTCCGGCTCGGCCACCGCCATGTGGAACGGCTTTCGTCGCGCCGAGGCGGCTTAGTTCTTCCGCTCATTCCCGCGCACGCGGGAATCCAGCTGGGTCCCCGCCTTCGCGGGGACGAGCGGGAACAAGCTTACGAATTGCTTTGTGGCCTTCTGCTCATCCACGTGACGATCGGAATGGCCGGTAGGCACCAGCCCAGGCCTGCGATCACGTAGTATGCAACTGAGACGATCGCGTTCTCGCGGATGGCGGGCATTTGCGCGAGCGCCATGGCAACGAGCGCCCACACGACGACGAGGACCAACAGTGCGATGGTGCCGATGAATTTACGCAGGCGAAGCGGCATAGCAAACAACACTCTCGTCATTGCGAGCGATAGCGAAGCAATCCGATCTTCCCCGCTGTCGCTGCGACATTCCGGATTGCTTCGTCACGGTGCTCCTCGCAATGACGCGGTTGCGAGGGCAGGGGGCAGCACTATATGGTCCGCGCGCTTGCGACAAGTGACCTGACGATGATCGGAACACTCGCCAACGAAACGCACGCCCGCACGGTGCGGCTGTGGCTTTATGCGGTCGCCGCTTTGGTGCTGGCGATGGTGCTGGTTGGCGGCGCGACGCGGCTGACCGAAGTCCGGCCTTTCGATCACCGAGTGGAAGCCGGTGATGGGGGTGGTGCCGCCCTTGTCGCAAAACGCCTGGCAGGCCGAGTTCGAAAAATATCAGGCGATCCCGCAATACCGCGAGATGAATCAGCGGCATGAGTCTCGACGCCTTCAAGACAATTTATTGGTGGGAGTGGGCGCACCGCCTGCTCGGCCGCGTGATCGGCGCGGCATTCCTGTTGCCGTTTCTGTTCTTCCTCTGGCGCGGCTGGGTGACGCCTTCACTGCGGCCGCGGCTGTGGTTCATTTTCGGGCTCGGTGCGCTGCAAGGCGCGGTTGGCTGGTGGATGGTGGCCTCCGGCCTCGCCGATCGGGTGGAAGTCTCGCAATATCGCTTGGCGACGCATCTCCTGCTCGCCTGCCTGATCTATGTGGCGCTGATCTTCACCGCGCAGCGGATGGATGAGCGCGCCGCGCCTGTCGGGGCGCTGCCTGCGCGCATTCGCGCCGGCGCCGTTGCGCTCGTTGTGCTGGTGCTGGCACAAATCTACCTCGGCGCGCTGGTCGCCGGATTGCGCGCCGGCTACGCCTACAACACCTGGCCGCTGATCGACGGCGCGCTGGTGCCCGATGCGGCGCGGCTCTTTTTCGATACGCCGCTGTGGCGCAATTTCTTCGAGAATATTCTCACCGTGCAGTTCGACCACCGCATGCTGGCTTATGCGATTTTTGTGATCGCGCTGTTGCACGCGCTCGACGTCGCAGGCGCGGTAAAGGATCGCGGCGTGCGCACGGGCGCATTTGTTTTGTTCGCGGCCATCCTGTTGCAGATGGCGCTCGGCATCGCCACGCTTTTGTGGCTCGTGCCGTTGGCGCTTGCGCTGTTGCATCAGGCGATGGCGATGCTGGTGCTGACGGCAGCGACCGTGCACGCGGCTTTCTTGAAACAGCAGCGGGTCAATCTTCCGCTCATTCCCGCGCAAGCGGGAATCCAGCCTGGGTCCCCGCTTTGCGGGGACAAGCGGGTTGAAGGGCCTAATCCGCCAGCGCCTGTTCGAGATCGGCGATGATGTCGGCTTTGTCCTCGATGCCGATCGAGAGCCGCACGACATCGGGGCCGGCGCCGGCGGCAACCTTCTGTGCGTCCGTCAATTGCCGGTGTGTGGTCGAGGCCGGATGAATGATCAGGGAGCGCGTGTCGCCGATATTGGCGAGATGCGAAAACAATTGCACATTGGACACGAGCCTGACGCCGGCTTCGTAGCCGCCGCGCAGTCCGAAGGTGAAAACGGCGCCGGCGCCGGCCGGGCAATATTTCTTGGCGAGGTTGTGATAGCGGTCGCCGGGCAGGCCCGGATAGCTAACCCACGCTACCTTCGGATGCACCGCAAGCCACTCGGCGACGGCCTGGGCGTTGTCGCAATGCGTGCGCATGCGCAGTGGCAGCGTCTCGATGCCGGTGAGGATGAGGAAGGCGTTGAACGGCGACAGCGCCGCGCCTATGTCGCGCAGCGCCAGCACGCGGCAGGCGATGGCGAAGGCGAAATTGCCGAAGGTCTCGTGCAGCACGATGCCGTGATATTCCGGCCGCGGCTCGCACAGCATCGGATAACGGCGTTCGCGCGACCAGTTGAACGTGCCGGCATCGACGATCAGCCCGCCGATCGAGTTGCCGTGGCCGCCGAGAAATTTGGTCAGCGAATGAATGACGATGTCGGCGCCATAGTCGATCGGCTTGCACAGATAAGGCGTGGCGAGCGTGTTATCGACGATGTAGGGCACGCCGGCGCGCCGGGCGATCTGGGAAACCGCCGCCATGTCGGTGATGACGCCGCCCGGATTGGCGATGGATTCAGTGAAGATCGCCTTGGTCTTGGGCGTGACTGCGCGCTCGAAGGAAGAGATGTCGTCCGGGTCGGCCCAGACGACGTTCCAGCCGAAATTCTTGAACGCGTGCGTGAACTGATTGATCGAGCCGCCATAGAGCTTGCGAGAGGCGATGAATTCGTCACCCGGCTGCAGCAGGCAGTGAAACGTCATCATCTGCGCGGCGTGGCCGGAGGCGGTCGCAAGCCCGGCAGTGCCACCTTCGAGCGCCGCGACCCGCTCCTCCAGTACCGCCGTCGTCGGGTTGCCGATGCGGGTATAGATGTTGCCGAAGGTCGAGAGGCCGAACAGCGAAGCGGCGTGGTCGACGCTTTCGAAGACGTAGGACGTTGTCTGGTAGATCGGGGTCGCGCGTGCGCCAGTCGTCGGGTCGGGTTGCGCGCCGGCATGGATCGCAAGCGTGGCAAAACCCGGGATGCGTTCGGTCATGCGCCGTTCCTTTGGGCCGGTCCGTGGAGGTATTCGCGGCGGGGAGGTCGTTTCCCGTTTATAGGACCGGCCGCAGGCGTCAAGGCGCAAACGCCAGCGCGTAGGGCGCGCTTATGATCAGAGCACCGGCAACTTCGTCAGTGCGCGTTCGCCAACAGGAGCCGGCAGGGTTCGGAGATCCGCTCGCTGTTGGACTTGAGGCAACTTGCGATGCGCTCGCGATCGGGAATGAATTTAGCGCATACGGTCAGCGCATCCATCATGCACGCTTTGCGGCCCGCCTGTTCGTCATCTGCTGCCTTGCTCGCGAACGGTGCGAGCGCAACGATGAACAGCACGGGCGCAAGTACAGCGCCCATTTTCATTGGTTACTCCTGACAAGCTTCACTCACTGGGGACAGAGAATCTGCAGAGCCGAGCGAGTGTCATTAAGTCAGGAGAGAAATGAAAAAAGACTCTACAATGTTGTCCAGCATTTTAGAAACCGAGATTTTTTTGGTGTGTCGAGTTACCGGCCTCACTCACACGCCGTCGTCGCTGCGTTGCGAGCGTTCGCTGGCCGACGTAAGCCCGCCCGGCACGGACGAGCGCTGAAGCGAAAGGCGCTGGATGCCGCCCGTCCTTACGGCTTTCCTGGCGCTGATCGTGCGCGTGTTGACGCCCAGCCAGGCGATCTCGGAGGAGAGGCGGCCATATTCGATTTTCGGGCAGCGGTTCATCACCACCTTGATACCGTTGGCCTCGGCGAGTGCCGCCGCCTCGTCGTTGCGGATGCCGAGTTGCATCCAAATCACTTGCGGCCGCGGATTGAGCTTGAGCGCTTCTTGCACGATGCCGAGTGCATATTCCGAGGGTCGGAAGATATCGACCATGTCGATGGGCTCGGAGACGTCGGCAAGCCGCGCATAGATGCGCTGACCGAGCAGCTCCTTTCCGGCATGTCCGGGGTTCACGGGGATCATGTGAAAACCCCGTTCAAGCAGATATTTGAAAGCAAAGTAACTCGGCCGGATCTCGTTTACCGAGGCGCCGACTATGGCGATTGTCTTCACGGTATTGAGGATGCCGCGGATGTAAGTATCGGAATAGGAGTCGTGGTTCATCGTTCAAATGACGCAACTGTTGCAAAGCGTCGGTGTGAAAGGTCAGCGGTCTTCCCACTTGGGCGGCCGCTTGTCGATGAAGGCGTCGATGCCTTCTTCGGCGTCGCGCGCAAGCATGTTCTCGACCATGACCTCGGCGGTGTAGCTGTAAGCCTCGTGGAGCGGCATTTCGATCTGGCGGTAGAAGGCTTCCTTGCCGAGCTTCACCGTCAAAGCGGATTTCGCCGCGATGGTCTTGGCGAGTTTCAAGGCTTCGTCGCGCTCTCGGCCGGGCTCGGTCACGGCATTGATCAAGCCGATGCGCGCGGCATGTTCGGCTGTGATCAGTTCGCCGGTCAGGAGCATCTCCATCGCGTGCTTGGGCGAAACGTTGCGCGAGAGCGCGACCATCGGGGTCGAGCAGAAAAGGCCGATATTGACGCCGGGCGTGGCGAACTTGGCGGTCCGCGAGGCGACGGCGAGATCGCAGCTGGCCACAAGTTGGCAGCCGGCCGCCGTTGCGGTCGCCTGCACGGCGGCAATGACCGGCTGCGGCAGCGTGACGACCTGCTGCATCATGATGCTGCAGGTCGTCATCATGTGCTTGAAGTAGGCGCGACCGCCATCTTCATCGGAGCGCCGGCGGTTCAGCTCCTTGAGATTGTGGCCGGCAGAAAATGCCGGCCCGTTGGCGGCAACAACGACCGCGCGCACGCTCTTGTCATGAGCGATGGCGGTCAGGGCGTCGCCGAGCGCTTCCAGCATCGCTTCCGAAAGGCTGTTGCGGGTTTCCGGATCGTTTAGGGTGAGCACCGCAACGCCAGCGATGTCCTCACGCAAAAGGATCAGCGTCGAGGGTGCGGTTTTGGCCGCGGCGGTTGTGTGCGCGCTCATTGCTTCCTGTCCCTGGGCCCGACGTTTGACGCGGATTGGCAAGTCGGCCGTGCCCATTGTATCCGAATCTTAGGTGGGGAGCAGGGACATGAAGGAAAAGGCAAAACTCACTGAGGCGGAAATCGAGCGCCTGCTGGCGGCCGAGTTTCCGCAGATGTTCAACCCGCAGGGCGGGTTTGCCATCGACGCGGTCTGGTTTCGCGGCTGCCGCGTCCGCAAGCGCTTCGATCCGCAATCTTTGCGCCCGGGCGGGACGATCGCGGGGACGACCATGATGGCGCTTGCCGACCTCGGGCCTTACGTGGCGATCCATGCCAGCATCGGTTGGGCGCCCATGGCGGTCACGACCAACCTGTCGATCAATTTCCTTAAGCGCCCGGCGCAAAAGGATCTTCTGGCCGAGACGCGGCTGATCAAACTCGGCAAAAGGCTTGCGGTGGCCGACATCGCCATTCGCTCGGAAGGAGAGGACGAGCTCGTGGCCCACGCGACCTCGACCTACTCGATCCCACCCACCACCTGCTAGGGACGGTGAAATAATACCTCCTATGCACCCCATTGAAATATTGTCGAAATACGGCTTCGCAGCTGTTGACCCCGGAGCCGAGTGCGGATAAATAAGCGCGCAACGCGCCGGTCCCTTGCCGGCGCAATTCCATTCACGGATGCAAAGATGAACACGTTTTCGGCCAAGCCCGCCGAAGTCGACAAAAAGTGGGTGATGATCGACGCCGAGGGTCTCGTCGTCGGCCGCCTCGCCTCGATTGTGGCGATGCGGCTTCGCGGCAAGCACAAGCCCAGCTACACGCCCCACGTGGATTGCGGCGATAACGTCATCGTCATCAACGCCGCCAAGGTGGTGCTGACCGGCCGCAAGGTCGAGCAAAAAGTCTATCACAAGCACACCGGCTATATCGGCGGTATCAAGGAGCGTTCGGCCAAGTCGATCCTGGCCGGCCGCTTTCCCGAGCGTATCGTCGAGAAGGCGATCGAGCGGATGCTGCCGCGCGGTCCGCTGGGGCGGCGCCAGCTCGGCAACCTGCGGGTCTATCCGCACGCCGAACATCCACACGCCGCTCAGCAGCCGGAGCAGATCGACATTGCCGCGATGAACCGCAAGAACAAAAGGGTTGCCTGATGGCCGAGACCATTCAAACGCTGGGCGATCTCTCCGCGCTCAAGCCCGCTGCGGCACCCGAGCCGCCGAAATACGTACAGAAGCTCGACAAGCAAGGCCGCGCTTATGCCACCGGCAAGCGCAAGGACGCAGTTGCGCGCGTGTGGGTCAAGCTTGGCGCCGGCAACATCCTCATCAACGATCGTCCGGTGGAGACCTATTTCGCGCGCCCAGTGTTGCGTATGCTGATCCAGCAGCCGCTTGTCGCGGCAAGTCGCCAGGGGCAATATGACGTTGTTTGCACCGTTTCCGGCGGTGGACTGTCGGGTCAGGCCGGCGCTGTTCGCCACGGCTTGTCGAAGGCGCTGATGCGTCACGAGCCGGAACTGCGCGGCGTGCTCAAGCGCGGTGGCTTCCTGACACGCGACTCGCGCGTGGTGGAGCGTAAGAAATACGGCCGCGCCAAAGCGCGTCGTAGCTTCCAGTTCTCCAAGCGCTAGCAGCGCTTCGCGGTCATATCCTTTGCGCTCCGGCTGCCTGCCGGAGCAAAGTCTCAAAACCCGTCACCGCCTCGGATCAAAAGTCCGGGGCGGTTTTGCTTTTTCACGGCTCATCGTTGGCGAGTAGGCGCACGTCCAACATGCCGTCGACTTTGCCGCGTTTTTTGTTCTTTTCCGCGATTTATTTTCCTCTGTTGCGCGGCATATTTTCAGTTCTTTTCCGCCAAGCTTTTGCAAAACCTGCGTCTTTTATCACACCGATGACAAACGGATGGGTGCTACGCATAAATACGGATGCACGGTCGGGAGCTTCTGTCCATGGGGGGCAGCTTCACCGCCGCTCTGGCATCGCTTGATGTCGGAACGCTGTTCTTTATTGCGATTTGCGTTACCGTCCTGCTCGGGCTTTTTTTGCTTCACGCCTGGCTGCAGGAGGGCAACCGCGCGCTTGCGTGGTGGAGTCTCGCTTATTTGATCGGCGGCGCCTCCGGCGTGCTGTGGCGGTTCGGCGACGCGGTCGCTCCGGTGGTGCCCGCAGGAACGTCGACGGTGCTGCTGTTTGTCGCCGTCGGCATGACATGGAGCGGGGCGCGTTCGTTTCACGGCCGGCCGGTACGTTGGTCGGTCATGGCGTTCGGCGCGGCCTTTTGGCTGGTCGCGTCCTTCTTTCCGGCCTTTGCCGAGTCGGCTGCTTCGCGCATCGTGGTGAGCGCGATCATTGTCGCCGGCTACACCTTTTTGACCGCGGCCGAGTTGCGGCGCGAACGCCGCAAATTGCTGCTCCGCCGCTGGCCGGCCATCTTCGTTCCGATGCTTCACGGCGCGATCTTCTTGTTTCCGGTGGCGCTCGCCACACTTTGCTGCAGGGGCGAGGGTAGTCAAGGTTTAGCACGCGGCTGGATCGTGGTCTTTGCGATCGAAATCGTCCTCTATGTTGTCGGCACCGCTTTCATTGTACTGATCCTGGCGAAGGATCGGACGGTAAATCGTTACAAAATCGCGGCGGCAACCGATCCACTGACCGGTCTGTTGAACCGGCGTGGATTCTTTGAAGCCGCCGGCAGCCTCATCGCGATCAGCCGTCGGAATCGCATGGCGCCCGTCAGCGTGCTCGCCTTCGACCTCGACCACTTCAAGGCCATCAACGACCGAAGCGGACATGCGACCGGCGATGCAATGCTGCAACTCTTTGCCAAGGTCGCGCGCGAGACCCTCCGCGCCACCGACATTATCGGCCGCCTGGGCGGCGAGGAATTCGTCGCTCTCCTGCCGAGCACCGCGGTCGAAGCCGCCATTGCGGCCGAATGGGTGCGTGCAGCGTTTGCCGTCGCGAGCATTGTTCGCAACGGCCGGCATATCGCTGCGACAGTCAGCATCGGGGTCGCATCTGGTTCGCCGGCGACCGCAATCGATTTGTTGATCACGCGCGCCGACGGCGCGCTCTATCGCGCGAAGGACAATGGGCGCAACCGCGTGGAAATCGCGGGCGATGCGACTGAAAAGGCGGCGGCGAGCCACGACCAAAACGCCGGCGTCTCGCGCAAGCGCCAGCGAAAAGAAGAGGGCGCCGCGATCGACGGCGCCCCTGAAAGTTGCATTGCCTAGCAATACCGGGAGGATCTTCACTCACCTACACGTACTGACAGGCGACGCGTGGCTTGCTCCCTTTGCGAAGCCGCGCGCTATGCCGAGTAGTACATTTCGAACTCCACCGGATGCGGCGTGTGCTCGAAGCGAATGACTTCGCCCATCTTCAGGTCGATGTAGGAGTTGATGAAATCGTCGTCGAACACGCCGCCGGCCTTGAGGAAGGTGCGGTCCTTGTTGAGCTCTTCGAGCGCTTGCCGCAGTGAGCCGCAGACGGTCGGGATTTTCTTCAATTCCTTCGGCGGCAGGTCGTAGAGGTCCTTATCGATCGCCTCGCCCGGATCGAGCTTGTTCTTGATGCCGTCGAGCCCGGCCATCAGCATCGCAGCAAACGCGAGATAGGGATTGGCGAGCGGATCGGGGAAGCGAACCTCGACGCGCTTGGCCTTCGGATTAGTTGTGTATGGAATGCGGCACGACGCCGAGCGGTTGCGCGCCGAGTAAGCGAGCAGCACCGGCGCTTCGAAGCCGGGCACCAGCCGCTTGTAGGAGTTGGTGGTCGGATTGCTGAAGGCGTTGATCGCCTTGGCGTGTTTGATGATGCCAGCGATGTATTGCAGGCAGGTATCCGAGAGATCGGCATATTTGTTGCCGGCGAAGACCGGCTTGCCCGCCTTCCAGATCGACTGGTGGCAATGCATGCCCGAGCCGTTGTCGCCGTAGATCGGCTTCGGCATGAAGGTTGCGGTCTTGCCGTAGACCTGGGCGACCTGCTGGATGCAGTATTTGTAGATGATCAGCCGGTCGGCCATCACGGTGAGCGGAGAGAATTTCAGCCCGAGCTCGTGCTGCGCCGAGGCCACTTCGTGATGGTGCTTCTCGACCACGCAGCCCATGCGCGCCATCGCCGCCAGCATCTCCGAGCGCATGTCTTGCGCGGTATCCTGCGGCGGTACCGGGAAATAGCCCTTCTTGGTGCCGATGTGATGGCCGAGATTGCCGCCTTCGTACTCGGTGTCGGTATTCGTCGGAAACTCAACCGAGTCGAGCTTGAAACCGGTATTGTAGGGATCGGCGCGGTACTTCACGTCGTCGAAGACAAAGAACTCCGCCTCAGGACCGAAAAACACCGTGTCGCCGACGCCCATGGACTTGACCATGGCTTCCGCCCGCTTGGCGATGCCGCGCGGATCGCGGTTGTAGGGCTCGCCGGTGGTCGGCTCAAGCACGTCGCAAATGAGCGATAAGGTTGTCTCGGCGAAGAACGGATCGATGCAGGCGGACGCCGGATCGGGCATCAAGCACATGTCGGATTCGTGGATTGCCTTCCAGCCCGCGATCGAGGAGCCATCAAACATCTGACCTTCGGCGAAGGTGTCTTCCTCGATCATCGAGACGTCGAAGGTCACGTGCTGCCACTTGCCGCGCGGGTCAGTGAAGCGGAAATCGACGTATTTCACGTCGTTGTCCTTGATCATTTTCATGACATTCTTCGGCGTCGTCATGGCAGGCGTACCCTTTCGTGCTGTTGGTTGAATGTCCCCGACGCTGACCCGGGCTGCGCCACGCCTAAAAGGTGGCAGTCAGGACCAGCCATTCAGATGGCGTCTATTCCGGATTCCCCCGTCCTGATCCGGATGGCTTCTTCGACGGTTGAAACAAAAATCTTTCCGTCACCGATCCGCCCGGTTTGGGCGGCCCGACGGATCGCGTCAATTGCCTTTTCGACCATCTCGTCGCCGAGAACAATCTCGATTTTCACCTTGGGCAGAAAATCGACCACATACTCTGCGCCGCGATAAAGTTCGGTGTGCCCTTTCTGGCGCCCGAATCCCTTGGCTTCGGTGACTGTGATGCCTTGCAGTCCCACTTCCTGCAGCGCCTCCTTCACCTCATCGAGCTTGAATGGCTTGATGATCGCCTCGATTTTCTTCATCGCGTTTACGTCTCCCGGCTCCGATGGAGGTCCGGCCCCCGCTGGAACCGAGGTTTCGTTAGCAGGTCCCGTGCCAAGGCCGTAAGGGTATGAAAAGGCGCTAGATCAGGTCGAAACAGTGCAGTCCGCGAGCCAAAACAAGGCCCCGCAGCGAGCTTTAGCATCCAAACTAGGCAGTCTGCATATTATCGCGCCAAGTCGTCGTTGCCACAAGCTCCGTCATAGTCGCCACGAGTTTCATCATTGCCCAGAAATATCAAGCCGGACACCATGATTGAGCTCCTCACCAATGCCGAGATGGCCGATGCCGACCGGCGAACGATAGGCGGTGGTGTGCCCGGCATCCGACTGATGGAGCGGGCCGGCGAGGCTATTGCCGATGCAGTCCGTGCCCGCTTTCGAGCAGGCAGCCGGGTCGTCGTCGTCGCCGGGCCCGGCAACAACGGCGGCGATGGTTTTGTAGCAGCTCGGTTGCTCGCTGAAAGGGGCTATCAAGCCGAGGTTCTGCTGGTCGGTGAGGTCGGACGGCTCAAGGGCGACGCCGCGCTGGCTGCCAAGGCTTGGACTGGTCCAATAGCAACAGCGGAGCCCGCTGCCCTTGCGGGCGCGGATGTCATCATCGACGGCGTGTTCGGCGCGGGCCTTGATCGTGCGGTCGAGGGTTTGCCGCGGGCGATGATCGAAGGCATGAATGCGCAGTCTGCCCCCGTCGTCGCCGTAGATTTGCCAAGTGGCATCAATGGAACTTCCGGCACCGTCATGGGGCTCGCTGTGGAGGCTTCCCAGACCGTCACGTTCTTTCGTAAGAAGGCCGGCCATGTCCTGCTTCCGGGCCGGCTTTTTTGCGGACCCGTCTCGGTCGCCGATATCGGAATAGCCGACAGCGTGCTAGGCGACATCCGGCCCCAAGCCTTCGAAAACACTCCGCAGCTGTGGCGCCCGGTTTTTCCCCGGCCGCAGTTGAGCGGACACAAATATGACCGCGGACACGCCGTTGTCGCCTCCGGCCCTTCGTGGTCGACCGGAGCCGCACGGCTCGCAGCCCGCGGCGCCTTGCGGGCCGGGGCCGGACTCGTCACCATCGCCAGCCCCCGCGAAGCGCTTTCAGTGAATGCCGCAAGCAATCTCGCTGTTATGGTCCGGCCTGTCGACGGCGCCGAGGAGTTGACGCGGTTTCTCGCCGATCGCCGGCTGAATGCATTCGCGATTGGGCCCGGCGTCGGCGTCGGCGAGGGAACGTGTGCTTGTGTTCTGGCTGCGCTAGCCGGGGAACGGGCCGTCGTGCTTGACGCCGACGCGATGACGAGCTTCGCGGGCGAACCTCAGCGGCTCGCACATGCGCTGAAGGACCGGGGCAGGGCGGGTCAAAGCACGATCTTGACCCCGCACGAGGGTGAATTTTCCCAATTCTTCGGGGCGTTGGACGAGAAAACCAAAGTTGGAACGAAGCTCGACCGGGTGCGCCTTGCGGCCCAGCTCATCGGCGCCATCGTCCTCCTCAAGGGAGCCGACACGGTGGTTGCCGCTCCGGACGGCCGAGCGGCCATCGCGTCAAACGCTCCAGCATATCTCGCAACCGCGGGCGCGGGGGACGTCTTGACCGGAATTGCGGTGGGCTTGCTGGCCCAGGGCATGCCGGCCTTCGAAGCCGCCGCGGCTGCCACCTGGCTCCACGGCGAGGCGGCGTTGAACTTTGGACCGGGGCTTATTTCCGAAGATCTGCCGGAATATTTACCGCGGGTCTACCGAGCGCTGCAGACGTGATCGCATCTTGCGCTGGAGCGATCGGTTGCCCACTTCGGACTGACTGCTATTTTTCTTGTGGTCCGACGGATTGCGCATGATATAAGCTGCGCCGCCGGGCCGCCCTCCTGTCGCGGGCGTGGCGGAATTGGTAGACGCGCGGGATTTAGGTTCCCGTGACGAAAGTCGTGGGGGTTCGAGCCCCTCCGCCCGCACCAGTACGGGTCGAAATCTCAATCAGCCGAAAAGCTTATTGGAAATCAGGACGTTCGGTCGAGCCTGTCACTACAAAAGGCCGATACGAATGGCGTTGCGAATGGTCTCTCTCAAGCGGTCAAAGTCTGGTCGTTGGACGGCTCGCAAGGGCATACCGGCGGATGTGCGGGAGGAATATTTCCGGCTGTATGGGCAGCGTCGCGAAGCCTTGTTCAGCGCGGCCCAGAGCGTTCCCACGCCGAAGCCAAGGTCCTGCTCGCGGAGTGGATTGCGCAGGTCGAAACCCGCATTGACGCTATCCGCAAGCGCGCCCGAGGTCGAGGGACTACCGCTTACCCGTAAGGAAGCCTTGGGTCTCGCGGGGGAGTGGTATCGGATGGTTCGTCGGCAAACATCAAGAGCATGCCGAGAATAGCGAAAGGGTTGGGCTTGGCTGGTCCGTCGAGGAGGGCATCTTCCTCGATGACCTAGAAGAACTCGCGCCGCGCTGGTTTCGCGAGAAGTTGGGGACGAACCGACGATGACTGGCAGCGGTGGATCAACGAGCCGTCTGTGCGGCCAGACGCGAGAGCCATTATCGCAGACTACGCTCACACCGCTCAGTTTCTCGCGGACAAAGGACTGACGCTCACTGACGCGGCGTGTGATCTGTTTCTCGATTGCGTCGAGAAGGAGTTTATCGAAGCGACACGGCGGCTGCAACGGTTGGCAAGCGGAGATTATACGCCTGACCCGCGACCGCAACGTTTCCCGCCGTTCGCAGTACCGGGTCGGAAGGCGACGAAGTCTGCCACTGCGATGGAGTTGTTCAGCGGCGTGGGTCGAAGGCACGGGACCTAGATCATCGACTGTCACGCGGTATCGCTGTGTCTTCGAGGACCTTCAGGCGAAATATCCAGAAGGCGTCGGAGCCATCACCGAAGACGAAGCAAGAGCATGGGCCAACGGCCTTATTGACCCTGTCCCTCCCGCGATCAGCAGGCGTGGTGCGAAACAACTGGGTACGGCCAGCGAGAGGCGTATTTGGATGGGCGTTAGACCAAAAGATTGTCTCCGCTAATCCGTTTGAGGGCATCAAGATCAAGGTCCGAAAAAGGCCACGAGAGAGAGAGGGGAGAGCGTTCGAGGAAGCAGAGCAGGCGACGATACTTCACGCGGCTTACGCGGAGGCCGACGTTAAGAGCTTTCTCGGCGCGGCGCGCCGTTGGGTTCCTTGGCTCATGGCTTACAGCGGGGCGCGATGTGGAGAAATTACCCAGCTACGGAAGGAGGACATTGTCCTGCGCGACGGGATACAGGTGATGGAGCTTTCACCCGAAGCAGGCACGGTGAAGACAGGGCAGGGTCGCACGGTGCCGCTACACGAGCACATAATCGAGCAGGGCTTTCTGGACTTCGTTAGCAGCCGACGTGACGGGCCGCTGTTTTACAATCCGAGAACAGACGCCACGCCTGACGATCCAACAAAGCCCAAGCGTGCTCGATCTGTGACAGTGGTCAATCGACTTGCGACATGGGTCCGCGCGCTCGGTGTAACGGACAAAGAAATCCAACCAAATCACGCTTGGCGTCATACTTTCAAAGCTCGTGCCCTGCGGTTCGGTATGCGTGAACACATCGTTGATGCCATCTGCGGACACGCACCGGCGTCCGTTGGACGCGGT
Organism: uncultured Alphaproteobacteria bacterium; assembly: GCA_963720115.1. Lineage (GTDB taxonomy): Bacteria > Pseudomonadota > Alphaproteobacteria > Rhizobiales > Xanthobacteraceae > BOG-931. The sequence continues at coordinate 15,138 of CAVREN010000117.1, forward strand.
TACAGCACGCCGACGATTGGTGACAAAGCCGCAGAGCTTCGGAAATTCCAACGATACGAGTTCGATAGGGATCACGAGGGCGAAAATAGCGTGACTGCGGCGAGCGCCGTCGTCTCAGGCTGAATGAGAGGACCCAGAGGCCCAAGGGCCGCAGAGGACCCAGACCACGGGGCCTCAGAGGACCCAGAGGGCCCAGAGGACCCAAGAGGACCCAGAGGACCCAAGAGGGCCCAAGAGGACCCAAGAGGACCCAACCCAAGAGGACCCAAGAGGACCCAACCCAGCAGGACCCAAGGGGACCCCGCAGAGGACCCAGGGGGCCATTGGCGCGACCGGGGACGTTCACAACGCACGCCAGGGTCTCATGGCCTCGGCGGGCTTTAGGCCGACTATCTTAAAGTCGGGTAGCCTCGCCTTTTTGGGATTTTCCTGGATAGGTGGGGCCCCACTGGCTCGCGTTATCCTTCAGCGCCACAATTCTTGAATGTACGAGTTAGCGTTTATGTCGGCCCTCGTCGGGGCCTGGGTGCTCGCGTGTGGCCTCTCCATTCCAGGAAAATTCCAGAAACGTTGGGTCCCCCGACTTCGCAAGATGGGGCCTAAAGCCCTGGCCTCAGCCAGACGCCTGATGAGTCGAGGGTGCCACGAGCGCCCCTAGTCCCATAGGGTCCTGGGGAAGAAAAACGCCGTGGCTTCGGGACCCATCATCGAACGGCGAAACCGCCAACGGCCTCAGGCGTTCTGAAATCCAGAAATCCTTAGCGGTCCCGCGTTCCGTAGTTGTTTGTCAGATAGTCAATAATAATCGTCGTCTCGTAAGGATTGATCGGCGCGCCGAAGGCGTTGATCATTTTATTTACTTCGCTGGTCCAGCCTTGACGATCCAGTATCCGCGAATTGATCGTCAGATAGTCGAGTGAATGGCAGAAACCGCAATATTTCTCAACGACATCGCGGCCGGGAGCAGGCGCAAGTTCAATTGGCTGATGTTGCGCCTGAGCGCCAGCGACGGCACATGCCGTGAACAAGAACATCCCCGGCAAAAATGGCCCGCATCATCGACTTCTCCCAAGCATCTACGCGATGTCGCAAGGCTTTCGTTGTACGCTGCCTTCAGGAGCTTTAGGACCGCTCCCTCTATCCTTCAAGACGCTGCACGATAATTTTCCTGGATAGGGAGGACGGTCGAAGTGGCGGCGGCCAGCGAATTTCTTTATGGCCCCGTCGCCGTGCATTTCATGATGGCGTCAAATCCCAGACATCCCAAGATGCAGGCTTAATTGGTCTTCTGAGCTGCACGGTGAATGCTTGAGCATGATACCGGTGATGAACACTCGTTGCTGACGATGGTCGTGCGGTCGGACATAGGGCCTCCGTCACTTCGACCACCCTCCTGCCCACAATCAGATAGTAGCAAATTAGCCGCCGCCGTGGTGCGCAATGCGAGAGATAAATAGGGCGCTCGCCTGATGCCGCAGTTCGAGCCGCTCCACGATGCGCTTGATGAGCTGCGGATGCCATGAGCCGCCACGCGGTGTTTGCACCTTGCGCTTTGTTAGTTCGTTAGCAATGCCGCGCATTGAATAGCCGTCACGCTGTAGCTCACGAATGATAGGTGCGTACTGTTTCGCGCGAGCCCTCGCTTCGGCTCGATACTTCGGTGCGAGTGCATCTGCACCGTAGCTGCCAAGCCTTACACCGCGTTGCTTCGCTGCGGCCAAAGCGGCTTTGGTACGCTCGCCAATCAACCCTGCTTCCAGCTCGGCGACAGCCGCCATTTGAGTGAGGATGAACTTGCCCATTGCGCCGGTGACGTCCGGCAGATCGGCGAACAGCACTTCGACGCCGCTTCTAGCAGTGTTAGCAAGAAGCGAGTGTTGCGCGAGAGGCGATCGAGCTTGGCGACGACGAGCTTGGCCTTGTGCTTCTTCAGGCCCTCAGAGCCGCTTCGAGCTGCGGCCGCTTCGCTCGCTTGCCGCTCTCTACCTCTGTGAACTCACCGATGAGCTGCCAGGGGCCGCCATTGAGACGAACGTTCACGGCCTCTCGCTGCGCTTCGAGCCCAAGGCCGCTCTTACCCTGCTTGTCGGTTGAGACGCGGTAGTAAGCGACGAACTTCCCCCGATGAGCTGTCATTGCTGGCCCTAATGTCACATTCATAGCGAGCGTCTGCTTGTGACACGGCGGTCAACCAAAGTCAAACGAAGAGCC
>CAVREN010000118.1:0-30862 GCA_963720115.1 uncultured Alphaproteobacteria bacterium
GATAAGCCGTGTGATGGGGAGCAGCCGAGGTTTCATTCCGCAGCCGTCCTGGAACCTCAGTTTCGGTCGGCCAAGCGTAGATCCGGCCGACTTCATTCCAATCGGCACGTCGCCGGGTAGGCACGCCGCACTGACGAAAAGCCGCGCCGTCGCCGATTTTTTGCTCCTTACATTTTCCAGTTCCAATCCCCATATTGCGTTTAGTTAGCTCGGCTAGGGCATGATTGGGAAACCCGCCTGGGGTTTATCCCGGTGGGTAGCGGTTTTCCGAAACGATGATGCTCCACCAAAGAGTCAGCGCGCAGGTCGCTTCAGTTCGGCGATTACGCGCTTCAGAGCGCCAAATTCCATTTTCAGGAAGGCGCTGTTGCGCCGTTTATGGCCGACCGAAAGGAGATGACATTGACGACCAAAGCTAGCGAAGAGCGTTCGACCGCGGCACGGGCGCGCGCCGAGGCAAGTTTCAAAAAGGAAGAGCGCGCCAAGGACGGCGCTCTCGCGATGATGGAATATCTCGCCAATGCCCGAATGGTTCGCGAGCGGACCGAGCGGTTGCGAGCGCTCCGGCTGGCGAAGCAGGAAGCCGACAAAGAGCATGAGGTTCCGGCCGCCCCGAACAAAAGCAAGGGCGCCAAGAAACGCTAACCATGCGAGTTGCCAGCGCCCACATCGGGTGTTTGCATGCGAGGTGCGCCTTGAAACGAACACATGGATGGTCTATTGCCCAACGAACGGTCTGATTCTTAATTGGGCTAGCAGCGAGCCGCGTGTGCGGACCCCGTCGACCGCTTTTTTGGTTCCGAACGGTTTCTAGCTCGCTTTATATTTTTCGCTTTACTGACAGCCCAGATCGCGCGGGGTGTCCTTCCCCCAACCCGTAAGCCGGCTGGTGCGCCTCGCGCGCCGGCGGGTTTTGCATCATACAAATAGAAAGCAATCTCTTGAGCACTTACGAAGACTTCAAACTCAACAGCTCATTCAGCAACTTCGAACTCAACGAATTCTCTTTTACGCGCCCTCGCGGAGGAAAAATACCAGACTCCGACACCGATCCAGGCGCAGACGATACCGACGGTCATGTCGGGCCGCGACGTGATCGGCATTGCCCAGACCGGCACTGGCAAAACCGCTGCATTCGCGCTGCCGATCCTGCATCGACTTGCCGCCGATCCGCGACCGGCGACGCGCAGGCATTGCCGGGTTCTGGTTCTCAGCCCGACGCGCGAGCTGTCCGGTCAGATCCTCGACAACTTCCGCACTTATGGCCGCCACCTTCGCGTCAGCGCGGCGTCGGCGATCGGGGGCGTCGCGATCGGGAAGCAGGTTCGCGCGCTTCTCGGCGGCGTCGACGTCCTCGTCGCAACGCCGGGCCGGGTCCTCGATCTCGTCAACAGCAATGCGCTTCGCTTCGGCGAGGTAGATTGCCTGGTGCTGGATGAGGCCGATCGCATGCTCGACATGGGCTTTATCCACGATATCCGCAAAATCGTTGCCAAGCTTCCGGCCGCTCGGCAAACCTTGATGTTCTCCGCCACCATGCCTCGCGCCATTGCCGACCTCGCTGCGCAGATGTTGCGTGAACCGGTGAAGGTCGCGGTAGCTCCGGTGGCATCGACGGCCGAGCGCGTTCAGCAGCGCATTATCCGTGTCGATCGCCTTGCAAAGCCCGCCGTCCTCATCGACGTATTGCGGCAGGAGACTATCGACCGTGCGCTGATTTTCACGCGTACCAAACACGGTGCCGATAAGGTTGCTCGCGGATTGAACCGGGCTGGCGTCGCCGCCGAGGCAATTCACGGCAATAAATCGCAAAGCCAGCGCGAGCGCGTGCTTGCGGCTTTCCGCAAAGGCGACGTGAAGACGCTTGTTGCCACCGATATCGCCGCCCGCGGAATTGATGTTGATGGGATCAGTCACGTCGTGAACTTCGACGTACCGAACTTGCCGGAAACCTACGTCCATCGCATCGGCCGAACCGCGCGGGCGGGCGCGGATGGCGTCGCGATTTCGCTGTGCGACGGCGAGGAAGTGGCGTTCGTCCGCGATATCGAGAAGCTCATTCGCATGTCTATTCCCGTGAGCGACCGGCGCACGCATCAGTCACGAGCCGAGGAGCGGCCGGTCAAGATTGGAAACGGTCGCGCCGCGCCCGATCGGAGCGCCAAACGCCGGCGACGGCGTGTTCCGGCGTCGCGCAAACAACGGCGTCGCGATGATTCGCCTAAGAACGCTGTGGGGCTGGGGTCGGTTGCTTTCCTGAATCGCCATGCGCCGTCCAGGCGGGACGCTGCCGCAACCGCTCCACGTTCCGCCGGCCAATCAGAAGGGTCGTAACGTGCCGAAGGAAGAACTCTTGCAATTCGAGGGTCTCGTCCTCGAGATACTACCTGACGCGCGCTACCGCGTTCAGCTCGACAACGGCCACGAGCTCGTCGCGTACACGGCTGGAAGGATGAAAAAGAACCGGATTAAGACTCTTGCCGGCGACCGCGTAACAGTCGAGGTTTCACCGTATGACCTTGAAAAAGGGCGCCTGATTTTCCGCCACAAGGACGAGCGCACCGGTTCCGGACCCCGCCCGACGCAGCGCCCCCAATTTCGCCGGCGATGATATTGTAGTAGTTAATACGGCGGGTTCGTGTGTCGCGCCCGGTGAAGACCGCGGTTTGGTAAGTGACCGCAAGCCCTCTATAGTTCGTCGGCCAGGAGTGAGGACGGAGATCGCGATGACCGACCCTGTACACAAGTTCAAGATCGGCCAAACCGTCGATCTCATTCCGTCGGTGGGACGATCGGCGGCATTGGGGCACTACGAGATCATCAGTCTGCGTCCGACCGATGGAGGCAGCCCGCAGTATCGTATCAAGAACAAAAATGAAAGCCACGAGCGCGTGGTTTCCGAGAGCGATCTAATTCTATATCGGATCTGAGCCTACGCCGGCTTCGCCAACAAGCCGTTGAGTATCAGATCGAGGTGAGCGTCGAAATAAGTTTTCAAGTCGAGCGGATGACGGTCGCCGAACATCATCATCCAGGTGTCGACCAAAGCGATCGGCGCGATGATGACTAAGGGACACTCGGTCACCGCCGATTGGCGGATTTCGCCGCGGTCCACCCCGCGCTGAATTGTCTTTTTCAGCAGATCCATGCACGGGCGCTGGATCTCCTCTTGATAGCGATCGGTCAGAGCGGGAAACCGCGACGCTTCAGCGATCAAGAGGCGCGCCATTTCGCGCCGCCGGCGATCCTCGACAATGTGTCGATAGATAAAGCTGAACTGCTCTCGCAAGAGGTCGGCGGTGGAACCTTGATGGCGCTCGAGCATCTCCTGCACGGTGTCGAGCGTGACCTTCATGAGCTCGCGCACCATCGTGATGAACAGGTGCTCTTTGTTCTCGAAATAGACGTAGATCGTGCCCTTGGTCACGCCGGCGCGTTCGGCGATCTGATCGAGCGTGGTCATGGCGTAGCCGTTGCGGGAGAATTCGGCGAAAGCGGCTTCAAGGATCTCGTGGGGGCGCTCGGCTTTGCGCCGGCGACGGACGTCGTTCCGCCTTTCGATCACTTCAGCCATGGACGATCTCAGCCTCCCGGAGGCGAGTATAGTTATTGACTAACCGGATAGTAAATAACTAATGTTGTTCCCGGTCAGGGGTAGTGAAGGTGTGGACGTCGGGGAACATAACCTCCGCGCAATGGCACGAATGCCGCCGTGCGACCAGCAAAATGCCCGGGTTTGCCGGGCGTCTGCCGGCTGACGTTGGCGCACCTTCACCGAAGCCAACCGCCGGCATGAACGCGCCCGCGCCGAACGGCGGGTGCTTCGATCCGCTCGTCGCCGGCGCTTGGCGAGACACATCGCTGGCCACGAAATCGTACATGCCGCGAACCATACGCCGGCTGCTACCGGAGTGAAATAGATGATCAAGCGCATGGTGATCATGCTCGTGGCGGTCGCCGTCGTGTTCGGCGGGATTTTCGGATTTCAGGCGTTCAAAGCGGTGATGATCAAGAAATTCATCGCGGCGCTGAGCAATCCGCCGCAGACCATCTCCGCTGCCACGGCCGGGACCAGTGAATGGCAATCGAAAATCGAGGCAATCGGCTCGCTGCGCGCGGTGAGGGGCGCCGATCTCTCGCTTGAGGTCTCCGGCGTTGTCGAGTTCGATCTCCTTCAATTCCGGCGACGACGTCCAGGAGGGAGCGCAGCTACTCAAGCTGCGCACTGCCGACGACGTCGCCCGCCTCGAGTCACTGAAGGCCATGGCCGAGCTGAACGAGATCACCCTTGATCGCGCCCAACGGCTCGTAAAGACGCAGGTGGTCAGCCAGGCGCAGATCGATACCGATGCTGCCAATCTGAAGAACACCAAGGCGCAGGTCGCGCAGCAGCAGGCGATCATCGAAAAGAAGATCTTGCGCGCTCCCTTCGCCGGCCATCTCGGGATTCGCGCCGTCGACCTTGGGCAATATCTCGGCGCCGGCACTCCGATTGTGACGCTGCAGGCGCTCGACCCGATCTATGTCGATTTTTATGTTCCGCAACAGTCGGTTGATCAGGTGCGGCTCGGCCAACAGGTGGCGGTAAAGGTCGACGCCTATAAAGATCAGACTTTTGCCGGCGAGATTTCCGCTGTGAATCCGAAGGTCGATATCACCAATCGCAACGTGCAGATTCGCGCGATGCTGAAAAATCCGGATCGAAAGCTGCTGCCCGGAATGTACGCGACGGTCGATATCGCCATCGGTTCGCCGGCGACTTACGTGACCCTGCCGCAGACCGCGATCACCTATAATCCGTACGGCGACACGGTCTATGTGGTCGAGGGCAAGGGCAACGATGCGCAGGGCAAGCCGCAGCTCGTGGCTCGACAGACCTTCGTCACCATCGGGCCCACGCGCGGCGACCAGATCGCCATCCTCAGAGGCGTCGAGGAGGGCGACATGATCGTCACTGCCGGCCAGATCAAACTGCACAATGGATCGGTGGTGATGATCGATAACTCGGTAACGCCGACGGCTGAGGCAGCTCCGGTGCCGGTCGACCGTTAAGCACGCACCATGAACTTCACCGACATTTTCATTCGCCGGCCGGTCCTCGCCTCCGTCATCAGCCTGTTGATCCTGGTGCTCGGCATCCGCGCCTATTACGCGCTGCCGGTATTGCAATATCCGCGCACCGAGAACGCGGTCGTCACGGTCACCACCACCTATTACGGCGCCGATCCTGATGTGGTTGTCGGCTTTATCACCACGCCGCTCGAGATCGCCATCGCTCAGGCCTACGGCATCGATTACATGACGTCGAGCAGCCAGAGCAGCACCTCTACGATCACCGTTTATCTGCGGCTCAACTACGACGCCGACAAGGCGCTGACCGAGATCAACACCAAGATCAACTCGGTGCTCAACCAGTTGCCGACTGGAACGCAGCAGCCAGTGCTGACCGTCAAGATCGGGCAGACCATCGACGCGATGTACCTCGGCTTCAACAGCGATACGCTCGCGCCGAACCAGATCACCGACTATCTCGTGCGCGTCGTGCAGCCCAAGCTGCAGACCATACCGGGCGTGCAAACCGCCGAGCTGCTCGGGCAAAAAGTGTTTGCGCTGCGCGCCTGGCTCGATCCGCAGAAGCTTGCAGCCCACGGCCTGACCGCAACTGACGTCACGGCGGCGCTTGCGGCCAACGACTTCATCTCGGGCATCGGCAACACCAAGGGCCAGATGGTGCAGGTGAACCTGACTGCATCGACCGGGCTTCATTCCGCAAGCGAGTTCCGCAATCTCGTCATCAAGCAGACGAACGGCGCGGTGGTCCGCCTGCAAGACGTCGCCAACGTCACCCTCGGCGCCGAGGATTATGAATTGGAGGTGGGCTTCGACGGCAAGCAGGCGGTCTATATCGGCGTGCAGGTCGCGCCTGCCGCCAACCTTCTGGAAGTGGTCCGCGGTGTGCGCAAGGTCTGGCCGGACATCCAGGCGCAATTGCCGCGCGGGCTGAACGGCGAGATCGTCTACGACTCCACCGAATTCGTGAATGCCGCGATCTACGAGGTCGTGCTCAGCCTGGCCGAGGCGCTGGCCATCGTCACGCTCGTGGTGTTCATGTTCTTGGGCTCGGTCCGCTCGTCGCTGATACCGACAGTCGCCATTCCGCTCTCGCTGGTCGGAACGTTCACGATTCTTCTGGCGCTCGGCTACTCGATCAATCTGCTGACGCTGCTCGCGCTGGTGCTCGGCATCGGCCTCGTCGTCGATGACGCCATCATCGTGGTCGAAAACGTCAACCGCCACCTCGAGGAAGGCGTGGCGCCGGTTCCTGCAGCCATCAATGCTGCGCGCGAGCTCGGCTGGCCGATCATCGCCATGACGGTGGTGCTGGCCGCGGTCTATGTGCCGATCGGCTTCCAAAGCGGTTTGACAGGCGCGCTGTTCGCCGAATTCGCGTTCGCTCTCGTCGGCTCGGTGACCGTCTCGGGCGTGGTAGCGCTGACGCTTTCGCCGATGCTGTGCTCGTTGCTGCTCAAGCCGCATGATCCGCTGCATCGCGGCTGGGAAGAGAAGCTCACCTATTTCATCGATCGCAGCTTCAATTGGCTGCAGAGCGCCTACGAGCGGCGCTTGCACGGAAGCCTTAATTACCTGCCGGTGACCGTGGTTTTTGCGCTGATCGTGCTCTCGAGCATCTATTTCTTGTTCATCACCGCCCATACCGAGCTCGCGCCGCAGGAGGATCAGGGCGTCATCCTCTCGCTGTCGAATGCGGCGCCGAATGCGACGCTCAAGCAGCGCCAGCTCTACGCGCACGAGATCTACCGGATCTTCTTTGAGCATCCGGAGACCGATCACGTCTTTCAGATCGACGTGCCTGGGCAATCCATTTCCGGCATGGCGCTGAAGCCGTGGGATCGCCGCGCGGTGTCAACGAACAAATTGCAGCCGATCGTGCAACAGGAGATCGCGAAAATTCCAGGCGTGCGTGTGGTCGCTTTCCAGCCACCGCCGCTGCCGGGCAGCATCGGACTGCCGGTTCAGTTCGTGATCGGCACGACCGAGCCGTTCGAGCGCCTGTACAACATTGCGCAGGAGTTTCTGCGCCAGGCGCAGCAGAGCGGCTTGTTCATCTTTCTGGATTGCGATCTTAAAATCGACAATCCGCAATCCAATATCCTGATCGACCGCGACAAGACCGCACAGCTCGGCTTGAAAATGAGCGATGTCGGCGGTTCGCTCGCCGCCATGCTGGGCGGCGCCTACGTCAACTATTTCAGCATGAGCGGGCGCTCCTATAAGGTCATCCCGCAGGTGCAGCAGCGCTTCCGCCTCAATGCGAAGCAACTGCTCGACTACCACGTTCGCGCGGCCGACGGCACGCTGGTGCCGTTGGCGACCATCGCGACGGTGTCGACCAAGACGGTGCCGGAATCGCTCAACCACTTTCAACAACTCAACAGCGCGACCATCCAAGGCGTGGCGATGCCCGGTGTCGCGCAGGGCGATGCGCTTGCCTATCTGCAGGACCTTGCCGCCCGCACGCTGCCGCGTGACTACTCGGTCGATTACGGCGGCTTGAGCCGGCAATACGTCCAGGAAACCAGCGGCTTCGTCACCACGTTCGGGTTCGCGCTGATCATCATCTTCCTCGCGCTTGCCGCCTTGTTCGAAAGCTTCCGCGATCCCGTAATCATTCTTGTCTCGGTGCCGATGTCGATCGCCGGTGCGCTGATCTTTGTCAGCGTCGGCATCGGCGGCGCGTCGCTCAACATCTATACCGAGGTCGGACTGGTCACGCTGATGGGGCTGATCTCAAAGCACGGCATTCTGATCGTGCAGTTCGCCAACGATCTGCAGGCGGCCGGCCGCACCAAGCGGGAAGCCATCGAGCAAGCCGCCTCGATCCGGCTGCGTCCGATCCTGATGACCACCGCCGCCATGGTGCTCGGCGTCGCGCCGCTGATCACCGCCGCCGGCGCCGGCGCCGTGTCGCGTTTCCAGATGGGTCTTGTGATCGCCGCCGGCCTTTCGATCGGTACGATATTCACGCTGTTCGTGGTGCCGGCGGTATACATGCTGCTCGGCGCGGATCGCTCGAAGGCATTGGCTGCGAAGGCAGCGATTGCGCCGGCCGCGCATGCCAGCCCCGCCGAATGAACAGCGGATGGCAAACGAGGCGAGAGAGTGACCGCAAGTCATGGAAGATTGGAGTGCGCGGCAATATCTGAGGTTCGAGGACGAACGCACGCGCCCGCCGCGCGATCTCTTGGCGCAAGTGCCTCTGCGATATCCACGACTTGTTTTTGATCTCGGTTGCGGTCCGGGCAATTCCACCGAGCTTCTGGTCGGACGGTACCCGGAAGCCGAAGTGATCGGCCTCGATTCCTCGCCGGACATGCTGCGCAAGGCGCGCGAGCGCCTGCCGCAAGGCACGTTCCTCGAGACGGACATTGAATCCTGGTCGGCTCCGCCGCGCACTGATCTGCTTTTTGCCAATGCGTCTTTCCAATGGATTCCGGATCATCCCCGCGTGCTGCGGCGGTTGCTGGAAGCGCTACCGTCTGGCGGCGTCCTGGCTGTGCAGATGCCCGACAATACGCGCGAGCCGTCGCATGTCCTGCAGCGCGAGGTGGCGGCAAATGGTCCGTGGGCGGATAATCCCGGCATCAAAGCGGCGCCGCGTGGCGACCTGCCTTCGCCTGAGGAGTATTACGACCTGCTCGGGCCGGCCTGTTCGCGGATCGACATCTGGCACAGCATCTACAATCACGTGATGCCGGCCCCGCAGGCGATCGTCGAATGGTTCAAGGGCTCCGCGCTGCAACCTTACCTCTCGGCGCTCGATGCGCAGTCGCGCGAGCAATTTCTCGCCGCTTATAGTGAAAAGATCGCGGCCGCATACAGGCCGCGGTTCGACGGCAAAGTGCTTTTGCGGTTTCCGCGGCTGTTCATCGTCGCGGTGCGATGATCCTGAAATAGCCCCCGTCCGCGTTAGCCGCTTGACAGAATTCGGCAGGCGTCTAAACTTAACCACTTGGTAAAGTAATTCGCGGCGGCCGGACTGCGCCCGGCGCAATGACACGTCCGGCAATCGTGCATTTTCCACGAGCAGCGGAGGCAAACATGCCAATTGTTGAAATCGTCGGTCCCGCGCCGTCGACTTACACGCGCGTGGCCCGCATGGTCTGCGAGGAAAAGCAAATCCCCTACGAACTCAAGCAATCGCTGCCACATTCGCCGGACGTCGATGCCATTCACCCGTTCGGGAAGGTTCCGGTGATGCGTCACGGCGATTTCGAGCTGTGCGAGTCGAAAGCGATCTCGACTTATCTCGATCTCAGCTTCCCAGGCCCGAAATTAATTCCGACCGAAGCGCGCCATGCGGCGCTCACCGAACAATGGGTGTCGCTGGTCAATACAAAAATGGACGGCACGTTGGTGCGCACGTATCTGCTGAACTACATTTTTCCGAAGGGCAGCGACGGCAAGCCGGATCGCACCGTGATCGACGCGGTCGTGCCCCAGGTCGAAAAGGAAATTGCACTGCTGGATCGCGCGGTCGCCAAAGGCGGCTTCCTGGCCGGCGACAGCTTCACGCTTGCCGACATCAACGTAATGCCGATTCTCGCCTACCTGAGGAACTTTCCAGAATCCGGAGCCGCCATCGCGGCGGCGAAGTCGCTCTCGGCCTATTATGACCGCCTTGCGGTGCGGCCGAGCTTCCAGAACACGGTGCCGCAGCGGCCGCAGGCCAAAGCATCTTGACGCATTGCATTCGGCCGTCACTGCAGTGAAAGTGCGGGACGATGCGAATCGTCCCGCTGCTTTTTGGCGCCCTATTAGCCGTTTTTGTTAGCGCCCGCGGCGCATACGCCGCCGACGCAGCGTTCGAGTCGTTCCTGCAATCCTTGTGGCCGCAGGCGCAACAACTCGGCATCTCACGCGCGACTTTCGATGCGGCGACGCGCGACCTCGAGCCTGATTTGAGTTTGCCCGACCTTGTCATCCCGGGCCGGCCCGAAAAACCGCAGGCAGGGCAGCCCGAATTCGTGCAGACGCCGGCAGATTACATCAAAGAGAGCGCGATCAGCGGGCTCGCGGCGACGGGCCGCAAGCTCTACGACCAGTATCGGCCGGCATTGGGCACCATCGAGCGCCAGTTCGGTGTCGATCCAACTGTCGTGCTCGCGATCTTCGGCCGCGAAACCGATTACGGCCGCGCCAAGGATACGCGCAGCGCCATCCGCGTGTTGGCGACGCAGGCCTATCTGGGCAAGCGCAAAGACAAATTCCGCGAAGAATTCCTGCTGGCGCTGAAGATCGCGCAGGACGGACAGATCCGGCTGGCCGACATGAAAAGCTCATGGGCCGGTGCGATGGGGCTGACGCAGTTCCTGCCCTCGGACTACCTGAAATATGCGGTCGATTTCGATGGCGACGGCCGTGCCGACATCTGGAATTCGGTGCCGGACGCGCTCGCTTCGGCGGCAAAGCAGCTTGCCGATAAAGGCTGGCAGCGCGGCCTGCACTGGGCCTATGAGGTGCATCCGCCGGCGAATGTCGACTGCACGATTGGCGTGCCGGAGAATACGCTAACCATCGACGAATGGCTCAAGCGCGGCTATGCGCCGGCCTATGGGCGCACGCTCTCGCCGGCTGAGCGGGCGGCGACCGCTTCGCTGGTGCAGCCTGAAAGCATTTTCGGCCCGTCCTTCCTCGCGCCGGCGAATTATTTCGCGATCAAGGAATACAATTTCTCAGATCTCTATGTGCTGTATGTCGGGCATCTCAGCGACCGCATGCTCGATCCGCGGCCGTTCGAGACGCCGTGGGGCAAGCTGGCGCTGTTGCCGACCCGCGATCTCGACCGCATGCAGGAAATCCTCACCGCGCGCGGCTATTATCACGACAAGATCGACGGCAAGGCCGGGATGAAAACGCGCGCCGCGGTCGGCGAATATCAGAAGCGCAACGGGCTGAAAGTCGATTGCTGGCCGAGCGCGGCGCTGCTTGCGCACATGCAGGCCGCGAAGGGAAATTGATCGTCCGCGCTTCGACACGCCAACAGGTGAAGCATCACTCTGGACGCGTCGTCAAAAAGAACTCAATCTTCGCCCGGTATGGCAAGCGGCAAACGGTCGTCGTCGTCGCCAGAAAAGCCGAGCGCGCGTTTCAGCCTTTTGGAGATCGAGCCGGTTGTGTTCGGATCGCCATAACCATGTGAGGCATATTGCGCCCGCACGCGCTCCGCGACCACTTCGCCGGGGATCGCGGCAGGCTGGCATATGCGCCGGCCGCTGTAACGGCGCATCAGATCCACGTGGATGTGGTTGTAGTGATAGATGTTGGCGCCCGGCGCCAGCACGGTGGTGAATTCATTGCAGGCGGCGAGCTGCACGTCATGGAGAAATGCCTGCTCCTCGGGTGAGCCGCGCCAGCCGTATTGCACCGTGACTTTATGGCCGTCGGCGAGCACGAAGCTTGCGATGTCGAGTGCGTTGCCGAAGGCATGCTCGGAAATGTGCGCGTTCGGATTGCCGTTCATGCCGCGGCATGAATAGGCAGAAATTTGTTTGATCTCCACGACCGGCTGATGGAACCAGCGCAACGCTGCGGGCTGCACGGCCGTGGCGATCCATTGGTCGAGCGCCGACACGAGCGGGCAGGCGAGCGTCGCCGCCGGCTTGACTTCCACCGGCCCGACCGATGCCGTCACGCTTGGGTCGCGCAGGGGGCCGAGGGGCACATGCTCTTCGACGCCGGGCGGCGCCGGTTCGTGCAGCGTATACGGGGGCGCCGAGGAGTTTCGCTGCGGGTAGCTGGCCGCCGGCGGCGGGCTTCGCCGTCCTGGCAACGTTCCGCCATACGGGTGCGGCGGCTCAGGTTCAAAGGCGGCGTCATCTTCGTGTGGATCCTGCACGCCCGGCGCAGAAAGCGACATCGGCCGCCCCGGTGCTGCCGGAGTTGCGGATCGCATCGGGCCAAGCTGAGCCGGAGCGGCCGGTGATGGGAGCCCCTGCGGAGCGGCGGTCGGCGGCGGCCCGTATTCCGGCGCCGGCCCTGATGTGACGTTCGGAGGCAAGGTGCTCGATTGGACGACCGGCCAATGCTGCGGCGCCGAGCCGGAGGAGAGCGCGGCCGGCGGGCGCACCGGCTCGTCGCTGTAGCCGAGTGGCCCGCTCTCGCCGAGCCCCGATATCCGGATGGGGTAGTCGGCCCCGCAGATGCCGGGCCCGTTGATCGCCGAGATGCGCACGCGCGCCGGACTTTCCTTGATCGCGCCGGAATTCAGGCAGGCGACCTCCGCCTCGCGCCGCCACGTTTCGCGCTCGCCGGAATAGAAATTGTGCCCGCAGCCGGCGAGCGCGATCAACGCCGCACCAGCGATCGCGCCAAAAACCCACAGCCGAACGCCACGCAACATGCGCGGCACAATGCGAGATGTTCCGTTAAGGACTGTTCAATGATGTTTGTTCCGGTGGAAAGAAGGAACGTATTAACCATGATGGATCGTTGCTTTCGACCGACTGCCGATTGGACGTGTCGATCATCGGCAATTCGCTGTGCGACCTCGGCTTCGATCGCGCACCTCAAAGTGGGTCACGACGAATATCGCCATGAGCCGCGATCAAATATCGTCGCGCCGTCTCGCGCCCGATCGCACTGCTCGCGCTTGTCGAAATGGCGCATTGCTAGGCGCTCGCTGCCGACTTCAGATCGCGGCTTCCAAATGAGGATTGCCGACACGAGAACTTGTTTGTTCAGGATCATCCGTCATGAGACCGTCACGTTTCCTTTGGGCGCTTGTGCATAAAATCGCAATGTCGTTTGCGCAACATTTTAGTGATCTGAAATTTTCTTCCACATCTCATGAGGTTGAGAACAATAACGTTGCTGAAAGTGCTTTGCACAAATCTTCGCCGCGTTGCAGCAATCGAACTCGCTTCAACGAGGCCGCTTTTTCTGCTAGTGTCTTTTTCGCCAAACTGTGATGGAGGTCTAACGCGTGGATATCGCGATGAAGCTCAATGTGCTTGCGGTATGCGCTGCTTTTGTCTTTGTGAGCGCAATCCTACTGGGGGCCTTCTGAGTTTCGAAAGAGCGATCCGGAAGAAAGGGACGAGGGGTCTTCCGAGAGTGGTCGAGCTTAAGCGCTGAGTTCAGCGGCGATGACAGAATATGAAACACTGGAGCGGATTGTCGCTCCGGTGTTTTTATTTGCGTCCGCCTGACGCGAAGTCTGTCGCGTCGCGTGAAGCAACGGCTGGGCTACTCGGCGGCGTTGCGCAAGGCGGCGAGCGGATCGTAATTGAGGATCGGCGCCAGCCATTTTTCTGCTTGCTCGAAGGTCCACTTTTTGCGCGTCGCATAGTCTTCGACCTGGTCGCGTTCGATCTTGCCGACGCCGAAATAGTAGCTTTCCGGGTGACTGAAATAGAAGCCGGATACGGACGCGCCGGGCCACATCGCAAAGCTTTCGGTGAGGTGCACGCCGATCTGCCGCTCGCCGTCGAGGAGGGCAAACAGCGTCGCCTTTTCGGTGTGATCCGGCTGCGCGGGATAGCCGGGCGCGGGGCGAATGCCGCGATATTTCTCTGCGATGAGTTCCCGGCCGCTGAGCTGCTCCTCGGGTACGTAAGCCCAGAACTCGCGGCGCACCCGTTGATGCAGATATTCCGCCAAGGCTTCTGCGAGCCGATCGGCCAACGCCTTGGCCGTGATCGCGGAATAGTCGTCGTTGGCGCGCTTGAAGCGGTCGACCACGGGTTCTTCGCCGATCCCAGCGGTGACAACGAAGGCGCCGACATAATCGGCGAGCCCGCTTGCGCGCGGCGCCACGAAATCGGCGAGCGCCACGTTGGCGCGGCCTTCGCGGCGCGGCAGCTGTTGGCGCAGCGTATGCAAGACCGCCATCGGCGCGCTCCGCGCCTCGTCGGCAAAGATGAGGATATCGTCGCCTTCGCTGTTCGCCGGCCACAAGCCAACGACTGCGCGCGCCGTGAACCAGTTCTCCGAAACGATCTGCCGCAGCATCGCCTGCGCATCGGCCAACAGGCTGCGCGCAGCTTCGCCGGTTTGCGGATCGTTCAGGATGGCTGGAAATTTTCCGTTGAGTTCCCAGGTGGCGAAGAACGGCGTCCAGTCGATGAAGTCGGTCAACTCGGCGAGCGGAATGTCCGTCAGCCGCTGCGCGCCGGACAGGCGCGGCACTGGCGGCCGATAGTCGCCCGACCAGTTGAGCCGCAGCGCGTTGGCGCGCGCATCCGCCAGCGGCAGTCGCTGCTTGCCCTCTTCGCCGCGCGCATGCGCCGCGGAGATGCGGGCATATTCGGCGCGTGCCTCGTTGATGGTACGCGCCCGCGTATCGGGCGAGAGCAGCGAAGACACAACGCCGACGGCACGGCTTGCGTCGTTGACGTAAAGCGTCTGCCCGTGGCGGTAGTTGGGATGAATCTTTACCGCGGTGTGGACGCGGCTTGTCGTCGCCCCGCCAATGAGCAGCGGCACGTCAAAGCCTTGCCGTTCCAGTTCGGCCGCGACATGACACATCTCGTCGAGCGACGGCGTGATCAGGCCGGACAGCCCGATGATGTCCGCTTGCTCGGTGGTTGCCGCCTGCAGGATCTTTTCCGCCGGCACCATTACGCCGAGGTCGATGACGTCGTAGTTGTTGCACGCGAGCACGACGCCGACAATGTTCTTGCCGATGTCGTGCACGTCGCCCTTGACGGTGGCGAGCACGATTTTGCCGTTGGACGATGCATGCGTGCGGCCGTCTCGATCTTGCTCCATGTAAGGGAGCAGATGCGCGACCGCCTGCTTCATCACGCGTGCCGATTTGACCACCTGCGGCAGGAACATGCGGCCAGAGCCGAACAAATCGCCGACCACATTCATGCCGTCCATCAGCGGGCCTTCGATCACGGCGAGCGGGCGAGGGGCTTTGAGTCTGGCTTCTTCCACGTCAGCAGCGATGAAATCGGTGATCCCGTGCACCAGCGAATGGGTCAGGCGCTTCTCTACCGGCCATTCGCGCCAGGACAGATCGGCTTCTCTTTTCTCCTTGCCGGCGCCGCGATGCCGCTCGGCGAGCGCGAGCAGCCGTTCGGCTGCGTCACCGCGGCGGTTGAGCACGACGTCTTCGCAGGCTTCGCGCAGTTCTGGATCGAGGTCGTCATAGACCGCGATCTGTCCGGCATTGACGATGCCCATATCCATGCCGGCGGCGATGGCGTGTTTGAGAAACACCGAATGCATCGCCTCGCGCACATGCTCGTTGCCGCGGAAGGAGAAAGAGAGGTTCGACACGCCGCCCGAGACATGGGCGTGCCGCAGGTTTTGCCGGATCCAGCGCGCCGCATCGACGAAGGCGACGCCGTAACCATTGTGCTCCTCCATGCCGGTTGCAACCGCGAAGATGTTCGGATCGAAAATAATGTCCTGCGGCGGGAAGCCCACGCGATTGACCAGAATGTCGTAGGCGCGCGCGGCAATCTTCGTCTTGCGTTCGAAGGTGTCGGCTTGGCCCGCCTCATCGAACGCCATCACCACCACGGCGGCGCCGTACCGGCGCACGAGCTTGGCGTGGTGGATGAAAGCGTCTTCGCCCTCTTTGAGCGAGATCGAATTCACCACCGGTTTGCCCTGCGCGCATTTCAGACCGGCCTCGATCACGGAGAATTTCGAGGAATCGATCATCAGCGGGACCCTCGCGATATCGGGCTCCGCCGCGATCAGATTGAGGAAGGTCGTCATCGCCTTTTCAGAATCGAGCAGGCCCTCATCCATATTGACGTCGAGGATTTGCGCGCCGTTCTCCACCTGATCGCGCGCCACCGCGAGCGCCGCGGTGTAGTCGCCGGCGGTGATGAGTTTGCGAAAGCGCGCCGAACCGGTGACGTTGGTGCGTTCGCCGACATTGACGAAGGGAATCGCCGGCGTAAGCGTGAACGCCTCGAGCCCGGAAAGACGTAAGTGCTGCGGTACGCTTGGAATCTGCCGCGGCTTTTTGCCGGCTACGGCGGCTGCGATGGCGCGGATGTGGTCGGGGGTCGTACCGCAGCATCCGCCGACAATGTTGACGATCCCGGATGAGGCGAATTCGCTCATCTGCTCGGCCATCATCGCCGGGCTCTCGTCGTAATGGCCGAACTCGTTCGGCAAGCCCGCATTCGGATAGGCGCAAATGAGCGTGTCGGCGACGCGGCCAAGCTCGGCGATGTGCGCGCGCATCTGCTTGGCGCCGAGCGCGCAGTTCAAGCCGACGGATAACGGCGCGGCATGCGCGATCGAGTTCCAGAAAGCCTCCGGCGTTTGTCCGGAGAGCAGCCGGCCGGAGCGGTCGGTGATGGTGCCGGAAATCATGATCGGCAGGCGGACGCCGAGCTCATCGATGACGTCCGTGCAGGCGAAGATCGCCGCCTTGGCGTTGAGCGTATCGAAGATCGTCTCGATGAGCAGGATATCGACGCCGCCTTCGATCAGTCCACGCACCTGCTCAGCGTAAGCGACGCGCAACTCATCGAACGTGACGGCGCGGAAGCTTGGATTGAGCACGTCGGGCGAGATCGACGCGGTACGGTTGGTCGGACCAACGGCGCCGGCAACGAAACGCGGACCGCCATCCTCGTCCTGGGCAACCTGCGCCGCATGGCGCGCGAGGCGCGCGCCTTCGAGATTGAGCTCGTAGGCGATCTCCGCCATGCCGTAGTCGGCTTGCGCGATGCGGGTCGAGGAGAAGGTGTTGGTCGAGACAATATCCGCGCCGGCGCGGAAATAGGCGAGGTGAATGGCGCGAACCGAGTCCGGACAACTCAAATTGAGCAGATCGTTGTTGCCGCGCACCTCGCGGTTCCAGGCGTCGAAACGCGCGCCCCGATAACCGCGTTCGTCGAGACCAAGCGCCTGAATCATCGTGCCCATTGCGCCGTCGAGCACCAGAATGCGCTCAGCGGCGAGACCGCGCAGGGCCGTCTCTCTATCTGGCCGGATTGTCATGAATTACGCCCGTTCAATCTCGGGGGACAGTTGTGAGCGCGGCTGCTCACGATCGCCGGGACGCAATCCCAAGAGATGGCAGATCGCATAAACCAGCTCGGCGCGGTTCATGGTGTAGAAGTGGAAATCCGTCACGCCTTGGTCAACCAGATCGAGCACCTGCTCGGCGGCGACAGCGGCGGCGATCAGCTTGCGTGTTGTCGGATCGTTGTCGAGGCCGTCGAAGCGGTGCGCCAGCCATTTGGGCACCGACGCGCCGGTGCGGGCCGCGAAGTTCCTGGTCTGCGCGAAGTTTTGCACCGGCAAGATACCGGGCACGATCGGGATGTCGATGCCGCTTTTGCGCACGCGGTCGAGATAGCGGAAATAAAGACTGTTCTCGAAAAAGAATTGTGTGATGGCGCGGCTCGCGCCGGCATCGACCTTGGCCTTGAGCATATCGATATCGGCGGCAACGTCGGCGCTGTCCGGATGCTTTTCCGGGTAGGCGGAGACGGACACTTCGATGTCGGCGATACGCTTGATGCCGGTCACGAGATCGGCCGCATTGCGATAGCCGCCGGGATGCGGCGCAAAGCGCTCGCCAACTCCGCCGACCGGATCGCCGCGCAGCGCCACGATATGGCGCACGCCGGCTTGCGCATAAGCCTCGATCACCGCGTCGACCTCCGGGCGGGTCGCAGCAACACAAGTCAGATGTGCCGCCGGCGTGAGCATCGTCTCGGCGATAATGCGCTTGACGGTCGAATGCGTGCGCTCCCGGGTCGAGCCGCCGGCGCCGTAGGTCACTGAAACGAAATTCGGCTGCAGAGGCGCGAGCCGCGCGATCGCCTCCCACAGCGTCTTTTCCATTTCCGCGGTCTTCGGCGGGAAGAACTCAAACGAGACGCGGATTGGCGGTGCGCTGTCGGTATCGGTGAAGCGGCGACTGCGGATGCTACTCATCAAGCGACCTCACGTGTTGCCGGTGAAGCGACGACGATGCGCGGATCGCGGGCGAGCCACAGCGAGACCGCGATCTTGCCCTCCGGTCCCGGTGCCAATGTTTGTTGGCGGACGAGATCGAGACCGGCGGCTTCGAGCCATTGCGTCACCGTCTCGGCGGCAAATCCGAGCCGGCGATGCGCATGCTCATCGCGCAGGAATTCGAGATCGTGCGGCGCGAAATCGATCACCAGCAAGCGGCCACCCGGCCGCAGCACGCGCGCCGCCTCGCGCAGCGCGCGAGCGCTGTCGTCGAGGAAGTGCAGCACCTGGTGAACGATAACCACGTCGAATGTGTCGCGCGGCAGCGCCAGATCGTAGATGTCGCCATGACGCACGGTGCAGTGTTTCAGTCCGGCGCGGTCGAGCCGGGCGCGAGCGAGCGCGAGCATATCGAGCGAAAGGTCGAGACCGAGGCCGCGCTCGATGTCGCCGGCGAAAAGCTCCAGCATGCGTCCGGTGCCGGTGCCGAGATCGAGCAGCGAGCGGACCGGCTGGTCGGCAAGCGCCGCGCGGATGGCTTCTTCGACTGCGGTGTCGGCGATATGTAGTCTGCGGATGCGGTCCCATTCGGCCGCGTGTCGGCGGAAATAATTCTGTGCCGCCGCGGCGCGCGCGGCCCGCACGGCCGCGAGCCGTTCGCGGTCGCGCGCGATGACGGGATCGTTCGGATCGAGCCGCGCGATCAGGGCGCGTGCAATATCGGCCGTTCCGCCGGTCTCGCCGAGGCGAAAAAAGGCCCAAGATCCTTCCCGGTGGCGCTCGACCAGCCCCGCTTCGGCGAGGAGGCGCAAATGGCGTGAGAGGCGGGGTTGCGATTGCCGCAGGATGGCGGTCAGATCGGTTACCGTCAGCTCGGCTTCGCTGATCAGCATCAAGAGCCGTAGCCGCGTCGGCTCGGCCGCGGCCTTGAGGGTGCCCGTCAGCGTGGGAAAGGTCAGTTGAGCGCCTGTCATAGGTATCGTGCGTCACTTAGCTTGGACATAAAGATATCTTTATGCGATTAAGTAGGCAAGTCCCCTTGGGAAGGAGCCCACACTTGGCGCTTGTGAGAGGGGGGAGCGCGGAGACGGCGAGGACTGGCCGCGCGCGCACTCGCATGCGAGAAAGGCGGCAATGACCGAAGCCTATTCCGCAAAAGTATCATTCGACCTACGCGAGGGCGAAATCGCAGTCGAACTGCCGAAAAAGTTCGATGCCGCCCTCTATTTCATCGGGCGGATCCGCACGCCCTGGAAACGCCGGGAGGATTGCCCGAAGAACCCCCGCGAAAGCGGCGAGACCGTCTGCACCATTGTGGTCGATCCGCGCTGGGCGCAAGGCTTGCAAGGCCTCGATACCGTCAGTCACGTCGTCGTTCTCTATTGGATGGACCGGGCGCGTCGCGATCTCGTGATCCAAGCGCCGCATCATTATCCGGAGCGTCGCGGCACATTTGCGCTCCGCTCGCCGGTACGGCCCAACCCGATTGCGGTTTCGGTCGTGCGGCGGCTTAGTACTCACGGCAACGAGCTCTCGGTGGTCGGCCTGGATTGTGTCGACGGCACGCCGCTCCTGGATCTAAAGCCGTATTTTGCTTCCACCGACTCCGTCCCGGATGCCTCCGTCGGTTGGCACGCTGCAACCAAGCGTTGAAGCTCAACCTCCAATCAGGGTCGTCATGAACGACGGCCACTGGTGCGACCGGGTGTCGCTACCTACCTCTTTGGTCCGGTCAAATCGTGATGCGGCGCCGGGGCGCAGCCAAAACCTCTCGTTCGGGATCAGACATGAGCAGACTGCCGACACTTTTCATCCCGCATGGCGGTGGGCCGTGCTTCTTCATGGATTGGGATCCGCCCGATACCTGGGCACGGATGGCCGACTATCTGCGTCATGTGCCCGAAGAAGCAGGATCCTCGCCGCCAAAGGCGCTGGTGGTCATTTCCGGCCATTGGGAAGAGCCTGTCGTCACTATCCAGAACAATCCGGCTCCCCCACTTCTCTACGATTATCACGGTTTTCCGCCGAGCACGTATGAGATCAAATTCCCCGCGCCTGGAGCGCCGGAGGTGTCCACACGCGTCGCTGAGTTGCTCGAGGCAGCCGGCATTCCCTGGAAATACGACCATGAGCGGGGTTTCGATCACGGCGTTTTCATCCCGCTGAAAGTCGCGTTCCCAAACGCCAATGTGCCGATCGTGCAGGTATCGCTGCTGGCCAACATGGACGCGGCCGCGCACCTGCGCATCGGGGAGGCTTTGGTGCCGCTGCGTGACGAGGGCGTGCTCATCATCGGCAGCGGCATGACCTACCACAACATGCGCACGCTGATGGCCAGCATGCGCCGCGGCGCCAACGGCCGAGGCGCGGACGAAGGCTCCCAACGTTTCGACGATTGGCTCGAGGAGGTTCTGACCAAGGCCCCTCCGGAGTCGCGGGCGTCGGCGCTGGCCTCATGGGACAAGGCGCCCTCGGCGCGCGACGCTCATCCGCATGAAGAGCATTTGTTGCCGCTCCACGTCGTGGTCGGCGCGGCCGGCGACGATGCCGGCAAGCGGACCCTCAAGGACGTGGTCATGGGGGCCGTGGAATCGGCGTTCCGCTTCGGGTAGCGCTTTTGGCACAACCGGTCGCCGCGGCGACCGTAGCGATATGAGCGGCCCGGCTCCGGCCGTGCTAAAATAGCGCCGGCGCCTCGCCGATACGCAACATGCCGAGATAGATTGCGCCGTTGACGAAACGCAGCGGCAGCAGGACCGCGGGCCGATTGTCGATCGCGGTCGGTTCCCCCATTTTCTTGAGGTTCTCGATCACGCTTGCGTTCGCGGTCTCGCGAATGGTCTCGCTCAATCCCGGCACCAGCCGGTCGAGCGTGCCGCTGCTGCCGGACAGTTGATCGATGCCCTGTCCGATCATCCGGTCAATGCCCAATAGGGGAACGATCTGCTCGATGCCGACAATGGCGACACGCACCACGCCGTTGAGCCTGCCCTCCGGACTGAGCCCGAGCGTTCCGGCGCCGACCATGACGGCGTTGGCCTGTGTGAGCCGAAATGATTTGATCTCAATGCCCCCGCCGGCCGCCTGGATTTCCCGCATTCGGTCAGCCCAAGGCTTCGGCGACATATCCGTCAAGCCGCGGACGATCGCATTGATGTCGCCATCGACCGGTTGCCCGAGCAACGGATGAAAACTCGCGGACGCGCCTGCCAGATGCAGCGTGATGTCCACCACCGGATGATCGCGCGGCGAGCCGTCCGCGATGCGTCCGTGAAAATCCGCGCGCTTGGCGTTGAACAGGCTCTCGCCGCCATCGGCGCGATCGAGGTGCGGGGCACTAAGTTCGATCAAAAGAGTGTCGGGATAGGGCGGCACACCACTCAGCACGAGGCGCGCGCGCGTCCAGTCTGCGGTCAGGCTCGGCGGTCGACCGGTCGTCGCGATCGTCAGCGGTCCGGTCAATTCGCCGACCAGCCGGGTCGGGCGGTAGACCTCGGCAACAAAATCGAGCGCCTTCGCGCTGACCGAATAGGGCGGTTGGCTATTCTTGATTTCGGCGGTCACGTCGGCGCATCGCGCCCTGACGTCGAACGGAAATCCGCCGATCGATTCCGAACCGCATGAATAAGCACGACCCGCCACCGCTTCGCGCTCAACCCAACCGGAAAGGGCACGGTCGGCGACGGAAGCGGAGACATACCAGAGCCCGCTCCAGAGTGCCGCGAGCAGAATGACAGCCGCCACCGGCGCCAAGATGGGCCAGCGTCGGGGCGGTACCGTCCGAGCGCGTGATGTTGCCCGCGCGCGTCGCTCCGGCGGTTGCATCATGCTGAGGGGGGATTGGCCCGGCATGGTTTCTCCTTCGCCTGCCGAGTGCGGCGTTTCAAAGACCAATTTGTTCCGATACAGGGTTTTCATCGCCTTGGCGGCGCCACGGTGGGGTTTTAGCGCAAATGCAGAACTTTTTGGAACGGATTTTGCCGTTTTGGATGAAGCGAATGGCTGGGGCGCTTGCTGTCGGGGACCAGAGGCAGTGAAGGAATTGCTCGATAGGCATAGCCCTGAAGATCTCTGGGTCTTCGGCTACGGTTCGTTGATGTGGAATCCCGGCTTCGACTTCGTCGAACGCGTGCCGGCACGCCTCATCGGCCTTCACCGGGCGCTGTGTGTCTATTCTTTCGTGCATCGCGGCACGCCGGAGCGGCCCGGCTTGGTGCTTGGGCTCGACCGCGGCGGGATGTGCCGCGGCATTGCCTTCCGGGTCGCAACCGCCGTGCGTGAAGAGACCGTCGCCTATTTGCGCGGACGCGAACAAGTGACGACCGTCTATGTGGAAACGATGCGGCGAATCGAACTCGAGGAGGAGGCGCGGCGGCAGGTGCGGGCGTTGTGCTTCATCGTCGATCGCAGCCATGCGCAATATGCCGGACGCCTGACGCTTGCGGAGTGCGTGCATCACGTCCGGCAGGGTCATGGCCGCTCGGGTCCCAATCGCGACTATGTGCTGGAGACGGTGCAGGCGCTGGAAGCGCTCGGCTATCGCGAAACCGATCTGCATCTGATCGCCGAACGGCTCAAGGGGCAGCAATCAGCCGTGAGCTGAGCGCTCGCCTTCCGCGACAAGCCGGGCGGTTGCTTCTTCGGTCGCGTTCTGCAAGCGCGTCAGGAATTCGCGTTTCTCCAGCCCCGGCGGGATTGGGTGGAGCACCTCGACAATGACGGTGCCCGGATGGCGCCGCAGGGAGCGGCGTGGCCAGAACAATCCGGAATTGAGCGCGATCGGCACGCAGGGCAGCCCAAGCTCGGCATAGAGGAAGGCGACGCCCGGCAAGTAGCGGGGCTTTGCGCCCGGCGGACGCCGCGTGCCCTCCGGAAAGATCACGATTTGCCGCCCACGCGCCGCTTCCCGCCGCGCCGCCGCGATCATGGTGGCGAGCGCCTTGGCGTGTGAGCCGCGGTCGACCGGGATCATCCGCGCCTTGGTCGCCAGCCAGCCGAACAAAGGCAGCAACATCAGCTCACGCTTGAGCACATAGGTTGGATTGGGCAACAGCATGAACAGCGCAAACGTCTCCCACAGCGATTGGTGCTTGCAGGCGACGATGTAAGGCCCGGCGGGGAGCCTCTCACGGCCGCGCCACTCGACCTTCGTGCCGCACGTGACGCGCAGAAACCACAAGGTGCTGCTCGCATAGCGGCGCAAGACGCCGTGCAAGAACGAATAGGGCAATAGAATCGTCGGCAACGCCACGATCATGCGGACGGTGATATTGACGTAGAACAGCGCGTTGAAAAGCAGCGAACGCGTGACGATTGCAGTATCGGAGGAGGACAAAGGTTACCCGAATTACTGGACGTGTTTGGGCGGGCGCAAGGCGGCAAGCTGCACGCTCTCGCTCTCGGCGGCCGCGCTGTCAAAGCGCATGCGCAGATGGGCGTACAGGTATTTGAAATATTCAGAAAGGACCAACCGCGTAGTGGCGCCGTTCGACCACCAGGGCTCCAGCCGCAGTCGGTCGGAGACGACGGGGAATGGAATGAGCGTAACGTCCGGCAACTGGTGGGCAATTTCGGCGAGCGCGCGTGGCATGTGATAGGCCGACGTGACGATCACCAGCGAATGAAAGCCGCGATCGATCGCCCAGCGCCGCGTCTCCACCGCATTGCCGAGGGTGTTGATGGCGGAATAGTCGAGATCGACGCAGCACTTGAGGAGCTTGTCGTAACCCGCGGTCTGGCGGGCGATATCGGCCGTTGTGGTTCCGGGATTGACACCGCTGATCAACAGCCGCTTGCCGCGGCCGGCGGCGAGGAGTTCCAATGCGTCGGCGACGCGGGATGTTCCGCCGGTCAGCACGACGATACCGTCGGCATTGCGTTCGAGCACGACTTCTTCGTCCGGCAACAGCCAAAGGAAGGCAAAAAAGCCGAGACCAAGCGCGACGACCGCAAGCAGAATGAGCTTGCTGAAGACCGAACTGATCCGTCGCCTTCTGACTGCGCCACTTAGACTGAGCATCGCCGCGCGCGTCCCCCCGCGCCCAGTATCGTTACGGCCCCACCGCCATTTTACGCCGGCCGCATTCCGCAGCAACGGGTCGTAAGGTCGACTTTTCAGTCGATGGACTGAAGCGTGCGGTTGACCGTCCGGCGCGACGCGAACGCCGTCACCAAGGCCATGAATACAATTTGTAGCAGAATCGCCAGATAGCCAGCGACGCCGATGGAAAGATTACCGAACAGGCCGGCGATTTCATCGCCCGCGGCCGTCCCGGAAAGCCAGGTTTTGGCCACTTCCAATAGCGCGAACAAGAGAATGGCCACACCGCCGCCGATGGCGCCGCCCTTAAAGCCGAGGATGAGGAAATGCCGCTGGAATTGGTAGGAAATGAAGTTGTCGATAGCACCGACATAGTGCAGCACTTCGACAATCGGTCGGTTGGTTGCCATGGTGCCGCGCGTGGCAAAAGTCACCGAAAGCACGGTCACCACCCACACCAGGGCCATGACCGCGATGCACGCGAAAACCGCCGTTTCCGCCATGGTGCGCATCCGGTCGATCCAGCGGCGATGATCGTCCAGGCTCGATGTCGGGACCCGCGCTGCGAGCGCTTGGCTCAGCGCGGCGAAGTCCGGCCGCGTGCCGGTGGCGATTTTCACGACAATCAGGCGCGGGATCGGCAGGTCATCGAGCGAGAGCCCGCCGCCCAGCCA
Organism: uncultured Alphaproteobacteria bacterium; assembly: GCA_963720115.1. Taxonomy (GTDB): domain Bacteria; phylum Pseudomonadota; class Alphaproteobacteria; order Rhizobiales; family Xanthobacteraceae; genus BOG-931. The sequence continues at coordinate 24,676 of CAVREN010000118.1, forward strand.
TGGCTCGACCAGCCGCGCGGATTCCTCCTTGGTGAATGCGCGTATATCGGCAATGCCGGGCGTCGCGCGCGCGATATCGGATGCGGCGCGTACGTCGGCGTCGATGTTGCGTCCCGGCGCAGGCCGCACCTGGATGGTGACCTCCCGGCTCACTTCCGATTGCCAATCGCTAGCCGCGCTCACGACCAGCAGGGCGACCCCGGTCGTGAGCGAGGCGAGGAACGTCATGATGGCAACGACCGCCGTGAGCGAGCGCCCGGCGATCGAATCCTTCGGCACGATTGGGGCGGTGCCCGGCAAGCTCCGTACGACCGACGGCGGCGCGTCGAACTCGTCCCACGGCTCCGCCACGGCTTCGACCGGTTCAGTCGTAGACATGCAGGCGACCTTCGTGCAGGACCAGCCGGCGAGCGTCGTACTCATCCATCAGGGCGATGTCGTGCGTGGCGATGATGACCGCCGTGCCGGATTTGTTGAGCTCGATGAAGAGCCGCAGCAGCCGTTGCCCGAGATTGGGGTCGACATTGCCGGTCGGCTCGTCGGCGAGCAGGAGCTGCGGGCGGGCAATCACAGCGCGGGCAATGGCAGCGCGCTGCTTTTCCCCGCCCGAGAGGATCGGCGGCAAGGCGCCCATGCGATCGCCGAGCCCGACCCATTGCAGCAGTTCGACGACTTCGGCGCGGTAGTCCGCCTCTTCCTTGCCCAAAACGCGCAGCGGCAGGGCCACATTCTCATAGGTCGTCAGGTGGTCGAGCAGCCGGAAATCCTGAAAGACGATACCGATCCTGCGCCGCAAATTCGCGCGGCCATCCTTGTTCAGGGTGGCCGTGTCATCATCGAACATGCTGATCAGGCCGCGGGTCGGCCGCAGCGACAGCAACATCAACCGTAGCAGCGAGGTTTTGCCGGCACCCGACGGGCCCGTGAGGAACTGGAAGGATTGCCCGCTGATCCCAAAATTGAGGTCGCGCAGCACCTCGGGGCCGAGCCCATAGCGCAAGCCGACATTCTCGAACCGGATCACCCGCCGTCCTCCGAAGCCTCCGAATAATAAACGACGGCCGCGGCCAATTCGCGGCGTCCCTCGACCCTCATAGCACGGTCCTCGCACCCGGCCGCATGGTTTCCAATTCGTTAACGGATCGGCGGTAGCGTCTTGGCGAAGTCGACGCGCCATGATTCGCCGATGCTGATTGTCTGCCCGTCCTGCGCCACGTCCTATGATGTGAATCTGGCAAGCCTGTCACCGAACGGGCGGCAGGTCCGCTGCGTCCGCTGCCGAACGGTCTGGCACGCGGAACCTAGCCACGCCGACAGGCTTATGCATGCGGCTGCCGCCCTCGCACCTGAGCGGGATGTTCCGACAGACGGGGCGGAAGAAGCTGTCGACCGCGCTGCGGACGAGCTTGCAAGCGCCCGATTGGAGCCGTTCCATCGCGCTATCGACGAGCAGGCTCCGACCGTCCCGGCAAGTGCATATGGCCGAGACGCCGACCCGGCGCAACAGATCGAACGGGGGTATTCCGATGAAGTCGAAGCACCTCCGATTGCCCCGGTCGATCTCGACGAGGAGCGGCCGCGCGCCGTGCACGACCGCCGCGTTCATGTGCCCGAACCGGAAGAGTCCGCTAGCGCCAAGGATATCGAGAGCGTCGCGGCGCGACGGTCGCGCCCAAAGCACGGATCACTGCGCTGGCCGCTGTCGCGTCTGCCAACCGGAATCCTGGCACTTGCGTTGCTCGACACCATCCTCGTCGGCTGGCGCAGCGACGTGGTGCGCGCGCTCCCGCAGACCGCGTCCTTCTATTCCTTGCTCGGCCTGTCCGTGAACTTGCGCGGTCTCGTCTTCGACAATGTGGCGACCGTCACAGAGCAGCATGAAGGGGTTCCGATCCTGGTGGTCGAAGGCAATGTCGTTAACACCACCCGCAAGAACGAAGACGTGCCGCGCCTCAAATTCATCCTGCGCAACGCCGCGCAGCACGAGATTTATTCCTGGACCGCAGTCCCGGTGCGCGCCTCGCTGCCGCCGGGCGAGGGCGTGGGCTTTCGGACTCGACTGGCATCGCCGCCCGCCGATGCGCGCGACGTCGTCGTTCGTTTTGTCAACCGCCGCGACTTGGTCGCTGCAAACCGCTGATATCCTATGGCACGCATTCTCATAGCCGAGGACGAAGAGGCGCTGCGCGCGCTTTGCGCGCGGGCGCTGACAATGGACGGTCATGAGGTCACGACCGCCGCTGATGGGGGAGAGGCGCTCGACGTCATCGCGCGCGTCGACGGAGGCTTCGACCTCTTGCTGACGGACATTCGCATGCCGATCATGGACGGCATTGCGCTGGCGCTCGCGGCGGCGCGCGATCATCCGGCGCTGACCATTCTGTTGATGACCGGCTATGCGGATCAGCGCGAGCGCGCTCACGGCCTCGACGCCATCATTCACGATGTTATCTCGAAGCCGTTCTCGGTCGCGACTTTGCGCGGCGCGGTGACCGAAGCGCTGACGGTGCAGGCGCGCGGTAACTAAGCGGCGCCGTTTCAGCCTTCGTCCGAACCCGCATAAGGCCGCGGCAGCGGCTCGAGCGGCAGATCGGGATGCGGCCGGCCGAAATCCGGACCGGGTGAATCCTGTCCGATCTGGACGATGCCGCGCCGGATCGCCCGCGTGCGGGTGAAATGCGCAAACAGCGCCTCGCCGTCGCCGCGGCGAATGGCGCGCGTGAGCTGCGACAGATCCTCGTTGAAGGTGCCGAGCATCTCCAGCACCGCGTCTTTGTTAGCGAGGAACACATCGCGCCACATGGTCGGATCGGAGGCGGCGATGCGGGTGAAATCGCGGAAGCCGCCGGCAGAGAATTTCAGCACTTCCGAGCGCGTCACTTCGGCAAGCTCGTCGGCCGTGCCGACGATCGTGTAAGCGATGAGGTGCGGCAGGTGACTGGTGATCGCCAGTACGAGGTCATGGTGCGCTGCCGGCATGGTCTCGACGTTGGCGCCCAACGCGCTCCAGAAACCCGCGAGCTTTGCGACTGCGGCGGCATCGGCGCCTTCGGGCGGCGTCAGGATGCACCATCGTCCCACGAATAGTGTCGCAAAACCGGCATCGGGGCCGGAATTCTCCGTACCTGCGACCGGATGCGCCGGGACAAAATGAATTCCATCGGGCAGGTACGGAGCCATGTCGCGGACCACCGCGCCCTTGACCGAGCCGACATCTGAAACAGTCGCGCCGCGCATCAGATGCGGCCCGATCTCGGCGGCAACTTCGCCGCAGGCGCCGACCGGTACGCACACGATCACCAGATCGGCGCCGGCAACGGCCGCCGCGCTGTTTTCCACGACCTGATCGGCAAGCCCAAGCTCGGCAACACGCTGGCGGGTCGCGGCGGAGCGTGCAGTCGCTACGATCTCGCGCACCGTTCCCTGCGCCCGCGCCGCGTGGGCGATCGACGAGCCGATCAGGCCGACGCCGATCAAAGCGAGGCGGTTGTATAGCGGCACCGGCCGGCTCACGCTGAATTCCTTGTCTGGGTGGCTCCGCGCGCCATTGTCATTGGCATCATTTGTCCAAAAATTCTTTGAGCGCGGCGACCACCAGCCGGTTTGCTTCTTCGGTGCCGACACTCATCCGCAGCGCATTCGGCAGCTTGTAGCCGCCGACTTGGCGCAGAATGAGCCCGCGCGCGGTGAGGAACGCGTCAGCGTCCTTGGCGGTGCGTCCCTTCGTCTCCGGGAAGTGGATAAGCAGGAAGTTGGCGACGCTCGGAGTCACCTTGAGCCCGAGCTTTTCGAGCTCCTGCGCCAGCCACGCGAGCCAGCGGTCGTTGTGCTCACGCGCGCGCTCCTGGTGTGCGTGATCTTCGATCGCCGCGATGCCGGCGGCAATCGCCGGCGTGTTGACGTTGAACGGGCCGCGGATGCGATTGATCGAGGAAACCACATGCGGCGGACCGAACATCCAACCGAGGCGCAAGGCGGCGAGGCCATGGATTTTGGAGAAGGTGCGGGTCATGACGACATTGTCGCTTGTCGCGACAAGCTCGATGCCGGATTCGTAGTCGTTGCGCCGGACATATTCGGCATAGGCGGCGTCGAGCACGAGCAGCACCTGCGGCGGCAGGCTGCGATGCAGCCGCTTGATCTCATCGAAGGAGACGTAGGTACCGGTCGGATTGTTCGGATTAGCGAGGAAGACGATCTTTGTCTTCTTCGTCACCGCCGCCAAGATCGCATCCACGCTCGCGGTATAGTTCGTTTCCGGCGCGATCACCGGTTTCGCGCCGGTGCCGAGCGTCGCGATCGGATAAACCAGAAAGCCGTGCGTTGTGTGTATCGCCTCGTCGCCGTCCGCCAGATAGGCGCGCGCCAAAAGGTTCAACAAATCGTCGGACCCGGCGCCGCAGACAATACGGGCGGGATCAAGCCCGAAGGCGCGGCCGATCGCCTCGCGCAGCGCGAATGCCGCGCCGTCTGGGTAATCTTCCAGATGCGCCGCGACCTTTTTGTAGGCCTCGATGGCGTGCGGGCTCGGCCCAAGCGGCGTCTCGTTGGACGACAGCTTGAAGACCTTCGCCACGCCGGCGGCGCTGCTTTTGCCCGGAACATACGGCTCGATGTCGAGCACGCCGGCACGCGGTTGGGGATACACGTTCATCGCTGTTCTCTCGTCGCTCCCTCGACGGGGAGTTCTTTATTTGGAGGGCACCGTATAGCGGCTCGCATGGCTGCCGACGAGAGCCTTCGAGCGAATGGAGGCGCCGGTGCTGCGCAAGGCCTCGGCGACGGCGTCGATGCCGCCGCGGGCGACCGAGATCAGCAAAGCCGCGCCGTCGAAAGCGCGGTCGGGGACGGCGATGGCGTCCGCAAGCCCGGCCAGGCTATCGACCGACATCGCACTCCAGCCGGAGACGCGCATGCTCCACACTTCCGTTTCCGTCACCATGGCGTCGGCAGCCACGCGCGAGATGACAAAAACGGGGAGACCAGCCGGGTGGTCGGCGCGTTCGACAAACGGCAGTCGGGCGATGATCCTCGGGGCGGTGTCGAACTCCAACGCGGTCCACCATGGGCCGGCACCCGCGATGGCGAACGCAGGCACCAGGCCAAGATCCCCGGTCGATTCCGTGACAGCCTCGACAACGCTCGCCGCCCCTACATGCGGCACCAGCGGTACGGTGAAGCCGAAATGAAAGCGCGCGGAATCACGCATCAACGCATCGCCGGCGGAAAGGTCGGCATGGGCAGAGAAGGGCGCCTGTACATAAGTGAAGGTCGCAATGATCACACGCCAAATGCTCTCGACCGTGTCGAGCGGCAAATTGCCGTGGTGGCGCTGCACAAGCCGGCGCATCATGTCGGCTTCGCGCGCTGGCCGGAACGCCGAGCCGGATTCCTGGGTCTTCTTGACCGCGATTAGCCGATCGATGATCTCACCGCGCTCGATCAGCAGCGCATGCATGGCTTCATCGATGCGATCGATGTCGCGGCGCAGGTCGGCGAGAGAAAAATCTTGCTGGCGCGGCTCATTTGGCATGGTCAGGCCCGGCGAACGGCTCGATTGATAGGTGCCATGAGGCTGGAAATCAAAGAAAACATTGACTCCGGCGGCCGGCGGCCTATTTACGCCGTTTTGACTGCTATTTGGGTAACTGCCAGAAGTCCGGGAAATATTATGGCAGAGTTGGGCGCGACCCTCGATTTGGCCGACCGCAGGCGCGAGGCGGACCATCCGCATTCGCTGATTGTGCGCTTCCCGGCGAACAATCCGCTGCGGTTGGATGCCGGGATCGACTTCGGGCCGTTACAGATCGCTTATCAGACCTACGGCAAGCTGAACGCCGAGCGCAGCAACGCCGTGCTGGTCTGCCATGCGCTGACCGGCGATCAGCACGCCGTCAACGACCATCCGGTCACCGGCAAGCCGGGCTGGTGGGAGACCATGGTGGGACCCGGCCGGCCCATCGACACCGAGCGCTATTTCGTGATCTGTCCGAACGTGGTCGGCGGCTGCATGGGCTCCTCCGGCCCCGCTTCGACCAATCCGGCGAGCGGGATGCCCTATGGCCTCGATTTCCCGGTCATCACCGTGCGCGACATGGTGCGCGCGCAGGCGATGTTGCTCGACTATCTGGGCATCGACTCGCTGTTTGCAGTTGCCGGCGGATCAATGGGTGGCATGCAGGTTCTG
>CAVREN010000119.1:0-62281 GCA_963720115.1 uncultured Alphaproteobacteria bacterium
GGCAGTCCGGCGGCGCGCACGCTCACATGCCCGAAGTCGGCGTGGCGACGGTGCCGGTTGTGCCGGCGATGGACCAGCCCCTGGTCGAGCCTGAGGTTCGCCGCTCGGCGAACGGTGTGCTCAGCACCAGCCTGCGATGCGCCTACGCCTATCGCGACATCGGCGGCATGCGCCTCTACCTGCGCGCTTACGAAGGCGGGCTGGGGCCGACGCTGCGCATGAAGCCCGGCGAAACCCTGAAGATTCGGCTGATAAACGACCTGCCGCCCAACCGCGATTTCCTCCCCAGCAACCCCTCGCGTCCGCACCAGTTCAACAACACGAACCTGCATTTCCACGGCGCGCACTGCAGTCCGAGCGGCATCGCCGATAACGTCATGCGCGCGATGGTGCCCGGCAAGTCGTACGAGATCGAGATCGCGCTGCCCGCGGACCATACGCGCGGCACGTACTGGTACCATCCGCATCACCACGGCTCGGCCGATGTGCAGGTGGCGAGCGGCATGGCGGGCGCCATCATCGTCGAAGGCGACTTCGCCGACGTGCCGGAGATCGCTCGCGCCCGCGAGCGCGTCATGCTGCTGTCGCAGGTCGTGTTCGACGCCTTCTACATGATTGAGGACTTCGGCACGCTCTTTCCGGAAACCGCGACTCGCTTCCTCGCGATCAACGGTCAGCGGCGGCCGACCATCGACATGCGGCCGGGGGAGGTGCAGCGCTGGCGCCTGGTCGCCTCGCAGTACCAGGACAACATGCTGCTCGAGCTCGACAAGCACCGGCTGAACGTTATCGCCTATGACGGCATCCAGCTGGGAACCATGCAGGAGATGAAGCAGCTGCTGATCGCCCCGGGACAGCGCGCCGATGTGCTGGTGCATGCGGGTGGTCCGGGCACCTACGAACTGAACGCCTTGCCGTTTGATCAGGGTCATGCGTCGCCCACCGGGCCACTGGCGCGCGTGGTGGTCGCCGGCGAGCCGCTGCCGATGACGCTCCCGCCTGCACTGCCGCAGCCGCCGCTCGAGACGATCCGGGATAGCGAGATCACAGGCCGGCGCACGCTGGTGCTGGGGGCCACTTCGCCGCAGAACGATGCCGCAGGCCACTGGCAGGAATTCACCTTCACCGTGGACAGCAAGATTTTCGATCCTTCGCGCATCGACCAGCGGGTGCGGCTGGGCGCGGTCGAGGAATGGACCATCCGCAACACCCACGAGCACGACGACCATATGTTCCACATCCACACAAATCCGTTCCAGGTCGTCGAGGTCAGCGGTCAGCCGCAGGCCGATCGGGTATGGCGCGATACCGTGGTCGTGCCGCGGCCGGCCAAGGGCGGCAGCATCGTCATCCGCTCGCGCTTCCTCGACTACACCGGTGTCTTCATGCTGCACTGTCACATGATGAACCACGAGGAGATGGGCATGATGCAGGCGGTCGAGGTCTACAAGGGCTGACGCGCCGCGCACGGACCTGTCGTCTTCGAACTTCTCGCGCTTCTAAGGTGAGGCACGAGAGGGATGCGCGCCGTGTCGTATAGCGCACCGACAACTTGGCATCGTATCCTTAAACCTAAGGGGCCTTCGTGGCGCTTCCGCTGAGCCAAACTGGTGAGGTCGAACCCGGAGCGGCCGTCCTGATTGTAGGGACCGGTCCGGCCGGACTATTCGCGGCGTGCGAACTTGTTCGGCACGGCGTCAAGCCGCGCGTCGTCGAGCGCAGACTGGCGCCGCATCACGAGGCTCGCGGGACCGCGCTGCAGCCGGCGACGCTGGACATCATCGAGCGTGCTGGCCTGATCGAGCCATTTCTTCACGCGGGCGTGCGCATCCGGCAAGTTGAGCTGCTCGGACCGGGTTTGCAGGAAATCTCGACCACGAAATTCGCGGGTATCGGATGCAAGCATGAATTTCAGTGCAGCCTGGCGCAGTGGCAGACCGAAACGATCCTGCGCGATCACTTGCGGAATGTAGGCGTCAACATTGAGTACGGCACAGAGGTAAAGTCGATCGAAGATGACCCGGCCGGCCTGCGCGTGACGCTCGAAAGTGGCGGCCGAACCGAGAGTTTCACGGTGGCTTATGTGCTCGGTGCGGGCGGCGCTCACAGCGTAACGCGCCATTCGATGCAGGAGCATCTTGATGGCGAGACTTACGACGGCCGATTTATTGTTGCCGACGCGAAAATCCGCCTGCCATGTCCGCCCGAATGCGGGCGTGTCATCGTGGGGCCGACCGGGTTCGGGCTGTTCTCGCCGCTCCCGGGCGACCGTCGGCTTATCTTCGTCAATCGCGATGAGACTGACATGCGGCCCGAACTTCCGACCGCGGAAGAGCTTGGAGCATTGCTCAATGCCCGCGTCGGCGTCGACCTCGGTTTGCACGATCTGCGATGGGTTTCTTATTTCAAAATGCACATGCGGGCCGCTGAGCGCGTAAGCGATGGGCGGCGATTTCTGCTGGGCGACGCCGCTCACTTGTCGAGTCCGCTCGGTGGCGAAGGGCTGAATGCGGCGTTCATGGACGCGGCCGATATTGCTTGGAAACTCGCTTTGGTCATTCGCGGCGAAGCAAAGCCGTCGCTGCTCGAGAGCTACGCCACCGAACGCCGAATGGCCGATCACCATGTGCTCGAAGTGTCGGACGAGGTTCATGGCTTCGTGATGAGTTTCGTCGCCGAGTGCGATGGCGGCGGCGCGCCGGCCGTGCCGCCGCCGGATCCGGTCGAGGACATGGTGTCGGCGCGCCGGCGGTCGATGCTCGACATTTCGTATGCGGGAAGCGCGCTGGTGGGGCAGGCCGGTGCAGTCGTCGCCGGAGTGCTGCCGGGAACGCGCTTTCCCGCCTGCCATTTCCTCAGTGGCACGTGCCACCATCTGATCGCATTCGGCGAGGTGCCGCGGTTGGACGATCTCCGTGCGCGTTGGGACAGACTTGTTTGCATTGTCGATGCGTCAACCGTGCCATTCGATGCCGCCGCAGCCGGCGTCCCCGACGGGGGAGCGATCCTTGTGCGGCCGGATGGCTTCGTCGGCTTTCGTGTCGACCCCGCCGATGAGAAGACGATGGGCGCGCTCCATGCCCACCTTGCGACTTATTTGATACCAAATGCTGGTGCTGCTTAGTCTCGTACGATTGCCGCGGCTGATCCGCGTTCGTGGGTTCCCACGCCGCCCGATTTAGTGCGGCGGCATCGGCATGTAGACGGGCGGATCGCCTTTGTAGTTCATCCGCTTGCGGATCGCGTTGTCGTCTGCGCCGTGCGGCTTCAAATACACATAATATCGATCCGTGCGATCGATGATGTCGTCGTCCGGCTCGCTGCGTTCACTGATCAGGCTGTTGGCCTCAAACCTGATGTGCATGTAGCCCGGAATGAGCTCGGTCCATTCCGCGAGATTGGGCTCGAAGATCGACTGGAAGGTATAAGCGTCGGCAAGCTTGATGACACGTGCGCTTTGGCCGTCGGGGTCGCGGGAATGCACCTCTTTCCACGACAAGCCTATCTGTTCGAACACGCGCACCGGGCTTTGCATCACGTACAGCGGACGGGCCGGCTCCACATTGGTGATCTTCACCGTCAGTCGGTAGGATTTCTGATCCGGCTCATACGCGACATTGACCACCTCGACAAACATGCCCTCATAGGCCGCGTGGTGTAGCTTGAGTTCGGCCGCGCGCTTCTGGTCCAGGCGGTAGTGCTGATAGCGGCCGATTGCAAAATCGAGCGCAAACACCAGCGCAATCAGCACCGCGACGGCAATCAGGACCCTCGCACTGATGAAATCCAATGCGCGGCTCAGGCTCAAGCCAAGGCCCGTCGGTACTTGTCGCGAACGCTGCTTGCCGGCGGCGGCTTGCTGAAGCTTTTTCAGAAGTTGGCCGCTGTCTTGAGCAGCATTGCCGCCTTGCAGAGCGAGCTGTCGCTCCAGTTCTTTCGACCGGGCGCGCGCGTCCTGCAGGTCGCGCCAAAGACGCGCGATCAGCGCATCTTTGTCCGCGTCGGACAGTTTCCCCAGAATATGGTCCTCGCCGGCGTTCACGACGCAAGCCTGCCGCCGGCAATGTGAACGATACGATCCGTCTGTTCGGCGAGCCGAAGATTGTGCGTCACCATGATCAGCGTGACGCCGCGCTCGCGGTTGAGGTTCCGAAACTGATCCATGATCTGGCGCTCGGTCTCTTCGTCGAGATCGGACGTCGGTTCGTCGGCCAGCAGCAAGGCAGGTGAATTGATGAGCGCGCGCGCGATGACCGCCCGACGCTGTTCGCCGGCGGAGATCTCGGCCGGGTAAGCGTCGATGTAATCAGATAAGCCCAACTGATCGAGCGATTCGGCGGCCGTTTGATAGGCGCTCGCTGCGTCCTGTGCCCGATCGAGCAGAGCCGGCAGAGCCACATTGTCGACAATGCGCAGCGTCGGAAGCAAGCTCGCGAACTGATACACGAACCCGATGTGACGGTTGCGGAAATTCGCCAAGCGGTCGTCGCTCAAGCTCCAGATATCGGTATCTTCGATCCGCACCGTTCCGCGCGACGGCCGGCTCAAGCCGCCGATCATCGCCAGGAACGAAGACTTGCCCGAGCCCGAGCGTCCGACGATGCTCGCGAACTCGCCGGGCCGCACCTCGATATCGATGCCCTTGACCGCTTCGATCTCGCCGCGCTCGGAAAGGTAGGTCTTCGCCAAATCGACGCACGACAGCATCGCGCTAGCCCTCCGAACGAATGAGCGCGTAGGGCTCGAGCCGGCTCGCGCGCCAAGCCGGGTAGAAGGCGCCGGTTGCGCCGATCAACGAGGTCAGCACGATGCAAGCGAGCGCGATCAGGCCCATCGTCCCGGCCGGAAGCCACAGGAATGGAATACCCATGCTGTCGAGATGGTAGACCAGCGAGCGCTCGTACACGCGCATCAACAACAAGCCCACTACGCAGCCGGCGAGCCCCCCTGCCGCGGTCGCCAAGCCGGCTTCCATCAGCAGCATGCCGACGATCTGCTTGCGGCGCGCTCCGATCGCTCTGAGCAGCCCGAGCTCACGCCGACGCTCGGTGATGATTGCCGAGAACAGGACGCTCACCATCAGTCCGGTGCTGACGAACATGATCGCCATCAGCCCGAGCACGCCGCCAAGCAAAGCCGTGAGTCCCTGGCGGACGGATGTGAGCATCGATTCGCCCGACACGACTTTGACGCCGGGGAAATTGGCCAGAACGGAAAAGCGCACTTGTTGCGTCTTCGCGCCGGGCGCAAGCTCAAGCAGCACGCCGGAAATTTTGTCGGGTTCGAGCGGCGCCTTGCTGCCGCAGATCTGCTGCATGGTGGCGCGCATATCGGCGAGCGTCGGGAAGGTGATGAACAAACCGCGCTCGTGCGTGCCGACCGCGGTTTGCCCGAGCTTGCCGTAAACGGTCAGCGGCCAGCCAAAGATCAGCAGCTCCGAGCCGATCGCTTCTTCGCGCCGCCCGCCGATGATCACGTCGCCCTTGCGCAACGGCCGGTCGAGATGTTGTCCCAGCCAGGGTTGAACGGTGATGTCGCGCGCGGGGTCGAACGCGATGAGATCGACGACTTCGCCGCGTCCTTTGTAGCCCGAGGCGTCGGTGCGGAAGACAAGCTGCGGCGCCGCTCTTTGCACGCCCTTGAGGGTCTCGAGACCCCTGAGCACGCGATCGTCAAGCGTCAGGTCTGTCGGCTCGGCGGTCAGCAATGCGGCGGTGATGTTGGTCAGGGTACCGGCCGGAACCACGAGCATGTCGGCGCCCAAACGCGTAAAGCCGACCGACATGCTGGACTCGATGCTCTGCATCAGGACGGCGCCGGTGAACACGGCGCCGCTGCAGATCGCCACCGCCGCCAGCAGCAGCAGCGTGCGCGCCTTGCGCCGCCCGAGATTTTGCAGCGCCAGGCTCGCCAGCAGGAAACCGATGCCGGATTTGCGAGGCATCGCGCGTCACCGATTTAGCCGGCCGCGCACGCGACTAGAGGGTACACGAACGGGTATGCTTCATGTGCTCGAGCTCGGTCGGGATAATCACGCAATCATGATGGCCGCCGGTACTCGGCAGAATGCCGAGCAACTGATCGGTCTCGGTATCGATGACGGCGATGCCGCTGGACTGCCGCTGAAAGCCGCTGAAAGGCGCCACGATGTATTTGCCGTCATAGGTGATGGCAGGCGTCTGCAGGTCGGGTCCGATACCCTGTATTTCCTTCTTGATCTTCCATGTGCCCGTATCGACCACCATCACGCCGCTTGCCGCCGGCGAGGGATGCAGCACCGACAGATAAAGCTTGGAGCTGTCGAGCGAGAACACCATGTGGAACGGATTCGGGTATTTGCCGCCCCAGAGCGGATCCTCGACATGGGCGATCTTCTTCCATTTCGTCGGGTCCGGATCGCGCGCATCAAAAACCGAGCAATTGTTTTCGCGCAGATTGTTCATCATGCACAGGAAGCGACCGTCGGGGGAAAACCCGATCTCATGCCCGGGTGAAAATACCCTGTCGAAGACCACCTCCCAGTGATCGTCGTCGATGCGTTTCACAGGATATTGGTCGGGCGAATCCTTGTTGAATTGCAGGAACGCGACCGGATTGAAATTGTTCTCAGCGTCGAGAATGGCGATGCCGCCGCAAAGCCGGATGACTGTTGCCGCCCAGCGCCCTGTGGGATGCCAGATGGTGCCGTCGGCGCCGGTCAGCGTGTGCGGAGAATCGCCGGGGATCGTGCCTTCCTCGACGAACAATTCTCCCATCGGCACCATTTCCCATTCGATCTTCTGGCCCTTGGTGCCGCGGTAGTCGAACTTGCCGGTCTTCGCATCCGGGTAGATTTTGGAGATCTTGAGCGTGCCGCCATTCCTCCAGCAATTGCGCAAATCGCTCGAATTCCCCGCCCAATCGTACTTCAGCGCCGCAATGACTCGCGACGACGTCCGGTCGAAGCACGCCGCAATGTCCTTTTGTCCGTCGGTGACGAAGTACGATTGCGCATCCTTCGGATTGATGGTGACGTGAACGCCGAGGCCGAGACCGGACGTTTCGGACACGTTCTCGATCAACTCCATCTGCGCGCCGTCATAGCGCACCCGATAGATGTTGAAGCCCGGTTCGGGCGCCTCCATCCTGGTGTTGATGCCGTAGATCAGGCAGTTCTTGCCGCCTTGCGTGCTATTGATGAATTCAAAGGAATGATACGGATCAGCGCTCGGAAACGCGCACAGGTGATGCGATATCGGGTTGAAATCCCCGTAGGTCCAGTACCAGATCGACGACAACACGCGGTTGGTGTTGAGGTCGAGCGCATAGGTGCCGCCGCCGAGCTTGGTCGGAAGGAGCGCGATCCATTTTCCGAGTCCGCGCCCGCCGACGTCGGATTTCGAATCGATCAGCGTTCGTTCGATGTTCTCGCGTTGCGCTTCGGCGTAGCGAGCGCCGGCATGCCTGGCGCCCTGATCGGAAGCCGATCCGCTTGTGACCCAGGAATAAGTCGCGGCTGCGGCTTCGCCTGCCACCGCCGTTCCGGCGACGACTTTCAGCAAGTTACGGCGATTGAACTTGGATGGCTGCTCGGGCGCCGGGGCATCTTGCGGCGCAGGCAGCGCTTGCGCTTTCTGGTCGAGATAGTCCTGGAAGGCCTGATGGTCGCTTTGCGTAACTTCGGCTTTCCGTTGCAGGTAGGCTTCGATCTGTTGTTTGACAGAAACCGCGGCGCCTTTCTGCTCTTCTTCTAATTTGATCTGCGGCGCCACGAATTCGTCTTTGACGGTCGTCTTTTTGCCTGCATTCGACATGCATCACCCCCGTGTCGGCGGTTTGGATTGCGAAGGATCCTGTTGACTTGCGTGCCGCCGGCGCTTGCGCGCACCGGCGCTTCGACCGTCTTGCGATTTGTCGCGACCGAGAAGGACCTCTTTTGCTTGATTGGCCTTCACGGCGAAGTATGACGAGCCGCCCCGATCGGGGTGGATCAGTTGCATCAGGCGTCGATGCGATTCGGCAATGTCGGCCTCGGCCGCGCCGCGGCCCAGGCCGAGAACCTCCAGGGCTTCCGCTTCCGACATCGAACGGGCGTCGCGTTCGCCGTCGTGAAATTCACCATCGCGACTTTCCGTATCGTGGCCATTGCCGTTGCCGCGCGAGCGAGCGTGCGAAATTTGTGAGCGGCCGCCGCGCAACTTTCCGTGCGGCTCGGAAATACCCGCCGTGCGCCGAAGGTATTCTTCCAGCACGGCGATCGAACGCTGGACCAGTTCGGTATCGTTGTCGGAAGGCGCGTGTCCGGCGTTCCCGGCAGCCGGCGCGCTAAGGTCCGGAACGAGGCGGCGCGGAAAAAGCTGCCCCAGTACCCGCGGGCCGTAGAGCGTAAAACCGAGCAGCATGACGGCCGACAGGCCGATGCTTTCGACCCATCTCTGGTTTACCGCCAGTCCCAGCAAGAGCGGCAACGACAGGGCGAAAAGACCGACCGCCGACAATCGGCCCGCCTGGGCGATAACCTTTGGATCGCTTCGAAGAAACCAGTTGATCAGCCTGATCCCAGAGACAACTACCGAAAGGCCGAGCCCTGAAACCGCAATTAAAAAGACCGGGTCAGTCATCTTGGGTTGACCGATGAGTTTGTTGGCAGTGACAACGCTACTGTTGTTCAGGAATACAGCGAGCCGTTTTCATCCTCGCATTTGTTCGTGCCGATCGTGAGAATCGCCAACGCTATCACACGGAAGGTCGACAGGCGAATTCGTGTGTGGATGAAATCAGATGCGTGCCGACACCCACTTGTCGCGTAAGCACGCCGCCGACGAAACCTTCATCGGCGGCGATTGTCCCCCATCAGTTGCCTTCATTTTGTTAAGCGCCGGACGTGACATCGTCGTGAAGCATTTACGCGGCGGTAGACATCACCCTCGAAACTTTGAATCGACTAAAGCGAAGACTTCGCGGAGTTGGCCGTTCAAGGCGCCGCGTCATGCGTGGCTCAGGCAGAGTGTGCCTTTGAGGTGTGCCGTCCGTGATCAGGTCAAAGCGGGTCTGGCCGCGCGTTGCCAATACACCAGAAGCAACGATAACGCCGCATCAGAAACAGTCCGGTCCGAGCCGATAGGCGGCTTGCACGAATACGCCGGCCTGTTCGACCGTTGCCCTGAATGCCTGCGGTGGTGTCGGGGTGATCGGCGCGCCTTCATCGACCGTCCGATTGGCCTGCCCATTATTCGTCCACAACGCCCAATAGCGGCCGCCCAGCCCGACGCTGAATTGCGAGGTGACGAAGTAGGACAGCATCGCCTCGATCTGCACGCCGGCGCCTTTGTTCGCCGATTTAGGATTGATGCTGGCGACCTGCCCAGTATTGCCGAAGAAATGCGTGTCGACGCCGCTGAAGTTGACGACGGGCAGATACGCGACGTCCCCGCTCAGCCGCAGGCGGTTGATCAGCCGCGTCTCGCCGGAGACCCCGACCCGCATTGCCTGCCACTTGTCGTTTTCGCTGATGATCGCCGAGCCGGTGGTTGGCACGTTGGGAATGCAGTTGATGTTGGCGAGCGGATGACAGCCGAAGCCGTTCATATCCTGATTGAGGAAGAAATAACCGGCGAAGGCGCCGACTTTGTAGCCGGGGGCTTCCAGCAGATTTACGCCCGCGTCGATTGCGCCATAGTTGATGGTTCCGCTGACCGAGGAAATCGTGTTCGAATAAGCGGCGAAGGAGTTGAGCAACGGTATGCCGAAGTCCTCGTCGTTCATCTGGCCGCCGGTGTTGGCGCCGGTGCCGATGAAGCCTTTGACGAAAACCCGCCACGGACTGTCGATGCGGCCGAACAATTCGCCGGAATTTGTTTGCATGTCGGCATAGGTAAGCCGCGACACGGCGGTGATGCTGGGCAGGCCCGCGCTGGTGAAAACGCCGAGGTCTTTCTGGAAGCGCCCCCAGCTGCCGAAGTAGCGGGCGCCGCCTTCCGCGTCCCATCCGGCGAGCCAGTTCTGCACCGGCGCATCTTTCACAACGACGCTCGCCACCGGAGCCCCGTCACCCCATAGCAGCGGGTTCGCTCCCCATTTGTAGTTCAGGCCGAGTTTCACCAGCTGGATGTTTTGCGAAACGCCCGACGAGCCCGCTGGCGTTGCGCTCAACGGTGTGGCGGTCTGATCGAATGTCGCGCTGCCGAGATTGGCGACGTTGCGGCTGGGGAAGCCGATATAGTCGTATTCGACCTTCAGCGACCACGCTGCCGACAACGCCTGCTCGATGCCGAGGCCCACCGTCCAGCCCCAGAACGTGGTGTTGCTGCTGTTTGACGTGATGTCCGGTCCGGCGAATCCCGCCAGCGCGTTGTTGGTCGCCATGTCGATCTGGCTATTGGCCCGCGCGACACCGGCCTTGCCGTAGATCAGCGTCGCCGATCGGATCGGCAAAAGGCCGACCGGCGCGGTGTTTTGCAGCTCGTCGGCCGGGCTCATGGCGTAGCCGACGCGGCCGGTCAATGTGGCGACCGACTGCGGGCGAACCCGGCACGTGGCATTGATGGTTTGAGACGAGGCGGCAAAGCAGGTGGTCGTTCCATCGGACGCGATGGCGTCGGCATCGGCCTCGACGCCAAGGACCCATCGCCATCCGGGCGCCTGCCAGTTGAAGCCGATCTGGCCTCCGGCCATGAACCCGGGGCTCCGCACCCCGTCGCCGAACACGGAGGTGCCGAACGGGTCGGCAAAGTTCGTAGTCGCGACCGCAAGCCCGGCATTGGCCCCGAAGTAGAAACCGGTCCAGTTCCAGACGATGGGTCTCACCACCGTGACCGCCTGTGGGAGCAGGACCGGCGGCGGGCCTGCGAGCGGGAGCGGGGGTGGAGGGGCAGCGAATGCCGGCAACGACGGCGGCGTTTGCTGAATAGTGTAGGCGGGTGCCGAGCCGCGCAGAAATTCAAGTTCGGCCGCACAGGCGGAAGATGCAAACCCGATTGCCGCCAGTACCAATAGCCATCGAAACATGTTGCTCGTCCGAGCGCCGCACGCCCGCACGAAAGTGATCTATTAACCCTAAAAATCCCCTAAGGCCTTACCTTCGGCATTCGTGACGGACCACTGGAGGCCGTGGCCTCCAGGAGAGACTGCGCTCCAACCTCTCCCCGCATGGGTTGCAAATTCCAGCAGCCACCACGTTGATCTGCCGCAATGGCCTTGAACGCGCCCTCGACAATCGCGCGCTCGAACTTGGTGCCGTCATCGTCTGTCAGCGTCGACAAGAAAAGATGTCCAAGCTCACCGTGCGCTCCATCGAGAAAACACAAGGTATTCGCTTAGCAAGAACAATACGTGAACATCCAGTGTGTTGTCACGCCCTTTTTGCGGCCTTGAGTTCACGACGGCAGGATCAGGCAAAGCGCCAATTGCCGCCGGCGGGATTTCGCGCGTAAGGCTGTGACGAGTGCGCAACGCTGTGGCGGGAAATGGCTCGCATGTGCCGCCCTTACTTGCGCCGACGTTTCACGGCACCACGTAAGGCGTCCCGCATCGATTGCCCGGCATTTTGCCGGCCGAAAAAATCATCCGATTGAAATCCGCAATGCCACGTAGCTCGCGCTCGAATTTGCTGATCATTCTCATCCTCGGGGCGCTGAGCACCGTCAGCCCTTTCTCCATCGACATGTATCTGCCGGCGTTTCCGCAGATCGCGCATGATCTCGGCACGACGCCGGCGCAAATCTCGCTCTCGGTCTCGGGCTATTTCATTGGGCTCGCGCTCGGGCAGTTGTTCTACGGCCCGTTGCTCGATCGCTTCGGACGCAAGCGGCCGCTCTATGCCGGCCTGAGCCTGTTCACCGTTGCGTCCTTCGGCTGCATCGCCGTCCGCTCACCCGAATTGTTCATCGCCTTTCGATTGCTGCAGGCGCTTGGCGGCTGTGTCGCGCAGGTCGGCGCCATTGCGATGGTCCGCGATTTCTTCCCGGCGCGGGAGAGCGCCAAGATTCTGTCGCTGCTGATGCTGGTGCTGAGCGTGTCGCCGCTGTTTGCTCCCTCGATCGGCAGCCTGATCGCCACCACCATCGGCTGGCCCTGGATCTTCGTCATTCTCGCGGCCTTCGCCGTCTTGCTCATGATCGTGATCGGATTGTTGCTGCCCGAGGGCCACCGGCCGGATCCTGAAATCTCCCTGCTGCCGCGGGCCATCCTCGAAGGCTTCCATCAGATCCTGATCCGCCCGCAATTCTATACCTACGCCCTTGCCGGCGCGTTCGCGTTTGCCGGGTTGTTCGTCTATGTGACCGGCTCGCCGATCATCTTCATCGACAGCTTTCACGTCGGCCCGCAGGCCTACGGACTGATCTTCGCCGCGCTCGCCTGCAGCTTCATCGGCGGAAGCCAATTGAACATTTGGCTGTCGCACCGGCATGAGGATCACAAGATCTTTCGCATCGCCGTCATTTGCCAGAACGTGATCATGTTGATCATTCTGGTCGGCACGCTCTATGGCTGGTACGGCCTTGCCGGCAATATCGTCTTGTTGCTGCTCTACCTGCCGTTCTGCGGAATCGCGTATCCCAATGCGGCGGCGATCGCGCTCGCGCCCTTCAGCAAGAATGTTGGCAGCGCGGCCGCCGTGCTTGGCTTTCTGCAAATGGGCATCGGCGCGTTCGCCTCTACCGGCGTCGGACTTTTGAACGCCTCGTCGAGCCTTACGGTTTTCATTGTCATGGCCGCGACGGCCTTCATCGGCCTTCTCATCCTGCTCGTCAATCACAGGCGCGTGCTGATCGTGCGGGCCGGCGAAGCCTAGCGGTTGTGTGGCGAACGGCCGATCGTTCGCGTTCGGTGGCCTAGATTCTTCTTTTGAGCACGTCCGAAAACCGGTTTCCACTTTTCGGGATCATGCTCTAGTCTCCCCAAGGTTACATTCGATCTCGCGGGGTCACTATGATTTTGGTCTTGATACACATCCTCATCACCATCGTCATCGCTGCCATCGTATTCTGGATCATCGACAAGTATGTGCGCGACCGGCGGCTCTCGAACCTGTTGAAGCTTCTGGTCATTCTGATTGCTCTTGCCGCCATCCTGCAACGGTTGCTGCCGCTGATCGGCCTGGGCCTTTAGGCGCCCCGCCAACCATGAGCGCTGAGGACTATCATCCCTTCGTTCCAGCGCCGGGACAGAGCAATATTGCCGGTCCGACGCCGCGCGCGCATACGAAGGCGCGGATGCAGAGCCCGCGCGCGCACGAGCTGTTTGGAGCCTGGGCGCAACTTGCCGCCGCGCCGTTTCAAGGAATAACGACGCACGGCAATGTTCAATACGGTTTGTTTTCGCTCGCGCCGCAGGACGCGCCGACGCCCGCAATGGTCGAAGCGGTCGACGCTCTTCTCGCGCTGCTGACGCGGGAGCAGCGCGGCGCGATGTGCCTGCCGGTGGACTCGGAGCTGTGGCGGCATTGGCAGAACACCGAGCTTTATGTCGAGCACCACGGTCTTCGGCTCGACGAAACGAGCGCGCCGGTCCGCGAAGCGGTGATGGCGGTGTTGCGCGCGAGCCTGAGTGGCAAGGGCTACGACATCAGCCGCGGCGTCATGCGGCTCAATCGCTTCCTCGGCGATCTTGTCGCCGGGCCCGCGGTGCTCGGCGAATGGGCCTACACGTTTTGTCTGTTCGGAACGGCTTCGGAGTCCGAGCCCTGGGGCTGGCAGCTTTTCGGCCATCACCTCAGCCTCAATTGCTTTGTTATCGGCCGGCAGATGGTGCTGACGCCGTGCTTCCTTGGCGCCGAGCCGAATTACGCCGATGCCGGGCGGTTTGCCGGCACGCATCTGTTCGAGGACGAAGAGCGCGCCGGTCTCGCGCTGATGCGCTCGCTGTCGGCGGGCCAGCAGCAGCAAGCGATCGTCGCGCATGCCATGGTCGGCGGCGACTTGCCGCCGGGCCGCCGCCACTTCGCCGACAATCTGCATCTCGGCGGCGCATTTCAGGACAATCGCATCGTGCCTTATGAGGGGCTGCGCGCATCCGCATTGTCCGCCCGTCAGCAGCGCGATCTCTTGGATATCGTCGCCGCCTATGTCGCGCCGCTGCCGCCGGGACCGCTCGCCGCGCGCTTAGCTGAAGTTGAGCGGCATCTCGCCGACACGCATTTTTGCTGGATCGGCGGCTTCGAGGAAACGAGCCCGTTCTACTATCGGATTCAGAGTCCGGTGATCTTCATCGAGTTCGATCATCACGCCGGCGTTTTCCTTACCAATGCCGAGCCGGCGAAGTTCCATGTGCACACTATCGTGCGCACACCGAACGGCAACGATTACGGCATCGATCTCTTGCGCCTGCACTACGAGCAGGCCCCGCACCACCGGCACAAATAAACGACCGGCACCACAAGAAATATTGCGGCCGCCTCGTGGGCGTTCAAGTCGCGTTGCTTACGGACAGCACACGGAATGTGTGCAATTCGCCCGCCTCGTCGCGGATCGAGACATATTCGCCGGGCGCAAAGGCGTGTGCGCCGAACCGGTAGCCGGACTCGTCGTCATATTCGGCCGCATCGTCGTAATCGAAAACCCACTGCGCATGCTCCGGACCGCCGGGCTTGTGCAGCAGATGTCCAATCTCTTCCTCGCCGCCCCAGAACCGGCGCACGCGGCAATTGTCGCGATGCTTGCGCCAGAGCGACGGGTCGATATGCCCGTTGCTATCGAGCGGCGCCACGAATTCGTAGCCGTGCCGGGACGATCCGGACGGAAATTCCTTTGAGCGCGCAATCTCGAGCCGAATGCGTTTGAAGGCATGCGGTAATTGAGTGGTCGCTGGTTTATTCATGGTCCCTGGCTGGTTTCGCATCGCTGAAAAAATGTTTGGGATTTGACTGCGATCGTTGCAGGCTGTTTCACGGGTGGTTCACCGATGCGGCGTGCCTCGCACCTGCCGGCTTTCCACCGGTTCGAACCGGGGACAAATGCCTAGTTTGATGCTCGGCCCACGCGAGCACTCCGGCAAAAATCAGGAAAGCGACGACAATTGCTGCAACGATCACTGCATCGACGGCAGGCATGACATCTCTCCTTTTTGTGTCATCCTGCCGTCGCGAGAAGAACCGAGCTTTGACTTGGATCAATAGAGGGTGTCGCGGCTTTTCCGATGAAAGGCTTCGGACCGTTCCTTTAGCCCCGGCGAGCCAATGTCCACGTACCGTCTCGAAACGCTTTTCGCCCCGCGCTCCGTCGCCATCGTCGGCGCGTCGCCCCGCCAGACATCAACGGGCCGTGCTGTACTCGAAAATCTTCTCGGCAGCGGGTTTCCAGGCGCTATTCACTTGGTCAATCCGCGCTACGACGAGATCGCAGGTGTTCGCGCCGTCAAATCCTACGATGAACTGCCGGAGACGCCCGACATCGTCGCCATCGCGGTACCGGCGGCCGCGGTGCGCGACGCTGTTGCGGCCGCCGCACGCAAAGGCACCGCAGTCGGCATCATCATTACCGCCGGGCTCGGCCACGGCCCCGGCTCGCTCGCCGAGGCCTGCGAGAAGAATGCCCGCGCCGCCGGCATGCGCTTGGTCGGCCCCAATTGTCTCGGCGTGCTGGTGCCCGGCGCAAAGTTCAATGCGAGCTTCGCAGCCGCGGCTCCGCCGCCCGGCGATCTCGCGCTCATCTCGCAATCCGGCGCCATCGCCGCCGGATTGGTGCAATGGGCCGCCGGCCGCGGCGTCGGCTTTTCCGCCATCGTCTCGATCGGCGACAGCCTCGATGTAGACTTCGCCGATCTGCTCGATCACTTCGCCTTGGATCGCGGCACGCGCGCCATCCTGCTCTATATCGAGTCGGTGAAGGACGCGCGCAAATTCATGTCGGCGGCGCGCGCCGCGGCACGCGCCAAGCCGGTGCTGGTGATCAAATCGGGGCGGCATGCGCAAGGCGCCAAGGCCGCGATGACGCACACCGGCGCCCTCGCCGGTTCTGATGCTGTCTACGATGCCGCGTTTCGCCGCGCCGGCTTGTTGCGCGTGTTCGATCTCGACGAGTTGTTCGCCGCCGCCGAAACGCTGGCGCGCTTGTCGAGCTTGGCCGGCCCGCGTCTTGCCATACTGACCAATGGCGGCGGCGTCGGTGTGTTGGCGGTCGATCGTCTGGTTGATCTGGGCGGTGAGCTCGCTGCCATCTCGCCCGACACGATGAAGAAGCTTGACGCTGCGCTACCGCCGATCTGGTCGCGCGCCAATCCGGCCGACATCGCCGGTGATGCGGGGGCTGACCGCTACGCTGTCGCGCTCGAGTGCCTGCTCGAGGACAACGCCAACGATGCGGTTCTGGTCATGAATGTGCCGACGGCGCTGGCGTCTGCGCTCGACGCGGCAAAGTCCGTCATCGCGGTCGCCGAGCGCGAGCGCGACAAGCGCATGCCGCCGAAGCCGGTCTTTACGATGTGGATGGGCGAAAGCGGTCCGGCCTCCGACGCTTTCGAAGCGGCCAACATTCCCAACTACAAGACCGAGTCCGCGGCGGTCTATGGCTTCATGCATCTCGTGCACTACCGGCAGGCCCGCGACCTCTTGATGGCGACGCCGCCCAGCATGCCGACGGACTTCGTGCCCGATGTCGCCGCCGTGCGTCCGGTCATCGACGGCGTGCTGCGCGAAAAACGCACCTGGCTCGATCCGGTCGAGCTCACCACGGTCTTGTCGGCCTATTCGATTCCGATTACGCCCGCCGTGCTGGCGCGCGATCCGGACGAAGCGGTCGCCGCGGCGAGGCCGCATCTGGCCAAGGGCATTCCCGTCGTTCTCAAGATCCAGTCGCTCGATATCGTGCACAAATCGGAAGTCGGCGGCGTGCGGCTTGATCTTGCGAGCGAAGAGGCCGTGCGCGAAGCCACAGCCGACATTCTCAGCCGCGCGCACGCGGCCAGGCCCGAGGCGCGCATCGCCGGCGTCACCGTCTTTCCGATGATCGTGCGCCCCAAGGCGCGCGAACTGATCGTCGGCGTGGCCGACGATCCGACGTTCGGCCCGGTGATCGCTTTCGGGCAGGGCGGCACGGCGGTCGAAGTGATCAGCGATAAATCCTTGGCGCTGCCGCCGCTCAATCTCGACTTGGCCAAACGGCTGATCGCGCGCACGCGCGTGTCGCGCATCCTCAAGGCCTATCGGAACGTACCGGCCGCGGACGAACGCGCCATCGAGCTTCTGCTGGTCAAGCTTTCGCAACTGGTGGCCGACTTTCCGGAGGTCCGCGAAATCGATCTCAATCCGGTGCTGGCCGACGAGACCGGCGTGATTACGGTCGACGCACGGATCTCGGTCGCGCCAGTCGAAGCCGTGCAGCGCGGCGCGTCGGGAAACCCGCGTTTCGCGATCCGGCCTTATCCGACCGAGTGGGTGCGGCATATGCAATTGCGTGACGGGACGGCAATTCTTGTTCGTCCGGTGCGGCCCGAGGACGAGCCGCTTTATGGGCCATTCTTCGCCGCGGTGACGCCCGCCGATTTGCGTCTGCGCTTCTTCGCGCCGGTGAAGGATTTCAGCCACGGCTTCGTCGCTCGCCTCACCCAGATCGACTACGCACGAGCCATGGCGTTTGTCGCCATCGACGAGACCAGCGGTGCATTGCTAGGCGTCGTGCGCCTGCACGCCGACGCCAACTATGAGAGCGGCGAGTACGCCATCCTGATCCGCTCCGACCTGAAAGGCCACGGGCTCGGCTGGCTGTTGATGCAGTTGATGATCGAATATGCCCAAAGCGAAGGCATCCGCACCATCAAGGGCCAGGTGCTGCGCGAGAACACGATGATGCTGGAGATGTGCCGCGAACTTCGCTTTCACGTCGCATCCGACCCGCAGGAGCCATCGTCGATGGTCGTGACGTTAGAGCTCTCGGCGTGAACCGACGTCGCGCGACGCAATGTCGTCGTCGGGAAGAATGCGCACCGCGGCGCCGTCGAGATCGTCATACTGGCCGCTCTTGAGCGACCAGAGGAAGGCGACGAGCCCGGTCAGGCCGAGCATCAGCGCCAGCGGCACGAGATAGATCAAGACGTTCATTGGGCAACTCCCGGGCCGAGGCGCGCGCGCAGCGCGTTCACGGTGACCAGCAGCGACGATCCCGACATGGCAACAGCGGCGATCAGCGGCGTCACCAGCCCGGCAATCGCCAGCGGCACCGCGAACAGATTGTAGATCACCGCCAGCGTCAAATTTTCCTTCATCAGGCGGCGGGCGCGCTGCGAGATCGCAACCGCCTGCAGCACCGGCCGCAATTGATCGCCGAGGAACAACGCGTCCGCATGCGCCTGAGTCAGATGCGCTGCCGTGATCGGCGAGATCGATACATGCGCTGCCGCCAGCGCCGGAGCATCGTTCAGTCCGTCCCCGACCATCAGAACACGATGGCCTTGCGACTTCAGCTCGTCGATCCTCGCGATCTTTTCGGCCGGCTTCAGCCCGGCTTGCCAGTTTGCGATTCCGAGTTCCGTCGCTACCGGAGCAACGGCGGCCGCCCGGTCGCCCGACAGTATGATGAGATCGAGCTCACGCTTGCGCAGCGCTTCGATCACCGCGACCGCGTCGGGCCGCAACGTCTGTCGGATTGGGATGGTGACGGCCACTCCATCGTGGGTGAAGGTGATGAAGGACGCGTCGCTGCCATGCGGCGCATGCGTGGCGTTCGCCGCGTCTGCAATGCCGCAAAAGCCGGCGCTGCCGAGACGCGCTTCCTTGCCGTCGATGTCCGCCCGCACGCCGTAGCCCGGTTCTTCCACAGCGCCGGCATAAGGACTGCGGACGCGCGCCAGGCGAGCGAGCGCGGTCGCGAGCGGATGATGGCTCGACAACGCGAGCCGTGCGGCTCTTTCGAGAATCTCGGGCGCAATGCCGGCACCCTCATCGGCCCGCGGCTCCGGCAGCGTCAACGTTCCGGTCTTGTCGAACACGATCGTGTCGGCTTCGGCGAGCCGCTCGATGGCGCTGCCGCCGTTGAGAATGACGCCGCTGCGGAACAGCGCACCGGCGGCAACCACCTGCACCGCGGGAATCGCAAGCGCGATCGCGCACGGGCAGGTGATGATCAGCACGGCGATCGCGATGACGATCGAATCGTGAATGCCGGCGCCGGCAATGAGCCAGCCCACAGCCGTCAACGCCGCGGTGGTGTGGACAACCGGGGCGTAGAGCCGCGCGGCGCGATCCGCAAGCTGCACCGTCTGCGAGCGCGCCTGCGTCGCCTTGTCGAGCAGCCGTTCGACTTCCTCGACCAGCGTGCTGGCGCCGACCGCGGTCACCCGCACGGTGAGCGCGCCGGACACATTGACGCTGCCGGCATAGATCGTGCCACCGGCGCGCACGGGGCGATAAAGCGTTTCGCCGGTCACCAGGCTTTCGTCGATTTCCGAGGAACCGTTGATGATGGTGCCGTCGGCGGGAGCGCGTTCGCCCGCGCGCACCAGCGCCCGATCGCCGGGATAGAGGGCGGCGGCCGGAATCTGGACGAGTTCGCCGTTCGCATCGAGCCGGTGCGCGAAGTCCGCCTTGATGCTCGCGAGATTGCCGGCGAACAGCCGGGTCTTGCGCCGCATCGCCAGATCGAGATAGCGGCCGACGAGCAGGAAGAACAACAGCATGATCGCCGAGTCGAAATAGGCGTGGGTCGCGTGGGTCGCGGTCTCGTAGACCGAGAGGCCGAGCGCGAGCGACACGCCGATCGAGATCGGCACATCCATATTGACGTGCCGCGCGCGCAGCGCCCGGAAGGCGCTTTGGAAAAACGGCTGGCCGGCATAAGCCGCCGCCGGCAGCGCGATCAAGGCAGATAGCCAGTGAAACAGGTCGCGCGTCTCCTGTGTCATGTCGGAGACGTTGCCCGCCCAGACCGACACTGACAGCAGCATTACGTTCATCGCGGCAAATCCCGCGACCGCGAGGCATTTCATCAGCCACTTGGCTTGCGCGCTCTCGTCCGCGTCGGCGCGCTCCGGCGCGAACGGATGGGCGTGATATCCGATCGTCTCGATCGCCGCGATAATCTTGGCCGCGTCGGTCTGGTCATTGCGCCAGTCGACGGCGAGCCGGCGCTGGGTGAAATTGAGCCGCGCGTCGATGACGCCCGGCAATTTGTTCAAGCCGTTCTCGATTTTCCGGATGCAGCCGGCGCAGGACACGCCTTCGACCGCGAGCGTCATATGCGACGCGCCGGCATCGCCGGGCTCGACGAACAACGACAGATCGAGGGTCTCAGCCATTGCCATGCACTTCTATTTCAAGACGATTATTTCAGGACGACGCGATTCTTCGAACGGAACAGCCGCTCGTCCTGGCGCGACAGCTCAATGACCAGATCCCATTGGCCGGCGGCAAGGTCGGTGCTGCCAACAAAGCGGCCGGGTCCGGTTTGGCGAACCGTGATGGTGCGATCGAGACGCCGATCGGTCGGCCGCGCGAACTGCGCGCTGGCGGCCACGCCGCTCACCGGCGCGCCGGCTCCGTCATGCGCGGCAATGTCGATCAACGTCGTTCCATCGGCCGCGCGGGTTAGCTTCGCGTCAACCTGCCAATGCTGAGCATCCTGAGCCTTGGCCATGGCGACGTCGTGTTCGAACATTTGCCCGGCATGATAAGAGCTCGCGGTTTCCACGCCGCCGAACGTAGAGATCGCGGCGTGCGCCATGAACACGTTCACACCCACGATGATGGCGAAGAAGGCGATCATGAAGCCCAACACCATCAAACCGGTGATCTGGTGCGGCTGCGCTTGCGTATCGCTGGGACCGGATGAAAAGGGATTCCTGCGGGCGTCCATTCGGGGATATTCATTGGACATGCTACGGCCTCATGGTCCGAAGAAATGGTCGCCGGCGCTCGCCGTGTAGCCGCCGGCCTTTGGCACGATCGCGAAGACGATCGGGATAGACGCGCCGGGCGCGATTGGATCGCGGGCTGTCACCAGCACACGCACCTCGCGCGTCTGGTCAGGCCCGATCTGAATCAGCGGGTCGGATCCGGCGAAGCTCGAGCTTCCGATCACGTCGATGTCGGCGTCCGGCAAGCCGGTCATCGACAGCACATAAGTCTTGGGCTCGAGGCTCTTGTTGATAATGCGCAGCGTATAGGCATTGCGCAGCGATCCGTCGGACAGGCGCACATAGAGCGGATTGCGGTCGTGCAGCACGCTGACGGCGTCGTCATGCCGGGTCGCCAACGCGTAGGCCATCACGATGCCGACCACGGCAATGATCGCCGCATAGAGCACGGTGCGAGCGCGCACGATGCGGTAGGTTGGCTTGTCGCCGTGCTGACGGCGCTTGACGTTGATATCGGTGTCGTAGGCGATCAGGCGAGCCGGCCGGCCGATTTTCTGCATCACGGCATCGCAGGCATCGATGCACAAGCCGCATTGGATGCAGCCGAGATTGGGCCCGCCGCGGATGTCGACGCCGGTCGGGCAAACATGCACGCATTGCAGACAATCGATGCAGTCGCCGGCCGGCAAGCCTTGCTCGTGCAAGGCCGCCGCTTTCTTCACCGACGCGCGCGGCTCGCCGCGGTCGTAGCGGTAGGTGACGTTGAGCGCATATTCGTCGGTGAGCGCCGCCTGGATGCGCGGCCACGGGCACATGTAGACGCAGACCTGCTCTCGCATCCATCCGGCGAGCGCGTAGGTCGTGAAGGTCAAGAGCCCGATGAACACGTAGGCGACGAGCGGCGCCTGGAACGTCGCGAGATCTTTAACCAGCGTCGGCGCGTCGGCGAAATAGAGCACCCAGGCGCCGCCGGTCCACCAGGCAATCATCAGCCAGAGGAAATGCTTGGTGCCGGCGCGCGCGATGCGGTCGATGGTCCAGGGCTGGCGGTCGCGTTGCAGATGCTCGCGCCGGTCACCCTCGGTCCAGCGCTCGATGGCCTGGAACAGATCGGTCCAAACCGTCTGTGGGCAGAGGTAACCGCACCACAAGCGGCCGGCGACGGCGTTCATCAGGAACAGCGCCATCGCGGCGAGGATCAGCAGACCCGTCAGATAGTAGAATTCCTGCGGCCAGATCTCGATGAAGAAGAAATAAAAGCGCCGATTGGGGAAATCGATCAGCACCGCCTGGCCGGGCGCATTCGGTCCGCGATCCCAGCGTACGAAAGGCAGCAGATAGTAGATGCCGAGCGTGACGCACAGCACGATCCACTTTACGCGGCGATAGGTGCCCGAGACGCGTTGCGGATAGACATTGCGGCGCGCAGCGTAGAGCGGCGGCTCGTCTTCGGGCTCGTCGGGCCCGCCGCCCGCCATAAGCGGCGTCCGTGCCGCCTCTTCGGCGAGCGCTGCGAGCGAATGCGGAGCGGTTTCCAGCATGGCCATCGCGATATCGCAGCCTGGGCACATTCGTTACTGCTCCCCGCCGCCGAAGGTATGCACATACACGGCGAGCGCTTTGATCGTGGCGTCATCAAGCTTGCCGCCCCAGGCCGGCATGACACTGCCCCGCCCGTTGATGATGCCGTCCATGATGGTCTTCTTGTCGGATGCATAGAGCCAGATCTTGTCGGTCAGGTTCGGCGCGCCGACCTCGCGATTGCCTTTGCCTTCCGGCCCATGGCAGACCGCGCAATTGTCAGCGAAGATCTTGGCGCCGCGCGCGAGATCGGCGCCTTGCGTGGTCGGCAGTCCCGACAGCGAACGGACATAGTCGGCGACAGTCGAGATTTCGTCCGGCTTGAGCAGGCCGTCGTGACCGAAGGCCGGCATCGCGCCTTGATGGCCGGCATCGTCGCCGGCGCGCACGCCATGGGTGATGGTTTGGTCGATCTGATCGAGCGAGCCGCCCCAGAGCCAGTCGTTGTCGTTCAAGTTGGGATAGCCTTTGGCGCCGCCGCCGCCGGCGCCGTGGCAGGGCGCGCAATTGTCGGCGAAGGCGCGCTTGCCGAGCGCCCGGGCGAAGTCGAGCAGTTCCGGCGTGGATTCGATCTGCTTGAGCGAAGCCGCCGAAAGCTTAGCCATCATCGGCCCGCGCTCCTGCTGAAGCTCCGCGATCTGGCTCGCCACCGAGCTGCGCGTATTCCAATGGAATACTCCGCTGCTGTAGGAGGAAATCAGCGGCCAGGACGGATAAACGACCCAGTAGCCGATCGACCAGATGATCGTTGCGTAGAACAGCCACAGCCACCAGCGCGGCAGCGGGGTGTTGAGCTCCTCAATGCCATCCCACTCATGGCCCGTGGTGCCGACGTTGGCAGGAGGCTTCGCGGGAGCCTTGGCAGGGTTCGGTGTTGCGCTCATTGATCAATCCTCCCGCAGCGGCATGCGTGCGCTCTCGTCAAACTGTTTCTGGCGCGAAGGCCACAGCGCGTAGACGAGCACGGCAATGAACAGCACGAAGAAATAGACAAGCCCCCACGTCTGGGCGATTTGCGCGAAAAACTCGTAAGACGGCGACACGGTTTTCTCCTCAGCGGATGTTGGCTTTGTCGTCGTAGAGCTTGAAGTCGACCAGCGTGCCGAGCATTTGCAGGTACGCGATCAGCGCGTCGGCCTCGGTGATGTGGCCGGGATTGCCGGCGAAGCTGCGCGCCTGCGCCTTCGGATAACGTTTGACGAGCGCCGCGGCGTCAGGCGCGTCGTTGGTCGCCTGCGTGCGCACGTCGGCGAGCGCGTTGGCGATCATCGCGTCGGTGTAGGGCACGCCGAGCAGCGCCTGCACCTTCATGTCTTCGGCGATGTGGCTGAAATCAAGTTCGTTGGTGAACAGCCAAGGGTAGCCCGGCATGATCGAGGCGGGGACCACCGAACGCGGATCTTTCAGATGGTCGCGCTGCCAGTCGTCGGAATATTTGCCGCCGACCCGCGCCAGGTCCGGTCCGTTGCGCTTGGAGCCCCACTGGAACGGACGGTCGTACTGGCTCTCGGCCGCGAGCGAGTAGTGCCCGTAACGCTCGACCTCATCGCGCAGCGCGCGGATCATCTGCGAGTGACAGAGGTAGCAGCCCTCGCGCACATAAATGTTGCGTCCGGCGAGCTCGAGCGGCGTATAGGGGCGCATGCCCGGCGCGGTTTCGATCGTGCTTTTCAGATAAAACAGCGGCACGACTTCCACCAAGCCGCCGATCGCGATCACGATCAGGATGCCGAGCAACAGCAGGATCGAGTTGCGCTCGAGGATCCAGTGTTTGCGCCAGAGCGTAGCAGTGATTGACATTGAGCGATCCTCTTATTCGGCAGGCGCCATGGTGGCGACCGAAGCGATCTCTTCGCGCGGATAGACCGTGCGCCACAGATTGAAGGCCATGATCAGCGCGCCAAGGAGGAACAACAGGCCGCCAATCGCGCGGATCACATAGAAGGGATGCATCGCTTCTACGGTCTCGATGAAGGAGTATTCGAGGAAGCCGAGACTGTTGTAGGCACGCCACATCAATCCCTGCAGGATGCCGGCGACCCACATCGAGGTGATGTAGAGCACGATGCCGATGGTCGCGATCCAGAAGTGCCAGCCGACCAGCCGCTGCGAGTAGAGCGGCCTGTTCCACAGCCACGGCACCAGGCAGTAGATCGCGCCGAACGACACGAAGCCGACCCAGCCGAGCGCGCCGGAATGGACGTGACCGATGGTCCAGTCGGTGTAATGCGACAGCGAATTTACCGCCTTGATCGACATGACCGGCCCTTCGAAGGTCGACATGCCGTAGAAGGCGACGGACAGAACCATCATGCGCAGCACGGGATCGGTGCGCAGCTTGTCCCAGGCGCCCGACAGCGTCATCAGGCCGTTGATCATGCCGCCCCAGGACGGCATCCACAGCATGACGGAGAACGTCATGCCGAGCGTCTGCGTCCAGTCCGGCAGCGCGGTGTAATGCAGGTGATGGGGGCCGGCCCAGATGTAGAGGAAGATCAGCGCCCAGAAGTGAATGATCGACAGCCGGTAACTGTAGATCGGGCGCTCGGCGCGCTTCGGGATGAAGTAATACATGATCCCGAGGAAGCCGGCGGTGAGGAAGAAGCCGACGGCGTTGTGGCCGTACCACCACTGCACCATGGCGTCCTGCACGCCCGCCCACACGATGTAGGACTTCGGCGAGAACACCGATACCGGCACGGCGGAGTTATTGCCGAGATGCAGGACCGCGATCGTCAGAATGAAGGCGAGATAGAACCAATTGGCGACATAGATGTGCGGCTCGGTGCGCCGCATGATGGTGCCGAGATAGACCAGCAGATAAACGACCCACACAATGGTGAGCCACAGATCTGCGTACCATTCCGGCTCGGCATATTCCTTCGATTGCGTGATGCCGAGCAGATAACCGGTTCCGGCGATGACGATGAAGAAGTTGTAGCCGAGGACGACAAACCACGGGGCGATGTCGCCCACCATGCGCGCGCGGCAGGTGCGTTGCACGACATACATGGAGGTGGCGATCAGGACGTTGCCGCCGAAAGCGAAAATGACGGCCGAGGTGTGCAGCGGGCGCAGGCGGCCGAACGACAGGAAAGAGAGGTCGAGATTGAGCATCGGAAAGGCGAGCTCGAGCGCGATCCACAGCCCGACCGCGAATCCGGCGATGCCCCAGACCACCGACGCCACGGTGGCGAACTTCACCGGGCCCATATTGTAGTTCGGCTTGCCGTCGACGGTCGGCGGCGCGGGTTCCGGCGAGCGTTCGAAATAGCGGTTCACGATCGCAAAGATCGCCGCCACGCTCCCGGCGGCGAACAGGTAGGCGTGGAACGCGTATTCCGGCGTGTAGGCCTTGGCCGCGATCACAATCGAAAAAATGGCGAGGATGCCGAAGGCAGCGGCGGTGCCGCCCTCGCCGAAGGTCATGTATTTTGTTTGTGCGTGCGATTGGGCCATTGGTCACCCCAGGAAATCGACAAGAAATCGACAAGAAATCGATGCGCCGACATGTGCGACGAAGCAATGACACTGAGCACGCGCGCGCGATCGCACCCTTGATGCAGATCAAAGGGCGGCGAACTGGAGGGAGATTGCGACGTCTTTTCCCGTCGTTAACGGGATCGAGGCGGTGCCGTGCGCAGAGCGTCCGCTTGCGCGGCGGTACGCGCGACCGGCGCAGCATGGATGCGCGAGACACGCCTGCGCACGACGATCGCCAGCCAGGATGGTGCGCTTAGTTTTCCAACGACTTTAAGTAGGTGATCACGTCGTTAACTTGACCCGGGTCGAGCTGGAACTCCGGCATCGAAGGATGGCCGGTGACAATGCCTTCAGCCAGCGACTCCTGCAGCGTCTCGACTGGATAACGTTCGTGCAACCGGCGGAACGGCGGCGCCGCCGGCAGCGGGCTTTGACTGACACGATCGATGGCGTGGCACTTGACGCAATGCGTGCGCACAAAGACGAGACCTCTTTGTGCCGGCGGCGAGAGCGCCTCTTCGGCTCCTGCCATCGGTGGCAGCAGCGCGGAAATCGCGACGGCCGCCGCGAGAACAGAACGCCCGCCAAACAAATCGGTCCAAGCCATGACGACTCCCACGCAATGTTAGACGTGACCCGAGATTGCCGGGAACGATCCCTGCGCCGGTCGACGCTGCGGACCCGTGGCCAGGAAGCACGCGGCGCCGCGAGCGCTCTTGATGCAGATCAAACATCGGCGATTGGGGGGACAGAGTGACGTCTTCCCGCGCCGGCCGAAGGCGACGGCGCTGCCGATCAGGGCTTTTGAGCGAACCAATCCAGCAATTCAGCGGGCGCGTGCACCAGCCGCGTGGGCTGAGCGGCTTCCAGCGCCGGAGCGGTTGCATATCCCCAGGTCACCGCCACGCTGCTAATGCCCAAGGCACGCGCCGCTTCGATGTCCCTGACTTCGTCGCCGATGGACGTCGTCAACTCTGCTGACGACGCGCATCGTTTGATGACGGCGTTGATCTTGGCGGCTTTGCCGAACAACGGCGCGCCGGTACCGAATTGGTCGATCATCGATGCCAGCTCGGCGCCGAGCACGCGGCGAATATTGGCCTTGGTGTTGGAGCTGACGATCGCTATCGAAATGCCGCGGCTTCGGAGCGCGGCAAAAATATCCGGGACCCAGGGGAATATGCTGATGTGCTCGACGTCGCGTGCCGCGATCTCGCGCAACTGTCGGACGACGAGCGGCAATTTCCAGGAGGGAATGCCAAGATAGGCGAAGATTTCCCTGGTGGAACGGCCGCGGAGCATTTCGCGCTGTTCGGCCGAGACTTCGCGAAATCCGTTGTGTCGCGCAAGCTCGTTCAGCGCGTTGCCAAACCACTCGGCGCTATCGGCGATGGTGCCGTCGAAATCGAAAATGGCGAGGTTGCGGTTTGCCATGCATGACTCGCCCATTGGCGCAAGTTTTGGGCGGACGTCTTGAATGGGCACATCAGGTTAGCACGGAGGGAACGAGGGAGTGCAACGGCTGTGCACGATGCGCAATGAGCGGCCACGCGGTCCTTCCGCTCTAGTGCACTGCCTTCGGCGATCCGGCGGTCCGCACCTGGGCTTCATCCTCCGGCGACGCAAACGCCATGCCGGATATCGGCTCGACCCACACCAAATGATCATGCACGGCGCGCACGCCGGCGACATTTTCAGCAGTGACGATGCAGGCTTGCCGCTCGCGCTCGTCGGTGATGGTGCCCCACAATTCGGCAACGGACTCTTTGACCACGACGTTGACGTGCGGCGCCCAGGGCTGTTTGGCAAAGGCCGCGACGATGCGTTCGTGAATCGCCAGGTCGCCACCGGCGGGCGCTTCTTCCGTGCGCGCCAGACTGACCAGCGCGCGCATCAGATTGGCGCGGCTGACGATGCCCACGATCGTGCCGCCGCGCAGCACTGGAAAACGTTTGACCCGGCGTCGCTCCATCAGCTCGACCAGCGTCTCCAAGTCGTCGTCCTCGCGCACCGCGACTGGGTCGCGAGTCATGACATCTTCCACCTTGCGGCCTGCGGCGCGGACATAGTCCTCCGCCATGCGGCCAGGGCCGAGCACGAATTCAAGCCATCTCGGCCGCCGCCGTTCGGTACCGATTTCGCTGCGGCGAAGAAAATCGCCTTCGGTCACCATGCCGACCAGTTGCCCTTCCGCATCGACCACCGGCAGGCCGCTGACCCGATTGCGCAGCATGGTGCGCGCGGCCTCGAGGATCGTCGCTTGCGCTGCAACGGAAATGACATTGGCAGTCATGACGTCGCGGACTTGCATGGCTTCCTCCGTCCAGGCAATTTCACTCTTCAGATAGTTTCACCATTCAAGCAGGGCAGCCTGTTGGAGCGATCAGCCATTCAAGCGGGCGAGCGCTGAACGGTTCCGCAGCACGATGCGGCGCGAGGTCGGCACCTCGATCGCGGCGGCGCTTTCGAGGCCAGTGAGCGTCCGGGAAACGGTCTCGATGGTGAGGCCCAAATAGTCCGCGATATCCTGGCGCGACATCGGCAATTCGACGGTGTTGCCGGCGCTGGCGCGTTCCGCCATTTCCAGGAGGAAGCTTGCGACGCGCTCTTGCGCGCTCTTGACCAGGAGCAGCACGCGGTCCTGCACGCGCCGCAGCTCGCGGCCGGTCAGGGCGAACAACTCGCGGCCGATTGCGGGATCGCGGCCGGCCAGCGCCGTGATGGCGCTGCGCTTGACGACCACCACCTTGGCGTCGGTGATGGCCTCGGCCGAAAACGTATGCTCCTCGGCGAATTCCAGGCCGAAAATGTCGCCGGGCAGATAAAAGCCCCCGACCTGCCGGCGGCCGTCGGTGAGGATCTTATAGGTCCGCACGCTGCCGCTGATCACCCGATAGACATAGTCGGCCGGCTCTTTCTCGCCGAAAATCTCGCTGTTGCGCGAAAACGACATGACGGCGCCCATCAGCCGCATCGATTGGGCGAGCGCGTTCCGTTCGGCGCCGACCGGTTGGCTCGGCGCTTGCGGCATTTGGCGGATCGAATCGGAGCGGATCGACGTACGAACGGTTTGCGGGAGCATGGGTCTTTCCTCCGTGAGTATCGGGGAGTATTGGTAACCCTCGGGGGACAGGCGAAAAATTCAGATAATGCCCCTAAGGGGTTTCCCGGAGGGCATCGCCGCAAGGTCCAACAGCGTTCCGCGACCATCATTGCGATGACAGAAGCGCTCTCACACTTCCGTTCGTCCGTCGGCAGGGCGGTTTGGGGCCCTTCGGCGCGCGCGGTCGTCGAGCCATACGGCATTGCCATCATCGGGATAGCGCTGGCGCTGGCGCTTCGCACCGCCTTGGCGTCGGTGCTTGGGGGCGCCGCCTCCTATCTGTTCTATGTGCCGGCGATCCTGATCGCGTCGGCGCTGGGCGGGTGGGGTCCGGGCGTATTCGCCACCTTTCTCGGCCTGCTGTTGGGGTTGTTCTTCGTTGCCGACTATCGCACGCTGACGGCCGCCGATATCGTCAACGCCTTCGTCTTCGTGCTGGTCGGCGTCGGCGCTTCGTGGCGCGGCGAATTGTTGCGTCGTTCGCGTACCGCGGCGGCGGCAAGCGCGCAAGAAGCGCTGGCGCGCGAAACCCACATGAAGCTCATTCTCGACACCATTCCCGACGCCATGATCGTGATCGACGAACGCGGCGTCATGCAATCCTTCAGCGCGACGGCGGAGCGTCTGTTCGGCTACAGCGCGGCCGAAGTGCTCGGCAAGAACGTCAAGCTTCTGATGCCGACGCCGTATCGCGAAAGTCACGACGGTTATCTCGATCGCTACAAGCTGACCGGCGAGCGGCGCATCATCGGCATCGGCCGGGTGGTGGTCGGCGAGCGCAAGGACGGCTCGACCTTTCCGCTCGAGCTCAGCGTCGGCGAGATGAAGACCGGTCCGCAACGTTATTTCACCGGCTTCATCCGCGATCTCACCGAGCGGCAGAAGACCGAAGCGCGACTGCAGGAGCTGCAAGCCGAGCTGGTGCATGTTTCGCGCCTGACCGCGATGGGCGAGATGGCATCGGCCCTGGCGCACGAGCTCAACCAGCCGCTGTCGGCCATCGCCAACTACATGAAGGGATCGCGGCGACTCCTTGAAGACAGCACCGACGAGCGGGTCACGATCCTGCGCGAGGCCATGGACAAGGCCGCCGAACAGGCCTTGCGCGCCGGCCAGGTCATCCGCCGCTTGCGCGATTTCGTCGCCCGCGGCGAGAGCGAGCGGCGCGTGGAAGACGTCAAGAAGCTCGTGGAGGAGGCGAGCGCGCTCGCACTGGTCGGCGTCAAGGACAAGGGCGTGCGCGTCCGCTTCGAGTTCGATCCGCGCGCCGATTTCGTACTGGCCGACAAGGTGCAGATTCAGCAGGTTCTGCTCAACCTGATGCGCAATGCCATCGAGGCGATGGAGGATTCCGAGCGCCGCGAACTCGTCCTCTCGACCGCGTTGGCGCCCGACGACATGATCGAAATCACCGTCACCGATACCGGGCCCGGTATCTCCCCGGAGATCAGCGCCCAGCTTTTCCAGCCTTTCATCACCACCAAACGCCACGGCATGGGCGTCGGCCTGTCGATCTCGCGCACCATCGTGGAGGCGCACGGCGGTTCGATCGCGCCGCGGCGCAATCCCGCAGGCGGAACGGTGTTCAGCTTTACTTTGCCTGCGGTGACAAAGGAGGAGGTCGGCGATGCCGTCTGAGAAGGGGACGGTCCATATCATCGATGACGACGATGCGCTGCGCGAGTCGCTCGCTTTCCTGCTGCGCACGGCGCGGATCGACGCGGCGAGCTATTCCTCGGCTGCGGCCTTTCTGGAGGAAATTCCGGGCCTCAAGTTGAACTGCGTGATTACCGACGTGCGCATGCCGGGAATGAGCGGCATTGACCTGCTGAAGCGATTGCGCGAAATGAAAATCGACGTGCCGGTTATCGTCATCACCGGCCATGGCGACGTGCCGCTGGCGGTCGAAGCAATGAAGATCGGCGCCATCGACTTTCTGGAAAAACCGTTCGACGATGAAGTTCTGCTGGCGAGCGTCAAGGCCGCGATCGAGCGCCGGGGCGGCGATACCAAGCGGAGTGCCGAACGGACGGAAATCGAAAACAAGCTGGCCGCTCTTTCCAACCGCGAGCGCGATGTGCTGGGCGGGCTGGTGGCGGGGCGCGCCAACAAGCAGATCGCCTTCGATCTCGGCATCAGCCCGCGCACGGTCGAGATCTACCGCGCCAATCTGATGAACAAGATGCAGGCGGGCAGCTTGTCCGACCTTGTCCGGATGGCGCTGATCGTCGGCATTGTGGGTTCCGACTAGGTTTTCGACTGTCGCGAATTGAGCCACATCAATGTCGCAGGTACGAGACCTGTGCATTCTGCGAAAATCAGGCGCAGGATGCGAGGTTTCAGGTGCAAGCGATTGCCGCGACGCCGCGGGTTCCGATGGGTCGTTCGCCGTTCGTGGTCATCGTGGACGACGACCCGGCGGTGTGCAGCTCACTGAAGTTTTCCCTCGAACTCGAAGGCTTCGAGGTGCGGGCTTACGGCAACGCGGCCGAGTTCCTGAACGCCGACGATTGGGCCTGCGATTGTCTGGTCGTCGACCAAAGAATGCCGGGCATGAGCGGCATGGAATTGATCGCCAAGTTGCGCACTCTCGAGGTGCGGACGCCGGCGATCCTTCTCATCAGCCAGCCCAATCCGAGCGTGGCCGCGCGCGCCGCCAGAGCCGAGGTTCCGATCGTGGAGAAGCCGTTGTTCGGCAACGCGCTGCTCGAGCGGATTCGCGAAGCTTGCGGGCGAAGCTGACGAACTGCGCGACCGATCCGCGCAGGAAGGTCCCCAATCGACATCACACGAGGGACATCAGAAACGGTGCGCGTATGCGCCGGCGTGCAGCGTGTGTCCTGCCTGCGGCTACCTCAATCGCAGCGGCTACTCCATGATGTGGAGGAGCTGCACTTCCTCTTTTGCGGTCAGGCCGGACGTCTCGTCGCCGCTGCCCTGGCCGCCGGCTTGCAGCGCCGAGTAAAGGGCCTGCGCGGCGTCGCGAAGCACTGCGCGGTGGGCGAGATCGCTCGCCGGCAGTGAGCTTACCGTCTTTGCCAGATCGCGCAGAATGTCGGCGAATAGACCATAGTGGAAATGCATGCGGATCGATTTGCGCACGTCATCTCCACCAGTACGCTGCAAGCTGATCGAGATGCCGGTTTCATCGAGATGAGCGTCGAAACGCGCCGATTGCGCGAACGTGCCGATGTAAAGCTTGTCCGGGTATTCCAGCGCGACTTCGGCTTTGTCTGGTATGGGCTTGGTCATGGCATAGATCCAGCGTAGGTCCTGCTTGCCTCCCTGATCGTATAGAAAGCGCGCTGACAGCCGGCCTTGATCTTGATCAATCGCACGTTGATTGATCGCGGGGCTTGCGGCCGATCCCGGATCGCCTGCTCGCTCAGGCTATTGCGCCTGGATGGATCGCAGATAGGCCGTCAGCGCGCGGGCGTCCTCGCGTGTAAAGCGGAAGGTCGGCATGTCCGGGTGGCCGCTGGTCAAGCCTTCGCGCAGCCGATGTGTAAAATCGTCGAGATCTACGCGATTGCCGAGATCGCGGAAAGCAGGTGCCGGCGCATGCGGGCTCGCTCCGGTTTTGCCGATAGCATGACAGGCTGAGCACATGCGTTCGGCAAGTGCCATACCCTCGCGCTCGAGATCGCTTGGCGGGCGTTCTCCGGCTGCCGCTAGGACAGACCCGGAAAGGTTTATGACAATTGCGAGAGCGATCGCGGTCAGTAGCTCAGCCGCGCGCACTAACTGCTTACCGCTTTGAGGAAATCCTGAGTTCACTCGACCGGTCTCACGCCATGCGCTATTGTTAATAAATAAACCGCCAGTCACGTGGAGACCCCCGCCATGGACAAGACCCCCGCCATGGACAAGGCCGTAGCCCAATTGAATATCGAACACTACTGCAAACTGCTTTGCACCGAAACGAATCCGACCAGGCGTACCACGCTGGAGCGGCTGCTCGCCGAAGAAGAGGCGAAGCTGGCGGCGCTGATGAACAACGTCGAGCGGAAGGCTCTGACGCGATAGACACCAGGCGCTGACGCGATAGGTCTGGATCAAAGACCTGGACCAAAATTCCGGTCGCGGTCGCCTCCTCACATTCCCCAGCGGCGGACGAACCACATCTTGGTCAGGTGAGTGAGTATTGCGTAACTCAACAGCATGGTCGTGACCAGCGGCCAATAGAGCCCAGGCAATGGCGTAAAGCCAAGCGCACGACCGGCCCAGGTGAATGGCAGCGATATTCCGACTATACAGATTATGATCGTCGTGGCGATGAGTGCCGGGCTCGCCCTGCTTTCGATGAAGGGAATCCTCGCCGTACGGATGATGTGGATGATGAGCGTTTGCGTGAGCAGCGACTCCACGAACCATCCGGTCTGAAACAGCGAAGCATTATTCCACGTATCGAACACGAACAGCATCATCGCATAGGTCGCATAGTCGAATATCGAGCTGATCGGCCCGATGAATACCATGAACTTGAATATGTTGCTGATGTCCCACCGGCGCGGCGCGGCGATGTATTCGTCGTCGACATTGTCGGTCGGAATCGTCGTCTGTGAAAAATCGTACAGCAGATTGTTGGTTAGCACCTGGATTGGCGCCATCGGCAGGAACGGCAGAAACAGGCTGGCGCCGAGCACGCTGAACATGTTGCCGAAATTCGAGCTTGCGCCCATTTTGATATATTTGGTGATGTTGCCGAAGATTTTACGTCCTTCGATCACGCCCTGCTGGAGCACGAGCAGGCTTTTCTCGAGCAGGATGATGTCCGCAGACTCTTTGGCGATATCAACGGCCGTGTCGACCGAAACGCCGACGTCGGCTGCCTTGAGCGCCGGACTGTCGTTGATGCCGTCGCCGAGGAAGCCGACCACGTGGCCCTTGAGGTGCAATGCGCGGACGACACGCTCCTTCTGCGCGGGCGTTAGTTTCGCAAAGACTGTTGTGCGATCGGCAGTGTCCGCCAGCTCGTTGTCGTTCATTCGCTCGACTTGCCCGCCGAGCAGCACCTCACCGGGTTCGATTTTCACCTCGCGGCAGATTTTGCGGGTTATGATTTCGTTGTCGCCGGTCAAAATTTTGACCTGCACGCCCTTGGCGGCGAGGGCGGCGATCGCCTCTCTGGCGCTGTCCTTAGGCGGATCGAGGAAGGCGATATAGCCGAGCAGGGTCAGATCGCTCTCGTCGGCGACGGAATACGCCGCCTTGGGGCTTTCGATATTCTTGTAAGCAACGGCGATGACGCGAAAGCCGTCCTCGTTGAGCGCGATCGTTTCTTCCTTGGCGGTGGCAAAGTGGCTTTCATCGAGCGGGCCTTGCGTGCCGTCGATCTCATAGCGGGTGGCGACCGCGAAAATCTCCTCGACTGCGCCTTTGCAGATGAGAACGTGCTTGTCGTCGCCGTGCGCGACCACGACCGAGAGCCGCCGGCGGGAGAAATCGAACGGGATCTCGTCGATCTTGTTGTAGCCGTTGTCGATGCCCAGAATCTTGTGCAAGTCGACATGCTCGAGCACGGCGACATCGAGGAGATTTTTCAGCCCGGACTGAAAATGGCTGTTGAGATAGGCGTAGTGCAGAACTCGCTCCGAATCCTCGCCACGGATGTCGAGGCAGCGTTTGAGAATGATGCGATCCTGGGTCAGCGTACCGGTCTTGTCGGTACACAAGACGTCCATGGCGCCAAGATTCTGAATGGCATTGAGGCGCTTGACGACCACCTTGGCGCGCGCCATGGCGGCGGCGCCCTTCGCCAGATTGACCGTCACGATCATCGGCAACATTTCCGGAGTAAGGCCGACGGCGACCGCTACCGCAAACAAGAGAGCCTCAAGCCAATCGTGCTTGGTCAATCCATTGATGACAAAGACGAGCGGTCCCATCACGACGATGAACCGTATCATCAAGAAAGTGAACCGGTTGATGCCTTGATCGAACGCTGTCGCGACACGTCGTCCCGCTATTTCATCGGCGAGCTTGCCGAAAAACGTTTGCGCGCCGGTGTGCACGATGACGCCGGTGGCGTAGCCGCTGACGACATTCGCCCCCATGAAGCAGATATTCGGCAAGTCGAAGGGATCTTCGAGATGGCCTTCGGATACGTGCGCAGATTTCTCGGTCGGCATGGCCTCGCCGGTCAACGTCGATTGGTTGACGAATAAATCCTTGGCCTCAAGCAGACGCAGATCGGCCGGAATCATGTCGCCGGCGGACAAGCGCACCACATCGCCTGGCACCAGCGTTTCAATGGGGACCTCGGCAAAATCGGCATGCCCGCCATCAGCGACGCGGCTTACGGCGGCTGTCGTCTTCACCAACGCCCTTAGTCGTGCCGCCACCTCGTTTGATCGGTGCTCCTGAATGAACGCCGTTATGACCGAGAGGAAGACCATAATGACGATGACAAGGGCGGCGCGCATGTCCCCCAGAAAATACGAGACCGTCGCCAGAGTCAGAAGAAGACCATTTAGCGGATTTCTGATCCGGCCCCAGATTTCCTGGAGGATGGTCGGCTTTTGCTCGCGGGTGACGAGATTGGGGCCATACGCCTTCAGGCGTCGCGCCGCTTCATCCTCGGTTAGGCCGAGGATGTTTGTTGCAAGTTTCTGACAGGCCGGCTCGGGCGACAGCTCGCTGAGCGCGAATAGCTCGGCAGTGCCGGCTTTTTCCCGCGCCCGCCGGTGTGAGATCGCAACCGTCGCAGCGTCCATCGGCTTATCCGTTGCTCATTCCATTCCGGTGAAGCTTGTGCCGGGTCGCGCCGACGCGGGTTACGAGCGACGAGCATTATGCCAAATGACGCGGCGTTGCCGCGTCACCGGGGCTGTTCATATGAAACAAGCCGCCGGCAATCCGTTTGACGCATATCAAAATCAATTTGTAACGCTGGGATGAACGCTCGAATGCGTCAAATAATCTTCATAATGGATCAAGGCAAGTTCGAGCTGTCGTTCGTGTCAGCGCGATGAACTCTTGTCATCACGCCGTTTTCATGTTGCTCAATGATCGCGCAGAAGAATGCCGATACCGACTTTCATCTTTAAGGAGGCTGGGCGATGAGAGCGAGCTTAATGACGCTTGTTGGCGCTGCGACCGTCCTGGCGGCGAGTTTGACCGGCGCATCCGCGCAAGTCCTTAATCTCACGGGTCAGTTCCAGTGCGTGAGGCTGTGCTTCGCCGCGCCGCCGGCGTTCGCCTATTTGACGCAAGCCGATTGGGAACTGAACCTGGTAAACGAAGCCGGCGTTCCATCGCGTGGCTGGATCGACTATCCGGGTCACATCTGGGCGGCAGCCTGGAACGAAGGCGCCTTCTATTCGCCCGACGGCATGACCATTCAATTCGACAACGGTTCGGTGTGGCAGCGTGTCATCGAAGTGCCGGTCCTTGCGCCGGCAATCAGACGCCACTATCGGCCCTATCGTCCGATTGCGTCGAACGGCTGATCGTCGGCTGGGCGATCGTTTGGCTTGGTCACACGCGGAACGCAAAAAATCCGGATTGCGCCTGACGGCACAATCCGGATTTTCGTTTTGCAACAGTCGGTTTTTTGACAGTCAGTCAGGCCGCTTTTACGTCGATCTTCTTGGCCGCCTTTTGCGCCTCCACGTTCTTCGGCAGCGCGACCGTCAGAACGCCCTTCTTGAAGGTTGCCTCGATCTTGTCGGTATCGACGCCATCGGGAACCTGGAACGAGCGCTGAAAGGAGCCGTAGCGGCGCTCGCTGAGATAATAGTCCTTATTCTTTTCTTCCTTCTCGTCCTCTTTCTCGCCCTTGATAGTGAGAACGCCGTCGGCGAACTTCACTTCGATGTTCTTCTCGTCCATGCCCGGCAACTCGGCCGTGATCTCGTACGCCTTGTCGGTTTCGGCGATATCGACGGCGGGCACGGCGGCCCAGCT
Organism: uncultured Alphaproteobacteria bacterium; assembly: GCA_963720115.1. Taxonomy (GTDB): domain Bacteria; phylum Pseudomonadota; class Alphaproteobacteria; order Rhizobiales; family Xanthobacteraceae; genus BOG-931. Next base: position 36,839 of record CAVREN010000119.1, read on the forward strand.
CGATCCGCGCGACCAGAAAGGCTGCAAGTCGAACATCGGTCGACCAAGTCGCGAGCGCCACATGCCGCCGTCGAAGTCTTCGAACAGGCGGTCGATTTCGTGGCGCAACGATTCAAACGGCCGCCAGGGTGCGACGCCCGGCGCTTTCCTCTCTTCGGTTTTCACGGGCAGCTTGGTGGCTTCGGCCATGATACGTCCTCCATTCGTGCGTGAGCTTCTTCCACTGCGTCAGCGAAAAGTTCCGGCAGAGGATGATCCTATTCGCCGCAGTGAAATATTGCTTCACTAGCAACGCGCACGCCGGCCGGTGTTCATTTGCGTCAAGATGGCGCGATGTCATTTTGCCGTAACGTCATCTCATCCGTTGAGGTTCGCGGATCGAATTTTCGCGCGATCTGCCTGCGATGTTTTTGGAGGATGACATGCGAACACCGCCCCAAATCGAGTTCCAAAATCTAAGCCCCACGCAAGCCGTAAGGGATGCCATCGAGAAGCATGTCGACGGGCTCGAGCAGCGCTGGGGCCGGGTGACAGTTTGCCGCGTGGTGGTGAAAGGTCCGAGCCAGAGGCATCACACTGGCGGCCTTTATGACATCCACATTCGGCTCGCGCTTCCCGGTGGACGCGAAGTCAATGTCGAGCGCACCGCACCGGAAGATGAGCGGCGCGCGGATTTGAATTTCGCCATCAACGACGCGTTTAAGCGGGCACGCCGGCAATTGCAGGATCAGGCGCGCCGTACCCAGGGGCAAGTGAAGCATCATGAGGAGATGCCGATTGCGACGGTCGGGCGGCTCGATCCGTCGGGCGAATTCGGATTCCTCGAAACGGCCGACGGCCGGGAAATCTATTTTCACCGCAACAGTGTTCTCAACGGCGGCTTTGCGCGCTTGGCGGTGGGTTCGCGTGTGACCTTTGCCGAGGAATCGGGCGAGAAGGGCGCGCAGGCGAGCACCGTGCGGTTCTTGGGCAAGCACGCCTTGCGCTAGCGCGCGAGTGTTTCAAGTTGCCGCGGTTTTTTCGTCCCGCGGTGGCTCACACCCGGGACGATCGTGCTCGTGATTGAGTTCAAACCGCCAGGCGTCACGCCGCCTTGCGTTCAGCCGCCGCCTGGTTGTCGTAAACGACCGTCGCCGCGGCCGTATTCGAGACCGGAATGTGATAGTTGCGGTTGAGCTCGCTCACCTGGCCCGTCAACGCGCCGCGCATTGCCATCCAATTAAGAAATTCCACGCCCTGCGATCCCGACAGTTTCACCAGCTCATGGATCGAGTAGCGGGTGAGCGCCTCCGGTTCGGCGACGATCTTGTCGAGACAAAGCGCGTCGAATTCCTTGTTGACGAAGCCGGCGCGCGTACCGTCGAGCTGATGCGACAGGCCGCCGGTCCCGACGACCGCCACGCGCAGGTCTCGCGGATAGGTCTCCAACGCCCGGCCGATCGAGCGGCCGAGCTTGAGGCAGCGCGCCATGCTCGGCAGCGGATGCTGCACGGTGTTGATCTCCACCGGAACGATTTTCACCGGCCATGGCTTATCGGACGCTGCCGCAGACGGCCACATCAACGCCATCGGAATGGTCACCGCGTGATCGATCAGCATGTCCTGGCACATGGTGACGTCGAATTCGTCGGCGACCAGCGTGTTGATCAAGTGCCACGACAGGTCGGTGTCGCCCGGAACCGGGCGCGAAACCGGAATTCCCCAGCCTTCATCCTCGCTGCGATACTCGGCGCTCGCGCCGATCGCGAAGGTCGGCAACTTGTCCAGGAAGAAATTCAGCCCGTGATCGTTGTAGAACACCACGGCGACGTCGGGCTTGGCGCGCGCCAGCCAATCGTGGACATAGTCGAAGCCCCTGAAGAACGGCTTCCAATACGGATCGTTCTGCTTTCCATCGGCAATCGCTTTGCCGATCGAAGGGACGTGCGTCGTTCCGATGCCGCCGACAATCGTTGCCATGATCAAGCCCCCGCTGACAGAAGTTTGGATTTGAATGCCTCGACGCTCATGCCGGTCTGCTGCGCACCGATATCCTGCACGTTGAGGCCGAAAATGCCGGCGAGCTTGGCGAGGTAATAAACGTTGCCGCCGGCTTCGATCATCTTCAGCACGCTGCGGTTCTTCACTGCCGCGCGTTGTTCGTCGTTGAGGCCGTATTTGCGGCAATAGGCGTCTTCGTCCTTGAGAAAGGCGGCGCGGTTTTCGGCGCTGTTGAAGGAAAAGCACATGCGGTTGAGCGCCAGACCCTTCTGCGCCTGGGAACCGTCGAAAATGGTGGTACCAAGTATATCCTGCTGCATCGGGGTCGCTCCTCCACGGCGCGCTGCCAGCATCGTCTTTATGAAATACGCTAGCGGGCCGGGTCCCCCCTGCCTTGATTTGTATCAAATGTAACCAATGGATGGCGCGTGATAGTTATTTGCTGCCTTCGCGGAGGAGCCGATGCCCTATCCGACCAATGCCGATCTGCCGCCTTCCGTGCGGTCGCATCTGCCCGAACACGCCCAGGACATTTATCGGGAGGCTTTCAACCATGCCTTCGCGGCTCATGCCGGCGAGGCTCGGCAAGAGGAAGCCGCGCATCGGATTGCGTGGGCGGCCGTCAAGCGTGCCTACGTCAAGGTCGGGAACAGTTGGATCGCCCGTCACCCGTAATTTCCCTTAGGGCCAATCCCGGAATTTTTGCCAGCGCTTGCTGCACCTAGTGTTGCGTCGCACCATCGAGCGGGGCGGTTCCTTTCTCCGGCGCCGCTCTTTGTCGCCGGGGCGAAGCGATCGCGAACGTAAGAGGCAGCGTGAGTAGGAAATGGCTGACAATAGCAAGACCGACGAAGCGACCCGGCCGGCGGACATAGATCACGGCCAAGCGCCGTCGCCCGGAGGCGATCTCGTTCCCCTTCACCAGGTCGGCGGCTTACCGGCTCCGCAATCCGCCGCGCTGCTTGCTCCCAGGAAAACAGCAAAGAAAAACTGGTGGCTGCGCATTGCCGTTGTGGTCGCGGTTTTAGCCGGCGCCGGCGGCGGCGGGTATTACTGGTGGCAGCATATGCGCTCGCAACTGCGGCCCGGCATCGCCTACGGCAACGGCCGGCTCGAGGCGGATGCCATCAACATCGACACCAAATATGCCGGGCGGATCGCCGAGTTGTTTGCCGATGAAGGCGACCTCGTCAAGGGCGGCCAGGTCGTCGCCCGCATGGATACCCAGGATCTTGCCGCTTCGCTGAAAAAGGCGCAGGCGCAAGTCAAGCAGGCAAGCCGCGCGGTCGAAGAAGCCGACGCCAATGTGAAGCAGCAGCAGTCGCAGGCGCTGCTTGCTCAGCAGGAGTACGATCGCGCCGCCTATCTCGTGCAAAAAGGGTTTCAAACCAAAGAAGTGATAGATCAGCGGCAGCAGCAGCTCGACGGCGCCCAGGCTGCGCTCAACGCCGCGAACTTGCGGGTCATTCAATTCCAGCATGCGCTCGAGGCCGCCACCCATGATGTGGAGCTCTATAGCGTCCAGATCGCCGACAATACGCTGGTCGCGCCGCGCGAAGGCCGCATTCAATATCGGGTCGCTAATGTCGGCGAAGTCTTGCCTGCCGGCGGCCATGTCTTTGTCATGCTCGACACGGCTTACGTCTACATGGACATCTATTTGCCGACCGAGCAGGCCGGCAAGGTGAGGTTCGGCGCCGACGCCCGCATCGTGCTCGACGCCTATCCGAATGTCGCCATCCCGGCCAAGGTCTCGTTCATCGCCTCGCAGGCGCAATTCACGCCGAAGATCGTGGAGACCCAGAACGAGCGCGACAAGCTGATGTTCCGCATCCGTGTGCGCATTGATCCCGATCGTTTGCGCGACCGCGCCGACATCGTGCGCAGCGGCCTGCCGGGCGTCGCATATGTCCTCACCGATCCGGAAGCGAAGTGGCCGCCTTCGCTGCAGGCTCCGGCAACCTGATGACCAGGGCCGTAACCGCCATTGCGCAAGCGCGGCCGATTGCGCAATTGGAAAATGTCACCCAGCGCTACAAGCGCGCCGTCGCGCTCGACGACGTGACCGTGGCGCTGCCGTCCGGTTGCATGGTCGGGCTGATCGGGCCGGACGGAGTCGGCAAGTCGACGCTACTGAGCATGCTGGCAGGCGCGCGCCGCGTACAATCGGGCCGCGTTGTCGTGCTCGGCGGCGACATGGCGGATGCCGGCCACCGCAACGCGATTTGTTCGCAGATCGCTTTCATGCCGCAGGGACTCGGCAAGAATCTGTATCCCGACCTGAGCGTCCGCGAAAACATCGAATTCTTCGGCCGCTTGTTCGGGCAATCGCGATCCGAGCGGGACTGGCGGATCGCCGAGCTTTTGCGCAGCACCGGCCTGGCGCCGTTCGTCGACCGCGCGGCCAAGAAATTGTCCGGCGGCATGCGGCAGAAACTCGGCTTGTGCTGCTCGCTGATCCACGATCCGGATTTGCTGATCCTCGATGAGCCGACGACCGGCGTCGATCCGCTGTCGCGCCGGCAATTCTGGGAATTGATCGACCGCATCCGGCTGCGCCGCCCCGGCATGAGCGTCATCGTGGCCACCGCTTACATGGAAGAGGCCGAGCGCTTCGATTGGCTCCTTGCCATGAACGACGGAAAAATCCTGGCTACCGGCTCGCCGGCTGCGTTAAAGGCGCAGATGCACGCTCGTTCGGTCGAAGATGCCTTCGTTGCGCTCTTGCAGCCGGGGGCGATCCGCGACGGCCGTGATCGGCTCGAAGTGCCGCCGCGGCGGATCATCGACGGCGAGCCGGTGATCACGGCGCGCGCACTCACCCGCCGGTTCGGCGATTTTACCGCCGTCGATCGGGTGAGCTTCACCATCGAAAGCGGGGAGATTTTCGGCTTCCTCGGCTCGAACGGCTGCGGCAAGACCACGACCATGAAGATGCTGACCGGCCTGCTCGCGCCGAGCGAGGGCGAGGCGTTGTTGTTCGGCCAGCCGCTCGATGCCAGCGACATCAATGCGCGCCGGCGTGTCGGCTACATGTCGCAGTCGTTTTCCCTCTACACTGAATTGACCGTACGGCAGAATCTCGAGCTGCATGCGCGCCTCTTCCATTTGCCGCCGCACCAGGCCAAGGCCCGTCTCGCCGAATTGGTCACGAATTTCGGCCTTGAGGAATATCTCGATCAGGAGACCTCGGAGCTTCCGCTCGGCATTCGGCAGCGGCTCTCGCTCGCGGTTGCGGTCGTGCACGAGCCCGAGATGCTTATTCTCGACGAGCCGACCTCGGGCGTCGATCCGCTGGCGCGCGACTATTTCTGGGAGCTCCTGATCGATCTTTCGCGCAAGCATGGCGTGACGATTTTCGTCTCTACCCATTTCATGAACGAGGCGGAGCGGTGCGACCGCGTATCGCTGATGGACTCCGGGCGGGTGCTGGCGACGGATACCCCGCAAAATCTCATCAAGGCACGTGGCGTCGCCACGCTGGAAGACGCTTTTATCAGTTATCTGGAAGCGGCCGCCGGGCCGTCCGTTGCCGAAGGCGAAGCAGAGCTTCCTGCGGCCGGTGAAAGCGAAGGTCCGGTGGCGGCGAGGGCGGCATGGCGGCGCGGCTTCAGCTGGCAGCGGCTCGGCGCTTACACCATCCGCGAAACGATCGAGCTTTTGCGCGACCCCATCCGGCTCGGTTTTGCCTTGTTCGGCACGGTGTTTCTGATGGTCGTGTTCGGCTTCGGGATATCGACCGACGTCAATAGTTTGACGTTTGCCGTCATGGATCACGATCAAAGCCACGAGAGCCGCGCCTATCTCGAAGAGCTGCGCGGGTCCGCCTATTTCACCGAGCGGCCGCCGCTCGCGAACTATGTTGATCTCGAGAAGCGCCTGAAGAGCGGCGAGATCAAAGCCGCGATCGAAATACCGCCGGGCTTCGGACGCGATCTTTCCGCCGGGCGTCCGGTTTGGGTCGGCGCGTGGGTCGACGGGGCCATGCCTTATCGGGCCGAGACCATTCGCGGCTATCTGGAGGCCATGCACCAACTTTATCTGAGCGATCCGGCGGTCAAGACCACGCGCGCGCAGTCGGCGGCTCCCGCCAGTATCGAGATTCGTTTCAAGTACAATCAGAACTTTGAGAGCGTGTATGCGATGGTGCCGATCAGCATGTCGCTGATGTTGGCGCTGTTTCCGGCGATCCTCATGGCGGTCGCCGTCGTGCGCGAAAAGGAGCTTGGCTCGATCACCAACCTCTATGTCACACCGGTGCGCCGCATCGAATTCCTGCTCGGCAAGCAGGCGCCCTATATCGGGCTCGCCATGATCAATTTCTTCACCATGTTCCTGATGGCCTTATTCGTGTTTCAGGTGCCGCTCAAAGGCTCCTTCCCCACGCTTCTTCTCGGCGCGCTATTATACGTCACGACGACCACCTCGTGGGGGATGCTGATATCGGCGTTTGCCACGACGCAGATCGCCGCCATGTTCGGCACGGTCATCTTGACCGTGCTGCCGGCGACGCAATTCTCCGGCATGCTGGTGCCGGTATCGGCGCTGACCGGCGTGGCGCAGCTCATGGGGCGCGGATTCCCCATGACTTATTTTGTTCCGATCAGCGTCGGCGCCTTTACCAAGGGCTTGGGCATCGAGGACTTGTGGCCGGATTTGCTGGGGCTCGCCATCTTCATTCCGGCCCTCACCGGCATGAGCCTGTTGCTGCTGCGCAAACAGGAGCGTTAGGAGCAGGCACCGATGCGCGCGATCAGCAACATTTTTTGGCTCGGGACCAAGGAGATCCGCAGCTTCCTGCGCGATTGGGTTTTGGTCGGGCTGACGATCTGGGCATTTTCAATTGTCATCATCGCCCAAGCGCAGAGCAATTCGCAAGAGCTGCACAATGCCTCGATCGCCTATGTCGACGAGGACCATTCGGAACTGTCGCGCCGCATCATCCGCGCATTCCTGCCGCCCTATTTTCATACACCGCAGCCGATCGCCGAGCGCGACATAATCCCGCTCATGAATGCAGGGCGATACACTTTCATCATCGATATACCGCCCGACTTCGAGAAATACGTGCTGGGCGGCCGCACGCCGGCCATTCAGGTCAATGTCGATGCGACCGCGATGGTCCAGGCCGGTCTCGGGTCCGGCTACGCGCAGCAGATCATTGCGACCGAGATCCAGGATTTCCTCTCGCGCAAGCAAGGCGCGCCCTTGCCCCCAGTCAATATCGATGTCCGTGTGATGTTCAATCCCAATATCGACACGGCCTGGTTCACGAGCGTCATGGGCATCATCAACAACATCACCATGCTCGGCATTATCCTCGCCGGCGCGGCGATCGTGCGCGAACGCGAGCACGGCACCATGGACCATCTTCTGGTCATGCCATTGACGCCGTTTGAGATCGCCATGTCGAAAGTCTGGGCCAACGCTCTGGTGATCACCATCGCCACCGGCCTGTCGCTCTATCTCGTCGTTCGCACGCTTCTGCATGTGCCCATCGTCGGCTCGGTGCCGCTGTTCATGCTCGGCGTCGCGATCTACCTGTTCTTCACCTGCGCTATCGGTATATTTTTGGGCACGGTCGCACGCACCATGCCGCAGCTCGGTTTGTTGTTCATGCTGATCTTTTTGCCGATGAATTTGCTTTCCGGCAGCAACACGCCGCTCGAAAGCATGCCGCATTGGCTGGCGACCGTGATGCAGGCTTCGCCGTCGACGCATTTCGTGTCGTTCGCGCAGGCGATTCTGTACCGCGGCGCCGGTTTCGACGTGGTGTGGCCGCAATTCGTGTTTGTCGCCGTGGTCGGCGCCGTTTTCCTCGCGATCGCCATATTGCGTTTCCGCTCGACCTCGGCGCAGGCCGTCTAGCGTCCGCCAGAATGTCAGCTTCGCAAAAGGGGTTATTAGCGTGGCCGCAGATCCGACAAAGCGAATGCCGTCACCAGCGAATCCGCAAGCGCGGCGCCAGCCGTTGCCGGAGCATTCTCCCAAGCCGACCGAGGAGGACCCCGCCGCGCCGCAGGCGCTGCGCGCGATCCGCGAAAGCCCGACCTATCGGCTCGCCGAGCAGGATGCCGAATTTATCGCCCGCGCCGACATTCGCGGACCGCGCCTGGAAATTGAATATCTCAAGGCCGATGTCATTTTGGCCGAGCAGCATATCGATCACACGATCGTCGTTTACGGCAGCACCCGCATTCCCGAGCCAGGCGCGGCGCGCCGCAAGGTCGAAGCGCTGCGGGCCCTGGTTGGCGCCCATCCCGGCGACGAAGAACTGGGTCTTCGCCTGGCGGCCGCCGAGCGGATTTTGGCGAAGAGCCGTTATTACGACGTCGCGAGGGAATTCGGACGTTTGGTCGGCGAAGCGGTTCGCGCGCGATCGCCCCGCCTGGCGATTATGACCGGCGGCGGTCCTGGCCTGATGGAGGCCGCCAACCGCGGCGCCTTCGATGTCGGCGCCAAGTCGGTCGGGCTGAATATCGAATTGCCGCACGAGCAGTTTCCGAACCCCTATGTGACACCCGATCTGTGTTTCCGCTTTCACTATTTCGCTTTGCGCAAGCTGCATCTGCTGTTGCGGGCGAAAGCGCTGGTCGCCTTTCCCGGCGGATACGGCACGTTCGACGAATTGTTCGAGGTTCTGACGCTGGTTCAGACCCGAAAGATCAAACCGATCCCGGTGATCTTGGCTGGCGAGCCGTTTTGGCGCCGGGCCGTCGATTTCGATTATTTGGTCGAAGAAGGTGTCATCGATTTGGAGGATCGCGAGCTGTTTTGGTTCGCAGAAACGGCGGAGGACATCTGGAACGGCATCCTGGATTGGTACGAAGCCACGGGCGAGCCGCTTTTGAGCTGAACGCGGGCGGCCACTAGAGCATGATCCCGAAAAATGGAACCGGTTTTCGGACAAGATCATGCTCAAACACAAAGATCTAATTCAGCGCATGCGCGATTGCAGCGTGAAGTTCGGCCCGTCCGCCACGAACTTGCCGTAGCCGCAGTGATGAATGGTCTTGGGCTTCTTCTTCGTTGGATCGATCCAGGCTTTCAGCACTTCGAGGATAAACAGATTGTAGTCTTTGACGAGGCGCCGGTCGGTCACCTTGCATTCCAGGTTGGCGAAGCATTCGGCGATGAGCGGCGGCTTGACGCGCATGGCCGGCAGCTTGGTCAGGCCGAATTTCTCGAATTTGTCGACGGTCCGGCCGGACGAATTACCGACCTGCACCACTTTGCGCGCCAATCTGCGCGCCGGAATGGCAATCACGCATTCGCCGGTCGCGCTGAGCGCCGCGAAACTGAAATTGTTGCCGCTGACAACGCACGCGACCTGCGGCGGCTCGAACTCGATCATCATGTGCCAGGACATGGTCATGATGTTCGCATATCCGCCGCGCGCCGTTGCGAGCAGCACCACGGGGCCCGGCTCGAGCAATTGGTAGACTTTCGGTAAGGGCAGCGATCTCATGGCGTTGGCCGGGGCTTGCGGATGACTTTGTGCGGCGGGCGTCTACGCCCCAATCCAGCGGATCTCCGGCTCTTTGCGCAGTACCTGTGGTGGTGGCGTTTTTGGATGGCCGACAATGATCGGGGCAATAGGCCTATAGGCCGCCGGAAGCTTGAGAAGCGCCTTGCCCTCGGATGTTCCGAGAAAGCCCTGTGAAAAGCCGATCCAGCACGTCCCAAGCCCGGCGCCACGGGCCGCGAGCATCAAATTCTCTGCGGCCAGGGCGCAGTCTTCGACTGCCCAGGGAATATCCGCCACGGTAGAGATCAGGATCAGCGCCGGCGCGTGATAGAAAATATCGAAGTTCGAAATCGTTCAGTATTTCGCTGAAATGATGCGACATGAGCCCGACCGGCGTGGTCTTTAGCATATGTACCTTCGCCTCCCGCGAAATGGTTTGCAGTAGGCTCTGGTCGCGCACGACGCAGAATGTGCAGGGTTGGGCATTGACCGCGGTCGGTGCCTGTATCGCGGCGTCGATAAGCTCGCGAATGATTTGTTCGCTGACGGGTTCCGCCGTGTAATCGCGGATCGAACGACGGGTGTAAATCGCTTCCTTGAGGTCCATTTCATCCTGCCTTGAAACTCGATGCGCTATGTCTCGTCGTGTTGAGTTTCCGGTAGAATGAACCGCAAAGCCGCTCGCAGGTGCTTGATTGAAGTCAAAGAGCCGTTGCGTCGCGGAATTTATTGATTCCACTCACTGCGGCGCCCGGTATGCTTTGGCTGGCTTCAGGAAGTCGCTACAGCCCGGTTGCGAGCGAATCTTCGGCCAATGCCGTTAAATGAATGACCGTGAAGTTGCACGAATGCCGATGAAAACGTCCATCGACCTTGATCGGCTGCTGCGGCGTTCGCTGGTCGTCATCGCCGTCGGCGGCTTGGCGATCGGCGCCGCGGCGCGCCTTGCCGGATATGGGCCGCTTGCCAATCAGTTCTGGTTCGCAGCGACCGTACCGGTGGCCGCCGGTCTCGCCTATTCGATCGTGCGCGACCTAGCCGCCGGGCGCATGGGCGTGGATGCGATTGCGCTCGTGTCGATGCTCGGAGCGCTCGGGCTTGGCCAGCCGCTTGCCGGCGCGGTTATCGCGCTGATGTATTCCGGCGGCAATGTGCTGGAAGATTTCGCGGTCGGCCGCGCCGAGCGCGATTTGCGCGCGCTGGTCGACCGCGCGCCGCGCGTCGCCCATCGAAGGCTCGATCACCGCGTCGAAGATGTACCGGTCGCGCAGATCGCCGTCGGCGACACGCTTCTGGTCCGCGCCGGGGAGGTCATCCCCGTCGACGGCATTGTCATTTCGCCCGCGGCGATCGTCGACAAGTCGGCGCTGACCGGCGAGCCGCTGCCGGCCGCCAAGGTGCGCGGCGCTTCGGCCTTCAGCGGCACGCTCAATGCCGGCGAGACATTCGAACTCATGGCTTCGGCGATTGCCGGCGAGAGCACCTATGCGGGCATCGTACGTCTGGTCACCGCGGCGCAGGCCGCGAAGGCGCCGTTCGTGCGGCTTGCCGACCGGTTTGCGGTGATTCTGCTCCCCGTGACGATCGTGCTCGCCGCCGCCGCCTGGCTGATCTCCGGCGATCTTATCCGCAGCCTCGCCGTGTTTGTCGCGGCAACGCCGTGTCCGCTCATTCTCGCTGCGCCGGTCGCCTTCATCGCCGGCGTCGCACAGGCCGCGCGCCGCGGAATCCTGGTGAAGGGCGGCGCCCCGCTCGAAGCGTTGGCCCGGACGCACACGGTCTTGTTCGACAAGACCGGAACGCTCACGGTCGGCGGCGCGCGCCTGTTGTCGATCGAAACTGCTCCTGGCGAAACCCCGGACCGCGTGCTGCAGCTTGGCGCGGCGCTCGAGCAGGCGTCGCATCACGTGCTGGCGCGCGCCGTGGTGCAGGCGGCGCTCGATCGCAGCTTGCCGCTGCCGCTGCCGCGCGAGGTGCATGAGACCATGGGATCCGGCATTCATGGCGTCATCGATGGCAAAAACGTCAGTGCCGGCTCGCGCGATCTGATCTACGCCCACCGCGAGCCGGAGGATTGGGCGCTGCGGGTCATCCGCCGCGCCTCGTGGCGGTCGGCGCTGGTGGTGTTCGTTGCGGTCGAGAGCCGCACCATCGGGGCGCTGCTCTTGGCCGACGAATTGCGCCCCGAAACGCCGCATGCGATCCGCATGCTGCGGGCGGCGCGCATCGCGCGCATCGTCATGGTCACCGGCGATCACGCCGCCGCGGCGCAGACCATCGGCGCCGCGCTCGACCTCGATGCCGTGCTGGCCGACCGCGTGCCTTCGGACAAGGTCGATGCCGTGCGCAGCGAGCAGCGGCTTTTCCCGACCACCATGGTCGGCGATGGCATCAACGACGCGCCGGCGCTCGCCGCTGCCAATGTCGGCATTGCGATGGGCGCGCACGGCGCCAGCGCCTCCTCGGAAGCGGCCGACGTGGTGATCATCGCGGATCGGCTCGATCGCGTTGCCGAAGCGGTCGCCATCGCCCAGCGCGCGCGCCGCATCGCGCTGGAAAGCATTGTGATCGGCATGAGTTTATCCGGGCTCGCGATGGCGGCGGCGATGTTCGGCTTTATTGCACCCGTGCCGGCGGCATTAGTTCAGGAGCTGATCGACGTTGCCGTCATTCTCAACGCTCTGCGGGCGCTGCGCCCCGCTGTGCGCCGTCGCGCCCGCGTACTGCCGGCAGCGACCGGCCGGCAATTGCGTCACGATCACGTCACGCTTGGTCATGATCTTGATCGCTTGCGCAACATCGCCGACGCGCTTGACGATGCATCGCCGGAGAACGCCGTTGGACTGATCGACGAAGCCAACACCATTGTTCAGCAGCAAGTGGTCGCCCACGAGCGCGATGACGAAGGCAACGTCTATCCGGCGGTTGCGCGGCTCCTGGCAGGCGATCGCGCCGGGCTGTCGGCCATGAGCCGCGCGCACCGCGAGATATTGCACCTGGCGCGCTTGCTCGGCCGTGTCGCCGAGGATGCCCATGCGCAGACCGTCGATCGCTATCTGTTGCGCGATGCGCAGCGCGCGATCGAATCGATCGAAGTGCTGGTGCGCATGCATGTCGCGCAAGAAGACGAAATTTACGAAGCGGTACAAGCGGCGTGACACGCTGCGACAATGACAACGGCGTGACAACATTGTGGTGCGCGCCCTTAAGCTCGGAACTTTCTAAAAGTCGCGCTTAATTTTTGATCACGGTTTCTTTGACGAAGATCAACGTGTTTAGACCGGCGGACGTCTAGCAATGCCGGCGTCGATGTTAGATCTCTAGGACGGGCCCGCTGCGCGAATGCGCCGGTCTCCAATCGAAAACCAACACCAAAACCAACACCAATCGAAATCAACGTATGTGAGGACGATCATGACAACGCTCGTCGCCGAAGCGCCAAAGCAGAAAACCAAAGCCCCTACGCTCATGAAAGCGCTTGTCTATCAAGGTCCCGGCAAAAAGGCGCTTGAGGAGCGGCCGATGCCCATCATTTCCACTCCGACCGATGCGATCGTGAAGATCACCAAGACGACCATTTGCGGAACCGATCTGCACATTCTCAAAGGAGACGTGCCGACTTGCAAACCCGGCCGCATTCTCGGTCACGAAGGCGTCGGGGTGGTGGACAGTGTCGGCGCCGGCGTCACGAGCTTTCGTCCCGGCGACCGCGTCCTGATCTCGTGCATCTCCGCCTGCGGCAAATGCGACTATTGCCGCAAGGGCATGTATTCGCATTGCACCACCGGCGGCTGGATCCTCGGCAACGAGATCGACGGCACGCAGGCGGAATATGTGCGCATCCCGCATGCCGACACGAGCCTCTATCGCATTCCTGAGGGCGCCGAGGAAGATGCGCTGGTCATGCTCAGCGATATCTTGCCGACCGGCTTCGAATGCGGCGTGCTCAACGGCAAGGTTCAGCCCGGCGATGTCGTCGGTATCGTTGGCGCCGGGCCGATCGGACTTGCCGCGCTATTGACCGCGCAGTTCTATTCGCCTGCCGATATCATCATGATCGATCTCGACGACAGCCGGCTGGAAGTGGCCAAGCGCTTCGGCGCGACGGCAACCGTCAATAGCAAGGACGGCAAGGCCGCCGAAAAGGTCATGAAGATGACCGGCGGGCGCGGCGTCGATGCCGCAATCGAGGCAGTCGGCATTCCCGAAACATTCGTGCTGTGCGAAGACATTGTCGCGCCCGGCGGCACCATCGCCAATATCGGCGTTCATGGCGTCAAGGCCGACCTGCATCTCGAGCGGCTGTGGGCGCACAACATCACGATCACGACGCGGCTGGTCGACACCGTAACCACACCGATGCTGCTCAAGACCGTGCGGTCCGGCAAGATCGATCCGAAGCGGCTGATTACGCACCACTTCAAGCTCGATAAGATTCTCGACGCCTATGACACGTTCGGCCGAGCGGCGAGCACGCGCGCGCTCAAGGTGCTGATCGAGGCGTAGAGCATGATCCGGAAAAGTGGAGACCGGTTTTCCGAAAAGATCATGCCTCCACCAAAAAGTTAGAGCGTCGATCGATACAATCTGAAACGATTGCGCTCTAAGAAACGGTCAGGATCGCGCCGGCCGCACCCACGGCCGGCGCTCCCGGTCCGTTGCCTTGAAGGCGACGACGCGCGTGGCGTAACTGTCGGTCAGGTCGACATCGTCCCAGCCGTTGAGCAACTGATTGCGGCTGACCGGGTCGATGCTGAAGGTGAAGCTCCGGTTGCCGCGCGAGATTGTCTGTTCCTCGAGATCGACCGTGACCGGCATGTGCGGATCGGTCGCAATCGCGGCGCCGAGTTCAGCCACATCGGCTTCCGAAAGCACAGCCGTCAAGAGCCCATTCTTGACCGCGTTCTGCGCGAAGATGTCGCCGAAGGACGGCGCGACCACGCAGCGGATGCCGGCTTCGTAAAGCGCGTAAACCGCCGCTTCGCGGGAAGAGCCGCCGCCGAAATTGCGTCCGGCGATTAGCACCCGCGCGTCGCGCCAGATCGGCCGGTTGAGCGGAAAGTCCGGCCTTTCGTTGCCCTGGGCGTCGCGCCGCAGATCATGGAACAAAATCCTGCCCAGCTCGCTCGATCGCGGCAGTTTCAGAAAGCGCGCCGGCAAGATCTGGTCGGTGTCGACATTGGCGAGTAGAAGCGGGCAGGCCTTGGTGACGAGACGAACGAATTTTTGCATCGCTTAACTCTCCGCCTTGCGGTCGGCAAGCAACTGCCGCACGTCAGTGAGATGTCCGGTGACCGCGGCGGCGGCGACCATGGCCGGCGACATCAAGTGTGTGCGCGCGCCCGGCCCTTGCCGGCCGCGGAAATTGCGGTTGGTGGTTGAGGCGCAGCGTTCGCCGGGCGGCACCACATCGCCGTTGATGCCGACGCACATCGAGCATCCGGAGTCCGCCCATTCGAGGCCGGCATCGCGGAAAATGCGGTCGAGACCTTCCGCTTCGGCTTGCCGCTTGACGGTCGAAGAGCCGGGCGAAACCAGTCCCGGCACTTTGCTCTTGCGTCCGGCGAGCACGGCGGCGGCTGCGCGCAAGTCTTCGATACGGGCGTTGGTGCACGAGCCGATGAAGATGCGATCGATCGCGATACCGGTGAGCTTCTTGCCGGGCGCGATCGCCATATAGTCGAGCGCATCGCGCAGATACTTCGCTCGCACCGGATCGGCTTCGCGCGCCGGGTCGGGCACGCTCGCGTCGATCGGCAGGGCGTCGTCCGGCGTCGTGCCCCAGGTGACGATCGGCGCGATCGCGCCGGCATCGAGCGCCACTTCGCGATCGAAAATCGCGTCGCGATCGGACGCAAGGGCGGACCAGGCTTCCACCGCGCGGTCGAACGCCGCGTCCTTCGGCGCAAACGGCCGCCCTTTCAGATAGGCGAAAGTGACGGCGTCCGGCGCCACGATGCCGCAGCGCCCGCCGCCTTCGATCGACATGTTGCACAGGGTCATACGGCCTTCCATCGACAGGGCCGCGATCGCGCTGCCGGCGAATTCCACCGCATGGCCGCGCGCGCCATCGGCGCCGATGCGCGCGATCACCGAGAGTGCAATATCCTTGGCGGCGACGCCGGGCGCGGCCTTGCCGCTGACCGTCACGCGCATGCGCCTCGGCTTCTTCTGCCACAGCGTTTGCGTCATCAGCACATGAGCCACTTCGGACGCGCCGATGCCGAAGGCGTAAGCGCCGAAGGCGCCATGCGTGGAGGTGTGGCTGTCGCCGCACACGATCAGCAGTCCCGGCAATGTCAGGCCCTGTTCCGGACCGACGACGTGAACGATGCCCTGGCGCGGATCGCCCAGGCCAAAAAGCCCGATGCCATTGCCGGAGGTGTTGGCTTCGAGCTTGCCGACCATGTCCGCGATCGAGGGGTCGGCGATCGGGCGGTCGCGCCCGCGGGTCGGCACGTAATGGTCGGCGATGCCGAAGGTGAGAGCCGGCTCGGCCACCGTTCGCCGGCGCTTTCGGATTTGATCGAAAGCAAGAAACGAGCCTTCGTGCACGTAGTGACGATCCACCCAGAGCAGCGTGGCGGCGTCCTCGCGGCGGGCGATTTCGTGCGCCGACCAGAGCTTGTCGATGATGGTTTGCGGTGCGCTCATGCGCGACAGCTAGTCCCTGGGCCCCGGGCTTGTAAGGGTTGCGGACAATATTGTACGCTAAAGAATACCAAGTAAAGGCGTCAACCGATGACGCCCGGTGGAGCGTCGATTGCGCGATTGGCTCGGTGAGGCGAAGGCGAAGCAGGTCTATCTCATCCTGCGGGATCGCATTCTGTCGGGGGCGCTTGGCTTCGGCGCCAAGCTGCCGACCGAAAATGAGCTGGCCGCGTACTACGCCGTATCGCGCGTCACCGTGCGCCGCGCGCTCGGCGAACTGGAGCGCGAACGCTTCATCGAGCGGCGGCGCAGCGCCGGCACGCGGGTGATCTACCGCGCCGCGCCCGCACCGGTGGTGGCGGACATATCCGGCGTGCTGGCCAATATCGCCGACATGGGCCGGCGCACGGCGGTCAAGCTTCTCTCGTTCGATTATGTGCCGGCAGCCGGCCCCGTTGCGGAGGCGCTGGGAATCGATGCGGATACTTTGGTGCAACGTTCAATCCGTGTGCGCTCGGTGGACCGCGTGCCGTTCTCCTATCTGACGACGCACGTGCCAGAAAGCGTCGCCGTGACCTTCACCAAGCAGGAACTGGCCTCGCGGCCGCTGCTCGAGCTTTTGGAACGCGCCGGCATCAAGGTCGAAAATGCGCGCCAGCGCATCAGCGCCGGCCTGGCCACGCCCGATGTGGCGCAAGCGCTCGACATCCGCGCCGGCTCGCCGCTGATCGAGCTTGTCCGTGTCGTGTTCGATCAATCGGGCCGCGTGGTCGAGCATCTGCACGCGCTTTATCGGCCCGACCGCTATGCGTTCGAAATGGATCTGGTGCGCTCGGGAACCGCTGGCACCAAAGCGTGGTCGCCGGTCATGCCCAAAAATAGTGCGCGCACGGGAGCGCCGCCGCCAAATCCACGGACCTGAACGAAGGCAAATGAGAAGACGGCGGAGCGTGTCTCGCCCCGCCGAACCGAAAGAGAGGACGCCATGTCGCAGCAAAAAATACCGTTAAGCCGCCGCCGATTTCTTGCCACGTCGGCGCTCGGAGCGGCTGCTGCTGCGTCCGGTATGCTCGCCGCGCCGTCAGTCCTTCGCGCGCAAAGCGCCGGCGTGAAGCTTGGGCTTCTGCATCCGGTCACCGGCGCCTTGTCCTATTCGGGCCAGCAGGGCCGCATCGGCGCCACCATGGCGGTCGACGAGATCAATGCCGCGGGCGGCATCAAGTCGCTCAGTGGCGCCAAGATCGAGCCGATGCTCGGCGACGCGCAATCGACGCCTGACGGCGGTACGGCCGAACTGGAAAAAATGAATTCGGCGGAGGTGTCTTGTGCCGTCGGCGGCTACGCTTCGTCCATCTGCCTCGCGGTGAGCCAGGCCGCCGCCCGCTACGATCTGCCTTACGTCGTGGATGTGGGTGTGGCCGATTCCATCGTCACCCGCGGGCTCAAGAACACGTTCCGCTTCAGCCCCGGCTTCGGCGTCATTGCCAAGACCGCGCTCGACAATCTCGCCATCATCAACGACCAAGCCGGCAAGCCGGCCAAGACGGTGATCATCGTTCACGAGGATTCGCTGTTCGGCTCCGGCCTCGCCAAGCTCCTGAATGCACAACTGGCGACCAAGGGCTTCGAGATCCTCGAAACGATCCCGCACCCCACCCCGATGCGCGATTTCGCCAATGTCGTGCTCAAGATCAAGGCGCAGAATCCCGACATCGTCATCCCGGCCAACTACTACAACGAATATGTGCTGCTCGCGCGCACCATGCAGGAACAACACGTGCGGCCTAAGGGTATCTACTCGGTGCTCGGCGGCGCAGCGTCCTCGTATAAATTCGTCAAGGACTTTCCCGAGGCCGCCAAATATATCATGGACTGCAATCATTGGTTCAATCCCAAGAGCGCCAAGGCGCAGGAACTGAAAAAGAAGGTCGAGGACAAGGGCCAGTTCTTCACCTACGAGCTTTATCTGAACTACAGCGCAGTGCTGCTCGTGGCCGACGCGCTCGAACGCGCAGCGTCGGCTGATCGGGCGAAGATCATCGCGGCTTTGGAAAGCTCGACCTTCTCCAGCCCGATCATGCCCTATGGGCCGACCAAGTTCGTCAACGGCCAGAACCAGGGCGCCGCGCCGGTCAACACGCAAGTGCTCGATAATGATATCAAGGCCATCCTCCCGCCCGAATTCGCTATCGCGAAGGCGGTATTCCCGATGCCGGCGTAAGATCATGACGCGGGATCGTCATTGCGAGCGCCAGCGAAGCAATCCAGCTCTGAGTAAATCTGGATTGCTTCGTCGCGTTGCTCCTCGCAATGACGCATCCAAGCAGCCTGTCGTTGTTCGTTACTAACGTGCTCTCTCCGATCATATTGCTCACATCCGTCATCAACGGCCTGATGACCGGAGCAGCCTATGCGCTGGTCGCGCTCGGGCTGACGCTGATTTATGGCGTGTTGCACATTATCAACTTTACTCATGGCGCGCTCTTGAGCGCCGCGCTGTTCGCCGCCTTCTTCGCCTTCCAAAAACTCGGGCTTGATCCTTATCTCGCGGCTTTTCTGATCGCGCCGGCCTTCTTCGCGCTCGGCTATGGCCTGCAGCGTTTCGTGATCGGGCCGGCATCGCACGGCGACGACCGCAACATGTTGCTGGTGACGCTGGGATTGGCGGTGCTGATCGAGAACGCGCTCCTCTACGCCTTCCACGCCGACACCCGCACGATCGATCTCGCGTACGGCTTCAAGAGCGTCGATCTCGGCTTCACGTTCATTGCGCTGCCGCGGCTCATTTCCTTCGCCGCAGTCTTTGTTGTTGCGCTCGTGCTGTGGCTGATCATGGCCCTGACCGATACCGGCAAAGCGATCCGCGCCGTGGCCAAGGAGAAGCTCGGCGCGCAGCTTGCGGGCATCGATGTCGCGCACATTTATGCGATCACCTTTGGGCTTGGCACCGCGTGCGTCGCCATCGCCGCCTGCCTGCTCATTCCGACCTACTACGCCAATCCGCGCGCCGGCAACGCGTTCGTCCTGGTCGCCTTCACCATCGTCGTGCTGGGCGGCATGGGCTCGGTACCGGGCGCGCTCATCGGTGGACTTGTCATTGGCGTCGTCGAAAGCCTCGCCGGCTTCTATTTGGGCGAGTCGCTCGGCCAGGTCGGCATCTTTCTGATCTTCATCGTCGTTCTTTTGGTACGGCCGCGTGGGCTGTTTGGAGCCAGCGCATGAAGGCGTTCTTGCCGATCATCGGCGTGGTGACGGCGCTCGCCACTGTGCCGCTGTTTGTCCACTCCAACGTCGTGCTGAACTTCCTGGTCGTCACGCTCCTGATCGCGCTGGCCGGCCAGGGCTGGAACATCCTCGGCGGTTATGGCGGGCAATATTCGTTCGGCCAGGCCGCCTTCTTCGGCACCGGCGCCTATGCCACCGCGATCCTGCAAGTGCATTACGGCGTCAATGCCTGGGCCGGTTTTGCCGCCGGCATCGCGGCCGGCGCCGCGGTCGGCGCGATCATTGGCGCGCTGACGTTCCGCGCCGGCCTGCGCAGCTCCTATTTCGCGCTGGTGACGCTCGCCTTCGCCGAAGTGCTGCGCATCCTCGCCAGCGTCGCACCCATCACCGGCGCGGGCGTCGGCCTCCTGGTCGAGCTCGATCTGCGCGCGCAGGCGTTCCAGTTCCAAAGCCGCGCGATCTTCTATCTCGTCATCCTGGCGCTCGTCGCGGTGTCCCTCGTGATCGCGCGACTGCTCGAACGCTCGCGCTTCGGCGCCTGGCTGATCGCCGTGCGCGAGAACGAGGACGCCGCCATGGCGCTCGGCGTCGATGCGTTCGCGGTCAAGCTTGCCGCCATGGTCGTGTCGGCGGCGATCACGGCGGCCGCCGGATGTTTCTACGTGCAGTATTTTTTGTTCATCGATTCCGGCATCGCCTACGGCACCTGGATCTCGATCGAGGCGCTGTTGACGCCGATCATCGGCGGCGTTGGCACGGTGTTCGGTGCTCTGGCAGGCGCGCTGGTCGTGAAACTCCTCGGCGAAGGCATCAAGCTTGTGACCGGCGATGTGCCCGGTCTCGACCTTATGATCTATGGCGCGGTGCTTGTGCTGGTGATCCGTTTTGCCCCTCGCGGATTGGTCGGCGCCTTGGCCGATATCCGCACATATTTCCTGCGCCGCACCAAGCTGCGCGCGTCGATCGGGGAGGTGGCCCGTGGCTGAGCCGCTTCTCTCGGTCGAAGGGGTTTCGCGCCGCTTCGGTGGTCTGCTGGCCGTCAATGCCGCCTCGCTGTCGGCCGATGCCGGCCGCATCACGGCGCTGATCGGCCCCAACGGCGCCGGCAAGACCACGCTTTTCTCCCTGATCTCGGGCTTCCTGCAACCGAGCGCCGGAAAAGTTCGTTATGCCGGCCACGATGTCACCGGCGAGCCGCCGCACCGGCTCGCCCGGCGCGGCATCGCCCGCACCTTCCAGATCGTGCAGTCTTTCGCCGGCTTGTCGGTGCGCGAAAACATTTTGGTCGGGGCACATCTGCATCATCCGGCCCGCGCCGCGGCGCTCGAACTTGCCGAGCGGGTGGGACGCGACATCGGTCTCGGCGACGTGCTTGACCGGCCCGCCCATGCGTTGACGGTCGCCGCGCGAAAGCGTCTCGAGCTGGCGCGCGCGCTCGCAACCGAGCCGAAGCTTCTTTTACTCGATGAGGTTCTTGCCGGGCTGAACCCTTCCGAAATCCGCGACATCGTGCCGGTGATCCGCGCGTTGTCGGCGCGGGGCATCGCCGTGCTGATGATCGAGCATGTGATGCAGGCGGTGATGAGCCTCGCCGAGCATGTCTTCGTGCTGGCGGAGGGCCGCATCATCGCGCAGGGCAGTCCGGCGCAAGTGGTTGCCGATCCCCTCGTCGTCGAGGCTTACCTCGGTCACGGCGCTGCCGCCAGGGTTGGGAGCGCGCATGTCCATTGAGACGATGTCCGCTGCGCCGCTGCTCGACATACGCGCGCTGTGCGCCGGTTATGGCGACACCGACGTGCTGCGCGGCGTCGATCTGAAAGTCGAGCCGGGCGAGATCGTCGCCGTGCTCGGCTCGAACGGCGTCGGCAAGTCGACACTCAACCGCGCCATCTCCGGCATCGTGCGCGCCCGCAGCGGCGTGATCCAATTCGACGGCGCCGCGATTGAGCATGAGAAGCCGGCGGCGATCGTCGCCCGCGGTCTCATTCACGTTCCCGAGGGCCGGCGGATTTTCCCGAACCTGACCGTGCGCGACAATCTCGATCTCGGCAGCTATCGCCGCGCCGCCGCGCGCCGCGCCGCCAATCGCGACCGTGTCTTCGGCATTTTCCCGCGCCTCCACGAACGGTGCGCGCAGGTCGCCGGCACGCTCTCGGGCGGCGAGCAGCAAATGCTCGCCATCGGCCGCGGGCTGATGGCCGAGCCGAAATTGCTCATTCTCGACGAGCCGTCGCTCGGCCTGTCGCCGCTTCTGGTCGAGGAATTGTTCGCGTTGATCGCGCGCATCCATGTGCAAGGCGTCGCCGTTCTCCTGGTGGAGCAGAACGTAGTGCAAAGCCTCGATATCGCCGCCCGCGCCTACATCCTCGCCGAAGGGCAGTGCCTCATGTCGGGCCCCGCCGCCGCCATCGGCGCCGACCCACAGCTCAGACGCGCTTATTTGGGACTTTGATTTCGGGAATCTCACGCATGAATGTAAATCCGCTATCCGCCCGTCTCGCTCGCTCGCCAATCCTGATCGCCCCCGGCGTGTACGATGCGCTGACCGCCCTCATCGCCGAGCGCGCGGGCTTCGAAGCGCTCTACGTCTCCGGCGCCGGCATCGCCTATACGCGGCTCGGCCGTCCGGATATCGGCCTGGTCGGGATGAGCGAGGTGGTGCAAACCGTCGCGCTGATCCGCGACCGCGTCGGCGCACATCTCATTGTCGACGCTGACACCGGCTACGGCAATGCGCTCAATGTGCAGCGCACCGTGCGCCTTTTGGAACGCGCCGGCGCCAACGCGATCCAGATCGAGGATCAGGACTTTCCCAAGCGCTGCGGCCATCTCGAGGACAAGGCGCTGATCCCCGAGGAGGAAATGGCCGGCAAGGTCAAGGCGGCGGTCGATGCGCGCGCATCGTCTGAGACACTTATCATCGCACGCACGGACGCCGTCGCGGTCGAAGGTTTCGACCGTGCCTTGGCGCGCTCGGAGGTCTATCGGGAGGCGGGCGCGGATGTACTGTTCGTCGAAGCGCCGCGCCAGCGCGACGAACTTAGCCGCATCACCCAACGGCTGGGCAAGGGCGCTTCCAAGTTCGTGCCGCTGATGGTGAACATGGTGGAAGGTGGCAAGACGCCGCTGCTGCCGGCCGGCGAGCTTGAAAGCCTGGGCTTCTCGCTCGTGATCTTTCCGGGCGCGATCGTGCGAACGCTCGCCAAGGCGGCCGAGGATTTCTACGCCTCGCTCAAGGCGCACAGCAGCACCGATCCGTTCCGTGCGCGCATGTTCGATTTCGATGCGCTCAACAGGCTGATCGGCACGCCCGAGATGCTGGAGCGCGGCAAGCGCTACGCCGGGACAGAGCCGGAGCCCGGCCGCACGTCGGGGCGGCGATGAGATCTTAAGGATCGCGCGCGTTGTCGACGCAATCTCCGTTGTTTGGGAAAGTGAGAAGCTGCAAATGAAAATGTTCGATCTGGTCATCAAGAACGCCCGCGTCGTCCGGCCGAACCAGGCCGGCGTGGACTGCCTCGACATCGGCATCAAAGACGGCAAGGTGACGCGGCTCGCGCCTGAGATCGGCGCGGAAGACGGCAAAGAGGCGTTCGATGCCAAAAGGCTATTGGCCTTCCCGGGCTGCGTCGATGCACACATGCATGTCGGCATTTACCGGCCGCTCGCGCAGGATGCGGTGAGCGAAAGCAAGGCCGCCGCCATGGGCGGCGTCACGTCGAGCCTCAATTACATTCGCACCGGCGCGTATTATCTCAATCGCGGCGGACCCTATCGCGAAGTCATGCCCGAAGTCTTGAAGCTCTCCGACGGGCGCTTCTGGGTCGATTACGGCTATCACATCGCGCCGATCGAAAATCGCCATCTCGGCGAGATGGAATATCTCGCGCTCGAGCACGGCGTCACCTCGTTCAAGATTTTCATGTTCTACGGCGGCTACGGCCTGCATGGAAAATCCACATCGCAGAACGAATTCCTCATGCTCGGCCCGGACGACCGCTACGACATCGCGCATTTCGAGTTCATCATGCGCTCGGCGCGCGCGATCGTGGAGAAGCACCCGGAGCTTGCCGACCACATCAGCGTCAGCCTGCATTGCGAGCTCGCCGACATCCTCAACGCCTATACCACGCTGGTCGAGCGCGAAGGCAAGCTCACAGGCTTGCGCGCCTACAGCGCGGCGCGGCCGCCGCACTCCGAAGGGCTCGCGGTGTGGATCGCCTCCTATCTCGCCAACGAAACCAATTGCATGAACATCAACCTGCTGCATCTGAGCTCGCGCAAGGCGGTGGATGCGGCCTGGACCATGCAGCAGGTCTTTCCGCAAATCGCCTTCCGGCGCGAAGTCACCGTCGGGCATCTTTTGCTCGACACCGATTGCGAGTGCGCCGTGCACGCCAAGGTCAATCCGCCGATCCGCCCGCGCGAGGATGTCGAGGCGCTCTGGCAGGCCGTGCTCGACCGCAAGATCGATTGGATCGTCAGCGATCACGCCTGCTGCTCGGCCGAGCAGAAATGGTCGAAGGACGACCCCGACAATATCTGGCTGGTGAAATCCGGCTTCGGCGGCACCGAATATCTGCTCTCGGGTGTGGTCAGCGAAGGCAGCAAGCGCGGCCTATCCTATAACCGCATGGCGGAGCTGCTGAGCTGGACACCGTCGCGGCGGTTCGGGCTGCTCAGCAAGGGCGATATCGCCCCCGGCTACGATGCCGACATCGTTCTGGTCGACCCGCATGAAAGCTTCACAGTGCGCGCCGCGGAGTCGGAGTCCGAGCAGGGCTATTCGCCCTTCGAAGGCCAGGAGCTCACCGGCCGCGTCAAAAGCACGTTCCTGCGCGGCGCCTTGATCTATCATCAGGGCGGTGTCGTCGGCGCGCCGCGCGGACGCTATCTGCGTCGGCCGATCAAATAGAAATTGCCGCCCACACTGGGGCGATGGCCCACACGATCTGAAACGCCGCATGAGCGCGCGAGGCCATTGCCGCGGCTGCATTTTGCTGCTTAACCGACTGCCGATATACAATCGAGTGAGAGCGGCAACGCTTTAAGTGGAGCGTCTCGCCGCGGGAAATCCTGCTGCGACTGAATTTTGGGAGGCTTTGAAATGTATCGCGCGACGAAGGACATCATGCTGCCGACAACGATTACCGGCTCGCTGCCACGGCCGAGCTGGTACACGGAAAATCTCGGTACCCGCATGTTCCTCGACGCGATGGTGAGCCGCCGCTACCGCGAACAATATATCGATGCGTTGTCCTGCTATCTGCGCGAGCAGGAACTGGCCGGCCTCGACATCGTCACCGACGGCGATTGTCGTTTCGACGATGACGTCGGCGGCCAAAGCTGGACCAGCTATCCGCCGCATCACATGACCGGCTATGAGCGCGGCGATCCGCGGCCGACGCCGGCCGGGCGTGGCGGTCTCTGGTTTCCGCGCGGCCACATCTTGCATGATTATCTGGAATCGCGGGTGATGCCGGTCATCATCGGCCCGGTCGGCCGCGGCGACCTGCAATACACCACATTGTGGAAGACCGCGCAGCGGCTCACCAAGCGTCCGGTGAAATTCGGCGCCGTGTCGGCGGAGATCGTCGCGTTCGCGTCGCAGGACAGATACTACAAGACGCTGCCCGAGCGCATGCTCGCCATCGCCGACGCCTTCAACGAAGAATATACCGAGCTCGCCGACGCCGGCTGCCCGGTGATCCAGATCGAGGAGCCGCAAATCCATCTGGCGGCCGCCCGCGGCATTCAGGACAAGGTGCTCACGCTCGAATTGATGCTCGAAGTTTTCAGCCGCACGGTGAAAGGGCTGCGCGCCAAGACCGAAGTCTGGGCGCATTCCTGCTGGGGCAATCCTTCGCAGCAGCGCATGTTCGCCAAGGTGCAGAGCTACAAGCCATCGCTCGAGACCTACAACACCATCGATGCCGATGTGATCACCTTCGAGTCCGCAAGCTCGGGCGGCGTCGATCTGGAAGCGATCGGCAAGTCCATCACCGGCAAGAAGATCGCCATCGGCGTCATCGACCATCACACCCTGCAAGTGGAGAGCCCGGACGAAGTGGCGGCGCAAATCCGTGCCGCGCTCAAATACATCCCGCCGGAGCGGCTGG
>CAVREN010000120.1:0-40171 GCA_963720115.1 uncultured Alphaproteobacteria bacterium
CGGAGAGTACGATCCGATTTCGGTGGGCCTTTGGCAAGACGAAACACATCCGCACGAAACAACCATGACGGCCAAACGCCCATCGGCGCCGCGAGGGCGCCGATGAGCCAACGATTCAGCAGGTCGTGGTTGCGCGGATCGTCCGCAACACTGGCGCCTTAAGAGCTCTGATTAAGAGCTCTGATTGAGCACCGTCACGGCGCGGCGATTCTGCGACCAGCAGGAGATGTCGTTACACACCGCGACCGGCCGTTCCTTGCCGTAGGAGATGGTGTGCATGCGCTGCGCCATCACGCCGCGCGAGACGAGATACGCTTGCACGGTCTGCGCGCGGCGGGCGCCGAGCGCGATATTGTATTCGCGCGTGCCGCGCTCGTCGGCGTGACCTTCGATGGTGAACGCATAGCGGCTGTACTGGTTGAGCCACTGCGCCTGCTTGTCGAGAGTTTCGCGCGCTTGCGGCGTCAGGTCCGACGAGTCGCTCTCGAAGAAGACGCGGTCGCCGACATTGACGATGAAATCCTGCTGGCTGCCCGGCACGGCCGCCCCACCCATCGCGGTCTGATCGGGCGTTTGCTTGGCGCAGCCGGCAATCGCCAATACGCCCAGCATGACGGCCGCAAATCTGACACTACGCAACGAGGTCATAACGTTCATTCCGGTGCCTCCAATGTTCCGTTCCCGGCGGACATGGTTGGTCCCTGAAGGAGCGATCTAGCAGCGCCTTCGTTAAACGAACGTTCCGTCAACCTTGATGCAGCGTTGCAAAGAAGCTTCGAACCCACCGATCACCCCTAAAGCTTCCGTTGTGGTTAATAGGGCGTGAATGCGGCAACGTTATGGGGACCCTACAGGTTGCATGGAACCGCCGCAACCGCCTGCAGATACTCAGGAAAGTAGCGGCGACCAGGCCGGGTCGGAGGCAAAGCTCGGGGTCGGTTCTTTGAGCTCGTTACGGCCGGCGATATCGATGGTGTAGAGCGACGGCCCGGCGCTGCCGCCCGGATCGCGGAAGAACATGATCACCCGGCCGTTGGGCGCGAAGGTCGGCCCCTCGTTGTGGAAGCCCTCCGTCAGAACGCGCTCGCCGCCGCCGTCCGGCTTCATCACCCCGATGGCGAATTTGCCGCCGGCCTGGCGGGTGAAGGCGATGTAGTCGCCGCGCGGCGACCAGACCGGCGTCGAATAGGAACCGTCGCCGAAGCTGATGCGCTGCGCCGCCCCGCCGGACGCCGCCATGATGTAAATCTGCGGTCGGCCGCCACGATCGGACTCAAAACAGATTCTCGCGCCATCGGGCGAATAGGACGGCGCGGTATCGATCGCCGCCGTGTCGGTCAGGCGCGTCATCGCCTTCGAGCGCAAGTCCATGACGAAGATGTTGGAGTTGCTGCCCTCTTGCAGGCTCATGACCACGCGCTGCCCGTCGGGCGAAAAGCGCGGCGAGAAACTCATGCCGGGAAAATTACCGACGATTTCGCGCTGCCCGGTTTCGATATTGAGCAAATAAACGCGCGGATCACCGGCGCCGTACGCCATGTAGGTGATCTCCTGCGTGGACGGCGAGAACCGCGGCGTCAGCACCAGTTCGTCGCCGCGGGTGAGATAGCGCACGTTGGCGCCGTCCTGATCCATGATCGCGAGCCGCTTGATGCGGCGCTCGGCCGGCCCGGTCTCGTCGACGAACACGATGCGGGTGTCGAAGTAGCCCTTATCGCCGGTCAGGCGCTCGTAGATCGCATCCGAAATGATGTGAGCGATGCGCCGCCAATTGTCGGGGGTGGTGAAATATTGCTGGCCGGCGAGCTGCTGGCCCGCCAGCACGTCCCAAAGCCGGAACTCGGCTTTCAGCCGTCCGTCAGGCTGACGCGTGATCCGCCCGATCGCCAGCGCCTGCGCGTTGATGGTGCGCCAGTCCGGAAAACGCGGCACCGCGTCCACGCTCGTGATCTTTTCAAGAAAGGCGGCCGGATCGAGCGGCGCGAACAGGCCGCTGCGCTTGAGATTGTTGGTGATGATCTGCGAGACGCCGTGCGCGGTTTCGTTGTCGGCCGGCGTGCCCCCCAGAAAATCCGGGATCGCGATCGGCATGGGCTGCACATTGCCCTGCGTGATGTCGACCGTAACGGCTCTTGCCGGCGACCAAGCGACCGCGAGACCGGCGGCTGCCGCGCCGCCGAGAACAAGCGCGCGGCGTCGGCTCAAGCCTCGCGCGACATGCCGCGTGTCTCTGCCCAACCACGGATCAAGATTGCTGAGTTCGTCCACTGCATTCACGCGCATTGCGGGAGCGGCAAGAAACAAATTACGGCGATCAACCACCGAAAACCTCGCGGGGATCAAAGTTGATATCGATTTCCTTCCACTGATCGTAGGTGGTCAGCGAAAGCATGTCGTAGGGCTGCGCCTGGAACACCGCGCGCACGGCGCTGTCGCGCGTCGCTTCGAATAGCGGACCGTCGCCGCTGGTCAGAACCTCCGGCTGGCCGACCAGCCGGTGATTGCGTGCAAGCCGGATGCGAATGGTGACGACGTATTGATCGGGGTGCACGCTCACGGCCGCCGGCGGATTCCACAGCGAAATCAGCTTGGCGCGCAGCGCATCGAGCTCGCTCTGCGACAGATGCGCGGCCTGGCCGACCGGAGCGCCGAGCGCGGCGACGCTGTTGAGCGAGTCCGCGGTCGCCACCTGGCGCTGCGGCTCGCGGTGGTCGAGCAAAGCCGCCACCTGGTCGGCATCGAATTTCGGCGACGGCCGCTGTTTCTTCGTCTCGTCCTTTTTCAATTCCTCGGCGATCTGATCGGGCTTGAACTCGCGCAGCTTCTTCTCAGGTTTCGGCGGCTTCTTCGCCTCGTCCTTTTTCAACTCGTCGGCGACCTGATCGGGCTTTGGCTTGGGCTTTTCCGCTTTCTCGGCCGGCTTCGGTTCCGCCTTTGGCTCCGGTTTCGGCTGGGATTTCTCCGCGACCTTGGGCTGCGATTTCGCCTCGGGCTTCGGCTCCGGCGGCGGCGCGGAGTTGGTCCTGATCTCCGGCTTATCCACCACCTTGGGCGCGAGTTCTTTCACCGGCTTCGGCTCGCCGACCTTGTCGGCGAGAGGCTTTGCGTTGTCGATCGGCTTGGGAGCGTTTTTGACGCCGGCGGTGAGCTGCGAAAATTGAGTTGCGGAAACGAATTCGACCGGCAGCGGATCGGCGTGCGGCGCTTCGCTCGGGCGCGCCACAAACGCGATCAGGCCCCACAACAGCAGAACGGCGTGCAGGATCCCCGATATGACTAGGCTGCGCCTCATCCCCCGCCCTGCTCGACTTCCGTGACCAGCGCAACGCGATGATAGCCTGCCGCCGACAGCCGGCCCATCACCCGCATCATCGTGCCGTAATCAACTTTCTTGTCGCCCCGAACATAGACACGCTCGTCCAACCCGCCGCGCGCATCGGTGATGGCCTTGAGCTTGGGCACAAGCTCTTCGGGCGTAATCTCGGTATTCTGCAAAAAGATCTGCCC
Organism: uncultured Alphaproteobacteria bacterium; assembly: GCA_963720115.1. Lineage (GTDB taxonomy): Bacteria > Pseudomonadota > Alphaproteobacteria > Rhizobiales > Xanthobacteraceae > BOG-931. The sequence continues at coordinate 3,508 of CAVREN010000120.1, forward strand.
GCGCACATTCACTGAAATCGTAAGCGGCTCGCGGTCCTGCTCCAGCGACTTGGCCTGGCTTTGCGGCAAATCGAGCGGCACGCCGACCGTGAGCAACGGTGCCGACACCATGAAGACGATCAGGAGCACCAGCATGACGTCGACAAAGGGCGTCACGTTGATTTCGCTCATCACCGCGCGGCGGCCGCGTCTGCCGCGTCCGCCGGACGACCCACTGACGACATTCGCCGCCATGACCCGCCCCCGCCCCTATCCCCGTTCGTCGATCTGCCGCGACAGGATCGCGGAGAATTCGTCGGCAAACCCTTCGAGGCGTTGCGCCTGCCGGTTCACCTCGGAAATGAACTTATTGTAGAAAATCGTCGCCGGAATGGCGGCAATAAGACCAATCGCGGTCGCAAACAGCGCTTCCGCGATGCCGGGCGCCACCACCGCCAGCGAGGTATTCTTGGAGGCCGCAATCGACTGGAAGCTCGTCATGATGCCCCAGATCGTGCCGAACAGGCCGATAAAGGGCCCCGCCGAGCCGACCGTCGCCAGCACCAGGAGCCGCCGCTCCATATGCTCGACCTCGCGCGCGATGGCGACATCCATGACCTTTTCGATGCGCATCTGCAGGCCGGCAAACGAGCGGGCGTGCCCCTCGAAGCTCCGCTTCCATTCGCGCATGGCGGCAACGAACAGTGCGCCGGTCGAGTGGCCGGGCTTGGCGGCCAGCGATGTGTAGAGTTCCTCCAATGACTGCCCCGACCAGAACGCCTGTTCGAAAGAATCCGCCGCCTTGCGGATCCTGCGGAACAGCATGGTTTTGTCGATGGCTATCGCCCAGACCCATATGGAACAGATGATCAGACCGAGCATCACTGTCTTGACCAGCCAATGGGCCTGCCAGAACAGGTGGAACAGCGACAGATCGGACGAGGTCAACGGCATGGCCGACGCTGAGATGTCGGCAGGATTCATGGGCGCGTCCTTTCGGCAAACCAGCCGGGCCAATGACCGGGGCGGCGCACTAGTGTTTTCGCACTAGCGCCGGGACCAAAGGCAGGGGCAGCCGCATTGCGCGCCGACCGCGACCTAAAATTTCACGAGGACCCAAGCCGGACCCGTCACCGGCCTGACCGAAATCATCGCGAAACTTGTCCAAACTAGGGCGCTACTCCGGTCGTTCGGCGCCTACGAAACGCGGATATGCTTAACGCCCGGTTAAGGCGACAGCGCCAGCCCTTATCCCCCGAAATGCGAAGGCCGCCCGTCGGCGAGACGGGCGGCCCGGAAGATTGTCGCTGCGAAACACCCGTTCAGGCGAAAGGCGACTGTGGCGGCTGGGGTGGCTGCGGGCCCTGCGGACCCTCGCTCGGCGGCCGATTGCGGCGTTCGGCCATGAACTGATCGAACTCCGAGCGGTCCTTGGCAAAGCGAAGCCGCTCCAAGAACTCCTTGAATTCGCGCTGCTCGTCTTCGAGCCGGCGCAGGGTTTCCGAGCGGTATTCATCGAAGGCGCGGTTGCCGCTTGAGGGCGGCGCGCCCCACCAGTCGCGACCTTCCATCTTGGACCGCATGCGATCCATTTTGCCTTGCATGCGCTCCATCTTTGACTGCCAGTGTGCCTGCCAGTTGCCGCCGTGCCGATACGAGCATCCCATTCTGCCGCTCCCTAAAAAGAACGCGAGGGCCAGGAGGCCGACCGGCCACCAAGCCATGAAGCCGAGCACAATGAGCGCTATCCAGGCCGGCTTTCCGATTTCGTCGAGTTTGTCCACGAGGACCATGTCGGGACTCCCAAGTGTGAATGTAAATAACATTTACATCGCCGCCCCAAACTGTCAAGTGGCTCGCGCCTTCGTGAAGATGGCCAGCGTTGGGGCTAGCCAGAGCGGGGACGGGACTTCGGCTTCGCACGCCAGTTAGTGCGCAAACCCGCTGCGGCAAGCCCGCGGCCGAAGATCGCACCGGGCCGATGGTTTCAAGCTTTGCTCGGCTTCGATCCGACGCCGGACGGGCTTTTGGCGCCCGATCAATTCACTTGCGACGAGTTCACTCCGACGGCGCGGGCTTTGCGTTACCCGCCACTACAGCCACGCCCAAACCGCGCAGATAGATCAGCGTCTGAGCTTCGAGCAGTTCCTCCGCCGCAATCGGCAAGGCGCGGCGCGCCGCGTCGCCGCGTCCGAACAATGAAGCAATGCCGTGTGCCATCGCCCAGATATGCAAAGCCACCATCAGCGCCGGCGGACGGTCGCGCGCCGACACCTGTGCGCAAAGCTTTTCCGCCGCGGCGCGGAGCACCGCAAAGGCGCGGTCGCCGGCGTCGCGCAATTCGGGATTGCCGGCGAGCGGCACTCCGGCCTCGAACATGGCCGAATAGTACGCGGGCTCGCTGCGCGCAAAATCGAGATACGCCCGGCCTAGCCGGTCGAGCGCGAAGAACACATCCGGCCGCCCCTCGTCCCAGGCCCGCGCCAACGCCTCTTCGAATTGATGAAAGCCGCGCAGCGCTATGCTGGCTAGAAGCTCGTCGCGATCGCGGAAATGCCGGTAAGGCGCGGCGGGACTGACGCCGGCCCAACGCGCGGCCTCGGCAAAGGTGAAGCCGGCGGGTCCCTTTTGCGCGATCAATTCGAGCGCGGCGCGGAGCAGCGCTTCCTTCAGATTGCCGTGGTGATAGCCGCGCGGGCTTTCCTTATCTTCCTTCGACCAGCTCATGTAAATGGTACTTACATGAGCTTGGGGCGCGCGTCGATGCTGACAACAGGATCACGATTAAGCGCGGCGGCGCGGCCGCGACGCCAGCGGGAGATCGGTAAACAGCGTCGGACCGCCGGGCTGGGCCCGCTCGATGGACAATAGGCGGAGTTTGGTGCGCACGCCGCCCGGCGCCGAAAATCCCCCGGTCTTGCCGCCCGCCGCCATGACGCGATGACAGGGCACGATGATCGGGAAGGGATTTTGCCCGAGCGCCTGTGCGACGTCGCGCGCCAAATTGCGGTCGCCGAGACGCTCGGCGACTTCGCCGTAGGACAACGTGCTGCCTGCGGGAATGGCGCGCGCGACATCGTAGACGCGGCGATTGAAGTCCGGCACCGCCTCGCAGTCGAGGACCGCTTCGCTCAAGTCGCGGCGCGCGCCGGCAAGCAGCGCGACGATGTCCTCGATCGTGCGCTGCACGGTTTCCGGGGGCGCCGTCTCGCGGGCGCTTGGGAAGCGACGCAGCAGACGGTTTCGGGTTGCCTGCTCGCTGCCCTCGGGGAACTGCACGCCGACGATGCCGCGCGCGCTCCAAACGACGCCGCAGCGCCCGATCGCCGTTTCGAACAGCGCATAGCCAGGATTGTCAGAGGCGTTTTCGCTCATGGCGTGAATATAAGGTCGCCGACCCTGCCCTGCCGACCCGATTACTGCCTGCTGTCGAGATCGGCCTTCATGGCGACCCGCAAGGCTTTTGGAATTGGCCGGGCGCGGCCCTCGCTGATCAGCGCGAAACGCACCGTCGCGTCGACCAGGAGTTCCTCGCCGCGCATGACGCGTTGGCGCAGCGTGATGGAAGCGCCCTTCACCACTTGGGGTTCGGTGATCACATCGAGCACGTCGTCCATGCGCGCAGGCCGCCGAAAATCGATCGTCATGGAGTGCACCACGAAGGCAAATCCGGGCGCTTCCTGTTCCGCTGCCTCGAACAGCGCCCGATGATCGGCGCCGATCAAGCGCAGATAATTGGTCCGCGCACGCTCCATGAAGCGCAGATAGTTGGCGTGATAGACGATGCCGGTGAAATCGGTGTCCTCATAATAGACGCGCACGACGAAGACGTGGCGTCCATCGCGAATCTCGCCATCAAGCGAAATGGTGCGCCCTACTTCCACGGCACCCGCCCGGCCATCGATTGCTCCCAGTTCTTTCCGTCAAAGGTGTGCGGCTTGATCGCTGCGATATCGACATCGTCGAGGCAACGGGCATTGACGTCGATCTTGTCGGGATCGGAGCGCGGCACATAGAAGGCGTGAATGCCGCAGGTCGAGCAGAATGTGTGCTTGGCCGTGCCGGTGTTGAACCGATAGGTGGTCAGCGCGTCCGCCCCGCTGAGAAGCTCGAACTGCTCCGGCGGCACGATCAGATGCAGAAAGCCCTTCTTGTTGCAGATCGAGCAATTGCAGTCGGTGATGCGCGCGAGGTCCGCCGTGACGCGGAAACGCACGCGCCCGCAATGGCAACCGCCTGACATCGTCCTTGGCATGTCGACTCCAGATAAACGCACTCGCCAAACGTCGAGCGCCAGAGCCTCTATCATAGCCGCTTCGCGCGGTCAGCGCCTTGTGTCCCGCCGCCAAATTGCTGTCGCAGCCTCGCGAGGCGGCGTTATAGTCGACTGCTCTGCTGGTCCAATCGAGTTGGGGGCTCGGGATGACACGGCGGCTTTTCGTGCCCGTTGCTTTGCTGTTAATGACGGGACCGGCATTGGCCGATTGCACCGACGACGTCTGCGTTTCGTTGCACAAAATTCTGGCCGCGCGCTCCGGCAACTTCGCAAAGCTCAAGGGCAAGGCAACCGTCGATACGCGCGGCGACGCGGTCTGGCAAGGCACGCAGCCCATCGGAAGCCTGATCAACACCTGCTACGTCTACAAACGCGGCGAGGGCTCACGCTACGAATACCGCTGCGATCCTTCGGGCTTCGGCGCCCAGCCGCCGCAATCGGCGGAGAAGGCAAAACAGATTGCCGCGGACGTAAAGACAGCATTCCAGGCCGCCGATCCGGCCGTCGTCTGGTTCGAAGATCCAGCCTCGCGCGCGCTCGCCGAGATCGAAGGGTTCAAAGGCACCGAGGGCTGGTACGGAGGCTACGCCAAAAACAAGGCCATGGTGGTGCGGGTGGAGACCATCGTTTCCAGCGCCACCGGCAATGCGACCATCGTGACGGTCTTCGCCAAGCCATTGACGCGTCGCGACTTGAAATGATTGGCGATCGAAACGTCCGTGGTCGTGGTCGTCGTGGGGCGCCGGCGAAACCACGAACATGAGCTACGCATTCCAGCCGGAAGGCGGACCGACTTGCAACTGCGCAAACCATCTCGACAAATTATCTAAATCTGTCTTGAGAATTGCTGGCTTTTTGTTGTTATCAAGACACCGGAACATCACTCCTGCGGCCTAGGATTGTTTTGCATGGGCTTCAACCGAAGCCCGGCACCTTCCTGAGAAAGGCCACGTCCAAATGTCGCCAGGCTCCTCGTCAAATAGAACCGTCGTTTCATTTGCGGCCGCTGCCATCCTCGGCATCGCATGCGTTTCGACCGAAGCATTAGCCGGTGAAGGCCGCGTTGGCGGTGTGTACGCTGCCGGAGTCCGTGGTGGCGGCGCTTACGCTGCCGGAATCCGCGTTGGCGGTGTGTACGCTGCCGGAGTCCGTGGTGGCGGCGCTTACGCTGCCGGAGTCCGTGGTGGCGGCGCTTACGCTGCCGGAATCCGCGGTGGCGGAGTCGAGGCTGTCGGCGTCCATGGCGGCGGGGTCGAGGCCGTCGGAGTCCATGGCGGCGGCGGCGAGGCTGTCGGCGTCCACGGCGGCGGGGTCGAGGCCGTCGGCGTCCATGGCGGCGGGGTCGAGGCCGTTGGCGTCCATGGCGGCGGAGTTGAGGCTGTCGGCGTCCATGGCGGCGGGGTCGAGGCCGTCGGCGTCCATGGCGGCGGAGTTGAGGCTGTCGGCGTCCACGGTGGCGGGGTCGAGGCCGTCGGAGTCCATGGCGGCGGGGTCGAAGCTGTCGGCGTCCATGGCGGCGGGGTAGAGGCAGTCGGAGTCGATGGCGGCGCTCGTGCGACGGGCTACCGCGGCACCTATTATGGCCGAGCTTATCGCGGCGACGGTGCGGCCGCCATCGGTGCGGCGGCGGCCCCGAATTACTACAACATCAGAGCATGCGGGTATGCTCCCTATCCGCCTTGCTATTGATCCACGCAAACGGGTGCCGCCGATGATCGTCCCGCACAGAACCCCGCGGACGCCCAACGTCGAACGCGTCACGTGGTTTCGACGGGCGTCGGCGGCCGGTCCGCTTCCGGCAGGGACGAGAAACAAACGCACCTCGTCGAGGTCGTCGCCAACGTCGCCGCGGTTTTGGCGCGAACGCCAACTAGCCGGATAAACGAAACGCTATTCCTCCTCGCTCGCGCCGAACAACCCGAACTGCGCCGGATCGCGCGCGGGCTCCGCCAGACCGAGATGGCGGAACGCGTGACTGGTGATAAGCCGCCCGCGCGGCGTTCGCTGCAACAGCCCACATTGAATGAGATACGGCTCGATGATGTCCTCGATGGCATCGCGCGGCTCGGACAGGGCGGCCGCAAGCGTTTCGACGCCGACCGGACCGCCGCCATAGTTCATGGCGATCGTTGTCAGATAACGCCGGTCCATGGCGTCAAGGCCGGCGGCATCGACCTCAAGCGCCGCCAGCGCCTTGTCGGCGACTGCCCGATCGATTGAAGCGGCGCCGGCGACGGCGGCAAAGTCCCGCACCCGCCGCAACAGCCGGCCGGCGATGCGCGGCGTGCCGCGCGCGCGCCGCGCGATTTCGTTGGCGCCATCGGGCGTAACGCCGATGCCCAGAACGCGCGCGCCGCGATTGACGATCTGTTCGAGCTCCGTCACCGAATAGAAATTGAGCCGCACCGGAATACCGAAACGATCGCGCAGCGGATTGGTGAGAAGCCCGGCGCGGGTGGTGGCGCCAACCAGCGTGAATTTGGCAAGATCGAGCTTCACCGAGCGCGCCGCCGGCCCCGAGCCGATGATCAGATCGAGCTGAAAGTCCTCCATTGCCGGATAAAGCACTTCCTCGATCGCCGGATTGAGCCGGTGGATCTCGTCGATGAACAAGACGTCGCGCTCTTCCAGATTGGTGAGGAGCGCCGCGAGATCGCCGGCCTTGGCGATCACCGGCCCCGAAGTGCCGCGGAAATTCACCCCGAGCTCGCGCGCCACGATCTGCGCCAGGGTCGTTTTACCGAGGCCCGGCGGGCCGACGAACAGCACGTGATCGAGCGCTTCCTTGCGCGCGCGCGCCGCCTCGATGAACACCGCGAGATTCTTGCGCGCCTGCTCCTGGCCGACGAATTCGGCAAGTTTCTGCGGCCGCAGCGAGGCCTCCGCCGCGTCCTCGTCGCGGTGTTCGCCACTCACAAGCTTGCGTCCGGGGGTTGCCGTCACGTCTCCGGCCCTCGCCGATATTTGTTCGGCAACAGATCGCTGATCGCCACCACGCCCGGCGATCTACCGTTCGGCACGATCACCCGCGCCTTCGGATCATAATCGAAGATCAGCTCGCGGCAGGCGCCGCACGGCGACACGACCCGGATATTCTGATCCTTCTCATCCGGCGGCGGATGGCGCACGGCGACGATCGTCTCGATGCCATCGGCGCCGAGTTCGACAAAGGCGCGGCCCAAAGCCACCGCTTCCGCGCACACCGCCATGCGGCCGAGATAGGCATCGAGATTGACGCCGGTAAAGATCTTGCCGGAGCGCGTGCGCAGCGCCGCGCCGACTTCCTGCCAGTCGTTGCGGTAGCGTTGTTTGATCGCCGCGGTCGCCGCATCGACCAATGCGCGATCGCTTTTGACAAGCTTTGCCGGCCGTTTCACTTCGCCAACTCCTTGAGCCCCAGCCGGATGAGCGTCTTGACCTCGGCGCCCTCGCCCGCGCTGCGCGCGGCCGCGGCGATCGCCGCCGCCGCTTGCGGCTGGCCATAGCCGAGATTGACCAGCGCCGAAACCGCATCGCTGATCGGCTGCGGCGCGCGCTTGTCCTCGAGCGCGCCGGAGAGCCGCACTAGCGCCGGATCGACCTCGGCGTAGGCCGGCGCCTTGTCTTTCAGTTCGGTGACGATGCGCTCGGCGACCTTCGGTCCGACGCCGGGCGTGCGCGCCACCATCGCCTTGTCGCGCATGGCGATGGCGGACGCGAGATCGGCAGGCTTGAGCGTGCCGAGCACGGCGAGTGCGACCTTGGCGCCGACGCCCTGCACGGTTTGCAAAAGCCGAAACCACTCGCGCTCGACATCCGTCATGAAGCCGAACAGGCGGATCTGATCCTCGCGCACATAAGTCTCGATCGAAAGCGCCGCCACCTGCCCGGCCGGCGGCAATTCCTGCAATGTGCGCGCCGAGCAATGAACCAGATAGCCGACACCGTTCACATCGAGGATCACGTGATCCTCGCCGTAGGAATTGATCACGCCCTTGAGCTTGCCGATCATGCCCCGCGCCTCACATCCTCCCCCGCGCGCGGGGGAGGTGGCGAGCAAAGCGAGCCGGTGGGGGCAAGTATCAACGCCTGATTTATCGCACCGCCACTTTGAGAACCACGCTTTGTCTATGGTGTGCGTGCGTCACCGCAATGGCGAGCGCATCGGCGGCATCCTCCGAGCTGGGATCGGCCTTAGGCAGAAGCACGCCGATCATCATCCGCACCTGACTCTTGTCGCCATGGCCGGCGCCGACAATGCTCTTCTTCACCAGATTGGGCGCATATTCGGCGACCGGCATGCCGGCCCTGGCGGGCACCACCATGGCGATGCCGCGCGCCTGACCGAGCTTGAGCGTCGCCTTGGCGTCCTTGTTCACGAAGGTCGCTTCGACCGCCGCCTCGTCGGGCCGAAATTCCTCCAGGACCCGCATCAGGCCGTCATGAATGGCAAGGAGCCGCGCCGCGAGATCATCGCGGTCGTCGGTCGTCACCGAGCCGCAGCCGAGAAAGCTCAAGCGATTACCGGCGCTCTCGACCACACCCCAGCCGGTGCGGCGGAGCCCCGGATCGATGCCGATAATGCGAATCGGTCGCGTCATGCCAAAATCACGATACCACGCCATCACTGCGTGATCGCAACCGAGGCAGGTCGCGGCCAAGCCGTGTCAAGTCAAGTCTTGTCAAGTCATGGCGCCGCAAGCTTCTGATACTGACGATCGGCGCGAACAGGGGGCCGGCGATCGCACGACATCCAAAAAGGCAGGCCGGGAAATTCCGGTCGCGGCTGCCGGCTGCGGCCGCGGTGGTTGCGATCGCCTGCCTCACCGCGCCGGCAGTCGCTATCGCCGACGAAGGCGGCACCTCGTTCTGGGCGCCCGGGACGTTCGCGAGCTTCTCCGCCATTCCGCAGCAGCCGCCGGGCTGGTCGCTCGCGATCGTCGACTACTACACGTCGGCCAGCGCCGGCGCCGATGTCGCGACGGCGCGCGCCATCACCACCGGACGGATCCCTTCGACCGTGCGCCTCGATGAGACATCGACCTACAAGTCCGGCCACGACACGTTGAACATCAATCCGGGCTACGCCTTCGCTACCCCGGTCTTCGGCGGACAATTCTCCGTCGGCGTGACGGTGGCCGCGGGCACCCAGACCGTGGAATTGGACCGGGCACTGACCGCCATAGTGGGTTCAACGGTCATCACCAGGCGCGTCAAGGAAATCGACACCACCACCGGCTTCGGCGATCTCAACCCGCTGGCGCAGTTGCGCTGGAGCAGCGGCGTTCACAACTGGACGACCTACGTGACCGGAAACATTCCGGTCGGCGCTTATGACCGGCACGACCTCGCCAATATCGGCCTCGGCCACGGCGCGATCGATGGCGGCGGCGGCTATACCTATTACGACGCCAAGAATGGCTCCGAGTTCTCGGTGGTGACCGGGGCCACCTATAATCTTATCAACCCGAATACGAATTATCAGAGCGGTGTCGACTGGCACCTCGATTGGGCGCTCTCGCAAGCGGTGTCGAAGGACATCTATGTCGGCGCCGTCGGCTACATCTATCACCAGATCAGCCCCGACAGCGGACCCGGCGACCACGCCGGCGACTTCGAGTCGCGCGTCATGGGCGTCGGTCCGCAGATCAACTACACGTTCACCACCGGATCGGTGCAGACCAGTCTCAACCTCAAGGGCTATCGGGAGTTCGATGCAACGCACCGCCCGGCCGGCTGGAATGCCTGGCTCACCGTGTCGTTTTCGCCGAGCGAGCCCGATAACGACAAACCGAAGCGCCCCAAGGTCACCAAATAACGACTGCCGCCGGGCAGCAGCTTGGCGCGAAATGATTAGGTTCGACTAACCCGATCGTCCTTGCGAGCGAAGCGAAGCAATCGTCGCTCTCGCTCCTCGCAATGACGAGCTTGATTCGACTGAGGCACTCGGCGCTACGCGCTTAGGCGCTGCACCAACGCATCCGAGACCTCGAAATTGGCATAGACGTTCTGCACATCGTCATGCTCGTTCAAGTTCTCGATGAGCTTGAGAAGCTTTTCGCCCTGCTCGTCGCCGACGGCCACGGTGTTTTGCGGCCGCCAGACCAGCGCGGCTTTGCGCGGCTCGCCAAATTTCGCCTCTAACGCCTTGGCAACCGCGGCATATTGGTCCTGTGCGGCATAGACCTCATGGCCGCTTTCGTTCGAGACCACATCGTCCGCGCCGGCTTCGAGGGCTGCTTCGAACATCGCCTCCGGACTCGCGGCCTTGGCGTCAAATTCGATGACGCCGACACGGTCGAACATGAAGGAAACCGCGCCGGTCTCCGCGAGATTGCCGCCGCTCTTGGTGAAGGCGGCGCGCACCTCGCCCGCGGTGCGGTTGCGATTATCGGTCAGGACCTCGACGATCACCGCAACCCCGCCCGGGCCATAGCCTTCGTAGCGGATCTCCTCGTAGTTCTCGCCGTCGTTGCCCTGCGCCTTCTTGATCGCGCGATCGATATTGTCCTTGGGCATGTTCTCCGCGCGCGCGGCGATGATGGCGGCGCGCAGCCGCGCATTCATCGCCGGGTCGGGCAGCCCGATTTTGGCGGAAACCGTGATTTCGCGCGCGAGCTTGCCGAACAGCTTGGACTTCGCCGCGTCCTGCCGCCCTTTGCGGTGCATGATGTTCTTGAATTGCGAATGTCCCGCCATAGCTTCCGTCTCTCGTCTTTTTCGTCATTGCGAGCCAACGGGTCCGGCCCGAAGTGGCCGGCCCGATGACAAGCTCCGCGAAGCAATCCAGCGCACGACGAGCGAGACTGGATTGCTTCGTCGCTTTGCTCCTCGCAATGACGACCTAATAGTGCCGGCAGAAGCGGAAATAAAGATGCGCGCGCCTGGAACTAGATCCAGAATGCGGGCGCCGCCGGCTCGAGGCAGCCGCCGAGCCGCACCGCGGCGACGCGTTGCGCCAGCCCGGTCGCCGCATCGGTCTCGACCGCAAGGCCGCACAAGGTCGCCGGCCCGGTCGCCGGCTCGAACCGGGAGGACGGAACGCGCCGCAGGAAACGCTGCAACGGCTCTTCCTTGGTCATGCCGATCACCGAGTCGTAATCGCCGGTCATGCCGACGTCGCTCATGAACGCGGTGCCGCCCGGCAGGATGCGCAGGTCCGCGGTCGGTGCATGCGTGTGCGTGCCCACAACGATGCTGGCGCGGCCGTCGCAGAAATGGCCCATCGCCTGTTTCTCGCTGGTGGTCTCCGCGTGCATGTCGAGGAGGATCGCATCGGCGCCCGAACGCAACGCACAGGCGGTCAATTCGCGGTCGACCGCGGCAAAAGGATCGTCCAGCGGATCCATGAAGATGCGGCCCATGGCATTGACGACCAGCACGCGGCCGCCGGTCTTTGCATCGATCAGCGCCGCACCGCGCCCCGGTGTGCCGGCCGGGTAGTTGATCGGCCGGACCAGCCGCGGCGCGCGCTCGATGAAGACCAGCGCTTCCTTCTGGTCCCAAGCGTGATTGCCGAGCGTGACCGCATCGGCCCCCGCTTCGATGAACTCGTTATAGATCGCCTCGGTGATGCCAAAACCGCCGGCCGCGTTTTCGCCGTTGACGATCACGCAGTCGAGTTTCCAGTCGCGGATCAGGCCGGGCAGCCGCTCAGTGACGACCGCGCGCCCGGTACGACCGACCACGTCGCCGACAAAGAGAATGCGCATCAGGAAAGGTCCCCCTCATCGCCGGCAATACGGGAGAGGGTTCGTGCGAGGGGTCGTTTCTTCATAAGGCTCATGAGCGCAGGTCGATAACTTCGCGCTCGGTTAGCACAAGATCGAGCACGGCGTCCCGGGGGGTCGTGGGCACCTGGGCAATTTCCTGGACGGCGTACGCAAGCCCAACGGCAGTCACAGCCTTGCGCGAACGGAGCTGCGCAAGCGTCAGATCGTAATATCCACCGCCATAGCCGAGGCGGTACCCGGCGCGATCGAAGGCGAGCAGCGGCACGAGCAGGATGTCGGGATCGACCTGCGGCGCCTCCGGCCTCGGCTCGCGGATGCCCCACACACCGGACGCAAGCGGCTCGCCCCATGCCCAGGAGCGCATGACCAGCGGCTGGCCGCGGCGCGGGGTCACCGGCAGCGCGAGCCGTGCGCCGGCATCCGCAAGCTTCTTCATCAGCGCCAGCGGATTGATCTCGCTCTTCATCGGCATGAAGCCCGACACGATCGCGCCCGTCACGACGGGAAGCGGAAACGGCCGCGCCGCAATCGCTTCGGCGGCAGCGCTGCGGGTGTCAGCCGGCAGCGCATCGCGCCGCGCAATCATTTCGCGGCGAAGATCGGATTTCGTTTCGAGAATCTGATCAGCCATGCCGACACCAAGCAACCTGCATCGGCGTCATCGCCGGGCTTTGTCCCGGCGATCTCGATCAGAGCGCGAGGCGGTGCCGGAATTATCGGAATCACCGGGTCTCGGCGCTCCGCGCCGACCCGGTGATAGACGAATACGTGCGGAGCCGCGCCGGCCGTTGGAGCGCTCGATCCCGGGTTCCCTACGAAAGTAGGTGGGCGCCATGTGTCCGAGCCCACGAGCCCGGACAGGGACAGCTCCCTGAAGGATCGATAAGGCCCCGGGGATAATGGCTCCTCACGCACCGGGCAGCCCCGCGTTTGCCAATGTAGTCCCGGAGCGGCGGCAACGCCACCCGATCGATGCCCACCGCGTTTGCTCACGCCACCCGAGGCCCCTTCGCGGAAACGCACGGGCGCGCCGTGGGACGCACAGCAGCGTTTGCGGGTCAGCTTAAGCTTCACGACAATCAAGATGCTCTGCTCGAAAACCTCGAAGAAGAAGAGAAGCTGACCGACCTGGAGCTGAACGGCACTGGCCGAGCGCAAAGCAACCCGACGCACTGATGACAAGAGCCCGCGCGCCGCATCTTCGCAACGAGGGAACCGACGCGCCACCGCACGGTTGATTGGGCGGTCGGCGCTTCGCACCTGCCATTGCCCGCTGCGATGTGTGTGTCGACGATTTAGCAATTGTTAAGCACCGGGCATGGCGGCTTCCGCCAAGCGCGACGCGTTGGCGACACGCTCGCGGCCGAACGCAGCTCGCGGCCGCCGCAAGCTTAACTGTCAGTCAACGCACAGCAACGATCGCGATCAGGAGATGAGACATGTTCAGCACGAGTAAGGAAATGATTGCGTCCACGCCCGGCAGCAGCGGCGGCATGGTCCGCGTGCAACTGCGTACCTGCCTCTGCGCTTCCGCCTTGATACTGGCCGGCTTGGCTGTTGCCGATCCGGCTCTCGCCCGCAGCCCCTATGACGGCGCGTGGAGCGTGACGGTGATGACGCGCGGCGGCGCCTGCGAACCCACGTCGCGCTACGGCGTGCAGATCTCCAACGGAGTGGTCATGGCCGGCGACGGCGGGGCGGCTGTGCAGGGACGAGTCTCACCCGGCGGGGCAGTCAGCGTCGCTGTGCAGGCCGGCGGCCAATCGGCCAGCGGCTCCGGCCACCTGAACCTCGCGCGCGGCAGCGGCGTTTGGCGCGGCCAAGGCAGCGCCGGCGCCTGCCAAGGCACATGGGTGGCGCAGCGTGTCGGAGGCGGTGCCCAAGCCCAAGCAGAGGGACCCGGAAGGCCGATCTACAACTATGCTCCCCGCTACTACGGGCCCCGCTACTACGGGCCCCGCTACTACCAGGCACCGCGCTACTATCAACCGGCGCCCCTCGGTGGCGAGTACTGAGCCAGTTTTCTTGCGGACTTCTTTGGTCCAGTTAGATTGGACGTTTTAAGGCCAAACGCGTCTCGGGTGCGGCGCACGCGTCCGGGAAGCGTTTAAGCCTGGGCGCCGATTCCGAACCGTGGATTCTGAGCCTTTGCGAGTTCCCGGAAAGAGGAGCGCCGCTATACGCTTTCGTCATTCCGGTTTGCCGCGGTCCGAATCACAACCATTAGGCGAGGTCCTTTTGGGGAAAGGGCCATGCGAATTGCACATTTGCTCGCGCTCTTTTTCGTGGCCACCTTGGGCGGCTGCAGCACGACGCCTTTCCAAGACGGCACTGGCGATTTGGCCAAAGGACTGGATTCGACGGAAAACAGCCTCGCGGCCTTGGACGCGCGGGACAAAACGGCGCGCGCGATCCTCGCTTACCAATCAGCCAAAACGCTCGATGTTCACGCATGCATAGCCCGGAAAAGGGTCGATAAAGAAAATTGCGCCCTGCTGATAGATGGCAAGGTCGTGCAGCCAGCGTCTGAGGTGTCACGGGGCTTGGCCTTGGCCAAGGCACTCGCACAGTATGGCAGGGGACTGAATGATCTTGCGACAGCCAAGGACGTCAGCGACCTCAACTCAACAGTTGGAAACATCAACACCGCTGCAAAGGACGCTGCCAAAAGCGTGGCCAAGACTACCAGCGTGTCATTGCCGGGCTATATCGCGCCCGCAGGCGACTTGATCGCCTTTCTATTCGGACAGATATCGGAGTTTCACCGCGTCCAAGTGATCCGATCGATACTGATGACGTACGGGCCGACCTTCAATTCAGCGATAGGTATCCTGCAGTCCGAGACGTTGATCCTGCAGACAAGGGTTGTCGATAAGGAGAAGGTCATCCTGGACAATGAAGTCAGACGCTTTCGTCATTTGACGGATGCTGAAGAACGCCGCGAACTGGTGAGGGATATCCTGGCGCGCCAGATGGAGCTTCAGCCATTGGCCAACCAGGACAGCAGGAAGCCGTTTGCAGCCCTTCGTGAGGCCCATCAGAAATTGGTGGACATCGCTCGCAATCCGCAAATTTCATTTGATGACGCCAAGGCGGCAATCTCTGATTTCTACAAAAAGGCCAAGGCTCTGTATGACGCGCTTCATCCCGGCGGAGGAAAGAAGACATCATGAAGCTCGCCGTCACACTCGCGAAAAGCCAGCATGGCATGATTGTCCAACTGGCCCAGCTGGACGACGCGCTGGGTGACCTGCTCGAATATGTTGAAAAGCAAGAGAATGCCGCAACGGCTGCGGGCAAAACCGCCGACGCGGATAAGCTGGTTGATCTTGAGACGCACATTGAAGAATGTCGCGGCAACGTCCAGAGCGACGAGTTGAGGATCATCGAAGATTCACCTGCATTAAAGAAAGCGCTGAGCCAAATCAGCCAGGCGAACAAGCAAATTGCCGGAGCAATTAAACAGACCAAGGACTTGGATGCGACGTTGAAGACAGTCGCTTCCATTCTTGACCTCGTTGCAAAGGGCTTAAGCGTGTTTGCCTGAAAGGCGAGCAATAGTGGCGGTTATAGGTGAACCAGGGGGCAGTCATGACGAAGCGTTGGATTCTGACGGCCGCGGTCTTTGCGCTGGCGATTGCGGAATGTGCAGGGGAAGCGCTCGCCGTCGAAACTCCAGTTGTGTACGCCGGCAAGACGACGGTCACCAAAACGGTATCCAACGTCCCAATATCATCCCGATTCAGATTTACCTTGGTGCCGATGTCGGCCTGAAGATTCCGACCATTCTGGTTAAGGCGGTTGCGGACCTGGGCGACATACAGCGAAAAATTCCGCAATTCATCGCCGGCGCAAACTTGCCGAAAGACAACTGCCGGAGTTACAGCGCCAACAATCCTGTCGTTTCCTTGACGAACACAAAGCTGACCTTCGCTAACGGAGCGACAGTATTTCACACTAATGGTGACGTGGACATATGGGACTGCCGCGAGAACCCGGTTCCAAACTCCAAGGTCGAGTGGCAGATGAAGAGCATTGGGCCCATCAAAACGAAGGTGCCCGTTGTATCGACGTGGCCAGGCAACCCAATCAAGAACAAACTGGGCACCCAGCCGTTCTCGATCGATATCCCGGTTACGCTCAAGCGGGCGGACGACTCCATGCTCGCAGTTGATATCGGTGATGCGCATGCCGATCTTGGTGGCCAGTATTCGGACATTACCAAGGAAATCCTTCGCCTAGTTAAGGTAGACGTAAACCAAAAGCTCAATGACGCCATTCGCAACGCCGTAGACCCCAAGGCGTTGGCATCGCAGCTGCCAAAGGATATCGTTGGCACGGGGATTGTGCTCGACGACGCAAAGTTTGTCGTGCTGGACGCTGGCGGAACCCTTGGCGCGGAAGCCCACGCGAGCCTGAAACTCACCGGAAAGAACGCCGAGGCAATCGGCAAATTGCTTTACGACGAAATCAAGAAAAAGGTATCGGGCCAATGACCCGATCCGGCTCGCGATGACTGCCAGACACCTGCGGCAGCTGTTCCTGGCAGTCGGCCTCATTTTGCTGGGCCTCACAGGGAATGCTTGGTTAGCGAGCCAAGGAGAAAAGGCCCTATTAAACTTCCCGCTCTTACATGAGGACCGCGCGGCAAATGCCTTGCTTACGCTCTTTGTTGCGAGCTTCTTACTTGCCTTGGTAAGCGGTGTTGGTTGGTTGCATGCTCGGCGATACGGAGCAAGCTGGCACGACCAGATCCCCACCGTCTGGCTCGAAGGCGTGAACACAGCCTCCTGGGAAGGAAAAGTCTACCAAGCGATCATCTTCACGATATTTGTTTTGGTTCCCCTTACTGCCATGCTGCATCTCGTGGACGTGTTACGAGACGCACAACTGTGCATTCAGGACACAAAAACCCAGTTAGTGGTGACGAAAGCATTGCTCCAAGGCATGCCTGATGCTGGAGGAAAGCAGATAAGGGTGATGTGGACCGTGCCCGATTCCGGGTGCACAGGCGGTATCCAAGTCTACCCAGCGTGGGAACTCTTTGTTCTCGCCGGATTGATAATTGCATCTTTCGTGATAGCGGGCGCGTTTTTGCTAAAACTTTTTGGCGTCGGCCAGACGCAAACATCACTCGGCTGAAAGAAATGACCGAAATAGAACAGCATTGACCCAAGCAGGCCGCCAAGTCTTGCGAGGGCAAAAGCGATTTGCGCGCGCCCGACTAGCCCAAGGCGACGCTATTCGCTCCGACCGCCGCGTTGAGCTTTTTCGTGACGCTCTCGATGCGCTCGGCGGCGGCATTCAGCAAAGCGGCCGCCGCCGCCTGCCCGGTTTGGTGGCGGTCGGTGCTCGCCACCTGCGCCTCCTGGACGGCCATGAGCTCGTCCTCCAGACGTCGCAGCCGCGATGCCATTTCGCCGAGCTCGTCGGCGATGGTGAGCGCCGCCATGACGGTCAGCCGCGTGTCGCCGATCTCACCGAACTTGCCACGCAGTGATTCAATGCGCCCGTCGAGCTCGCGGGCGAGCCTCGTCAGATGTTCTTCCTGGCCGTCCTCGCACGCCATGCGGAACTGCCGGCCGTTGATGGTGACGTTGACCTGAGGCATCCCTCGTTCTCGCTCGATCCGGTGCTCGGCTTCCTCCGTCGCCGCGATCTTGTCCGTTTCGCTCGTCGCTATTTCTCGTCCGTCAGCACGCCGCGGATGGTTTCAATCGCCTGATCGACCCGGCGCGCAACTTCCCGCGTGGCGGTTTCCAATCCGCGGGAACGCGCGGTCGCATGATCGAGTTCGCTTGCGAGCCGCGCCCGGTCGGTGCCGAGCGCGTGGACCTGGGTGACGAGCGCATCCTGCCCACGATCGATCTCGTGTCGCCGTTCCGCCGCCGCTTCGAGCGCGTCAAGAGCAAGCGCCAAGCGCCGGCTGGCGAGTTCGACGGAATTGTTGTCACTCATTTGGCCATCCTGGGCGGCCACAGGCATCGCGAACCACACGTGAAAACCGTGCGACCGCAACAATTTACGCACGGAAGCTTACGTCGCATCGAGCTTCAGCGTCAACGTCCAAAGCTCTCCTTGTCCCGGCCTGTGTATGACGTTGCCGTGCTTGATCTCCCGCAATTGACTCGTCCGGCTCGCATGCTATCTGATCGCCGCCTATTCACGTGATCGCGGCCTCCTCTGTGCCGCGTTAGGCCTGTTCCATGACGATGCCGGATCGCATCCTCGCGGCGAGCTCAGCCCTCGCCCAGCCTTCGCGCTTTCCCGCTACCGCCACGAGTCCGATCGCCCGCGCGGAGCATGACCACATGGCGAACGCGATTCGCGCGCTGGCGATGGATGCGGTGGAGCGGGCGAAGGCCGGCCATCCCGGCCTGCCGCTCGGCGCCGCCGATATCGCGACGGTGCTATTCACTCGCTTTCTGAAATTCGATCCCACCGATCCGGCCTGGCCCGACCGCGACCGCTTCGTGCTCTCGGCCGGCCACGGATCGATGCTGCTCTATGCGCTCCTCTATCTTCTCGGCTACGAGAAGATGACGATCGAGGAGATCAAGAATTTCCGCCAGCTCGGCTCGCTGACACCCGGCCACCCTGAATACGGCCACACGCCCGGCGTCGAGACGACGACCGGCCCGCTCGGCCAGGGCTTGGCCAATGCGGTCGGCATGGCGATTGCCGAACGCCATCTCGCCGCGGTTTTCGGCAGCGACGTTGTCGATCACACGACCTACGTGCTCGCCTCCGACGGCGACCTGATGGAAGGCATCAGCCAGGAAGCGATCGCGCTTGCCGGCCATCTCAAGCTCAAGAAGCTCATCGTCCTGTTCGACGACAACGGCATCTCGATCGACGGCCCGCTTACGCTTGCCGACTCGGTCGATCAGGTGAAGCGCTTCGAGGCCGCCGGCTGGGCGGCAACGCGCATCGACGGCCACGATCCGGCGGCGATTGCTGCGGCGCTGGAAGCCGCCAAGGCGTCCGATCGCCCATCGCTGATCGCCTGCCACACCATCATCGGCTTTGGCGCGCCGAACAAAGCCGGCAGCGAAAAGAGCCACGGCTCGCCGCTCGGCGCCGAAGAGATCGCAGGCGCCCGCCAGAAGCTCGGCTGGAGCGCGCCGCCGTTCGAAATTCCCGCCGCCATCCTCGAGCAGTGGCGCGCGGCTGGCGCGCGCGGCAAGCCGGCGCGGCTCGCTTGGGACATGCGCGTTGCCGCGCTCGATTCGAAGAAGCGCGCCGAATTCCAGCGCCGCATGCGCAGCGACATGAGCCAGGCACTCGCCGCCGCGGTCGACGAAGTGAAACACAAGCTCGCGGCCTCGCCCAAGGAAATCGCGACGCGCTCCGCCTCCGAGTTTGCGCTCGAAGCCTTGACGGCCGCGCTGCCGGAAATGATCGGCGGCTCCGCCGATCTCACCGGCTCCAACAACACGCGCGCCAAGGCGATGAAAACGCTGAACGCAGCCGACTATGGCGGCCGCTTCATTCATTACGGCGTGCGCGAGCACGGCATGGCCGCGGCCATGAACGGCATGGCGCTGCATGGCGGCGTCATTCCATATTCCGGCACCTTCCTGGTCTTCTCCGATTATTGCCGGCCGGCGATCCGGCTTGCCGCGCTCATGGGCCAGCGCGTCGTCCACGTGATGACCCACGACTCGATCGGGCTCGGCGAGGACGGACCGACACACCAGCCGATCGAGCAACTCGCCGCTTTGCGCGCTATTCCCAACCTCAAAGTCTTCCGTCCATGCGACGCGGTCGAAACCGTCGAGTGTTGGCAGCTTGCGCTCGAGGATAGGGGCAGGCCGAGCGTGCTCGCCTTGACGCGGCAAAACGTGCCGCAACTGCGCCTTGAATTCGACGCCGGCAACCGCTGTGCGCGCGGCGCCTACGAACTCGTCGCCGCCGAGGGCGGCGCGGCTTCCGTCTCGCTGTTTGCTTCCGGATCGGAGGTCGCGATCGCGGTCGCGGCGCAGAAGCTTTTGGCCGCACAGGGCGTGCCCGCGCGCGTCGTCTCGGTGCCGTGTTTCGAGCTTTTGCTCGCCGCACCGGCCCCGGAACGCGAAGCGATCATCGGCCATGCGCCGGTGAAGGTCGCGGTCGAAGCCGGCATCCGCCAAGGCTGGGACGAGATTATCGGTTCTGCGGGAACTTTTGTCGGCTTGAGCGGTTTTGGCGCCAGTGGGCCCTTCAAACAGCTTTACCAACATTTTGGCATTACCCCCGAGAAGGTGGCAGAGGCCGCGCTGGCGCATCTGTAAGAAATCGTAGGGAGACTGGGTTATGTCTGTTCGCGTAGCGATCAATGGATTTGGCCGCATCGGCCGCAATATTCTGCGCGCCGCCGTCGAGGCGGGCCGCAAAGACATCGAGATCCTCGCCATCAACGATCTCGCGCCGGTCGAGACCAACGCGCATCTGCTTCGCTACGATTTAGTGCATGGCCGTTTTCCGGGCGAAGTCACAGTCAAAGGCGACACCATCACTTGCGGCAACGGGGCTATCAAAGTTACCGCGATCAAGGATCCGACGCAGCTGCCGTGGAAAGAGCTGGGCATCGACGTCGCGCTTGAATGCACCGGCATCTTCACCGCCAAGGACAAGGCGGCGGCGCATCTGCAGGCCGGCGCCAAGCGCGTGCTGGTGTCCGCGCCGTCCGAAGGCGCGGACATCACCGTTGTCTACGGCGTCAACCACGACAAGCTGAACAAGTCGCACACCGTCGTCTCCAACGCGTCGTGCACGACCAACTGCCTCGCGCCGGTGGTGAAGGTGCTCAACGATGCCGTCGGCATCGACAAGGGCTTCATGACCACAATCCACGCCTACACCAACGATCAGCCCACGCTCGATCAGGTGCACAAGGATCTCTACCGGGCGCGCGCGGCCGCCATCAACATGATCCCGACCTCGACCGGCGCTGCGAAAGCCGTGGGCCTGGTACTGCCGGAATTGGCCGGCCGGCTTGACGGCGTCGCCATCCGCGTGCCGACGCCGAACGTCTCGGTGGTCGATTTCAAGTTCGTCGCCAAGCGCGCCACCTCGAAGGACGAGATCAACGCCGCGGTGAAGCGCGCCGCCGAGCAGCAGCTCAAGGGCATTCTCGGCTTCACCGAAGCGCCCAACGTCTCGACCGACTTCAATCACGATCCGCATTCCTCGGTCTTCCACATGGATCAGACCAAGGTGGTCGACGGCACGCTGGTGCGCGTGATGTCGTGGTACGACAACGAGTGGGGCTTCTCCAATCGGATGGTCGATACGGCAGTGGCGATGGGCAAGCTCAGCTGAGCTTGCCGTCATGCGCTTCCGCAACCTCGACGACGCCGACGTAAAGGGCAAGCGCGTCCTCGTCCGCGTCGACTTCAACGTTCCGATGCACGACGGCGAAGTGGCCGATGTCTCGCGCATCGAGCGCAACGCCCCGACCATCACCGAGATCGCCGACCGCGGCGGCAAGGTCATATTGCTATCGCACTACGGCCGGCCGAAAGGCCGCGATCCGAAGGAATCGCTCAAGCCCGTGGCGGCCGCGGTCGCGCGCATCATCGGACGGCCCATCGCCTTCGCCGACGATTGCATCGGCGAAGTCGCCGAACAGGCGGTCGCGCGCCTGAAGGGAGGCGACATTCTCTGCCTGGAGAACACCCGCTTCTATAAGGGCGAGGAAAAGAACGATTCCGCTTTCGCGACCGGTCTGGCGAAGCTCGGCGACATTTATGTCGACGACGCGTTTTCAGTCGCGCACCGGGCGCACGCTTCCGTCGAAGCGATCGCGCATCTTCTGCCCGCTTATGCCGGCCGCGCCATGCAGGAGGAACTCGCCGCGCTCGAGAAAGCCTTGCACACGCCGCAGCGCCCGGTCGCGGCGATTGTCGGCGGCGCCAAGGTTTCCACCAAGCTCGATCTCCTCGGCAACCTCCTCAACCATGTCGATACGCTGATCATCGGCGGCGGCATGGCCAACACGTTCCTTGCCGCGCAGGGCAAGGCGGTCGGCAAGTCGCTGTGCGAGAACGATCTGGTGCCGACCGCGCGCGACATCCTCGTCAAGGCGAAGTCGCTCAAGCGCGAGATCGTGCTGCCGGTCGATGTCGTGGTGGCGCAAACTTTCGCCGCGCACGCGCCTTCGCGCGTCGTTTCCGTGGACGCGGTCGGCGGCGACGACATGATCCTCGATATCGGCCCGCGCACCGTCGAGTATGTCATCTCGGTGCTGGCGCGCACCAAGACGCTCGTTTGGAACGGCCCGTTCGGCGCCTTCGAGATGGAACCGTTCGACAACGGCACCGTCGAAGTGGCGGAAGCGGCCGCGGAACTGACCGCCCGCGGCAAGCTCGTCAGCATCGCCGGCGGCGGCGACACCATGGCCGCGCTCAACCTCGCCGGCGTCACCGGCCGCTTCACTTATGTTTCGACCGCGGGTGGCGCCTTCCTCGAATGGCTCGAAGGTAAGGTGCTGCCGGGCGTCGAGGTTCTCAAAGCCACCCCTACTCCCGCTTCGGCCGGCAGTTCGGCATAATGAGCCGCCTGTTGATCCGCACATCGAGGAACGCGCGATGAATCTCACGGTACTCAACAAAGTCGCCGAGGCCATGGTCGCTCCGGGCCGCGGCATCCTGGCCGCCGATGAATCGAGCGGCACGATCAAAAAGCGTTTCGACACCATCGGCGTGGACTCCACGGCGACCACCCGGCGCGATTATCGCGAGCTTCTGTTCCGCAGCACAGAAGCGATGTCGAAGCACATTTCCGGCGTCATCCTCTATGACGAGACGATCCGACAGGAGGCGGCCGACGGCACGCTGCTGGTCAAGATCATCGAGAGAGCGGGCTCTCTGCCGGGCATCAAGGTCGACACGGGCGCTAAGCCCCTGCCCTTCTGCCCGGGCGAGGTCATCACCGAGGGCCTCGACGGCTTGCGCGAGCGGCTGATCGAATATCGGGAGCTCGGCGCGAAGTTCGCCAAGTGGCGCGCGGTGATCGACATCGGCGCCGGCATCCCGAGCTACAACGCCATCATGACCAACGCCAATGCGCTCGCGCGTTATGCCGCGCTCTGCCAGGAACAAGGCATCGTTCCGATCGTCGAGCCCGAAGTGCTGATGGACGGCGACCACGACGCCGACCGCTGCGCGATGATCACCGAATGGGTGCTCAAGACGGTATTCGAGCAGCTCTACTATCAGCGCATCGCGCTCGAAGGCATGGTGCTCAAGCCGAACATGATCGTACCCGGCAAGAAATCCGCCAAGCGCGCCTCAGTGGAAGAAGTCGCCGAGAAGACGGTGCGCGTGCTCAAGGCGTGCGTGCCGGCGTCCGTTCCGGGCATCGCGTTCCTGTCCGGCGGTCAGTCGGACGAGGAAGCGACCGCGCACCTCGACGCCATCAACAAGCTCGGCCCGCTCCCTTGGCGCGTGACCTTCTCGTACGGCCGCGCGCTGCAAGCCGCGCCGCAAAAGACCTGGTCGGGCAAAGCGGAAAACGTCGCCGCCGCGCAGCGCGCCTTCGGCCACCGCGCCAGGATGAACGGCCTCGCCGCGCTCGGCCAGTGGAAGGCCGACCTCGAGCGCAAAGCGGCGTGACGCTTTTCCGCTCACCTTCGACGCGCGTGGTCCAATGACGACGCGTACCGCGCGCCTCTATCTCGTCACGCCGCCACTCGGCGACCCGGCGTCTTTCCTGCGCGATCTCGGCTCGGTCTTGGAAGCGGGCGATATCGCGGCCCTCCTGCTTCGCCTTGAACCGGCCGACGAACGCACGCTGATCAACCGCGCCAAATCCGTCGCCGCCGTCGTTCAGCGCCGCGATGTCGCGCTCCTGCTCGACGGCCACCCCGAGCTCGCCGCCCGTGCCGGGACCGACGGCGCGCATCTGTTCGGCATTGAAGCGCTCACCGCGGCCATCGGCGTGCTCAAGCCCGACCGCATTGCCGGCGCCGGCGGCCTGCGCAGCCGCCACGACGCCATGCTGGCCGGCGAAGCCGCCGATTACGTCATGTTCGGCGATCCCGACCGGCACGGCGGCCGCCCGCCGCTCGAGGCGGTCACCGAGCGGCTGACCTGGTGGTCGGAGCTGGTCGAAATCCCTTGCGTGGGCTATGCCGGAAGCCGCGACGAAATCGCCCCGCTGGCACAGGCCGGCGCCGATTTCATTGCGCTCGGCGAATGGCTATGGATGCAAGAGGAGAGGCCCGCCGCCGCAGTCGCGGCCGCCGCCGCTCTCATTGCCGCACCGGCTTCGGAGGCCGGATTGGACCGTTGATGCCGACGACCTTTGCCGCTCATTCCCGCGCAAGCGGGAATCCAGATGCCGGGTCCCCGCCCGCGCGAGGACGAGCAGACAGAATCGGCGTCGGCGCAGCGACAGTTTTCGTCGCTTCGGCGCTTCTGCCGCTGTCGCTCGGCGCCGCCGGCGCGGCCGAGCCCGACCTCGCCTTCGGCGCGTTTCAGCAAGGCCACTATCTCACCGCCTTCGGGATTGCCGCCAATCGCGTCGAGCTGAAAAAGGACCCGAAGTCGATGACGCTTCTGGGCGAGCTTTATGCCGGTGGGCTCGGCGTGCCGCAGAACGACGTCAAAGCCGCCGACTGGTACAAGCTTGCCGCCGACCGCGGCGACCGCGAGGCGATGTTCGCGCTCGCCATGTTCCGCCTGCAGGGCCGCGGCGGCCCGCGCGACCGCGACGCCGGCGCCAAATGGCTTGCGGCTGCGGCCAAGCTCGGCCATCCGCTGGCGGCTTACGATCTCGCGCTCCTTTACATGGAAGGCCAATTGTTTCCGCAGGATTTCACCCGCGCCGCCGAGCTCCTTCGCACCGCCGCGCAAGCAGGCGTTCCGGAGGCGCAATATGCGCTCGGCACGCTTTACAAGCAGGGCCGCGGCGTCGCCAAGGATATGAAGGAAGCGGCGCGGCTGTGGGGACTGGCGGCGATTGCCGATAACAGCGACGCGCAGGTCGAATACGGCATCGCCTTGTTCAACGGCGACGGCGTGCCGAAGAACGAACAGGCCGCCGCGGTGATTTTCCGTCAGGCCGCTCTGCACGGCAATCCGGTTGGCCAGGATCGGCTCGCGCGCATCCTCGCCGAAGGGCGCGGCGCACCGAAAAATCCGGTCGAGGCCACCAAGTGGCACCTGATCTCCAAGGCGCGGGGCGAAACCAATCTGACGCTCGACGACTTCGTCAACAAGCTCGACCCGGCCACCCGCGCCGCCGGCGAAAAAGCCGCCCAGCCCTTCATCGACGCGCTCAAAGAACCGAAGGGGTGAATGACTAAATCCTCCCCTCTTACGCTCTAAGAGCGCAAGGACTTGGCGGGCCTGTTTGGCAGTGCGGCCCAAGCCGTTGCCACCCGTCTTGGTTGACTCAAATCAAAGCGCCTCGGCGGAAGCGACGCAAATAATGCGTCAAACACGGGGGCACCAAATCATGACCACCCTTGAGAACGTCATTCTGCTCGCGGCTTGGATCTCGTCCTTCGGGCTGCTTGGATTCATTGTGGTTAGTTGTGCACAAGCCGATGCCGCCCGGGAGAAGCTAGCGAGCGATTGGGCTCTGAGCCGGCGCCAGATACCGCGTCGCCTCTTGCGGCCGCAGGATTGAGCGGCAGGGTGCCATCGTGCGCGGCGATGGCGGAATCGCGCGACATGCCGACAAGGCGCCTCGTCGCTTATAACGCGACTATCGCTTGACATACGTCCCTATTTCAGTTACATATCCGCCACCTCGCTCATCGAGGGCGCCTTTCCGGAAGGCATGCCTGAAAAGCGGAGCGGGGGCGGTGCCTGCGGGCGGATTTGCCATCCGCTCCCGGGCGGCTCCGGGCCACCGCTCGACCGACACTACGACCGGTCTCCGCGGAGCGCGGTAGACTTGTGACAGATCGAAGCGGGTAACGCCCGTAAGGTCAGGTCTCAGGAAACGCGGGAACTGGAGCTGAGCCAACGGCGGATGCGTTCGCCCTGGCGAGTGCCGCAGCAGAGCGCCGGAAGGCGAGCGCGCCCCGAAAGAGCGCGCTGCCGCCCCGAACGCAGACGAGCCGCGCAACGTGCGCACTTGTTTGCAGGGCGGCGATGGTTGGCGCTCCGCTCCCTCTTCTATTGCCGGGGGCGAATCTATTTTTGGAAATGGCGTCGTGGTCGTAGGCAAAGCTCGGACGCAGGAGAGCGCCGCGAGAACGATGTTCCGTTGCGTCATTGCCGGGCTTGACCCGGCGATCCATGCGGCACCCGTCCGAGCTGAGAGTTGCTGGGTCGGTTGACTCGCCGCACGTCTGCATGGACCACCGGGTCAAGCCCGGTGGTGACGAACGAACGATTTTGACAGGCGCCCTTGCGTGAACGCGCCGCGAAAGGTACCGCAAGCGCCATGCAGCGTTCCGCCATCCTCAATGTCATGATCAAGGCCGCCTATCGGGCCGGCCGCAGCCTTAAGCGCGACCTCGGCGAGGTCGAGCATCTGCAGGTCTCGCTCAAGGGCCCGCGCAATTTCGTCACCGCCGCCGACCGGCGCGCCGAGGAAATCGTCTACGAGGAACTCGCCAAGGCGCGGCCGGATTACGGCTTTCTCGGCGAGGAAGGCGGCGCGCGCGCCGGCACCGACAGGAGTCATCGGTGGATTGTCGATCCGCTCGACGGCACCACCAACTTCCTGCACGGCATTCCGCATTTCGCCGTCTCGATCGCGCTCGAGCGCGACGGCGCCATTGTCGCGGCGCTGACCTACAATCCGGCAAACGACGACGTGTTCGTTGCCGAACGCGGCAAAGGCGCTTTCCTCAATGACCGGCGCATCCGCGTCGCCGCGCGGCAGCGGCTCGCCGACGCCATCGTCGCCTGCGGGCTGCCGCACTACGGCCGCGGCGATCTCGTGCTCGGGCGGCACGAAATCGCTGCCGCGCAGAATCATTTCGCCGGCTTGCGCCGTTTCGGCGCCGCCTCGCTCGATCTCGCCTGGGTGGCCGCCGGCCGCTTCGACGCCTTTTGGGAGCGCGATCTGTCGCCCTGGGACATGGCCGCCGGCATTCTTCTCGTGCGCGAGGCCGGCGGTTTCGTCAGCGATCTCGATGGCGGTGAAGCCATTTTAACCAAAGGCAGTATCGCCGCCGGCAACGACACCATGCACCGCGAGCTTCTTCGCCTCATCAAAGAGGCCGGAAAGCTTGCCGCCAACGATCCGGAGCGAGATGCGGACAAAAGTCCGGCCAAAATCGCGGTGACGGCGCCGGCCGGGCGCGGCGCGCCTTGAGCATGATCCCGAAAAGCATGATCCCGAAAAGCATGCCCTCGGGCTTCGACCCGATGGGTGGAAACCGGTTTTCGGAAAAGATCATGCTCAAACAGAATGCTAGAGCGGGATGCCTGCCGCTCCGGCGCGTATGCTGAAGCCCATAACCCTGATGTCATCACTGCGCCGCAAATTTTGCCGCAGGTTGCATCAGGCAATCGTGCGTTTTTCTTCGATTCTGTCTGTGCCATAGTTGGGCAGAGCATGATCCGGAAAAAGCCTGCCCCGGACCTGATCCGGGGTGGATACCGGCTTTCCGGCAAAGATCATGCGCAAACAAAACGCTAGAGTGGGACGACGATTCGAAGAAGCGTCGTCCCGCTCTAGAATCGAAGCGCCAGAGCGACATGAGAATCGAAGCGCCAGAGCGACATGCGATGAGGCCGATCCCTCTGTTCCAAACCGAACATCCCGCCGAGAGCCGGGATCGGGCGGGTTTGCCCGCAATTTCGGCCGTCATCATGCGGATTTCCGCTTGTCCGGGAATGGGCGGAGGATGCGCTCCCCTGCATCCAATAAGGTGCTAGGCAACGCCGATGGCGAACGATCTGGAACAAGTCAAACTTGCCTCGCCCCGCATCTTCCTGTTCCGGATGCTGGTGTTTCTGGTTCTGTGCGGCCTGATCGGTTTCGTGCTGCAGAAGCAGATTCTCAACGCTTTCAATGCCAATCCGTGGCTCAACGGCCTGATCGCCTTGGTGCTTCTGATCGGGATCGTGCTGTCTTTCGCGCGGGTGATCCGGCTGTTTCCGGAAGTCTCCTGGGTCAACAGCTACCGCCGCGCCGATCTCGGCCGCATGGCGCGGCCACCGACGCTGCTTGCGCCGATGGCCGCCATCCTTGGCAGCGACCGCGCCGGCCGCCTCACCATTTCGGCGCAGACCATGCGCGCCTTTTTGGATTCGCTGGCCAACCGCCTCGACGAGGCGCGCGACATTTCGCGCTATCTCACCGGCCTGCTGGTGTTCCTCGGCCTGCTTGGCACCTTCTGGGGCCTGATCGAGACGGTGAGCTCGGTCGGCACCATCATCAACAATCTCAATGTCGGCGGCGATGCCGATACGGTCTTCAACTCGCTGAAGGAAGGCTTGGCCGGGCCGCTCGGCGGCATGGGCATCTCGTTCTCGTCGTCCTTGTTCGGGCTCGCCGGCTCGCTGATCCTCGGCTTTCTCGATCTGCAAACCAGCCAGGCGCAAAACCGCTTCTACACCAATCTCGAGGATTGGCTCGCGACCACGGTGGAAGAGACCGGCGCGGTCGGTCTCTCCGGCGGCGGCCCGCTGCCGGCGAGCGTCACCGAGGCGATCGAGCGGCTGCGTTACTCCGTCAATGAAGTTGGCTCCGGCAAGGCGACGACCGCGGCGATGGCCAACTTGGCCGAAGCGATCCAGGGCCTCGTGCAACACATGCGCGCCGAACAGCAGATGATCCGCGACTGGGCGGACGCGCAGGCCAAGCTCAACAACGATATCCGCCGCTTCATGGAAATCCTGTCGCGCGAAGCCGTCGACAGATAAGGCGCGAACCCTTACCGGCGCGCGAGCAACGCATAGATAGGCTCAAGACCGCATGGCCCTTGCGAGAAGCCGCCGCGACAGCGGCATGAATTACTGGCCGGGCTTTGTCGACGCGCTGTCGACGCTCGTGCTCTCGATCATCTTTTTGCTCACCGTGTTCATGGTGGCGCAGTTCTTTCTGTCGCAACAAATCACCGGCAAGGACACGGCGCTCGCCCGCCTGACCGCGCAGATCTCGCGCCTCTCCGAGCTTCTTTCGTTGGAGCGGACCGGCAAGACCAGCCTCGAGGCCGAGATCGCGCAACTGCGCGCCTCGCTCTCCGCCGTCGAAGGCGAGCGCGACCGGATGCGCGGCGCCGCCGAAGGCGCGCAATCGGGCAAGGACGCCGGCAAGGCCGAAGTCGGCAGGCTGAGTTCGCAGATCGACCTCGAGAAGGCGGCGACCGCGCGCGCCGTCGCGCAGATCGAGATTCTCAATCAGCAGATCAGCGCGCTCCGCCGCCAGATCGCCGCGCTCGAAAGCGCGCTCGACGTCACCGAGAAGAAGGAAAAGGACGCGCAGCTGCACATCGCCGACCTCGGCCAGCGCTTGAACGTCGCGCTGGCGCAGCGCGTGCAGGAATTGTCGCGCTACCGGTCGGATTTCTTCGGCAAGCTGCGCGACATTCTCGGCAATCGTCCCGACATTCGCATCGTCGGCGACCGCTTCGTTTTCCAGTCGGAAGTGTTCTTCGATTCCGGCCAGGCTGTTCTGCGTCCGGAAGGCCGCGCCGAGCTCGACAAGCTCGCGACCGCCCTGCTCGATCTCGAAAAACAGATACCCTCGGAAATCAATTGGGTGCTGCGAGTTGACGGCCACACCGACACGCGGCCGCTGTCCGGGGCGACGCAGTTCAAGACCAACTGGGACTTGTCGGCGGGGCGCGCGATTTCGGTCGTGCAGTACCTGATCAGCAAGGGCGTGCCGCCGCAGCGCCTGGTGGCCGCCGGCTTCGGCGAGTTTCAGCCGATCGATCCGGGCACGACCGAGGAGGCGCATAGCCGCAACCGGCGGATCGAACTGAAATTGACGGAAAGGTGAGGCTTGGACAGCGCGCCGACGCTGCGACTAGGCCCGCGCGCGCTTGCGGTTTCGCTGCGCCCCTACGACGCAAAAGATGAAGAGGCCGCGATCGCGCTCTGGCTGCGCAGCTGGCAGGCCGCCTATCCGCAGATCGATTTCGCGCGACGGCTCGAGTGGTGGCGCGCTCGCTGGCGCAACGAGCTCACCAAGTCCGCGGACATCGTGGTTGCCGAAGCCGGCGATGAGATGATCGGCTTTATGACCGTCGATCCGCAGGCCTGCTATCTCGATCAGATCGTGGTCGCGCCGGAGCATTGGGCGTCGGGCGTCGGCAGAGCCCTCATCGCCGTCGCCAAGCAGCTCTCGCCGACCGGGCTCGAGCTTCACGTCAACACCGACAATGCGCGCGCCATCCGCTTCTACGAGAAACTCGGATTTTTGGTCACCGGCGACGGCGTCAATCCGATATCCGGAAAGCCGGTGCATCGCATGCGGTGGCAGCCCTGAGCACCGAACGCGATTCGGTGAGCTCAACTACCTTGGAACTGCAGCTTCGCCAGCCGCGCATAAAGGCCGCCGGCGGCGACGAGGGCCTGATGCGTTCCCTCTTCGACGATGCGGCCCTGATCCAGCACCAGGATGCGGTCGCAGGACAGCACGGTCGCGAGCCGATGCGCGATCACGATCGTCGTGCGCTCCTGCATCAATTGCGTGAGCGCCGCCGCGACCAGGGTTTCGCTCTCGGCATCGAGCGACGACGTCGCCTCGTCGAGCAGAAGAAGCGGCGCATCGCGCAGGATCGCACGCGCGATGGCGATGCGCTGGCGCTGGCCGCCGGAGAGCGTGACGCCGCGTTCACCGACGGGCGTGTTCATGCCGGCTGGCAAGGCGGCGATGAACGAAGCCGCATAAGCAAGCTCCGCGGCACGGGCGACTTCCGCTTCCGACGCATCCGGACGGCCGAAGCGGATATTCTCGCCGATCGTGGTCGCGAACATGACGCTATCCTGCGGCACGAGCGCGATCCGCGCGCGCAGATCCGCCGGATCGAGTCTCGGAAGCTCGACGCCGTCAAAGGTGACGCGGCCCGCAACCGGATCGTAGTAGCGCAGCAGCAGATGAAAGATCGTGCTCTTGCCGGCACCGGACGGTCCGACGATCGCAAGCTTCTCACCGGGCCGGACGGTAAACGAGACGCCGTTGAGGGCCGAGACACTCGGCCGGGTCGGATAGGAAAAATGAACATCCGCGAACGCGACCTCACCGCGCGCCGGCGACGGCAGCGCAACTGGATGCGCCGGCGCTGCGATCACTGGTGGGATGGCGAGAATTTCGAACAGACGCTCGGCCGCGCCGGAAGCCTGCGCCACCTCGCCGCCGATCTCGGAGAGCGAGCCGAGCGCACTGCCGGCAAGCACCGCGTAGAGGATGAACTGGCCGAGACGCCCGGGCGTGATCTGGCCGGCCAGCACCTGCTGCGCGCCGATCCACAACACGACGATGACGCTCGCGGCAACCAGGAAAATGGCGATGCCGGTGAGGCATGCGCGCGAACGTATCGAATTGCGCGCGGCCTCATACGCGCGCTCGACCGATTGACGAAATCGGCCGATGCCGAGGCGCTCGTTGGTGAAGGCTTGCAGCACGCGCACGGCGCCGATCAGCTCGGCGGCGTAGGCGGACGCTTCCGCGAGCGTGTCCTGCGCCGAGCGCGAACGGCGGCGCACGGCGCGGCCGAACGCGTAAAGCGGCAACACGATGATCGGGATGGCGGCGAGCACGAACGCGGAAAGCTGCGGGCTCGATACCACCATCATCGCGGTCGCGCCGATGAACAGCACGAAATTGCGCAGCGCGATCGAAATCGACGTGCCCGCCGCCGCCTTGATCTGAGTGGTGTCGGCGGTAAGCCGCGAGACGACTTCGCCGGTTCTGGCTTCGTCGAAAAAAGCGCTCGACAGCGAGGTGACGTGCGCGAACACGTCGCCACGCAGATCGGCGACCACGCGCTCGCCGAGCGTCGTGACGAGGTAGTAGCGAAGGGCGCTTGCGGTCGCCAACACCGCGGCGACGCCGATCATGACCAGAAAGTAGCTATCGATCAGGGCGACGCCCTTGGCCGTAAAGCCGAAGTCGATCATACGCCGAATGGCGACCGGCACGATCAGCGTCGTCAATGCGGCAACAACCAAGGCGCCGAGCGCCGACAGCGCGCGCCAGCGGTAGCGGCCGATATAAGGGAGAAGCGAAGCGAGGGGCCGCAAATTCATCCGGCGCTCGGGCGCGGCGGCGCTCGCGGCCGGCTCGGCGGCCACGTCGGCCTGTCGGATCCTCGCCGTCACCGCTGTCTCTGTTAAGGACGAGCCCTTGGCCGCCGCATCCTGGTCAACACGCAAGTCCATGCGCCGTAATACCTTTTCGGCGCCTCGCTGGCGCTAATGGCGGGACAATGCCTCGTGCGCGCCAAGCTTTCAACGCGCTTCGCCACGCTGCGGCGGCTTGTCTCGGCCGAGCCGGCGCGCTATAGAGCCGCCAAATTCCACCCTATTTCACCCGAACACGCCGGAAGGCTTCGGTATCGCCATGAAACACGACACCCACCCCGATTACCATGTCGTCAAGGTCGTGATGACCGACGGCACCGAATTCACTACGCGCACGACCTGGGGCAAGCCCGGCGACACGCTGCATCTCGACGTCGACCCGAAGTCACACCCGGCTTGGACCGGCGGCCAGCAACAGCTTCTCGATCGCGGCGGGCGGCTATCGCGCTTCCAAAAGAAGTATTCGGGCTTTCTCAAGAAGTAAGCGCACTGGTCTGCGGCCTCGCGCACGGCCCGCGGCTCACGCCTGCGGGCCAATTCTATTTTGCAGCCAATAGGCGCCGATCGCGAGTTTCGCATCTTCGATCAGGCCGCGAGCGAGCCGTTCGAAGAGTTCTTCGAGCCCGATCTCCAGGACTTTGATGTCCTCGTCGTCAATGCCGCCGCCCTTGTCGACGCGATCGGCGTCGCCAACCTCGGCGAAATAGAGGAACACCCGCTCGGACGTGCCACCGGGCGAGACGAAGAACCGGCCAATCAGTTCAGGCGTGTGAATCCGGTAGCCGGTTTCTTCAAGCGTTTCACGGATCGCGGCGGCTTGCGGCGTTTCACCGGCATCGATCATTCCCGCCAGCGTTTCGACAAGCCAGCCGTCCGTGGTTGCCGGATCGTCGCGCCGTCGAGCAACCAGAGCCGGCGCCTTGAACTGCTCCACCAGCACGACTGCGCGCCGGTCTCGATTGAACAGCAGCACGGCGACCGAGTCGCCGCGTTCGAATACCAAGCGCCTATGCACGGAACTCATAGTCCCGCCGATTTGCTGATGCGCGACCAGAAGCTCGTCAATCTTGAAGAAATCGTCGAAAAGGCGCTGCTGGCGCGTAATCACCGCCCTGCCCGGCATCTTGCTCCCCGTCGTGGCTGACGACCTTGACGCGCGGCGGCGCGCTGTCAGGAACGGCCGCGCTTAAACCCCGTCGCGCTCGAAAGCGGCGCGCAGCAATCCGAGCTGCCGTTCGACCGGGTTACCGGCAACCGCCTTGATCGGCGCCGGCGCGTGCATCGTGGCATCCAACCGCCGCACTTCGCTTTGCAGCTTGGTCGAGCGCGCGATCAATTCCTGCAGCTTGGGCGGCAAAAGCGCGATCGACTTCGCATCGCCGGGCTCGCACGACGCAAGCCTCACCTTGCTCTTTTCCTCGTGCGCTTGGGCGAGCGTCATTTCGCCTTCCTTGACCGCGCGGTGCAGCAACAGCCACGACGCAAGCTGCATCAGCCGCGTGGTCAGCCGCATGCTCTCGGTGGCGTAGACAAGAGCGGCGCTGCGTTCGAGTTTCTTGGATTCCGAACGGCCGGTGCCGTCGAGATAACTCGCGGTTTCCTCAACGAGTGCCATTCCATCGCGAAAAAGGCTGGCAAAAACCTGGGAACTCGCCAGCCGTTCACTGAACGACACCGTGCTGGCTTCACTCGCACGCTTCTCGGACATCGATACGCCTCACACCACGGACAGCATCGCTCGACTGGTCGTCCGAGTCCAGCGCGCGATGCGGTCAAAGCGCGCTTATAGAGTTGCCGGCGAAAGATTTGGTTGCCGGCGTGGACATTCATGCGGCGCCAATGAGGCGCGATGCCGATCGATTAAAAAAAGGAGCCGCCGTTGCCGGCGGCTCAAGGTGATAACAGGGAGGCGTCAAACAGAGTGGACAGGAGCCACTCAATGTCCAGAAGATGGACGTTATTTGTAGTGAAGGAGAAAGCTTAACCGAAGGTTAAGATTCGGCAGAAAGTTACCGAATTTTTTTGCAGTTTAACTTCATTTGGCGAAAAGCGCGGACGACGGCCGGCAAATTCGGGGGACGCCTTGGCTTATTTCTTGAAAAATGCGTCGGCGGCGGTCTGAGACGCTTGTTTTCGCGCCGTTTCGGCCTGCAAGCGGCCGATCTCGTCCTTGAGCAAGTTAATTCGCTCGGCAAGCTCCCCGACGGAAAGCAGCGACAAGTCCTGACCGATTTCGTGGGCGACCTTTTTCTTCGGACGATCGTCTTCCGGGTCGATCGCGGGCATTTTGTCCCTCCTTCGCTAATGATACCTAGCAACGGCCGCGGTTGTCACACATGCGTCTCGTCCGCTCTAAGACTGCCGCGAACTCCTTCTCCAACGCTTAGCACATGCGCCAATGACAGCACTGCCTGACCGAATGACCGTCATCGCCATCCGCCAACCCGGCGGACCAGAAGTCCTAAGGCCGGAGTCGCGACCGTTGCCTCAACCTGAGGCCGGCGAGATCCTCGTCAAAGTCGCCGCCGCGGGGGTCAACCGACCGGACGTCATGCAGCGCATGGGCCTCTACCCGCTGCCGCAAGGCGCGACCGATATCCCCGGGCTTGAGATCGCCGGCGAAGTTGTGGCGCGCGATGCAGGCGTGACGCGATGGAAGGACGGCGACGTGGTGATGGCACTCGTTGTCGGCGGCGGCTACGCCGAATATTGCCTCGCCCATGAAAGTCACGCGCTGCCGGTCCCGCAGAATCTTTCGGCGATCGAGGCGGCCGCGATCCCCGAAACGTTCTTTACGGTTTGGCACAATGTGTTCGAGCGCGGCCGGCTCACTGCCGGAGAAACGCTCCTCGTCCATGGCGGAGCGTCCGGCATCGGCACGACAGCCATTCAGCTCGCCAAGGGTTTCGGCGCGCACGTCGTCACCACGGCTGGATCGCCGGAAAAATGCGCCGCGTGCGTTGCGCTCGGCGCCGATGTCGCTGTTAACTACAAGACCGAAGATTTCGTCGCCGCAACCAAGGCGGCGACTGGCGACCGCGGCGCCGACGTCATCCTCGACATGATCGGCGGCGAGTATATCGATCGCAACTATGATGCAGCCGCCGTCGAAGGGCGCATCGTGCAAATCGCTTTCCAGGCCTCGCCCCGCGCCAATGTCGATTTCCGCCGCCTCATGTTCAAACGGCTCACCCATACCGGCTCAACGCTGCGGGCGCGCTCAATTGCCGATAAAGGAGCGATCGCCCGCGCAGTCGAGACTAAAGTGCTGCCGCTGATTGCCGCCGGAAAGGTCAAGCCGGTGATCGATTCGACCTTCAAGCTCCGCGATGCCGCCGCTGCGCATTCCCGCATGGAGCGCAGCGAGCACATCGGCAAAATCGTGCTGACCCTTTGATAAGAAAGGGGAAATTTCTTGCGCTTGCTCACACCATAGGCTACTGATCGGCTGGCGCTGCGGTTTGCTAAGGTGGCCACGGTGACGAAAGCCGCGAATCCGGCGCAAAATCGGCTATGATTGGCTAGTTTCGCGTGGGGGAATTCCACAATTCTGGGGCGCGATCAGCGCCGGCTGCTCGGAGTGCTCTGTTGTCATTTCTTCGCGCCGCCACCGTGTTCGCGGCCTTGGTATTTGCAGCCGCGCTCGGCGTCTCCGGCGCCGCGGCCGTCGAGGCGGTCAATATCCGCGTTGACGCGCCCGCTATCGACCTTACCGACGCGGTCGAAATTCAGCGCACCGATACCGACCGCATACAGGTTTCCACCACGCCCGGTGCTGACGGCATCGTCCGCCGCATCGAAGTGCGCGGGCGCGAGGCCGGAAACGACTGGGCGGTGTTCGCACTCGCCAACAACGGCGAAGAGCAGATCGACCGGCTGATCGTCGCTCCGCACTACCGCATGGTCGGATCCGGGCTGCTTTGGCCCGATCTCGGCATGTCGCGCATTGCCAACATCACACCCTCGTCGGGCGATCCGCCTGAGCGAATAGAAAACCCCACCGCCGACGTCTTTCGGGTGACGCTCGATCCCGGAACGGTCATCACCTTCGTCGCCGAGTTGCGAGGCTCGAATTTGCCGCAGCTCTATTTGTGGGAGCCGGATGCGTTCAAGGACAAGGTCAATTCGCTGACGCTCTACCAGGGAATCGTTATCGGCATCGCCGGCTTGCTGGCGTTGTTCCTTACGATCCTGTTTGTGGTGAAAGGCAGTGTCATGTTTCCCGCCGCTGCCGCGCTTGGCTGGGCGGTTCTCATCTATATCGGGGTCGATTTCGGCTTCTGGGGCAAGGTGTTCGATATGTCGTCGGGCTCCGAGCGCATCTGGCGCGCTTCCGGCGAAGCAATTCTGGTCGCGACCCTTCTGGTCTTTCTGTTCGCTTATTTGAATCTGAACCGCTGGCATGTGCGCTACGCGCACATCACCGTCGGCTGGCTCGCTTTTCTGGGCGCGCTTGTCGCCGTCGCCCTCTATTCGCCGCAAGTTGCTTCCGGCAT